>CALXBK010000006.1 GCA_944386545.1 uncultured Ruminiclostridium sp.
GCATATTCGGTCCTCCGTTCGTGGTTAGTTCACAATTCCGTTATAACGGATTTTCACCAAATATGCTCTACTTTTTTTACTTTTTTAAAATTAAATTCTTAGGCTCTATTTGGCTACCCCAATATTTATTATAGAGCCATTTTATGTTATATTTAAAATATTGCTTATATCATGCTCTCCTGCCAGCAATCGGGTGCTGTAAGGCCGAACATCTTTACTACCGTGGGGGCAACGTTTGCAAGACCGTAAGTGCCGTCCTTGATGGTATACTTGACATCCTTATCGTAAATGATGAAAGGAACTGCGTTGAGCGAATGGGCTGTTCTTACCTGAACCACGCCCTTCTTATTCTTCTCAAGCATTTCATCGGCGTTGCCGTGGTCCGCGGTAACGAGGAGAGTTACGCCGTACTCGTCGCAAACCTTGATAAGACGTGCAAGTCCGAGATCGACAGCCTCAACTCCGACGATGGTTGCTTCAAGGCTGCCTGTATGGCCTACCATGTCGCCGTTGGGAAAGTTGCAGCGGATAAAGTCGTACTTCTTGCTCTTTATAGCTTCGATTATATCATCGGTAATCTCAGCGGACTTCATCCAGGGCCTCTGGTCAAAGGAAACATTGTCGGAGGGGATTTCCTTGTAGGTTTCAAGCTCCTCGCTGAACTTGTCGCTCTTGTTGCCGTTCCAGAAATAAGTAACGTGGCCGTACTTCTGTGTTTCGGAAACTGCGTATTCGTTGAGCCCTGCCGCAACAAGCACCTCTGTGAGGGTGTTTGTAATTTCGGGAGGATTTACAAGATAACGCTTAGGGAGCTTTAAGTCGCCGTCATACTGGAGCATACCTGCAAAGCAAACATCGGGCTTTGCGCCTCTGTCAAACTCGTTGAACTGTTCGTTGTCAAACGCCATGGAAAGCTCGATAGCGCGGTCGCCTCTGAAGTTAAAGAGGATAACGCTGTCCTTGTCTTCAATCCTTCCGACAGGCTTGCCGTCCTTTGCGATTACGAATGCGGGTAAATCCTGGTCGATAACGCCGTCAATCTCTGTGCGGTAGGTTTCGATAGCCTGCATTGCGCTGTCAAACTGTCTGCCCTCGCCCTTAACATGAGTGTTCCAGCCCAGCTCAACCATTTTCCAGTCAGCCTGGTAGCGGTCCATGGTTACCTTCATACGGCCGCCGCCGCTTGCAATCTTACCGTCAAAGCTGTCGTCGCTGAGCTCTGCGAGGTAATTTTCAAGCTGTTCAACATAGATGGGAGCAGAGGTTGCGGGTACATCTCTGCCGTCCAGCAGAATGTGTATTCTTGCCTTTCTTACACCCTCCTTCTTAGCCTGTGCAAGCATCTTGAACAGGTGAGAAATGTTGGAGTGGACGTTGCCGTCCGATAAAAGTCCGATAAAGTGGAGCGTACTGCCGTTTATCTTGCAGTTGCCGATAAGCTCGCCCCATGCGGAGGAATCGTACATCTTGCCGCTTTCGATAGACTCGTTTACGAGCTTTGCGCCCTGTGAGTAAATCTGTCCGCAGCCGAGTGCGTTGTGTCCTACCTCGGAGTTACCCATATCATCGTCGCTGGGAAGTCCCACTGCGTCGCCGTGTGCCTTCAGGCGGGTATTGGGACATTCCTTGAGAAGCATATCAAGCGTGGGAGTATTGGCAAGGGAAACAGCGTCGCCGAGTCCCGTCTTTGAAAAGCCTATACCGTCCATTACAACAAGTAAAATAGGTTTTGGCATAATTTTAAGCGTCCTTTCTCATATTGCCTTAAAAGGCTTTCTTTTGTTATTCTTTAGTATAATCAGCCGTTTGCCGCAGCCTTGATGATGGTTGTGAAGTCAGCCGCCTTGAGAGAAGCGCCGCCGATAAGACCGCCGTCAACATTGAGCTTGGAAACCAGCTCCTCTGCATTGCCTGCATTCATAGAGCCGCCGTACTGAATGGTTATCTTCTGTGCGGTATCCTCGTCATAAATCTTTGCAAGAGTAGCACGGATAAATGCACAAACCTCTTCAGCCTGGTCTGCGGTTGCGGTCTTGCCTGTGCCGATTGCCCATACGGGCTCGTAAGCGATAACGCACTTCTTGAGGTCCTCAGCGGAAATATCATAGAAGTCGAGCTTAATCTGACGTGCGATAACCTCCTCGGTGATGTTGCACTCACGCTCCCAGAGAAGCTCGCCTACGCATACGATAGGCTTTAAGCCTGCCGCTAAAGCCGCCTTTGTTCTCTTGTTTACGGTTTCGTCGGTTTCTGCGAAATACTGACGTCTTTCGCTGTGGCCGAGAACTACGTATTCAACGCCCATTTCAGCGAGCATATCAGCAGAGATTTCACCGGTGAATGCACCGCTCTTTTCAAAATGGCAGTTTTCCGCGCCGACCTTGATGTTAGTGCCTTCGGTTACCGCAAGTGCGGTTTCAAGATTTGTGAAGGGTACGCAAGCTACTATCTCAACGTCCTTGATGTCTGCTACCATGGGCTTTAACTCCTCTAAGAGAGCCTTTGCCTCAGGGCGCGTCTTGTTCATTTTCCAGTTACCTGCGATTATTGCTTTTCTGACCTGCTTGTTCATTTTTATCGTTCCTTTCAAATACAATTTATTGTTTGTTCTGCTTATAAAATTCAATCATTTCGGCAATACCGATACCGTCAATCTGTGCGTCTGCAAAATTACAGCCTGTGAAATCGGCGTCTGTAAGATCACAGCCGTGAAAATCTGCACGTGCAAGATTACAGCCGGAAAAGGTTACATCTGTGAGGTTACAGCCCGAAAAATCCGGATTTGACAGATTACAGCCCGAAAAATCCGCATTTGAAATATCGCTTGCTTTAAAGTCAGCGTAAGAAATATTTACTCTTTCAAGCTCACAGCCTGTCATATTGCTTTCGGAAATAACGATGTTTTCCATTCCCGTCTGCTTTATTGAAGCATTGTTAAAATCACATTCGGCAACACTCTCAACCGTTTTGCCGTATAATTTCAGCTTTTCGCTCATAATAACTCCTTATCAGCTCTGCCCTTTTCCGTATACATATCAAAGGGCGGATAACTCCGCCCCTTGCAGAAAATCAATTACTTGTCCTGAATGCAAGCGATGCCGGGAAGAACCTTGCCCTCGAGGTATTCGAGAGAAGCGCCGCCGCCTGTGGAGATGTGGCTCATTTTATCGGCAAAGCCGAGCTGTACAACTGCCGCCGCGCTGTCGCCGCCGCCGATAACGGTGGTTGCGTCTGTTTCAGCGAGCGCCTTTGCAACAGCTATTGTACCCTTTGCGAGTACGGGGTTTTCAAACACGCCCATAGGTCCGTTCCATACAACAGTCTTGGCTGATCTAACGGCGTCAGCGAAAAGCTCCGCCGTCTTTGCGCCGATGTCAAGTCCCATCATATCTGCGGGAATGTTGTCGGAATCAACAACGCTTACTTCAACAGGACCGTCGATAGGATCGGGGAACGCCTTGGAAATTGTGGTATCAACAGGGAGCAGGAGCTGCTTGCCGAGAGATTCAGCCTTTGCTATCATTTCCTTGCAGTAGTCAAGCTTCTCGTTGTCAACAAGAGAAGTACCAACCTCACAGCCCTTAGCCTTAAGGAAGGTGTAAGCCATACCGCCGCCGATAATGAGTGTATCGCACTTTTCGAGCAGGTTCGAGATAACGTTGAGCTTGTCTGCAACCTTAGCGCCGCCGAGGATAGCAACGAAAGGTCTTACGGGATTTTCAACGGCGTTGCCAAGGAACTCGATTTCCTTGTTCATAAGGTAGCCTACCGCGGTTTCCTTAACAAAGCTTGTAACGCCTGCGGTGGAAGCGTGAGCACGGTGAGCCGAGCCGAATGCGTCCATTACAAATACATCATCGTCAACGAGGTCTGCAAGCTCCTTAGCGAAGCCCTCGCCGTTCTTGGTTTCCTCTGCGCCTCTGAAACGGGTGTTCTCAAGAACAACGATTTCGCCCTCGCCCATCTCAGCTACTGCCTTCTTAGCGTTTTCGCCTACAACAACGTCGTCCTTTGCAAAGGTTACCTTTGTGCCGCTCATAAGCTCTGCAAGTCTGTCAGCCGCCGCCTTGAGAGAGAACTTGTCCTCAGGACCGTTCTTGGGCTTGCCAAGGTGAGAGCAAAGAACAACCTTAGCTCCGTTTTCAACTAACTTCTTGATTGTGGGAAGTGCGGCGACGATTCTGTTGTCATTTGTAATCTTGCCTTCCTTCATAGGTACGTTGAAGTCAACGCGGACAAGAACCTTTCTGCCCTTAACCTGTAAATCTTCCACATTCTTCTTGTTTAACTTGCTCATGGTAATAATTCCTTTCGCTTTGTATAATTTCTATGAGGCTGCCCTCAAATTTTACTGCAATGCCGCAAAGCAAATCTGCTCTGCGCTCATATTTTATTTTACCAAAAATAAATAAAAAAAGCAAGTGCTTTTTAAGGGAAAATTAAAAACGCCGGCAAGAATGATAAAAAAATTAACAAAAAATGCGGTTTTAAGAGTAAAAGCTTTTACAGCGGCGGCTTAAAGGCAAAAATGCCGCCCCGAGGCTCAAAACTTCGGGGCGGCAGGCTTGTTTACAAATTATTTACGGCAAGCGGTGCAGAGGCAAAATCAACTTTGCCAAAGCGTTTTGTTTGTTGCGACAAAGGTATTATGCCAAAATCAGATTATATTCATCAAAATCTATATTCTGATAACCGCACATCGTTTGCTCTAAAGAATCCAGCAGAAGCTCCGAGTCGGTTTTATCATAATAAGCCTCTATCTCATTTGAGACGGTAAGATTTAAAACGAAGCGGTCGCCGGCCTCATATTGCGCAGTGCTTTCGTCTACGGTTGCTTTGCCGTTGTCTTGGATATTCACATCTATTAGCTCTACCTCATCGCCTATCCCGTTTTCCTCTCTCCAGACTGTGAAAACCCCTTCAGCCGAAAGCTGAAGATAATGCTTTTTTGCGGCAATTTTACCGTCCTGTACATAATAAACCGGGACATAGCCGTGTGCGGGCGCTAAGGTGTCTTTGCTTTCGTCTGCGGGAATTTGAGAAGCTACGCCCCATGTACCGAAATATCCCGATGCAAAGCCTACCGAGATTGCCACAGCCGCACAGGCTGCAAGCGAGCCTGCACAAATAAATATCCGCCTGCGGGATTTTCTTTTAACTTTTGCGTTTTTTACAGCGGTTTCATCTACATCGCCGATTGCATTTAAAATATCATACTCTTTCATCTGAAACCCTCCTTTTCAAGTGTAAGCCTGAGCTTATTGCGTATCCTGAAAAGCATTGACTTTATCTTGCTTTCGGAAAAACCGAACTGCCTGCACACTGAGCTGATGGAATCCATATACCAATACCGACAGAGAAAAACCTTTTGCTCAATTTCGGGCAAAGCAAGCACGAAGGCATTTATTGTCTGTGACAGCCTCTTTTGTTCAAATTCCTGCTCCGTGCTGTTTTCACTCGGCACACATTCAAGAAGCTCGTCCAGCACAAGCGCCGCTTCTCCGCCGCCCCGCTTGCGGGCGTTTCGCTGTCTTAACCTGTCGATGCTTATGCGACGGGTTATTTTGCCGAGAAATACAGACAGCACAGCGGGCCTGTGAGGCGGTATACAGCTCCACGCTTCTTGATATGTATCGTTTACGCTTTCCTCTGTGTCCTCATTGTTACCGAGAATATTGCGGGCAATGCTGTAACAGTATTTGGCATACTTTGCCGAGGTCTCGGATATTGCCTGCTCAGAACGTCTCCAGTACAATTCAACAATCTTTTCATCCTCCATGTAAGCACCTCCTTTGTCTTAACAAGAGCTCTTCACCCATCTACTCGGAAAATATTCCGTTTCGTTGCATAAAAAATATAAATTTCAGCCGCAGATTTAAAATAATTTATCAACGGCGATTTTCCTAAAACAGCCGAAGCTCCCCAAAGCTAAGGCTTAGCTTCGGGGAGCGGGATATTCGGTATGCTGTCATCGATTTTTTCGCAGCCGCAAAAAGCCTGCGGGAGATAATTTTGCAGGTAAAGAGGGTATCAGGAAAACAGTGCGTACAAGTCGGACGTATTATCCTTTGTGTAGGTGTTGCCTTTATATGTAATCGTCAGATTGTTATTTTCGCCAAAGGCTTCTTCTCCTATGAAAACAACGCTGTCGGAAATAACAACGGACTTAAGCAAATCACAGGAAAAGAAGGCTTTCTTTCCTATTTCCGTTACCCCGTCGGGGATTGTAATTTCGGTAAGAGCGTCACAAGAAATGAAAGCGAAATCATCTATTTTGGTTACCCCCTGAGGAATTGTCACAGATTCAAGATAGAAACAATTACAAAACGTACTGTCCTCAATGGCTGTTACACCCTCCGGGATTATTATCTCGGTGAGCTCACAAGTCAAAAATGCCGCATCGCCGATTACCTTAAGGCTGCTCGGAAGCGTAAAAGGCATCAGGACTTATCTCAGTTACACCCTCGGCAACGGTAACGGTTTTTTCCTTTCCCGTAAGCACGCAAATCACCTTGGTAAGCTCCTTATTATACAGCATACCGTCAACCACAGCGAAATTTTCATTATTATCAAAATCAATTTCTGCGTCACAGCCCCAGAAAGCAAAAAGCTCTATTTCCGAAACACTTGCAGGTAAAGTCACCTTTGTAAGCGATTTGCAGTTTTGGAAAGCGCCCTTGCCTATATGCGACACTCCCTCGGGTATTGTCAGCTCCGAAAGTGCGGTACAATGGGCAAAGGAAAAGCTGCCGATGGTTTTGACGCTTTCGGGGATAGTAACGCTCACAAGCGATTTGCAGTTTTGGAATGCGTATCGCTCAATAATTTCAACGCTGTCGGGAATAACAACGCTTGTGATATGCTCACAGTTTTCAAACGCGCCAATGCTTGCTACACGTGAAATAGCCGTAACCTTTTTTCCATCGGGACTGTAATGCGGAATTACCACTTAGGCTGAGCTTCCCGTATAACCTGAAACACGGCAGGTTTCCTCATCGTTAGAGTGAAATACAAGCCCCTCGGTTATTACCTCTCCCTGCCAAGACGCCTCAGAGGAAACAGTTTCGGACTGCAAGGCGTCACTGCTTTGGGACTGCTGTGAATAATCCGACGCATTACCATGATTGCCGCTGTCACTGCAACCGGCTGAGCTTAAAATCAACAAAGCGCTTAGAATTAAAACTGATATTTTTTCATTATACTTCCTCCTCAAAGCCTTAAGGCGGTCTTTATGCGGCGTTGCCTTAATATGCCAAAACGTGCTGTAGGACAGCCGTTTTTCTTCAAAATACTGCAGGATCAATTGCAAAATTTAAAACAACATCAATAAAATATTCCGTATAAAGCGCTTTCACACATTTTGCCGATTTTGCATACCTTCCTATCTATACTATACGCCCTTATTTTATAAAAGTCAACAACACGCACTTGATTTGTCCGTGAGCAATGCCGCAGGTATGGAAATTAGGCGGGGAATTTTTCCCTGAAATGCGTCACTCCTGTTCGGGCTGTGAAGATGAGGTGCTTTCAGCGGGAGCGTCGGTTTCCTGCGGCTTTACGGTATAGTTTTCCTCGCTCCACTCCATAAGCCCGAAGCCGAACAGCCATTTATAGCTCCAGGGACGGCGCTTGAGCTTGCAAACATCCTCGGCATTTCCCTCTACCGTGTAGAAATACGTTCCGTCCGTGCCTATGTAAAATCCGACATGGTCTGCGCTTTCGTCCAGGTCCCAATCAAAGAAGATAAGGTCGCCCGGTGCAGGATCGGGATAATCTCTGTCGCCCCAGCTGTCATGCTCAATAAACCAGGTTGCACCCTCCGACTGACACCTTGTGAAATAGGGCTCGTCCTTGCCCACCTGATTTAAGCACCAGGAGGTAAAACAGCCGCACCATTCTATTCTTTCCTCAAAGCCGTACCAGCTCCAGTAAGGCTCGCCGCCGACATTGCCCACCTGCTTTAACGCAAGCTCAACAATTGCGGGATTGCCCTTGCGGTTGCCCTCAATAAAATTGACGGAATTTATATCAAAATCCGGCTTGTAATTCGAAGTATCCTCCGTTTGTGTTGTATCAACGGTTGTCGCCGGTGTTGTCACAGAGGTCTTGGGGGCAGAGGTTTCGGGGTCAGAGGTCTTGGGGGCAGAGGTTTCGGGGGCAGAGGTCTCGGGAGCAGGAGTTTCGGGAACAGACGGCTCCGGGGTTTGGGGTACAGATGACACAGTTGCGGTCACTTTAGTGCAGGATGTCGCCGCAAGAAGTATCACGGCGGCAGATAATGCGGCAAAAATTCTCCTTTTCATAGTCGGTTTCTCCTTTTTGTTCCTGTATTTCTATGATAACAGCCGCGGGAAAAGGTCCTTTAGCGGCAGAAAAAGCAGCAATGCTCTTATTCAATTTGCGGGACAAGCCATGCTTTTAGTACATTATATCACATTATTCCAAAAAATCAATAAAAGTTACATAATTGTAACTAAATTGTAATATTTTTGTTACATTTCTTGCTCTTATTTATATATTAAGACAAAATCTTTAGTAAATATTTATCGGGAGTAATTAGCTTCGAGAGATAATGAACAAAAAGAGGCTGTCGCAATTCAAAACAGCAATTTGCGACAGCCCCGTCTTTTTATATAACTTAGGCAAGATGTCCCCCGCCTCTAAGGCGGCGGGTTCCATATTCAGTTTCAGTTGGGGTTCAATCCGCAACTGAAACTGAATCGCAGCTTCGCTGCGGCTTGCCACGTTGAATGACGGGGCAAGCCCCTTATTGAAGGATATTAATACTCATCCGAAGAATAATCAATTATAGGACACACATTTCGCAAAATGCCGAAGAACTCCTCATAATCGGATTCAAGCACACCTGTAATCGTATTATCGTACATATTTATTGAATTCTCGTATAAACCCAGTTCAAAGGGATCAACCAGCTTAAGCATGGAACGCAGCTTATCCATCTCCTTGCTGTCGTAATTATCCTGAGACAGATATAATGTCAGCCAATCCGAATCATCCGGCGGTCCTACAATTCCAAGCTCAATTAAAGGGGTCGAATCAACCGTAAGTTCTATCAGCTCTTCTTCCGTAGCGCAGTAGTTGCTCTCATCGGACAGCAAACTTATAACCTCGTCGCAGCCTTCTCTTATTCTCAGGCGGTAACTGTCGGGATAACTGTAGCTACCGGGCAAACCGGGAATTAATATCTCTGCATAAAGCTTGCCTGTGTTGTCATCCGAGAAATACTCGTTTTGCAGTGCCTGAAGGAGTTTCGGCGCAGTCTCGGCTTTAAGCCTATCGCCGAACAGCGTTCTGCCGTCCCTGTATACGGGTATACCCAATCTATTTCCATCTATTAGCACAAGGTATTCGGGATCAGTAAGAGCTTGTGAAATTTCCTCTCTGATATTCTCAGACGTTACAATTCTTTCGCCGTAACTTGTTATCTCGTTTATGAGCTCCGTATTGTCATTGCTTATCATGTAGCTCCATCGTTGATAATTACCGTTTTTGAGCGTATAACCAAAAATAACCTCCATCCCCTCGGTAGAATTATTATTTACCCCGAACTCATTGCCTATGAGCTTTTTTTGCAGTTCAAGCAAAAGCTCTATTTCTTCTCTGTCATCAAGCTCAATATTATCATACGGCATTAAGTCATAGAAATAACCGTAGCTGCTCCTATTGCGAGCGGAAACTATGTCATTGGCGGAAGGGATATCATGGTTGACGCCATAACCCTTTGTAGTGTGAGCCAACACCTGAAATACTACCGCAAACGCAATCACCGATACAAATCTCAATACGCTCAGAGCAGCTTGTCTGAGCTTCCTGCCAACGGCAAGCTCCATAAAGAAATAACCGGTGGCACAGAAAAGGCAGACAATTATAATAACGCTGATATCGGATTCCGTAAACGCCATAATAATACCCGTGATAAAGCAGAGGGATATTACATGATACAGCATTCCGAACACAAAATGCACACCTGCCTTTTCCGCCTTTCTGTGCTTTGCAGCCGCAAAGGACAGAAAAAATAATCCGGCAAAGATAACAATAATTGCGGCGACAGTTGCAAAATCATAAATTACAAACAAATCATTCATACTCTGCGTACTAAGCCGGAATAAAAAGATCTGCCCTGCCGAAATCAATGTGCCGAACGGGGCAATTGCCGTAAACGAGTAGCAGGCGGTGTTGCTGATACCGTTCACGGCGTAGCATTTGCTGAGCATAATGCCAAACAAAAGAGGAATTGCCGCTTCAAGCATAATTGAATATACAATCGCATCGCCCGTTCTGCCGCAGCAGTTGAACAAAAGCAGAGAAACAAGATACGCACCGAGCAACATTATAATTAACGTAATTCCGATAAATGCGGTGGTGCTCACCGTTTCAAACAGATAGGCACGGCTGCTTGCAAAGCTGTAATCTACTTCGGACATTACACCGAATTCTCCAATGCTTTTGAGTACATCTAAATCCGCCACAGTCAGATTGATATTGCAAAGCCAAAGTATAACACTGCCTATCAGCGTAAATATGACCGTCGGAAGCGCTAGTATAGTTGCGCCTGCCGAAAAATCAGCCATAAACCTCTGAGTTGAGGTAAGCGGCAGGCTTAAATACATATCAGCGTCGCTCTTGCTCGTGTTATAGGAAAACAGCTTTGCGCAAGCCGTAAAAATATTTACAAAAAGCACAATTGCAGAAATTATGATTACACTCACGCAGACAGGCTCGAAAGTATTCATCAGGAAAAACGAAGGGGTTTGTTCCGCAGCTGCCCTCATTGCGGCAGCCTTCATCTCATTTACCTCCACAATCTGGAGCAAAACCGCCACGGGTATGCAAAGCACACTAAAAATAATGCTGAGGATAAAGCTTACCTTGCAGCTTCTGAGCTTGTAAAAATAGTAGTCGGCAAAAAAGCTCTTTTTAACTCTTGCCTCAGTCAATTTTGCTGCTGTCATAGCCTTGTCCCTCCATTTCATATATGAATATCTCCTCTAAGCTCAGAGGAATTATATCGCAGAATGCTGCGCCGCCGTCGATAAAGCGTCTGTGTATCTCATCGGCGTCGCCCTTTATTATAAGGGTAGAAACACTGCCGAGGACGGTTTCCTTGAGTATATCAAGTCCGAGTGCCTGACTGTCAAAGCCGTCGCCCACACAGGTCTGCACCTTGTGTATGTCGCCCTTCACGCTGTCAAGCTCTCTGCTGTAAATCAGCTTGCCCTTGTGAACTAGCCCCACGGTATCGCAAAAATCCTCTATTTCGTTCAGAGCGTGAGAGGACATTACTACCGTCACACCGCTATCAGCCATCTCGTTTATAAGCATCTTTTTAACGATAAGACGCATTGTCGGGTCAAGGCCATCAAACGCCTCATCAAGCAGCAGATATTCCGTCGAGCAGGCAAGCGCACAGATAAATACCGCCTGCCGCTTCATGCCCTTTGAAAATTTTGAAAGCTCCTTATCCATCGGCAAGCCGATTGCAGAGTTCAGCTTTTCCAGCTTTTCCTGCGAAAAACCGGTATAGAAGGTTTTGCAGAAATCCGCCATGCCTTTCAGCGTCATGCGGTTATACTGCGAGGTATCGTCGCTTACGAAGAAAACTCTGCTTTTGAGCTTTACATTGTCGTAAACGCTCTCGCCGCCTATCGTTACATAGCCGCCGTCCTGCCTGTACACGCCGCTTAACAGTCTGAGCAATGTGGATTTGCCTGCACCGTTTGAGCCGAGAAGCCCGTATGCGCTCCCCTTTTCGATACTCAGTGTAAAATCGTCCAGCGCCTTAAAATCATTGAAGCTTTTGGTTACATTTACAAGCTTTATCAAGGTTATTCCCCCTTTTTATTCTTTGTCATTATCAAGAGTTTGTATTATGCCGTTTAGCTCGTCTGCGGTAAGTCCCGAGGACAGAGCCTTTTTTGCCGACTGCTTAAATTCTTCCCTTGCCTTTGCTAAAAGTGCGTCGTTATAATTGCCCCTTTCGCTGACATAACTGCCTTTTCCGGGCAAAGAATAGATAAGCCCCCGCTGTTCGAGATTTTGATAGGTCTTTTGCACCGTGTTGGGGTTTATCGTAAGCTGCCTTGCAACCTCACGCACCGCAGGCAGTTTTTCGTTTTCCTGCATTTCGCCGCTGATAATGAGCTGCGCTATGCAATCCTCAAGCTGTTGAGAAACAGGCGCGCCGCCCGTAAGTCTTAGCGAAAACAATTCATCGCCCCCTTTTGTGTTTTAACTGTACTATTTATCTTAGTACAGTTAGAGTATAGCATTATTTTACGCATTTGTCAATGCCTATTTTAAAAAATTTTCACTATCGGGGCAAATCGGCATATAATGGGGTATATTACATAAAGAGGTGATTATATGTGCGGAATTGCAGGCTGGACGGATTATTCGGGCTTCCGTCCCGAAACGGCGCAGGAGATAATGAAAGGCATGGCAAAGGAAATTACTCCGAGAGGACCTGACAGCGGGGGATATTATTTTGCCGAGAACTGTGCGTTTGCCCACCGCAGGCTGTCGGTAATAGACCCCGCGGGCGGCGCACAGCCGATGAGCAGATTTGCGGGAGAGGAAAAGTACACCATAGTCTATAACGGCGAGCTTTATAACTCATCAGAGCTTAAAGAGGAGCTTTCGGCGCTCGGAATGAGATTTGAAACGGTGTGTGACACCGAGGTACTGCTTAACGCCTACATTGCGTGGGGGGACGGCTGTCTTGACAGGCTCAACGGAATTTACGCCTTTGCGGTATGGCAGGAAAAAGAAAAACGGCTTTTCTTAGCCCGTGACAGAATGGGCGTAAAGCCGCTGTTTTACTATGAATATACAGGAGGGATAATCTTTGCCTCGGAGATAAAGGCGCTGCTTGCCCACCCGAATATCCCTGCCGTTATTGACAGCGAGGGAATAGCGCAGATAATTCTGCTCGGTCCCGCAAGAAAGCCCGGAAGCGGAGTATTCAAGGGGATAAAGGAGTTAAAGCCCGCCGAGTGCGCTGTGTTTAATGAATACGGGCTTAAAAAGCGGAGCTACTGGGCGCTTAGGGCCATACCCCACAAGGAAACACCCGAAGAAACCGAGGAGCATTTAAGCTATCTCATAAAGGACGCAATAAAGCGTCAGCTTGTCAGCGACGTGCCGCTGTGCACCTTTTTGTCGGGCGGTCTTGACAGCAGTATAATCAGCGCCGTTGCCGCAAGAGAGTTTGAGCAAAACGGCAGACAGCTTACCACCTTTTCGGTGGATTATAAGGACAACGACAAGAATTTCAAGGCGGGAAAATTCCAGCCGGACGCAGACGCTCCGTGGATAAGGCAGATGTCGGCGTTTATCGGCTCGAAGCATATCAATACGGAGATTGACACCCCTGCGCTTACCGAGGCACTGTACCCTGCCGTTGATGCGAGGGATTTACCGGGCATGGCTGATGTTGACAGCTCGCTGTACCTTTTTTGCAAGGAGGTAAGGCGGCATTTTACCGTTGCGCTCAGCGGAGAATGTGCAGACGAGATTTTTGCGGGCTATCCGTGGTACCACGATGAGGAAATACTTTTCCGTCCCGGTTTTCCGTGGGCGCGCTCGACTTCCGAACGGGCGGCATTGATAAAAAGCGGCGTACTGGGATTTAATGCGGCGGATTATGTCAACGACTGCTGTAACGAAACCTTAAAGCTAACGCAGTACCTCGACGCCGACGGCAAAAAGGACAGACGAATGAGGGAGATGTTTATGCTCAATGTCTACTGGTTCATGCAGTGTCTGCTTGACAGAAAGGACAGAATGAGCATGGCGCACGGACTTGAGGTGAGAGTACCGTTCTGCGACCACCGTATTGCAAGCTATGCCTATAACATTCCCTGGAGCATGAAGTGTATCGGAGAGCGTGAAAAAGGACTTGTACGCAGAGCGATGACGGGACTGCTCCCGCATGACGTGCTGTGGCGCAAAAAATCCCCCTACCCCAAAACTCACAACCCCACCTATTTAAACGAGGTGCTTATGAGAGCGAGGGTAATGCTCCAAAGCACCGACTGCCGCATTACCGAAATACTGGATAAAAAGCGGCTTTGTGAGCTGTGCGAGGATTATGACAGCTTCAAAAACAACTGGTACGGTCAGCTTATGACAGCGCCGCAGATGTTCGCATATCTTCTCCAGACGGATTACTGGCTGAGAAAATACAATGTGAAAATTGAAAAATAGGCGTATTTATTGACATACAGCCGTAAAAATGCTACAATCATACAAGAAATAAACAAAGGGCAGGAATAACAATGGCTGAAATTAAAACACAACTGAAAAATCTTGCCTTGCGCTTTAAAGCAGACAATCACGGTGCCGATTACCTTATGAGAGCTGTCAGCTCGTGGCTTGCCGCTGTGTGCGTGTGCTATCTTTTAAACGGCGGTATTTTTGACAAGAATTACGCTGTGCCGTTTACCCTTTTTATTACGGCTTTATTTGCGGCAGGAGCTTATCTTGTTCTTTCTGCGCTGAGATTTATACCCAGAATAAAAGCCATGAGGACGGACGCCGCCGCATTGCTGTGCATTTCGGCGGCGTTCGCCATACTCTCCTGCCTTATGGGATTTTATAAAAACGGCAGTAACATAACCGTCTTTGCAGGCGTCGCTCCGTTTTTTGCGCTTGCGGTACGGTATACGACAGGAAAATACAGGCTTAAGCTGCCCGCCCTTGCGAAAAAGCTGTACATCGGCGTTATTATCCTGTCAGCCGTATTTATGCTGACGTTTACGGGAATAACGATGATTTACCGCTACTTTAACCTTTATACTCCCGCATTTGATTTCGGAATTTTTGCCCAAATGTTCGAGAATATGAAGGACGGCACGGGCGCAGTTACCACCCTTGAGCGAGGCTATACCCTGTCGCACTTTGCGGTGCATTTTTCTCCCGCATACTATCTGTTACTGCCCTTTTACATGATTTATCCGCACCCCGTTACCTTACAGCTTTTACAGGGAATTGTGGTCACAAGCGGAATTTTACCCGTATTCCTTATTGCAAGAAAATACGGCTTTTCAAAGCTTCACTGCTCGCTTATCTGCGCTGTATACGCTTTATACCCCGCCATGACGGGCGCTTGCAGCTATGACATTCACGAAAACTGTATGCTCCCCGCACTGCTTTTGTGGACGATATACGGTATAGAAAAAGAAAAAACTGTTTTCGCCTGTATTTTCGCCTTTTTAACCCTCACGGTAAAGGAGGACGCGGCAGTATACATAGCGGTTATCGGACTGTATCTGCTGTTTTCGGACAGAAGCAAGAAAATCCGCATTACGGGTGCGGGTATGCTTTTAGGCGCGATAGCTTACTTTATCGGAGTCTGCGCTTATCTTGAGAGCTTCGGGCTTGGAGTTATGGACTGGCGGTATTCGCAGTATATCCCCGACGGCGGCGCAGGGCTGATGTCCGTAATAATGACATTCATTTCAAATCCCGCTTATGTGCTGTCAAACCTCTTTACGGGCGACAAGGCGGTGTTCGCCTTGCAGATGCTCGCTCCGCTCGGCTTTTTGCCGCTTGTAAGCAAAAAGATTTTCAGATATATTCTGCTTATTCCCTTTGTGCTTGTAAATCTCATGCCGGATTATCAGTATCAGCACTCATTATTCTTCCAGTATGTATTCGCAACAGGCACGCTTATGATATGGCTGTTCATAATGAATATGTCACAGCTTAAATACAACACGGCAAGAAGCATGACGGTCTTTTCGCTCGTTGCCTGCGGTATGATGTTCGTTTCAACCATGACGGGGATGTTAAATAATTTTACCATACATGAAAGCGAAATTAAAGCCGCAACGATAGAATATCTTGAAGCTCTCCCCGAAAGCGAGGACGAAAGCATAACGGCAAGCACATTCTTTACTCCCGCACTTTATAAGCAAAAGGAGCTGTACACGATAAGCGACAGTAAAACGCCAAACAGCGACAGCGCACCGCCTGCCGATACGGTACTGCTTGACAGAAACAGCAGCTGCTTTGATATTAACTATGCTTATTATATCAATCTCGGAATGAAAGAAGTTCCGGTAGAGGGCGACGCTTCAAAGAGGATATGCAGACTGGAATTTGCAGACACTCAATAAAGCCGTTTATGCAAAGGTATGGCAGAAGGCTGTTTGCCTCTATGCCTCGGATTTAAAAATATAACTTAGGCAATATGTACCCCGCCTCTAAGGCGGGGGACATATTCAGTTTCAGTTGGGGTTCAATCCCCAACTGAAACTCAATCGCAGCTTCGCTGCGGCTTGCCGCGTTGAATGACGGGGCAAGCCCCTTATTGAAAGCCGCCGGGTTATTCTTGTTAATCCGACGGCTTGTAATTTAGTTATTTTTATTTCTCAAATCGACCACTCTCTTAGCCTTTCCGACAAAGCGTTCAAGCGATTTAGGCTCTACCAAAGTTACCTTGGTATCTATTCCAAGTACTGTCTTTAGGTTGTGATGTATGTGATTTTGCAAAGCGGAAAGGGAGGAAAGACTTTCAAGCACGGAAGCGTCCACCAACTCGCACTTTACCTCTAATCTGTCGCTGCTGCCCTCTCTTGTGACTACAAGCTGATAATGGGGAGCGACCTGAGGAACAGTCATAATTACGCTTTCAATCTGTGACGGGAATACATTTACGCCTCTTATTTTCAGCATATCGTCGCTTCTGCCGGTGGGCTTGCTCATTCTTGCATGAGTTCTGCCGCACTCGCATTTTTCATAGGTGAGGGAGGTAATATCCTTTGTGCGGTAACGAAGCACAGGCAGAGCCTCCTTTGAAAGGGTGGTTATTACAAGCTCGCCGCTTTCGCCATTGGAGAGCACCTCTCCTGTCTCAGGGTTGATTATTTCGGGCAGGAAATGATCCTCGCTGAAGTGCATACCGCATCTTAAGTGACATTCTCCCGATACGCCGGGGCCTATAAGCTCGCTCATGCCGTAGTTGTCCGTTGCAAGCAGGTGCAGATAATCCTCAATCTGCACACGCATTTCGGGAGTACAGCCCTCAGAGCCGAAGAGTCCCAGACGCAGCTTAAGCTCATCTCTTGATATGCCCATCTCTTCGGCAACCTCACCTATTCTGAGCGCATAAGAGGGGGTAGCCACAAGTGCGGTCGTGCCGAAATCCTTCATCAGCATTACCTGCTTTTCGGTGTTGCCCGATGAGCAGGGAATAACAGTTGCACCTATCTTTTCAAGCCCGTAATGAAGTCCGAGCGCACCCGTGAAAAGTCCGTATCCGAAAGAAATCTGAACAATGTCATCGGCAGTTGCTCCTGCGGCGGTTACAAGTCTTGCAACACAGTCAGACCACATTTCAAGGTCGTTGTGTGTATATCCTACAACGGTGGGCTTGCCGGTTGTGCCGGAGGAAGCGTGAAGTCTTGTTATCTCCTTAAGCGGCTTTGCAAACATACCGAAGGGATAGTTGTCCCTGAAATCCGCCTTTGTAGTGTAAGGGATATAGCGTATATCGGAGAGAGTTCGGATTTTGGAGCAGTCAAAGCCCGCCTCATCGAATTTCTTTTTGTAAAGCGGAACATTGTCATAGCAATACTTTGTTATGTACTTGAGCTTTTCGAGCTGGAGCTTTTCAAGCTCTGCTCTGGGCATTGTTTCAATATCCTTCTGAAAAAACATCTTTGTTCATTCCCTTTCCTGAAAATTATTCTTTATATGCACAGATAAAATCCGTAAATTCAGCCGTGCCGCCGATTGCGTAAAGTGCGGTCATTGTACCCGTAAAGCCGCCCGAAACCTCTGAGGTGAGGTATTTGGACGCACCCTGTCCGAGGTAATACTCCCTGTCGCCTTGCTTGACGCAGAAGTTATAGCAGTAGTTGTCGGCTCTCACTATAAGCCGTGCGGTATCACCTTCAAGAGCTATGCTGTTTTCCTCGTGCTTTATGCCGCCGATATTGAGCTTCAGCACTGCCCGTACTTCATTGCCTGCCCTTTTAAGCGCGATGTCGTAATGCTCTGCTTCGCACATATACATTGATACGCCCGCTTCGCCGCCCGACAGCTTCAAGTCAACGGACAGCTCCATGTTAAACTCCCGCTGGCGCATTGCGATAAAGGTCGGAGAAGCGATGTCGTCAAGCGTTTTATCCGTGCCGTGCAGGATAAACCTCTCCTTTGACAGCTCGTAATTATTCATATCGGGCTTTCTTAAAAAGCACCATTCCTTTTTAACGTCGGTATTTTCAAAGGTGAATACGGGCAGAGGCTTTTGCACAAGGTCGCCGGGTATTTCATAGCTTTCATCCGTTGTGCCGTCCCTGCCGCCGAATATTCTGCCGATACTGTCAAAGCGCACGGGGGTAAGGAAAACCTCTCTGCCCAAATTATGATACGGCATCCATACGCCTATCTGTCTGAAGCCGAGACTGAGTATGTATCTGTTGCCCCGATTATCCTCAACAAGGTCGCCGTGGCCTATACCCTGTATGATGTAGGGAGCTTTGTTTCGGTTTGTAAGAATGGGGTTGTTGTCCGCCGTGCGGTATTCTCCCCAGATATTATCCGCCGTAGCGTAGGTTATCATGTGGCCGTATTCAGTGCCGCCCTCTGCCGCCATGAGATAGTATTTGCCGTTTATCTTGTAGGTGTGGGGGCTTTCAAGGTATCTGCCGCCGCTTCCTTTCCATATAACCTTGCTGTGGGAGAGCTTTTTGCCGCTTTCTATGTCAATTTCGCACTGGGTAACGCCGTTTTCGCCGTAGTCATCAGTGCCGTTGCTGAGAAAATAGGTTTTGCCGTCCTCAAAATAAAGCGACGGATCTATGCCGCCCTGGTCAACCTCAACGGGATCCGACCATTCGCCGTAAATATCATCGGTGTAGACATAAAAATTGCGATGAGTGGTATCGTTTGTCGTAACCATATAAAATCTGCCGTTGTTATAGCGGATTGTGGGCGCAAAAACGCCGCCCGACGAGGGTACGTTTTCAAGCTCGACCTGATTTTCCCTTGTCAGCACATAGCCTATCTGCTCCCAGTTTACAAGATCCTCGCTTTCAAACAGCGCAACACCGGGGAAATACTGAAATGTGCTTGTGACAAGATAATATCTTCCGTTTGCGAAGCAGGCGGACGGATCGGGATAAAAGCCCTTTATTACGGGATTTTTATATATCATAAGCAAATTTTCCTTTTTATAGTTTAAAGTGATATACTTTTACTATTATAATCCAAATCCCGCTTTGTGTCAACTGTTTTTGAGCTTAACGGCAAAAACCGTGCCGCAGTAATCACGGCACGGTGTATTTACTTTTATTTCAGCTCCTCTGCGTCGCCTATCGCCTCGGTTACTTCAACCTTGGCAGTCTGGTCATAGCAGGAGAATATCTCGTCAAGCTCGACCTTCTTCATCTTGGGAGTTACAAGGCTTACAAGCGGTACTATGATAAGGCTTGCAATCATGGTGAACATACCGAGATTTACGGGAGAAGCTATGTCAAGTCCGAATATCATTCCGGTAGGCTTGATAAGCATGTGAGCCAGCGTTACAAAAACTCCGAGGCCAAAGCTTACATATACGCTTATCTTGGTTACGCCCTTCCAGAACAAGCCGTACATGAACGGCGCTAAGAACGAGCCTGCAAGCGCACCCCATGAGTAGCCCATAAGGTCGGAGATAAGTGCATTTTTGTTGAGCGCAATTACTACCGAGAGCAGGATAAACACGCCTATAAGCACACGCATAATGAGAAGCGAGCTTTTTTCGCTCAGCTTGCCCTTGCGAAGCGGCTTTATAAGGTCAAGCGTCAGAGTCGAGCTTGAAGTAAGCACGAGTGACGAAAGCGTTGACATTGAAGCGGAAAGCACAAGCACCACAACCACGCCGAGCAGTACCTCAGGCAGGTTTTCGAGCATTTTCGGGATAATTCCGTCAGAGCCTATCTGAGCAAACTCCTTGTTTGAAACGAATATTCTGCCGAAGCCGCCGAGGAAGTAACAGCCGCCTGCAACTACCACTGCAAAAATTGTGGATACTATCGTACCTGTCTTGATGGATTTTTCATCTCTTATCGTGTAGAACTTATGCACCATCTGAGGAAGTCCCCACGTACCGAGCGAGGTAAGGATTACAACGCCGAGCAGGTTCATCGGATCAGGTCCGAAGAACGAGGCAAAGCCGCCGTTAAGCTCGGGAGAAGGAGTACCCTCGGTGCTTACCTGTGACAGCTGTGCCATCGCTTCGCTGAAGCCGCCCTTTGAAAAAAGCGTCGCCAGTATTACCGCAACAATTCCGACGAGCATTATGATGCCCTGCACAAAGTCATTTAAAGCGGTAGCCTTATAGCCGCCTATGATAACGTAAACGGCAGTTATTACCGCCATTCCTATTACGCAGTAGGAGTAATCCACATCAAACGCCATTCCGAACAGTCTGGAAAGACCGTTGTAAACGCTTGCCGTATAAGGAATAAGGAATACGAACACGATAATGGCGGAGATAATCTTTATGGGCTTGCTGTTATAGCGCCTTTCAAAGAACTGCGGACAGGTTGCGGAATCAAGATGCTTTGTCATTATTCTGGTTCTTCTTCCGAGGATAACCCAGGGCAGCAGCGAGCCTATAATGGCGTTTCCTATACCTATCCAGGTAGAAGCAACACCGAAGTTCCAGCCGAACTTGCCTGCATAGCCGACGAAAATTACCGCCGAGAAGTAAGATGTACCGTAAGCAAATGCAGTAAGCCACGGGCCTACGCTTCTGCCGCCGAGTACAAAATCGTTGACTGTCGAGGACTTTTTACGGCAGTAAATGCCTATGCCGACCACCAACAGTATGTATGAAATCAGTATTACGTACAACATTCTAACACCCTCTTTTGTTTTGCCGCTGTTTTCACTTTCGCGGTTTTGTAATAAGTCAATTTAAACCGACATCGCTTTTTATTCACTTCGCTTTAAATGGCTAAAACGATTATACACTCAAAAATCCCCTTTGTCAAGAGGTGAACAAGGGGATTTTCAATATTTGTGGATTGTCACAAATTACGCCGCCGCAATTTGTACATATTTAGTGCTGACCTATTACCTCCTCAAGAGAGATTGAGGTTATGGTTTTCTTATCTCCGCTTTTTGTAATGACATAGGTCATTCGCTTACTTGCCTGATGTTCTCTTACAAGTCCCGGAATGGAAACGCTCGGAGTGTGGTACTCTACGCTTAGCGTATAGGTTTCACCGACATTTGAAAGCGAGGTAATAACGGGATAGTAGTTGGGCACACGCTCTGAGCTTGACACCTCATAAGCCTTTTTCTCGGTTATGTAGGTAGCAAGGTCGTCAACGTGGCCTACCGTCTGATGGGTTATTGTTATACCTGAACCGAAAATACTCTTTGCCACCGTTTCAATATCAAATTCGGGGATATAGATAACTCCCGAATCCTCCTCATAGTTCGACATATCGCCCGTGAGCATTATCTTTGAAACTGCCGCCTTTATAATTGTCGTATTAGGAAGCGTTGACACATCCTCAAAGCTCGGCGGATCTGTTGCGGTTACGGGATAGAGATACAGTGTAAACTCATTTTTAAGCGAGGTCTGATTTGCAATATCCGAAACAAGTCCCGCTACACCCGTTATTACGGTTATAAGTCCGACAACGGCAAATATAATTGTCAGCAGTCCCGCGGTAAAAGCAACCGCCTTGCGTCCCTTTTCGGAGGAACGTCTTTTGGGTACGTCAACGACTATGACATCGTCCTCGTTTATTTCGTTTATATCCTCGGAAAACGCCTCTTCAAGCGAGCCTGCAACGCCGCTTAAAACCTTGCCGTGCTCCTCGTCATGCTTTCTTTTATCCTTATGTTTTTTCATCTGCCGCTTTCTCCTATTCTCTTATCTGACCGCTGCCGTTTATGAGATACTTAAAGGTAGTCAGGGCTTCAAGTCCCATAGGTCCTCTTGCATGGAGCTTCTGAGTGGATATTCCTATCTCTGCGCCCAGCCCAAATTCAAAGCCGTCCGTAAAGCGAGTGCTGGCGTTGACATATACCGCCGCCGCATCAACCTCACGCTGGAATTTTTCGGCGTTTTTAAGATATTCGGTGACGATACATTCGCTGTGTCCCGTGCCGAATTTTGATATATGGGCAATGGCTTGGTCAATATCGTCAACTATTTTGACTGCAATTTTAAGTTCCAGAAATTCCTTGCGGTAATCCTCATCGTCCGCAAGCTTTTCAAGGGTAATGTATGCCGCACTGTATTTATCGCCGACAAATGCGACCTTGCCGTTCCACTTTTCTGCGAGCTTTTTAAGGAACGCTTCCGCAATGTTCTTGTGGACAAGCACCGTTTCAACCGCATTGCAGACAGAGGGGCGCTGCGTCTTTGCATTGTCGGTAATCTCAACCGCCATATCAATATCCGCAAAACGGTCGACATAAATGTGACAGTTGCCCTCGCCCGTCTGAATAACAGGCACGGACGCATTCTTAACCACCGCATTGATAAGTCCGCCGCCGCCTCTGGGGATAAGCACGTCAAGATACTCGTTTGCCTGCATTAGCTGTGTGGCGGTTTCTCTTGAGGTATCCTCGACAAGCTGAACTATGTCGGGATTTACGCCGTGGTTTTCCGCCGCCTTTCTCATTATGCCGACAAGGCACTTGTTTGAGTTTATCGCGTCGCTTCCGCCTCTGAGTATTACGGCATTGCCCGCTTTAAGGCAAAGACAGCCTGCGTCTACCGTAACGTTGGGGCGGGATTCAAAAATAATTCCGATAACGCCCAAAGGTACGGTTTTCTTTACAATGGTAAGTCCGTTTTTAAGCGTGCCGCCGCCTGTTACTCTTCCGACAGGGTCTGCAAGCGCCGCTACCTGCTCAACTCCCTTTGCCATACCGGCAATGCGGTCGTGGGTAAGAGTCAGACGGTCAACCATAGCTGACGCCATACCGTTTTTCTGCGCCGCTTCAATGTCAAGGGTGTTCGCCTTTACTATTTCCTCCTCGCTTTTTAACAGCAGATCTGCTATTTCAAGGAGGATGTCATTCTTCTTGGTTTCACGAAGGACGGCGCTTTGCTTTGCCGCCTGCTTCGCCTTTGCTCCAAGCTCGTCTATATAGCTCATAACAGCTTCCTTTCCTATATCGTAATAATATCGTTCTCGTCTGCGCCGAATACCGTGCAGACAGCCCTGTTTTCAAACAAATCGTACAATATTTCGGGACGGCGGCCGTTTATTATAACGGTGGGTATGCCGTGCTCCTTTGCAATTGTCGCCGCTTCCAGCTTTGTTATCATGCCGCCGCTTGCAAACTCGCTTCCCTTTTCCTTTGCGGAATTTATCATCTGCGGAGTTACACGCTCAACATAAGGGATAAGCTTTGCGTCGGGCAGTGCGGGATTTTTATCGTACAGTCCGTCAACATCAGTGAGTATTACAAGCAGGTCTGCCTTACACAGTGCCGCACAGATTGCGGAAAGCGTATCGTTCTCATCAAAATCCAGCGCTTCAAGCGATACGGTGTCATTTGCGTTGATTATCGGCACTACGCCCATTTCAAGCAAGGTCCGAAAGGTGTTTGTAACGTTTTCCTTGCGGGTTTTGTTGCTTATTACATCTCTTGTCAGCAGTATCTGTGCAACGGTGTGGTTGTACTTGCCGAATTCCATATCGTAAATGTGCATAAGCTCGCATTGGCCTATCGCCGCACAAGCCTGCTTTTTGGGCATCTCCTTAGGCTTTGAGCGAAGCCCACTTTTTGACGCTCCCACACCCTGTGCACCGGAGGTGACAAACACTATATCCCTGCCGGAATTTTTAAGGTCGGACATTACTTCTATGAGCTTTGACACTCTGCGGATATTGAGATTTCCCGTAGCGTGTGCAAGCGTGCTTGTGCCGACTTTTATAACTATTCTCTTTTTATTCGATAAATCTGTCATAGCTGTCGCCTTTCGCTTTCAGTCGAGCAAAATTCTCTCGTCGCAGTATTCGCACTCTAAAATATCTCCTCTTGTAATAAAGGTGTGGGGCAGATATTTTTCCGTGCGGGTAATGCACTTGGGATTTTTACAGCACACATCGGAGTGCAACTTGCCGCAAAGTCCCTTGCCCGTGCCGAGCCTGTTCTCAAGCACGCAGATAATCAGCGCCATTCTCACAAATACGCCGTATTTTGCCTGCTTAAAGTACATAGCTCTCGGATCGTCGTCCACCTCCATAGTTATTTCGTCCACTCTCGGAAGCGGGTGCATAACTATCATATCGGGGCGCGCCTTTTTCATCTTCTCCGCGTCAAGCAGGAATATGCTCTTTTGCTTTTCGTACTCCGCTTCACAGGAGAAACGCTCCTTTTGTATTCTTGTCATATACAGCACATCAAGCTCGCCGATAACTTCTTCAAGGGAATTAACCTCCTTGTAGGAGCAGCCCCTTGCGTTGAGTATATCCTTTATGTAGGACGGCAGGGCAAGCTGAGGCGTTGAGATAAGCACAAACTCATTGTTTTCGTATCTTGAAAGCGCTTTGAGCAGCGAATGTACCGTTCTGCCGTTGCGAAGGTCGCCGCAAAGTCCGATTTTAAGACCGCAAAGCCTTCCTTTTTCGCACTTTAATGTCAGCATATCCGTAAGCGTCTGCGTCGGGTGCAGATGGCCGCCGTCGCCCGCATTTATAACAGGGCAGTCCGCTGTCAGCGACGCCGCCCTTGCGCTTCCCTCCATGGGATTGCGTATTACGAGTATATCCGCATAGGAGCTTACAATCTTTGTGGTATCCTTGAGGTTTTCGCCCTTTGAAACAGAGGAAACCGAGGGATTGTCAAAGCCTATTATCGTGCCGCCGAGTCTGAGCATTGCAGTCTGAAAGCTCATCTGCGTGCGGGTGGACGGCTCGTAAAAAAGCGTCGCCATTACCTTGCCGCTGCACCTGCTGTGATAATAGGAGGGATTTTTCATAATCCTCTGTGCAAGCTCGGTAATCATGTTCCATTCGTCTGTGGTGTAAGAATCCAAATCAATAATATGGCTTTGAGGCATCATTATCAGCCGTTCCTTTCGCTGTCGGAGTTATCAGTTTTTTCTTCTTTTTTTATAGGGGTAATATAGCCCTGCTTTATACCCTCGGTGCTTTCCTCGGGCATAAAGAGGATTTTTATTGTTTTGAGTATAATCAGTATATCCTGCGCTATGGAATACTTTTCGATATACATAAGGTCAAGCTTGAGCTTGTCATACGGTGTAGTGTTGTACTTGCCGACCACCTGCGCATTGCCGGTAAGTCCCGCCTTTACTTTAAGTCTGAAGCTAAATTCCGGCATTTGCTTTTCGTATTCTGCCGTTATTTCGGGGCGTTCGGGGCGCGGTCCTACAACTGACATATCGCCCTTGAAAATGTTGATAAGCTGAGGCAGCTCGTCAAGGCGCACCTTGCGTATAAATTTACCCACAGGGGTAATTCTTGAATCGTTACTGCTTGCAAGCCTTGCAACTCCGTCGCTCTCGGCGTTTACCACCATACTGCGGAACTTAAGCAGCTTGAACACCTTTCTATCTATGGTATATCTATCCTGCTTGTAGAAAACAGGACCTCGGTCGCATATTTTTATTGCAACAGCCGTTATAAGCATAAAGGGTGACGTTATAACAAGTCCTATCGAGGAAAGAATTATGTCAAAAATTCGCTTTACAAAGCGCTGTTCAATACCAAGGCCATAGTTTTTAGAGGTAATCAGCGGCGTGTCGAAAAGCTCCATATTGTTTGAGCCTCTTATGATAATATCGCTGATTTTAGGGACAAGATATGTCTTGATTGACGTCTTGAAGCAAAATTTCAGAACGTCGTTGCGTATCTGATTAGGCACATCGCAGATAACCACCGCATCATAGTGCGGAATAGCGGTGATTATACTTTCGTAGCCGTCTGCCACGTCCATCATACAGGTGATGTTATACTTGTCCGAGCGCGAGCCCATCTTCTCTGCAAGCATGAGAGCAGATTCCTTCAGTCCGTATATGACTATGATGTTCTTTGCGGGGTACAGCCCTCTTATTATCACTCCGCTGACAATCGCCCATATCGCTATTATTGCCGTCTGGATAACCGTACAAATCAAAAGCGGAACGGGATCAAGCATTTTTCTTGCAATAAGTGATATTTCAAGATATGTCACCGCATTCGCACATATAGTCGCAAGCGTCTGCGAAACGATTATATCCGCCGTCTTATGAGAGCCTACCTTTAATCCCTTGTAGATTTTCGAGAAAACAAAAAGTATGGCAATGTAAAGTCCGAACAAAAGCCAGTTTCCTTTTTTGAAAAAGCTAACGGCTATCTGGCTGTTGTAGCAGGAAAGCCAAATCAGACCAAAGGTTGAGGTTTCCCATGTCAACAGTACCAAAGCGTCAACAAACAGCGCAATTCGCTTGTATTTTTCCTTGTCCTTTTTCAAATTCACACATCCTTAACCATAAATACCTGCGAAGGTTATATTCCCCGCAAATCACAAAGCCTTTAATTTTATCTTTATAACTTAGGCAAGATGTCCCCCTCCTCTAAGGCGGCGGATTCCATATTCAGCTTCAGTTGGGGTTCAATCCCCAACTGAAACTGAACCGCAGCTTCGCTGCGGCTTGCCACGTTGAATGACGGGGCAAGCCCCTTATTGAAGCACCGCCGAACATAAGGTGCAATAAATAAGCTGCATATTATATTCTTCTGAATTATTTTCTCATTGAGCTGACCATACGAATGTACGATGAATTTCATGCTTAACATTGCAATGTTCTTAAATGGCTTGCGAAGCAAGCTGACCGTGCATTTGCACGGTGAATTTCATATTTAAGGTTATTACAACTTAATTTAAAGTGCCGTAAGGCACGGCGGCTGAAAGCCGCACTTTTGTGAGCAACGCTCACAAAAGAAATTAACGTTGCAATGTTCTTAAATGGCTTGCGAAGCAAGCCGACCGTGCATTTGCACGGTGAAATTCACTTTATAGTGAATTTCATATTTAAGGTTATTATACCACAACAAAATCCAATAATCAAGTAGTATCTCCCCTCTTTCGCCGCTTTTCTAACAACGCCGGTATACAGGAAAAGAAAACCGCACGGCTTTTTATCACCGTGCGACATTCAATAAGGGGCTTGCCTCGTCATTCAACGTGGCAAGCCGCAGCGAAGCTGCGGTTCAGTTTCAGTTGGGGATTGAACCCCAACTGAAACTGAATATGGAACCCGCCGCCTTAGAGGCGGGGACATCTTGCCTAAGTTATATCAGTTATTTCGTCTTTGCGTTTACATAAGAGTAACCGCTGTAAAGCGCCGTGCTTCCGCTCATTTTATACGTCCCTATTCTGAATTTATAGGTCGTACCCGATTTAAATCCACTCTTGCGGTACTGTACGGTAGAATTGCTTGTAAGCTTGGCTATCCTTACCCATTTGCCGCCCGAATACATCTCAACAATGCAGCCATCGGCGGAGGTGTTCTTTGTCCGGCTTATGCGAAGTGCGTCTGCGGCTCTGCCCTTTAATTTAAGACCTATTACCGCTGAGGGATTGGTTGATGCGCTGATTGTGGCATATCCGCCGTAAAGCGTCTCGTTGACTTTCGTTTTATACGCTCTTATTTTGAACTCATAGGCAGCGCCTGCTTTCATATTAACAATAAGGCGCAAGCTCAAATGAGCCTGCGCCTTGTTTTGTGTTTATTTATCCAGCATTTTGGGAGAGTTTTCCGGTATTTTTTCACCTAAGAATTTCGGGAGCTCCATTCCCGCCTGGTTGAACATATCGCCCAGCGGAGGAATTGACTTCATCATGCCGCTGATAAAATCTGCGGTTGCGGTCTTGCCGTCACCGTTTTTAGAACCTCCGTCCCAGACGGTAACCTTATCAATCTTGATATTCTTGACTGCTTCAACCTGAATTTTAAGCAGCTCTTCCATATTGTTTGCGAGTATGAGTCTGATTGCGCTGTCTGCGTTTCCGCCTGCCGCGCTTACAAGCTCTCTCATACCTTCCGCCTGTCTTACGAGTATCTCCTGAGCGCCCTTTGCCTGCGCTTCCATCTTTGCATACAAAGCGTCTGCCTCGCCTCGTGCGGTACGGCGTGCAACCTCTGCCTGTGCTTCTGCCTCGATTTCAGCCTGTTCCTTGGCAATCTTCGCCTTAACGATGATGTCCGCCTGCTGAGTAGCCGTTTCAAGTGCGGCACGGGTTTGTTCTGCCTGTTGCTGTGCTATGTAGGCTTCTTCCTTTGCCTTTGCAGCCTGTACGGCTTCTGCCGCGGTTGCAATACGCATAGATTCCGCTTCCTTTTCACGTCTTAACGCCTCGGACTGAGCAACCTCAATTCGGGATTCGTTTTCACCCTTGATGGCAAGAGCGTTAGCAGCCGCTACCTGGATACGCTCGTCACGCTGTGCGTTAGCCTGACCGATTTCACCGTCTCTGTTCTTTTCCGCAACGGATTTCTTAGCGTCGTTGATAGCCTTAGCCGCCGCCTCTTTACCGAGAGCGTCGATGTAACCCGACTCATCGTTGATGTCCGTTACGTTTACATTGATAAGTCTGAGACCTATCTTTTTAAGCTCGATTTCAACGTTGTTTGAAACCGCTACGAGGAACTTGTCACGATCTGTGTTGATTTCCTCGATTTCCATTGTTGCGATAACAAGACGGAGCTGACCTACGATAATATCCTTTGCAAGCTCCTGGATTTCCTGAAGCTGAAGTCCCAAAAGACGCTCGGCGGCATTCTGCATTATACCTGTTTCGGTAGAAATGCCGACGGTAAATCTTGAAGGCACGTCAACACGGATGTTCTGCTTTGAAAGCGCGCTCTTTAAGTCAACATTTATCGACATGGGAGTGAGGTCCATGAACTGATAGGACTGAAGCAGAGGCACGATGAAAGCCGCACCGCCGTGAATACATTTTGCGCTTCTTGCCTGGCCGTTCTTGTCTGTTCCGACTTTACCGTAAATTACGAGAATTTTGTCTGATGGGCATTTGCGGTAACGGGAAAGTATACCCGCGATAAGAGCGAACAGTACTACCGCCGCCACGCATATCACCACTAAAATTTCAATAGGCATTTGTGTTTCCTCCAAAATAATTTATCAATACCGCAAAATCTGCGGAAATTGCCTTAATCTTCTTTCTCGACTATCAGCACATCGCCTCTGATGTCAATAATGCGTACCTCTGCACCTGTGGGTATAAGCTCGCTGTCATCGGTCATTGCTTCAAGCTCTATAAAGCGCTCTCCCGTTGAAACCGTAACCTTGCCCTGTCCCGAAGCATCCGCAGGTATGGGAATGTACACCCTGCATTTTTCTCCGAGCAGCTTGACGAGCTCTATGTTTCCGCTTTGCGTGAGCTTTGCGCTGAGCTGTATCAGCTTTGCAACGCCTAACATCGCAAGAAATCCCAGTACAATTCCGACAACAACCGCAATTGCAACGTGAAGTCCGAGCGAAAGACAAATAACTCCCGTCCAGCCAAAAACGCACAAAAAGGTCATAATTCCTTGCAGTGTAAAAAGCTGCATAGTGCCGAAATCCGCAGCGTCGCCTGCCGTACCGTCATGTATGCCGCCGTCGGGAATATCCGTCACATCGGGCATTTCGGTTGAGGCAGAATCTCCGCCCGCTCCGATAAGAAGCAGGATCGTCTGTATTATAATTACTATTGTTGAGGGTATTGCTATGCAGTAAAATACCTGCGCCGCAATTCCGAGTGACGCCCACCATTCAAACATATTAAACTCCCCTTTCCAAAATGACTTCTATTATTCCGAATTGCTGTAATAGCCAAGAGTCAACAGCATAAGAAAGCTCTTATCGGATATAACCCACTCGCCGTCGGTGTAGCGAAATTCTATCTCAAGCTCAAACGGCTCGGATTTGAATTTGTCATCCCCGATAAGCGGCTCGATGTAGTCCATCTGAGCTTCAAAATCGTGCTTAAGTCCGGCATTGATGTCGGAATCGGTTTTTTCGCCAAATTTTTCTAAATCGAACGAGGTGAATTTTCCTTTGACTGAGCCTGTTCTTGTGTCCATGTTCATCGTTTCCGTAAGATTATCATAGCTGACATAGCTTGTAAACAGCTTATACAGCACCTGCGAATATCGCTCCGTCCACGCCTGCTCGAACTCCATATCCGCATCGGTAAAATACAGCTCAACGCTGTAAGACGAAAAGCTCCTGCAATAGCCCGCAACCGCGTCGTAATCCTTTTTTTCGGTAAGCTCGAAAACGGTTTCTATTACTTCCTTTGGGGAAAGCGTTTCTTCGTTGCCGTCCGGCTGTTCCTCCTTTGAGGAACAGCCCGAAAGAAGTGTAACCGCCGCGAGCAAGGCCGCTATAATTCTTTTATATTTCACACGCTTCTCCTTTTACGTCAGTTGAATGTAAATTTAATTTACCTTAATTATATCACGTTTTTAGTAAATGTCAATACACTAACAGCCGCAAAATCGAAAATAGTCATACTGCACATTAAACGTTATATTCTTTTGTGCAAAAAAGAGAAATTGGCAAATTGCGCCCGTTTTTGTAAAAAAATTTACCGCTGACACTTGATTTTTTTCAAGCTATCTGTTACACTAAAGTAAACAAAAAGTAAATTTAATTTACCATTCGGTAATTAATTGTAACCGAGGAAGGAGGACTTATGAACTCTGCGGAGCTTGGAAAAAGGATAAAAGAAGCACGGCTCGCCAAAAAGATGACTCAGTCGGAGCTTGTAGGCACATTTATAACAAGGAATATGCTAAGCAGAATAGAAAGCGGAAACGCCTGCCCCTCGGTAAAGACGCTCGAATATCTTGCAGGCAGGCTTGATTTGCCTGCGGGAAGCCTTATATCGGATTACGGCGAGGTGCTGAAAACTCAGGAAACAAGCTGTGAAAGGCTGATAGAAGCAAAACGGCTGTATACGCAGGGCGACTTTGACAATGCGGGAAAAGCGGCGGAAGAGCTGACGGACGGAGATTTTTCGGACGAGGCGGCGGCAATTTTGGCGCGCTGTCGGTTAAATCAAGCGCAGGAGGCGATGAAAGGCGGAGATAACGCCAAAGCCGCAGGTCTTGCCAAAGAAGCGATAAAATATTCCGAAACGGGAATATACCGTTCCCGCGATACACAAACGCAGGCGGTGCTTTTACTTGACGAGGCGGCAAGAAAGATAATAGGATAGGTGTTTTATGGAATACACAGAGCTTTACAAAATATACTGCGAACGCTTTGAAAATTACCCTCTTTCGTATGAAACGTTCTGTGACATGCTGAATTTCGGCGGCTCAGCTAAAATTTTTGAAGAATACAGGGACGGTGTGCCTGCGGGCTTTTGCGTTGCACAGGGCAGTGCCGTTACCCTTTTGTGCGTAAAAAAAGAGTACGAAAAAAACAAAATCGGCAGTAAGCTTTTAAGCCGCGCCGAGCAGTATCTTGCAGGCAGAGGGCAAAAGCGCATTTCCCTGGGGCTTGGCGGAAGTTATATTTTCCAGGGTGTGCCGACCGACTGCGAATGTGGGGATTTTTTTGAAAAGCACGGGTATAGGACGGATTACGAAACCGCCAACATGGAGCTGTCAAAGGAAAACTACCGCGGAAAGCTGACAGGCGAATTTCCTGCTCCGGGCGGCGTTACCTTCCGCTTTTCAAACGATGGAGATAAGGAAAAAATACTTAAGGCGGTTGACAGCGTTGATACGGGCTGGACGGGGATTTTCAGGGAGGCTGACGAAGCTGTACTGATAGCCGAGGTAAACGGAGAAATCGCAGGCTTTGAGCTTGTGTCGGATACGGGCGGTCTGTTTATGAAGGAGGGTATAAAGCACGGCTGTATCGGCTGTGTCGGCGTTGTACCGAAATACCGCAGACAGGGTATCGGTCTTGCCATGACCGCATACGGCTCTGATTATCTTATTAGCCTTGGCTGCGAATTTATCCAGCTTTTGTTCCTCGTGAGAATAAACTGGTACGGCAAGCTCGGATATGAGGTGACAAGCACTCAGAAAATGATGTATAAAAATCTATAAGAATATATAAAAATATCGCCGACTTCCGTCGGCGAATTTTTTACGGCAGCACCGCACAAAAATTTTGCGCCGGATGTGCTGTCAATTTTTTCGTCCAACGAAACAAAAAACGCAGTGAATACTTTGTGTATTCACGAGTATTTTTGTAAAGTGTGACGGAAAAAGTGCAAACAGATGGTGTGCAAAGCCGTCAAGCGGTCTTTGTGCAGTGTTGCCTTATACATTTTCGGTTGTAATTCCTTTAAGCTCATAGCCCGCAGTCTGAACAGCTTCCGCTAATTTTTCTCCGGACAGCGGCTCTCTGCTGATTATTACGGTTTCTCCCCTTTCGTGGGAGGACTCCGCGTTTTTCACCTTAAAGGTGTCCTTTATTGCCTTTGTCATGTGTGCTTCGCACATAGGACACATCATTCCCTCAATTTTAAGTGTTGTTTTTATCATTTTATTTATTCCTTTCTGCGGTTTACTGCCGCTTTATTGATTTAACCCTATAACCCTGCTTTTCCACCGCCTTTGTAAGCAGCTTTTCACTCACCGGCTTTGAAAGCTCAAGCTCTGCCGTTCCTCTTTTATAATCCGGCTTTGCGGATATTACCTGCGGCAATGCTTCAAGAGCCTTTTTTACATGGCTCTCGCAATGCCCGCACATCATTCCATCTATCTCCATTATTACACAGCCGTCTGTATCGACGTTCCGTGCCTTGACGTCTTTTGCTTCATGCCCGAAACGGTACGGCTTGAAGAAATTAAGCCTCAGCGCATTAAGCACCACGCACACGCTTGACAGGCTCATTGCCGCCGCCGCAAACATGGGGCTGAGAGTAATTCCGAGAGAGGCGAAAACTCCTGCCGCAAGCGGTATTCCGATAATGTTGTAGATAAACGCCCAGAAAAGGTTTTCCTTGATTATTGTGAGAGTTCTGCGGCTCAGACGTATCGCCGCCGCAACTCCCGACAGCCCGCTTTTCATAACCACCACATCAGCCGAGTCTATGGCAACGTCCGTGCCTGTGCCGATTGCTATTCCCGTATCGGCGCTTGCAAGGGCGGGAGCGTCGTTTATACCGTCGCCCACCATTGCTGTACCTGCTGCTGTTTTCAGCCTTGCTACCTGCGCCGCCTTTTCTTGGGGAAGCACCTCGGAAATAACCTCGTCCACTCCCGCAATTTTTGCGGTTGCATTTGCGGTGCGGGCATTGTCGCCCGTCAGCATTACGGTTTTTATGCCCATTCGTTTAAGCTCGGATATGGCTTTGGGGCTGTCCTCCTTTACCGTATCCGCAACGGAAATCATACCGAGCAGTTTTTTGTTTCTCGCAAACAAAAGCGGAGTTTTTCCCTGTTCGCAGAGGAGCTCGGCGTTGCTTTGCGTTTGCTTGTCAAGCTCGCAGAGGGTGCTTATATATTTTACGCTTCCTCCGACAAGCTCGTTGTTACCCAAAACAGCTTTAAGACCGTTTCCCGCAAATACGGCAAAATCCGTAACATCAACTGCTTTTATACCGTTTTCGCTTGCGTATTCGGTTATTGCCCTGCCCAGAGGGTGCTCGCTCTTTGCTTCAAGAGACGCCGCCGCAGTAAGCAGTTCTTCACTCGTTATGCCGCTTATGGGGATTATATCCGTCACCTTAGGCTCGCCCTTTGTTATAGTACCTGTCTTGTCAAGCGCCGCTATGCGGGTTTTGCCCGCCTGTTCAAGTGCGGCGGCGGTTTTGAAGAGTATGCCGTTTTTAGCACCCACGCCGCTTCCTGCCATTATTGCCACAGGCGTTGCAAGTCCGAGCGAGCAGGGACAGCTTATCACAAGTACCGCTATCGCCCTTGACAAAGCAAAGGAAAATTCTGCTCCGAGTATCAGCCAGACAATTGCGGTAACAAGGGCTATCGTCAGCACCACGGGTACAAAAACCCCCGCTACCCTGTCAGCAATTCTTGAAATGGGCGCTTTTTGTGCCGTTGCGTCGCTTACAAGCTTTATAATGCGTGAAAGCGAGGTTTCCTCTCCTACCCTCGTCGCCTCGCACTTTAAAAAGCCGGAGGTGTTTATGCAAGCCGCCGCAACGCTGTCGCCCGCCGCCTTGTCAACAGGTATGCTCTCGCCTGTCAGTGCGGATTCATTTACTGCGCTCACTCCCTCAAGCACAACCCCGTCGGCGGGTATGCTTTCACCCGGCCGCACGGTAAAAATATCTCCCTTGCGAAGGGTATCGGCAGAAACGGTCAGCTCCTCGCCGTTTCTTATTACAGTAGCGGTTTTCGGAGCGAGCTTTATAAGGCTGTTCAGCGCATCGGCGGTTTTTCCCTTTGAACGCGCTTCAAGCAGCTTTCCTACTGTTATCAGAGTCAGTATCATTGCGGCGGATTCAAAATAAAGCTCGTGCGTATATCCTGCCGCCCGCGCGGTATCGCCGACAAGCTGTGCGTCTGTAATCAAAAACAGCACATACACGCTCCAGCCAAAGGAAGCCGCAGAGCCGAGTGACACCAGCGTGTCCATATTCGGCGACAGGTGAATTGCCCCCTTAAAGCCGTTTATAAAGAATTTTTGATTTATTACCATGACAATGCCGCTGAGCAGCAGCTGAACAAGCCCTGTCGCCGCATAGTTTTCGTGAAAGAACGCGGGGAGCGGAAGTCCCAGCATACTTTGCCCCATCGAAAAGTACATCAGCGCCGCAAGGAAAACGATTGACGAAATCAGCCGTATCAGAATATTGCCGCTTTCGTGATTTACCTCAGGCTCGCTTCGTGTTTTTTCTCCCGAAGCCACAGCACCGTACCCCGCCTTTTTTACAGCGGAGATAACAGCGGAGCTTTTTACGTTGCCCTCAACAGTCATGGAGTTTGTCAGCAGATTTACCGAGCAGGCGCTGACTCCCTGCACAGCCGAAACCGCTTTTTCGACTCTTGCACTGCAAGCGGCGCAGGTCATTCCCGTAACATCGTATTTTTGCATAATACCTCCTACTTCATAAGCTTTTGAAGAGTAGCCGCAAGCTCGTCTATAACCTCGTCCCTGCCCTGCCTTATATCCCTTGCGACACAGCTGCGGATATGGCTTGTGAGAAGCTCTCTGTTAAAGGAATTCATCGCCGCATTGACTGCCGCCGACTGAATAAGCACATCATTGCAATAAGCGTCGTTTTCAATCATTGCCTGTATTCCTCTGACTTGCCCTTCAATTCTTCTAAGTCTGTTGAGCAAAGCCTTTTTCTGCTCGGGCGGGCGAACGGTGGTTTTGCCTGAGCAGCAGCATTTCTTTTCCATATATAAAGCTCCTTTCGGGATAGTATTTCCTTTCTGATTACATTATATACCCCCTACGGGTATTTGTCAAGTGTAAAAATAAGCCGTGGAATAAATCCACGGCGTATTTGTTCAATAAAGGGCTTGCCCCGTCATTATACTCTGTTCTTGTACGGCTGATTAATACATACCGCCCATTCCGCCCATTCCGCCTGCGGGCATTGCGGGTGCGGGATTTTCTTCCTTCTTGTCTGCAACAAGGCTTTCTGTTGTAAGAACCATAGCCGCAACGGAAGCCGCATTCTGGAGTGCGGAGCGTGTAACCTTAGCGGGATCAACGATACCTGCGGAAATCATATCAACGTATTCTTCCTTGTATGCGTCGAAGCCGTAGCCTATCTTGTTTTCTCTTCTAATGGTGTCGATGATTACAGAGCCTTCAAGACCTGCGTTTGCGGCAATCTGACGAACAGGCTCCTCAAGCGCACGGAGTACGATCTTGGCGCCTGTCTTTTCGTCTGCCTCAAGAGAGTCGATGAGTGCCTCAACAGCGGGCATAGCGTTGATAAGAGCCGTGCCGCCACCTGCAACAATACCCTCCTCTGCGCCTGCCTTAGCGGCTGCAAGAGCGTCCTCAATGCGAAGCTTCTTTTCCTTCATCTCTATTTCGGTAGCTGCGCCGACCTTGATTACTGCTACACCGCCTGCAAGCTTAGCAAGTCTTTCCTGAAGCTTTTCTCTGTCAAACTCGCTTGTTGTATTGTCTATTGCGGCTCTTATCTGAGCAATTCTTGCCTGGATTTCATCGGTTGTGCCTGCGCCGTCAACGATGGTGGTGTTTTCCTTTGTGACTGTAATGCTCTTAGCACGGCCGAGCTGGTCGATTGTGGTATCCTTAAGCTCAAGTCCGAGCTCGGAGGTAATAACCGTACCGCCTGTGAGGATTGCAATATCCTGAAGCATTTCCTTGCGTCTGTCGCCGAAGCCCGGAGCCTTTACGCCCACACATACAAAGGTTCCTCTGAGCTTGTTGAGGATAAGGGTGGTAAGAGCCTCGCCCTCAATGTCCTCTGCAATGATGAGGAGCTTCTTGCCTGCCTGTACAACCTGCTCAAGCAAGGGAAGAACATCCTGGATATTTGAAATCTTCTTGTCGGTGATAAGAATGTAAGCGTCGTCAAGGTTTGCAGTCATCTTATCCGTATCGGTAGCGAAATAAGGAGAAATGTAGCCTCTGTCAAACTGCATACCCTCTACAACCTCGCTGTAGGTTTCGGCGGTCTTGCCTTCTTCAAGAGTTACAACGCCGTCCGTCGTTACCTTTTCCATAGCCTCGGCAATCAGCTTACCTACTGTTTCGTCACCGGAGGAAACGGTAGCAACCCTTGCGATGCCCTCGCTGTTTTCAATAGCCTTGGAGTTCTTCTTTATCTCAGCTACTGCGGTATCAACAGCCTTTGCAATACCTCTCTTGACGTCCATGGGGTTCGCGCCTGCGGCGATGTTCTTCATACCCTCTCTGATGAGAGCCTGCGCAAGAAGTGTAGCGGTAGTTGTACCGTCGCCTGCCGCGTCGTTTGTCTTGGTGGATACTTCCTTTACAAGCTGTGCGCCCATGTTCTCAAAGGGATCGTCAAGCTCGATTTCCTTTGCGATGGTAACGCCGTCGTTTGTGATAAGGGGTGCGCCGTACTTCTTGTCAAGCACTACGTTTCTGCCCTTAGGGCCGAGTGTAATTTTTACGGTATTTGCAAGCTGGTCAATACCTGCCTGTAATGCCTTGCGAGCCTCTTCTCCGTATATAATCTGTTTTGCCATTGTCATTTCCTCACTTTCATTATTCTACAACTGCGAGAATGTCTTCCTCGCGTAAAATTGTGTATTCTGTTCCGTCAACCTTTACCTCTGTGCCGGAATACTTGCTCATAAGCACCTTGTCGCCAACCTTAAGGGACACGGGAACGAGCTTGCCGTCAACCGTCTTGCCGGGCCCTATCGCCACAACCTCGGCAATTTGAGGCTTCTCCTGCGCCGCGCTTGTTAAAATAATGCCTCCCTTGGTGGTTTCTTCCGCCTCAAGCATCTTGATTACAACTCTGTCAGATAACGGTTTAATAGTCATTGTCAGACTCCTCCTTATTTATATTTGTTGCCCGTGGGGCAGCCTTTTCGTTTTACGGGTTTAGCACTCCTTGGCTTTGAGTGCTAACCGACATTTATTATTGTAATCACTTTACATACAAAAATCAAGAGAAAAAACAGGTATTTTTTCATTTTCGGTACAATAATATAAATTTCCACATAAGAGCAAAAGCTCATTTGTGCATATTGCATAATAAAACGACCGGTTTTAAGCTAATATGCGGAATTTTTAAAAAAATGTTGAAAAGCGGCGGGATTGTATGTATAATATAGTTGGAGCAGATAGGCTTTATTCCGCATAAGCGGGAAAAGAAAGGGTTGCAAAGATGTCAAAGAAGATACTTATTGCCTGTGAGAGCGAACAGGTTTCCGATTTTATAGCAAACTATGCCGCAAAGGAGGGCTTTTCCGTCCGTGTAATATGCGGCGTGGACTGCGAAGAACAGCACATTATCAGAGAATGCTGTACGGAGCACCCGGATATAATCATACTCGGCGGCGGCTGTGTACAGCTTGAGCAGGCCTGCCGCCACAGCTCGCTTGACGCAGATATTTATTTGCTTAAGGAAAATGCCGAGGGGAAGAACGAAATTGCCGTACCCATTGAGATGAAAAGGCTTGACACGATTTTTTCAAAGTATGCCGAGAAGAAAAACAACGGCTGTGGAGAGCTTGAGCTTGACGCCGCCGCATGCATGGCAAAAGTGGGCGACAGGGAATTTTACCTCACAACGGACGAGGTGCAGATGCTGCGTTGCTTTATAGCAAATCCCAACCGAGTTTTCAGCAAGGAACAGCTTGCGTTTGAAGTGTTCGGCGCAGATGCGGCAAACGGTCCTGAGCTTGCAGAGCTTGCGGTAAACGAGCTTAAAACAAAGCTGGACGGTCTTTCCTCCGTGTGGAGCATACGCTTTTTATGGGGCGTAGGATATAAGTTTGAAGTAAACGAGAGGTAAAAATATCGGCTCTGTGTTTGCACAGAGCCGATTTTAATTATTTTTTGGTTGTCTTTTTCTTTTTCGCAGGTTTTTCAGCCTGCGGCTTTTTTTCGTTTGCGCTGTCGTCTGACGTTTTCTCCATCTCCGCAATATATTCGTCGCAGACCTCTTTTGCCGTACCCGTCATTATCTGTCTGCCCTTGTCAAGCCAGAGCGCGTGGGTGCAGAGCTTTTTGACAGAATTCATGTTATGCGAAACATACAGCAGGGTTGTGCCGTTGTCCAGCATCTTTTTCATTCGCTCGGAGCATTTTTTCTTAAAGCGCATATCGCCGACGGAAAGAATTTCGTCCGCAATGAGTATATCCGGCTGAACCGAGGTAGCTATTGAAAAGCCGAGCCTTGCCTTCATTCCCGACGAGAAATTCTTTACAGGAGAGTCAAGAAATTCCGAAAGCTCCGAAAATTCCACTATCTCGTCAAATTTTTCTTCTATAAAGCTCTTTTTATAGCCGAGCAGAGTGCCGTTGAGGTAGATATTCTCCCTTGCGGAAAGCTGAGGATCGATACCCGCGCCAAGCTCGATAAGCGCTGCCACAGAGCCGCTTATCTTTACCTCACCCTTGTAGGGCTTTAATATCTTGCTTATGACTTTAAGCAGGGTGGATTTACCTGCGCCGTTTGTGCCGACAAGTCCCCATGCCTCGCCCTTTTTTATTTGCAGGTTAATATGCTGAAGCGCGATATATTCCTGGAAAATCAGCTCACGGCGAAGCAGTCTGACAACGTATTCCTTGATATTGTCAACCTTCATATTTGCTTTATTAAAGCGGACGGTCACGTCGCTTAATTCTATAATGTTGTTATCCAAAGTGCTCCCTCCGATTAAATGTAAAGAATGAAATTATCCTGCTTGTCCCTGAATATATACACGCCAAGTGCAAAAACCAGCGCCGCATAGCCGACGCCGAGTATTGTCGAATCTATGCTCGGCAGACATCCCGAATAGGCAATATCCCTGAACTGCTTGATATAGATGTAAAGCGGATTGAAATATTCAACAAGTGCCCTCATCCAGTCGGGCAGAATGTCTACGGGGTAGAATATCGCCGAGGCGTACATCCACATTGTGGTAACGGCATGGTATATATACCTTGTATCTCTGAAAAATACATGAAGCTGTGCTAAGAAAAATCCCAGACCGCAGGCAAAGACATACGCTTCTATCGTAATAAGCGGGAATAACAGCATGGTCGGATAAAAGGGCGAGCCTGTAAAAATAAGCACAAGCAAAAGCGCTCCCAGCGACAGCACATAGTCCACCATACAGCTTGTAACCTTTGCAAGCGGGAACATGAATTTTGAAACATAGGTTTTCTTTAAAAGCGAGGCGTTTGAGGTTATGCCGTCCATTGCCTTGTTGGTTGCGCCCACGACAAAATCGTACAGGGTGCGCCCTACAAGCAGATACACGGGGAAGTTTTCAATATTGCGGTCAAACAGCTTTGAAAACACCACATACATTACTATCATTATAAGAAGCGGGTTAAGCACGCTCCAGACATAGCCTAAAACGCTTCTTCTGTATTTAAGCTTCAAATCCCTTGCGACAAGCTGAATGAGCAAATCCTTGTAATTCAGCACCTCAAGGAAGCCGCCTGTTTTGTCCTTGCGAACAAGTGTCATCAATTACCTCCGTCAGTCAAAGCTTTTGTTCTTTCTTACCTTATTGTATATCTTAGAGCCGAGTATGTCATTATAGCTCTTAAGCCCTATGTGAAGCCTGTTGAGCGTTTTCAGTATTTTACAATGCTTTACGGTCGAGAGATATACTGCATTGTACTCGTTTTTCATATACTCCATCATCTTGTCGGCTCTTTGTCTGCCCGCTTTTCTGTTTTTATCACAAAGCAGTGAAGTTACGAGAAAGCTGAGCAGTAAAAGGTGCGTTTTTTTGACACAGTAATCCGCCGCCGCACCCGAAAGTTCCCTGCTCTCCTTTGTTAGCCGCTTTATAACCGTTTCGGTGTGAGAAATTCGCTTAAGCTGATTTTCTGCCGATACGCTCTGAGAAACATCGCCTATACGGTACTCGTATATGAATAAATCCAGCGGCAGTACGGTTTTTGCCTTACAGCACGGGTATGTCGCATATTCGTGGTCCTCATAGAATACCTTTTCGGAAAGCTGTATGCCCTGCTCCCTGTAAAAATCGGTGCGGTAGGTTATTCCGTGGAAGGTGAGCGAACGGTCGAAATTCTTCCACTCAGTCATAATCTCGTCCATGGTGTATTCCCTGCCGAAGCGGTGGGGATAGCAACGCCAGCTTTTTATTTCGCCCGTTGTGATATTTATGGTATGATGGCAGGTCAGCACAACGTCTGCGCTTGCCTTTTCAAGCTGTGCTATAAAGGCGGGGAGATTTTCGGTAAGAAACCAGTCGTCCGCATCCAGCACCTTGAAATATTTTCCTCTTGCTGCTTTCGCTCCCGCATTAATTGCAGAGCCATGACCGCCGTTTTCCTTATTTATAAGGCTTATGCTGTCGGGATAAAAGCCTTGATATTCCTCCGCTATCCTTTGACAGCCGTCTGTCGAGCCGTCGTTTACCACTATTATATCCAGCTTGTCCGTACACTCGCAGATAAGAGAATTCAGACACTTTTTCAAAAACGGCAGACTGTTGTAGGAGGGAATTGCGATACTCAGTATTTTTTCCATTTACTTTCCTTTTTTCAGTTTTGAAAGGCGGTTTTCCCTTATTCCGTCAAGCATATAGGAAAAAGCCTTAAAAGCGGTTATATCCTTAAACTGCCTTTTCTTTGCAAAGGCATAATACATTGCATAAAGCACGGCGGGGAAAAAGCCCATGATATACCTTGTGGTATTTCCGCGATTGACAAAAAACGTTTTATCAAAGCCCGAAAACCAGGTGGACTGCTCCTGCGCTACGCTCGCAAGCTTGAACGGGTAGTAATATATTGTCAGCTTAGCTTTGCGGCAGTCCGTGAGAAATTTAAATTCTTCCTCCGCACCGTTGCCGCTTCCTGCACCCATATTCTCATCAAAGCGCACGCCCGATGATATAAGCGAGCTTCTCTTAAAGCTTATCTGCCAGGAGCTTACTCTCATAAGGTCAAAATAGCCCAGCTTTTTTATTTTATCACCCCATCCGCACGGTCTGTTCACCATGTCAAATATGATAATATCCGCATCGGCAAGCTCCTCATAGGCTTTAAGCACTCTTTGCTCGTAATTCTCGCTGAAAACCTCGTCGTCATCGCACAGCACGCATATATCCGCCTGCGCCTTTTCTATGGCAAGGTTACGGCTTTTGGTAAGTCCCTTGTCATTCACACGGTAAACTCGTATTCTCTGCTTGCCGTACTGTCTTTCATAATAATAGTCAAGCTCACTTTGATCCTGGTTGATTACAACAGCGTCCGAAGTTACCGCACTGCGACTTACAATGTTATCGTCATGTCTTAAATTCATGCAGGAAATCAGAACCTCAAGGTCCGCCACCGTATCACCTCCGCCGCTTTGCTGTCGTTGCATATTGTATTATTATACAGATATTGTCCGCAAAAGTCAACCGTATTATTTTAAAATTCGGCATTATATTCAAGTAAAAAGGCGGAAAAGCAAAACCGATATTTAAAATCCCATAAACAGGAGCAAAAATGGTTAAGCCAATCCGCCTAAAATGCTATATAATGATCCTTTTAAATGAATATACTCTTGGTTTATTATTGCGATAAATTTACAATTAGTAAATATCAGGCAATTCATCAAGCGTCAGTACATACTCGCTCGTGTACATCTTTTTCAGCATATATCGTTCGGTGTACTTTTCGCTGTATGAGCTTCCGTTTACCACGAACTCTCCCTCCCAGGTGCAGAACCACGCCCAGAGGCTGTTGGCTGCAACTGCCTGGTCTATGTCGAAAATACAGCCGTTTTCGGTGAGCGCCGTAATTTTACGGTTACTGCCGTATTCGGTCGCTTCAAGGAATTTGGAAATCTGAGGATTATACACCCTTTCTCCGGGATAAATATCCTCGCCCACAATGTCAACGTATTGGTCGCCGGGATACCAGTCCGCGCTCTGACCGTTATAAACCCAGATAAGGTTGTTACAGCCGTAGGTGTAGGTAAGCTCTTCATAAAGGTATATCCACAGCTTTTTGTAGGCGTCCGCGCCTGCCGCGCCCCACCAGAACCAGCCGCCCGAAGCCTCGTGAAGAGGTCTCCACAGCACGGGAATACCCTTTTCTTCAAGAATGTTCAGCTGTCTTGCTATCTCCTTGATGTCCTCGTCAAGCAGTTTTTTGCCTTCAGCGTCGCTTCCGTTCATAACCTTGGCTAAATCAAAGCCGCCGTTTTTAGTGTAGAATCCGCCCCACCAGCGGGGATTTCCGTTATCAGTGCCGCTGTAAAGATACTTCGTGGGCATATTCCAGTGCCAGCAGAAGGTAACGATGCCGCCCTTTTCCGCAAATTCTACCGCCTTATCCACCGCTACGGCTCTGCTTGCGCCCAGAGCCACTCTTGACGGAGTGTAATCCATCATGTCAAGTCCGAGCATAGCGGGATATTTTCCCGTTTCGTTGTAAATTGCCTTAAATTCGTTGCCTGTAAAGCCGCTTGAGCTTGTCTGCCCCGAAATAACATACTTGCCGTAATTATCCCGTAAGAATTGGTACAGCTTTTTGGTTTCCGCGGTGGAATTTATATTTACAAGATTAGACTTAGCGTTATATACGCTATCGGATATACTCTCTGTAACAGATACGGTTATTTTGTCCAGCCATATCCAACCCCAGGATTTTTCTATCCTTACGGTATTTTTCCCTTTGTTGAATTGTACGGCGGCAACCTTATAATCGGTATACTTATCGCTTTGAGAAGTGAATGTTCCTATTCTCGTGCCGTTTACCGAAACGTAATTTTCCTTATAGCCTCCTATTCCGCTTGAACGTAGGGTAATATCGTACATTCCCGTTTCGGGTACCGTTACTTCAAAGGTGATATATGAGCTTTCATTTTCAAATCTTCCTGCCGCAGTTGAGCCGCTGTCGCCGCTGACATACAAATCAGAGGAAAGAACGGCGTCCTCTGCCTCGTAAACCTCGTTAAACTCAGGCTTCGGAGTTTCCGTTTCCTGCTTTGCAGCAGTAGTGGTTACGGTTGTCTGCGAAGCGGGCTTTTTTGTAGTGGTTACACTCGGCTTCTTTGTTGTAGTATCGCTCGGCTTCTTTGTTGTAGTATCGCTCGGCTTCTTTGTTGTAGTATCGCTCGGCTTCTTTGTTGTAGTATCGCTTGATTTCTTTGTTTCGGTAGTGCCGGGCTTTTCGGTTTTACTGTTGCCGTCTGAGCTTTCCTCACTTTCGGACACGCTCTCGCTGTCTAAACTTTCCTCACTTTCGGGAACGTCAGATTCTTCCTTATCATCGGAGCTTTGCTTTTCTTCATCGCTTTCGTCCTCTGACTGCACGGGGCTGTTCACGCTTTCTTCGCTGTATGAACTTTCTGTGCCGCCGATCTGATTAGACACCTCGGACTGCGTGCTTGAGCAGGACGATGCAGAAAGGGCAACCGCTATGCACAGCAAAAACGACAAAATTCTTTTTTTCACAGATAAATTTCCTCCTTGAAACGGTATTGATGTAACACACCGTATTTCCTCACACACAAAAAATTATAGCATATTTGTCGAATGTTGTCACGGAAGTGTCAGAGCATAACCTAAAAATCGTGATATTGCACAATAGCAAAGATTTAAATTTATTTATAATTAACAAATTATTGAAACAGGTATTGCAAAATTAAACTAAAAGTAGGATAATACTCATGTAAACCTTTACACAACAATAAAAGCAGGAAAGGAATTAATGATGAAGTACAGAAAAATAGCATGTACGGCACTTGCTGCCGTAATGGCGATATGCGCCTGCGCCTGCGGCAGCACCGATACAAGCAGCTCTGCCCAGTCAGGCTCAGACACGGTAAGCTCCGACAGTCAGACAAGCTCGGATAATCAGGACGAGGATAACACAGGCGTAACTCCTCAGTCCGAATTTACCTTCGGACAGGTAGCTATGGGCGGCGGCGGCTTTGTGTCGGGCGTGTTCTCGACCTCGGAGGAGGGACTTTTCTATGCCCGTACCGATGTAGGCGGGGCGTACCGCTATAACAGCAAGGCTGAAAAATGGGAATCCATGTCCTACGATATAAGCGAGGATGACAGAGGTTTGCTTGGCATAGACGGTCTTGCGTTTGGCGAAAGCGATCCCAACAGAGTTTACCTGCTTGCGGGCACGGAATATTTCAGCGGCGGCAAGACCTGTCTGCTGATTTCCGATGACTACGGCAAAACCTTTACCCGTACAGAGCTTACCGATATGATAAAGGCTCACGGCAACGGCATGGGCAGAGGCAACGGCGAACGAATTGCGGTTGATCCCAAGAACAGCGATATTATCTACATCGGCGGCAGAACGGGCGGCATGATTAAATCCACCGACGGCGGCAAGACCTTTACGAGCCTTGATATGGGCACAAAGACGACCACCGCAAACGGCAACGGTATATGCAGTATACTCATTCTCCCCGAATCGGGCGACGAAAACGGCTGTACAACAATTTATGCCGCTATTTCAAGAGTTAAAGAGGATAACCTTTATAAATCCACCGACGGCGGCGCAACCTGGACGCCCGTTGCAGATGCTCCCAAGGGCTTAATGGTACAGCGCATGAAGTATGACGGCAACGGCAGGATTTACATTACCTACGCCAACACCGAGGGTCCATGGAACAACAATCGCACATCGGGCGGCATAAGGATGCTTGATACCGCTACGGACAAAATGACAGATGTATCACCCGCCAAGAAGTGCTTCGGCGATATTGTAATAGATCCCGAAAATCCCGACAGAATGATGGCGTGCACAGAAAACATCTATATGCCTCAGCCCAACGGCGCATACGGCGACGAGTTCTATGTTACCACCGACGGCGGCAAGAGCTGGAAATGTCTCAACAACGTCATGACAATGTCAGACGGCGGTATTGAGTGGATTTCCACAACCTCGATACACTGGTGCAGTTCAATGTGTATCGATCGCTACAACCCGAACAGAATAATGGTTGTATCCGGCAACGGTATCTTTGCCTGCGACAATATCTGGGACGAAAAGCCCGAATTCTGCTTCTTCTCAAAGGGTATTGAGGAAACCGTTCCTTATGACATAATAAGCATACCCGGCGGCGAGCTGGTATCGGTAATAGGCGACTATGACGGCTTTGTGCAGAGCAGCGCAGAGGAATACGGCAAGGTACACAGCAGCGTTGCAGGCTCTATGACCTCTCTTGCGGTTGCGGCAAAGTCAGACGACGTATGGGTAAAGTGCGGCGGCAACGAAACCACCCCCGGCTTCTGGTATACGCTTGACGCAGGCGCAACCTGGCAGCAGGCGAGAAAATCCCCGCTTGAATCAGGCAAAATAGCCTACGGCGGCTGTGTCGGCGTTTCGGCAGACGGCAAAACCTTCTACTGGGCACCCGGCAACGATACCTTCATATACTACACCACCGACAACGGCGACAGCTGGACAAAGAGCCAGGGTGGCGTCGGCATAAAGAAAATCACCGCAGACTCGGTAAATCCCGATTATGTGTACGCTTCAAGCTCAAGCGCATTCTTTTACAGCGGGGACGGCGGCAAGACCTTTTCGCAGAATATGACCGTTTCGGTATTCACATCTGCAAGACCTGTTGCAGTTCCCGATAAAGAGGGCGTGCTTTACTTCCCTGCTTTGGGACTTCAGTATTCAACCGACCACGGCAAGACCTTCACCCGCATTGACACGCTTGCGGCTTGTCTTGCGGCAGGACTCGGCAAGGGCAAGACAGAAAATTCTCCCTACACCATATTTATATGGGGCAAGCCCACAAACGACGATGAAATCGGTCTGTACTGGTCGGAGGACGAGGGCGCAAGCTGGAAGCGTGTAAACGACAGCGCACATCAGTTCGGAGGTCCCGGCAACGGATATTTCGTAACGGGCGATATGAATGTATACGGCAGAGTTTACATGAGTACGGTAGGACTTGGCGTTATCTACGGCGACCTTGTTCAGTAATCTCGCAACAATATAACTTAGGCAAGATGTCCCCGCCTCTAAGGCGGCGGGTTCCATATTCGGTTTCAGTTGGAGTTCAATCCCCAGCTGAAACTGAATCGCAGCTTCGCTGCGGCTTGCCACGTTGAATGACGGGGCAAGCCCCTTATTGAACAATACCCGACTTGCACACAAAGTAAGTCGGGTATTTTCTATTCGTCTGTCTTTTTGGATCTCACAATAATAAGAGTAACAGCCGCACCGATAAACGCCGCAACGGATATTGCCGTTATGATGATAAGCGGTAAAGTACCGTCCTGCTCGTCTTGGTCAGTTTTCTCGCTTTCAGGTGAAGCCTCGCTTTGTGACAGCTTATCGGTCTGCAAAATGCTGTCGGTGCTGTGGGGACTTTCGGTGTTTTCTAAGCTGTCGGGGCTTGTATCGGTGTCGGGGGCAGCCGTTTGCTGCGGTTCTTTGAAATGAACGGTTACCCCTTCGGGTATGAGCAAAAGAAGCTCCTCTTCGTCCAAATCGCCCATGGCAACCTTTTCATAATCTCCGGTAGAATCGTTATACCGCCACACCAGAATTTTATTCCAATCCTCTTTTGCACCTAAGTAGTATATATCATTCAAAACAAAGTAAGTCGGAAAAGCCGATGCGCCTATCTCCGTAACGCTTGCGGGAATTGTTATTGTTACTGCGCTGTCAGCGTTGGAAAAAGCGTTTTTGTTTATCTTTATTGTTCCGTCCTTTATAACAATATCGGTTTCCGCACCAGTTGTATAATTATAGCCTATAACCCGGCTTCCCGCATATTTTATCTCTTCGCTCTGATTATCATAAAAGGGCGTTGAATGAAAAGCGTCAATCTCCAAAGCTTCAAGCCCGTCGGGAATATTTACAGAGCTGAGATTAGTGCCGTAAAAAGCATAGGCGTCTATATTTTTTATGCTCTGCGGCAGGTTTATTTCGCTCAAATTTCCGCAATAGGCAAACGCAGAAATGCCTATTTGGACAAGAGAGTCGGACAGCGTGACTTCAAACAGCGAGTCACAATAAGCAAACGCATAAGAGCCTATGCTTACAACGCTGTCGGGCATTGTAACAGAGGTTATCTCCGAGCAGTTTACAAAAGCCTCATCCGCAATATAGGTTGTCCCCTCTTTTACCGTAATATCGCCGCTGACAAGCCTTCCTGCGCTTATCAGCACATTCCCGTCATAAAGTATTTCATTCTCTGCGGCCTTGCGCAAATAAGGAGTGGTGGCAAAAGCTTCTGCCCCTACGACGGCTTTGGCGGGAATATTCACCTTTTCAAGATTATTACAGCCATCGAACGCACGCTTACCTATTTTTACAACGCTGTCGGGAAGAGATAATGAGGTCAGCGCTCTGCAATAGCTGAAAGCATTGTCGTCTATAACTTCAAGCGTATCGGGAAGGCTCACCGTACCCAGCTTATTACAGCCCTTGAATGCGCTCTTGCCTATTCGGGTAAGACCTTGCGGCAAAATAACATTTTCTAATTTTTCACATTCCGAGAAAGCGGAATTGGGAATTGTCGTAACCGAGCCCAAAATAGTAATTTCCTCCAGAGATATACAGTCCTTGAATACTTCCTTTCCCAAGCTTGCAACGGATTTTCCGAGAGTTGCCTCCTTAAGCGCCTCACAGGAAAAAAAAGCGCTATCTCCTATCGCAGTCACGCTGCCAGGCAAGCTGAAGCTTTTGAGCATCCAACACTCGCTGAACGCCGAGGCGCCTATTATTTTAAGCGAGCTTCCGAAATTTATCGTTTCAAGATAATAACAGCCGGAGAAGCAACCGTCGTCTATTTCGGTAACGCTGTCGGGAAGCGTTACGGATACAAGAGCTATGTTGTAAGAAAATGCGCTTTTGCCTATTTTCGCAACACTTTCACCGATTGTAAGGCTTGTAAGAGAATTGCAGTCGAAAAACGCACCTGCCGGTACAGATGTAAGATTATCGCCTATTACAAGCGAAGCTATCCCCGTACACCTTTTGAAGGCGTCCTCTCCCAGTTCTATTGTGCTGTCGGGAATTACCGCCTTAGTAAGCGACACGCAATTTTCAAAAGCGTCAGCGCCTATTTTCTTTACGCTTTTCGGAATATCAAAGGATACAAGAGCGCTGCAATCTTTAAATGCGCTTTCTCCGATAATGTCAAGTCCCTCGTCGGATATATTTACGACAGCAAGCTGACGGCAGGAGTAAAACGCCTCGCTGTCTATCTTTTTCACGCTTTTCGGAACAGTCATCAATTCAAGCGCTTCACATTTGTAAAACGCCTTTTTTCCTATAACCGAAACGCTGTTAGGAATTGTCACCGAGGTAATAAAGGAATTTCCCTTGAAAGCATTGTAGCCTATTCCGCTCACACTTTTTCCGTCAAGCACAGACGGTAAAACGAGGCTTTTCTCATCTCCGTTGTAGCCCGTTATCTGCACCGTACCGTCAAGCATAAGCTTGTATTCATATTCGCTTGCAGGGGACTGCTGAGCCGCACCGATAATCGGAAAGGCAAGCAAAATAATTGTAAAGACAAAAATTGCGGTAAAAAAGTTTCTGAGCTTCATATTTCCCTCGGTTACAGCTAAAATGAGCAATGCTTCAATAATTGACTTGCTCCGTCATTCAATAAGGGGCTTGCTCCGTCATTCAACGTGGCAAGCCGCAGCGAAGCTGCGATTCAGTTTCAGTTGGGGATTAAACCCCAACTGAAACTGAATATGGAACCCGCCGCCTTAGAGGCGTGGGACATCTTGCCTAAGTTATATCATGTTCAATTTTACCACAGAGTTAATTTTTTGTCAATGAAAAAGCGCCGGTTATTACCGACGCATTTTCCGATTAATTGCTTATTTTGTCATTGCGATTACATAATTATAGCCGCTGTAAAGAGGCACTTTACCGCTCATTTTGTAGGTCTTTGCTCTAAACTTGTAGGTTGTACCCGATTTCAGTCCCGTCTTGCGGTACTGAACGGTAGCGTTATCTGAAATTCTTGCAGTGCGCACCCACTCGCCGCCATCATACATTTCTAAAATGTAGCCATCGGCTGATGTATTCTTTGTCCATGCAAGGCGGATTGCATTGGTTGCGGTGGCTTTAACCTTTAATCCGCTTACCTTGGAGGGATTGGTTCTTGCCTCTGCCTCGGAATATCTGCTGTAAAGAGCAATCTTGCCGTGCATTTTGTAGGAACGGACTCTGAACTTGTAGAGTGTACCTGCCGCAAGTCCCGATTTACGGTATTCGGTTGTGCCGTTGCTTGTTATTTTGGAAACACGTACCCACTTGCCGTTCTTGTACATTTCAACAATGTAGCCGTCTGCCGTGGTGTTCTTTGTCCAGCCGAAGCGCAGAGCGTCAGCTGCTCTGCCCTTTAATTTAAGATTGCTTACCATTGAAGGATTGGTTGTGGCTGAGATTGCAACGTAACCGCTGTAAGCGACTGTGCTTCCTTCTATTACATAAGCCTTGATTCTGAACTTGTACTTTGTGCTTGGCATAAGTCCCGATTTGCGGTATTCGGTCGTGCTGTTGCTTGTTATCTTTGCAATACGCGTCCACTTAGTACCGCTGTACATTTCAACAATGTAGCCGTCTGATGTGGTATTCTTTGCCCAGCCGAAGCGCAGAGCGTCAGCCGCTCTGCCCTTTAATTTAAGATTGCTTACCGCTGAAGGATTGGTTGTTGCGGAGATATAGCCGTAACCGCTGTAAAGCGCCTTGCTGCCGTCCATATTATAGGAACGAATTCTGAATTTGTAGGTTGTAACCGCTTCAAGACCTGTCACGCGGTACTCGGTCGTGCTGTTGCTTGTGAGCTTTGCTATTCTTGTCCACTTGCCGTCCGAATACATTTCTATAATATAACCGTCAGCCGTGGTGTTATTTATCCACGCAAGACGGACAACGCTTGACGAAACAGCCTTTACTCTGAAGTCTTCTACCTCAGAAGGCAGTGTCACGGCAGAAATCACAGACGCCGCGCCATATACCTTTGTACCGTCAACAGTCTTGTACGCCTTAATTCTGAACTGCGCCGCTTCCGAAGGAGCATAACCGGTAACCTTCATTGTAACAACGGATGCGCCGAGCTCTTTTTGCTTCCATTGTCCGTTTACGGAATATTCAAAAAGATAACCGTCTACAGAAGCGAGCTTATCCCACTTAACCGTTATGGAATTTTCCGTTCTTGCGCTTACGCTGAGCCCTTCAACCGATGGAACAGAAACGGCAGGCTCATCATCTGCGGGATAATACTTTATCATGGTATCCACAAAGTTCTTGTCATACCACTGTAAGGTACTGCGGTCGAGGTGTCCGTGCTGTTCGCCCGTATTGCCTGAGCCTGAGTAAACATTGTTATCCCACAGTACACAGGGTATACCTGCGGCAGACATCTTGCCGAAATAATAATTCGCCCACTTTATGCGCTCTGAGGCGTTATACTTGTTAGACGCACCTGTTTCGCCGATTATTACGGGAATACCGTTATCAATAAACTTGCTCTTTGCAGTGTCGGCTACATAATCCACCTGACTCTTGAGGTCGTCGGAAAATGTGGTTGTTCCGCTTGCATTGAGTGCAAAATCATAGGGCGTATATGCGTGCAGGGACACCATAAGTCTGTTGCTTGCGGTATCTGTCGGGAGCTTGAAGGAGGATACCGAACAGCCGTCAATGGAAGCACAGTAGCCCGGCACCATTATGCATCTCTCGGCATTGTTGCCGCCTGAGCTTCTTATTACATCAACCGCCGCCTGATTAAGCTCGTTTATTATGTTTATCGAGCTTGTAACCTCTGCGTTCGGACTGTTCACAGGGAACCACCATTCATCGCTTGTGCCGACAAGACGGGGCTCGTTGAGGGTTTCAAAAATGAGCCTCTGGTCATAGTCCTTGAACTCTGCCGCAATCTGCGTCCATATCGACTTAACGAAATTCAGCGACTGAGTTTTGTAGGTTTCGCTCGGATAGTAATATGTAGTGCTGTTGTCATGATGAATGTTGAGGATAACGTACATATCGTTGTCAATGCAGTAATCCACTACTTCCTTGACCCTTGCCATCCACCGGGCATCAATGGTATAGCTGTTTTGCGAGGTGTGATTGCCCCACGATACGGGAACACGCACGGTGTTGAAGCCCTGCGCCTTAACTGCGTCAATCATCGCCTTTGTTGTTACGGGATTACCCCATGAGGTTTCCGCGCTCAGGCTGTTTCCGCCGCCCGTCGCGTCAAGGGTATTGCCCAAATTCCAGCCTGCGCCCATATCAGCCGCAATCTGTACAGCGGTCTTTCCGCTGACCTGTGCAGACGCCGTCAGATTGAAATTCATCATAAGCGCAACGGCGAAAACGGTGATTACCGCCGATAAAACGGCGGCGGTTTTCTTTGCAATTGCCATAACTGTAACCGTCCTTTACTATAATATCAACAGGCGTCAAAACAGTAAGCTGTAACTGACGCCTAAAGATTTTCAAGTATTATTCCGCATATCTCCTGAAGCGGCGCCTGTCGTACCACTGCGCCCTCGTTGTAGGCAACGCAGGGCATTCCGTAAACAACGCAGGTCGGCTCGTCCTGCCCGATTGTAAACGCTCCGCTTCTTCTCATCTCACCCAGTCCCGTTGCACCGTCACGTCCCATGCCGGTAAGCAGAACGCCTATTGCGGATTTTCCTGCGGCTTTTGCAACAGATGAGAACAGAACATCAACCGAAGGACAATGCCCCGATACCTTTGCGCCCGGTCTTGAGGTGACATAATAGCCTCTCGCGTCTTTGTGCACCTCAAGCTGTCTTGAGCCGTGGCCGAGGATAATAAGTCCGCTTTCCAGCCTGTCGCCGTCCTCCGCTTCCTTTGCCCTCATTTTGCAAATTCTGTCCAGTCTGTCGGCATACATTTTTGTAAATCCCTCGGGCATGTGCTGTACTATAACTATGGGCGGTATATCTGTGGGCAAATTCTGCACCACCTCGATAATTGCGTCTGTGCCGCCCGTGCTTGCGCCGATTGCAATAAGCTCAATTCCGTTTTTTGAAGCGGCGGGGTGAAGCGGCGTTCTGTGATAATCAATATTTATTTTTGCGAATGACTCCCGCTTCGGCTCGGAAAACGGCTTATTTTCACAGACTTTACCGCCTCTTTTTTCTGAAATCGTTTTCAGCACATTATACAGATTTTCTGAAAACACCGCCATACCCGCCGTACCGCCGCTTGAATTTCTGATAGCGGCAACAAGTCCGTAAGCACGGGGGTTTGAGAGTATTTTTTCGTTCGCCGTAATCAGCACGGCAGGAATACGGCTCGCAAAAAACGGAAGACTGTAATTATCTCCCGCCGTGAAATCATTCAGCACAACACAATCCGCGTTGATCGGCTGTGCGGAAAAGATAAGCCGATCCATATCAAGCACCTCACAGCTGTAATCGTCAGGGCTTCTGTCTATCACAGACTTTACAACACGGCTAATTGCCACACTTGTGCCGGTAATCGCTATATTCAGTACGGGCATAGCCGTAACCTCCAATGTATCTCAATCGTTTATTTAACAGGCTTGCGGTAGATTGCGGGCTTTACATATTCAAGCCCCTTTACTTCTCTGGGCACACTCTCCGCATGGCCTATAAACAGATAGCCGCCCGGTCTTAACACATCGCGGAAACGCTCAATAAGCTTTATTTTCGTTTCAAGTTCAAAATAAATCATAACATTGCGGCAGAATATCAAATCAAACGGACGCTTTTTATAGGGTATTTCCTCCATCAGATTGAATACTCTGAAAATAACCTCATTGCGAAGCACCGGCTTAATCTTGCAAAGCTCGTCGTCAAGCCTGTCAAAGTATTTGTCAAGCCAGCCTGCGGGCAAATCCTCCGTACCGCTGAGCTGATAAACCCCGTTTTGCGCACTCGCAAGCGTCTTTACGGAAATATCCGTCGCAAGCAGTCTTGTATCCCAGAGATTTTTTTCAGTGCCTAAAAATTCGTTTATGTGCATAGCCGCGGTATACACCTCTTCGCCGCTTGAACAGCCGGCACTCCATATTCTCATTGACCTTGAAGCGCCGGCAGTTTCCTTTATAAAGGGCAAAACGGTGTCAGTCAGGAATTTGAAATGCTCCGGTTCACGCATAAAATAGGTGTGGTTTGTCGTGAGCTTTATAAGCAGACGGTCAATTGCCTTTCCTGTGCTGTCGGAAAAACAGCTGTCGAGATATTCGCCGTAGGAGCTGTAACCCTCCTCAGTCAGAGTATTGCTCAGTCTGCCCTCTATAAGAGAACGCTTGTTTGACAGATTTATACCGTAATTGTCACGTATGAAGCTGACAAGCCTGTTAAAATCCGCATCGGTTATTTTAATCACGACAGCTCACCGTCCTATCTTATCTCCTCGGAAGCGTGTTCGTCAATCAGCTTTGAAACGTCCAAAACAAGCTTAATGCCGTCGTTCATTTCAAGTATTGACTTTATGAATTTGTTGGAGTTTACCTCCGTCACGTCGGGAGTTCTTGATACGTGCTTTTCGGTGACGGAAATAACGTCTGCAACGCTGTCAACAATAAGACCTACCGAGACATCTCCCGTAGATACGATTATTATGCAGGTGCGGTCGGTGTAGGCTATTTCCTCCTTGCCGAAGCGTATACGTATATCCACAACCGGCACTATCTTGCTTCTTACATTTATAATTCCCTTGATATAAGAAGGTACGCCGGGCACTCCGGTTATGGGCGGCACCTCGATAATCTCAATTACATAAGGTATCTCGATGCCGTAAACCTGTTCTCCGATATAGAATGTAAGAACCTTTGTAAGCTCAGCGTCAGAAGCTTCCTTCTTTTTCTTTTCCATAGCCTTCTGCGTGTCGAGCAGTTCTTTAAGCCTGTCGTTAAGATTTTCTGCCAATGCCTTATTCCTCCCTTTTCATCAGCTTGTGCTGATAAGATTGTTTACATCAATAATAAGCGAGATTGTGCCGTCGCCCATTACGGTACAGCCCGAAAGTCCCTCGCCCTTGATATTGTACTGGCTGAGATACTTCGGAAAGGGCTTTACTACAACGGGCTGTTCGCCTATCAGCCTGTCCGCAAACAGGCAGACATTCTTTCCGCCTACGTCTACAAGCAGGAGTATGCCCTCCTCAAGATTTGTAACCTCTGTTTCTATCTTGAACTTCTCGTGCAGACGGAGTATGGGATAGCATACGCCTCTTATCATTATCATCTCGCCCTGCTTTGTATCATTGAGAAGCTGGTTGTTTGCAACCATAAGGCTCTCCTTGATGGAGGAAATCGGTACGGTGAAGATGGTAGGACCTACTCTGAGCTTCATGCCTTCAACGATAGCAAGCGTGAGCGGTATTCTTATAATGAAGCGTGTGCCCTTGCCCTGCTCGCTTTCAACCGAAAGCGTGCCGCCGCACTGCTCTATATTGCTCTTTACAACGTCCATTCCCACGCCTCTTCCGCTGTACTCGGTAACCACATCGTTTGTTGAGAAGCCGGGCAGGAGTATCATGTTCTGAATTTCCTTTTCGGTGTATTCGCTTTCGGGCTTTGTAAGCAAGCCGTTCTTAGCCGCCTTTGCAAGCACCTTGTTGCAGTCAATTCCCGCACCGTCATCGGAAACGGTGATTATAACCTCGCCGGCTGAATGTCTTGCGGAGAGCTTTACGGTCGCCTTTTCGGGCTTGTCTGCCGCTATTCTCTGCTGTACATCGCTTTCTATGCCGTGGTCCATACAGTTTCTTACCAGGTGCATAAGCGGATCGTTAAGGTTGTCTACAATGCTCTTGTCAACCTCGGTGTTCTCGCCCTCAAGCACAAGCTCTGCGTCCTTGTTGAGCTTTATCTTCATATCACGCACAATTCTGCCCATCTTCTGGAATACGCCTGCAAGCGGTACCATTCTGATTGACATTACCGTGTCCTGAAGCTCGTCGGTGAGCTTTCTGAGCTGTCTTGCCGCCTTTGAGAAGCTCTCCAGCTCCAGTCCGTCCAAATCGGGATTTGCAATAACCATCGATTCGGTGGTAATGATTTCGCCGACAATATCGTGAAGCGTATCTAACTTTGCAAGGTTTACGCTGATAAGGCTCTGCTTTTGTCCGCCGTTTGCCTTTTTGATGTCCTCCTGCGCCTTTGTAACGGCGTTGCTCTCCGCCGTCTTTGCGGGTGCGGAAGCCGCCTTTGCAGGAGCGGGAGCAGGCGCCGCTTCACTCTGTACAGGCTGCTGCTGTACCGCTTCGGCGGGTGCTTCGGCCTTTTCGGCAGGGGGTGCGGGGGCAACTGCCGCTTCGTCTATAATTTCATAGGACTGAACGTTTACCGCACCCTCTATTGTCTTTAATACTGCGTCGTTGTTTCCGTCAAAGCCCCTAAAGGTAACAAAGAAGCCGTTTTCCACTATATCCCTTGCGCTGTCTGCGTTGGATTCCACGTCGTGAGGCTCGCAGAAAATCACGTCAGCCTCTTCCTTTATCTTGGTAAGCAGCAGGAAGGCTCGCAGATTTTCCATCTTACAGCCGTCCTCAAAGAACACTCTTACAGTCATTGTTCCACTCTGAGTACCTGTTGCCGGTGCTGTCGGGGCGCTTGCCGCCTCGGGCGCAATCTGTGCGGGCGCTTCTCCGCCCTCCATTGCCTTAAGCCGCTCGGTAGCGTCCATTAGCTTTTTGAAGGTTTTGGAAAAATCTGTCGGGGTAAACTCATCGTCGCTTGAGGTCTGGATATATTCAATCTCCGCCTTGTATAGGTCGGATACCTCGAATATAAGCTCATACACGAAATGTGCGTCCTTTGCAATTTCGGGCTTTTCCCTTATTACAAAGAACATGTCCTCGCCCTTGTGTGCCAGCTGCTGAAGATTTTCAAAGCCCATCATCGCAGAAGAACCCTTGATAGTGTGCATAATGCGGAAGATTTCATTTATATCCTCTGTTGAGAATACGTTTGCGTCCTCCGTTCTGAGCAGAATTTCGTCAAGCTGTTCAAGCAGAGTATTGGTTTCAAAAATGTACATTTCAAGCATGGACTCCATGCCCGCTTCAACCTTTGCCATAAACTAACCCGCCTTTCACTGAAAAATTAAATTTGTACAAAGTTAAGAATGATATTGATTAATCGAAAAATATGTGTTAAAATGAGCTAAAAGCCAGATGGCTGAAAATCTTGTCCGATATATTCGGACGGGAAGGAGAAACAGATGCCGAACATTCCTCAGCTTACCACTCCGGTTACCAATAATAAAAGCTACTCATTCACAAACCGTCAGTATGACGGAAATATCGAGCCGTTCGATATGGTGGAGCTTACACAGCCGCTGAAAGCCTCAAGCTCATCCGACGGAGAATCCGCCGCCGCGATGACAATGGGCAGAAAAAACCTTGCTCCGCTGACCGTACAGATTAAAGATCCCACCATGGCGGTCGAAACCTTAAAAAATCTGCTAAGCTCGGATATTCTCGAACAAACCATGATAAACGGCTACGATGAGCTGTACAACGATATGGACGAGCTTATCAAGAGCTTTTACCTTAATCCCGAAAAATTAGTACGCGAAATCCAGAACCAGGAAAAGCAAAACACCATGTTCAGCGGAGACGAGTTCTATAAGCTGCTTCACGGCATACTCAAAACCACCACCAGCCCCGAAATAAGGGAAAGCATGGGCACATTGCTCAAGGCGCTGAATTTTTCCACTAACAAGCAGGAAATTCTGAATGCGCTGTCTGCAAATCTGAAATTTTTGTCGGAATATTTTTCCCCAAATGCTGCGCTCTCCAAAAGGCTGTCTGTGTTGTCCGCAGGCTGGGCTGACAAAAACGCCGCCAATCTGTTTGAAACACTCAAGGGAGAAACCCTTGCGCTTTTGAAAGAGCTGTCGGGCAGTCTGCTCAACGACGAGAGAACTCAGACCTTCATACCTCTTATAGTGCATAATCTTTCAAGATACAACACAAACAGGTATATGCTAAAGGAAGCGTTCGCAAACTTTCTCGCCTACATACCGTCGAACGAAATGAGAAAGGAGCTTTCCGCTTCGTTCAACGAGTTGCTCCAGAAACTGTTCAGCCAAAAACAGCTGGACGAAATGAACAGCGAACCCGATATATATAATAATACACTAAATCAAAAAGAAAATCAAGAGCAATTGAGCTTTTTTGACAATAGAAATGAAAAACTAACCATTTCTTTGTTTATAAAGACCAAAATGAGCGACGAGGATTACGTTTCACAGCTGAATCTTACTCAGGAAAAGCTGGAATTTTTAACCTCAAGCTTCTTTGAGGGGAAGCAAAGCGGTATCCAGACACTGAAAAACATATTCCTCTCCCTGCTTTCGGGAAATGACGGCAGACAGATGATACCCGCCGTACACAAGGAATTTTCGAGCATAAAGGATATGACCGGACTTGTGGAGTATTTAAACGAGGTGCTCAGGCAAATGCCGGACATCTCGCAGAGAGAACAGCTTTTCAAGGCGTTTACCGATATTGTGAATACTATGGCTCAGAGAAAGGAGCTTCCCGCCTCGAGCAACGTTCCCTCTGCGCCCTCTACGCTTGACAAGCTGACGGATTTTATAGGCAAAAACATAAACCACGAGGCTATCCGCTCGCTGGATAACTTCAATGCGTCAAATCTACTGCAAAGCCTCCTCAACGCACCGGGCGTGTTCACTCCGCTGGCGCACTATGTACTGCCGCTGAGATTTGAGGATACCAAGGCGTTCGGAGAGCTGTGGGTGGACAACGATGAAAACAACCCCAACAACACTCCCGCAGGACAGAAAAACTACCATTTGTTCTTAACCTTTGACGTTGAATCAATAGGCCGCTTTGAAGTGGATATGTACGCTCTGGGCGAGAATATAAGCCTCTCCCTGCTGTACCCCGAAAGCTACGGCTTCAGGGTAAAGCGTCTTACCGAAAAAATTGATCTTGTTATAAGAAATATAGGCTACAAGCCTGTTAAATTCGAGACGTCCGTGCTTAAAAGACCTCACGTTCTGACGGAGGTTTTCCCGAAATTGGTGGAAAGGAGAAAAGGTCTTAATGTCCAAGCGTAATTTAGGTCAGCAGGCCGCCGCCGCACTCAAATACAACCCCGATTTGAATTACGCACCCGTGGTGGTTGCGTCGGGACTGGGCGAGCTTGCAAAGAAAATTATCAACATTGCCGATGAAAACGGCGTTCCCGTCTACCGAGACGACAGCACGGCGGCGCTTCTTGTCATGCTCAACAGCGGCGAAACCATACCCGTTGAGCTTTACAGAATAATTGCGGCAATTTATGCCGAGGTGGTGTACTCCGCAAACGACATGAAAAAAGGCAAGCTCTGATATTATTTTTGATTGTACCGTGCCGCTTTAATAAAAGGCTTGCCCGCCGTTCAACGAAGCAAGTCACTGTAAAGCTTCAGGCGGCGATTGAAGCTCAAATGAAACCGAAGGTGAAATTTGCCGCCTTAAAGTCAAGGGGCATCTTGCCTGACTAATAAATTTCGTTGTGATTTTGTAAAAATATTTATTAAACTATTGACAAAAATTGATTATTGTGATACAATACCGACGTATATATTATTGAATAGCTGTCGGGACAATTGCCCGGCTCACAGCGCAGAAAGCAATCGGAGATTACTGAAGCATGAACGGTACCGACATAACTGACGAGCAGCTTGTAAGGCAGATAAGAAGCGAAAGTTGTCAAAATCGGACAAATCTGCTTATCAAGCGGTATATTCCAATGGTAAGCGCAAAGGCGGCAAAAACTGCGCTTCGTTGTCCGTCCGCTGAATGTGACGATTTGTTTTCCGAAGGACTGCTCGGTCTGCTCAAGGCAATACGGTGCTTTGACGAGGATAAGGGCGCGCCGTTCGGGGCGTTCGCTTCTCTGTGTGTGGACTGCGCGATGAAAAACTGTGTAGCGAAGGCTTTAAAGGCAAATCCCCTGTCAAGGACGGAGGATTTTGACTTTTCCGCCGTCAGTGACGATTCGCCGCTGACTGAGGATTATATTGTTGAAAAGGAAAACGAACAGCAGCTTATGAAAAAGCTCGCAGAGACGCTCAGCAAAAGGGAGCTTCGCATATTCGAGCTTTATATAAGACGCTTTTCATATCAGCAGATAGCACATGAGCTTGACATAAGCGAAAAATCGGTTGACAACGCTTTATGCCGTGCTAAAACAAAGCTCAGAAAGCTTTTGGGGAAATAAGACCTCGTGTCTTTTTCATATTACTACACGCTTAACCGCGTGAGAAAAATTAAGAGGTATAAACTATGTACGAAGACAAGACTCTCACATGCCGTGACTGCGGCGCTGAATTCGTATTCTCCGCAGGCGAGCAGGAATTCTACGCTCAGAACGGCTTCACCAACGAGCCTAAGAGATGCAAGGCCTGCCGTGACGCAAAGAAGAACGGCGGCGCTAAGCGCGAGCTGTTCACCGCTGTATGCGCAAGCTGCGGCGGCGAGGCAAAGGTTCCCTTCCAGCCTCGTGAGGACAAGCCCGTTTATTGCAGCGAGTGCTTCGCTAAAAGAAACGAGCAGTAATTTTATCAAGGGTACTCGGAGCGCACGTTCCTTATTCGGGGTTAGTTCAGGCGATTCATAGGAGTTTCGTACATTTTCTATATTGCTGATACGATAACGAGGGTATTACAAGGTAAAACACGCAACAGCCGTCTGACGGGTTATTCCCGACAGGCGGTTTCTCTTATTGTAAATCCACAAAAGTCGATAAAAAATTTTATTAAATTTGCATAAAATGCAAAAATTATATTGTAAAAATCGCCGTAATGTATTATAATTAATATATTAAAAATTTTGTACGATTTTATTCATAATATCGTTTACAATACAAGGCGGAGGGTGATATTTTGAAAACCGATGAGATTAAATGGATATCCTTCTACGGCAAGGACACCGGTGCGATAAACCGTTCCTTTTACGAGAAGGTTAAGAAATTCGGATTTTGCCTGGTGCTTGACGAATACGGCTCGGATAAAGCGTCAAAGGTACATCTGAGTATTCTTGACACCGTGCTTGAAAAAGAAAAGCCGAATATCCTGCTTGTATGCCCCAGTCATCTTATGCACAGCTGGTACCGTTCCGTAATCACCAAAACGGGACTGGACATGAAGATGATTTCCGGCTCTTCCTGCGCTATTTCCTACTTCAGCAAGGATATGTCCAATATGTACATAATCTCAGAGGATGCCGTCAAAAACGACAATCCCCTTCTAAAACAGTTCGAGGATGAGGGACTTACCTGGGACCTTATGATTCTCGACTCTACGCTGTTCATTTCTGGACTTGAAAGCAGTCTGTACACGGACAACATCAAAACAAAGACTGAAAAGCTTATTATTTTCAGCCCTGTTCCTTACGGATACATGAAGGACGGCGAGGGAATAAAAAATCTCGTGAAATCGCTCCTTGCAGACGAGAACAAGGCAAAGGCGGCAGATGAGATTACATTCGGCACCCAGACGATATGCTTCAACCCCTACACGCCCGTAATGCGTTATTTTGACAAATCGGTATACAACGGCGACACGGCAAGAAACACCGTTGTGCTTGAATATGAATTTTCAAACGAATTTATCCAGAATTCAAGAAAGCTCGTTGACTTAAAGACGGGACTTCCGCTTTACGCTTACGGCGGAAACGTATTTGAGGAATACGGGCTTGAAGCAAAAAAGATATACACAAAGCCCGCCTACAACATCGCAGATGTGGCAACGCTCAGAGAAGTGGACAAAAAGCTGGACTGCTTCCTTACAAAGCTTGACGAGGTGCTGGCTTCTCCGGATAACAAGGCTCTGATTTACTGCGTGACAGGCTCGACCATATCTTATCTCAAAAAGGTAATATCCGCGCTTCATCCGAGCTCCTCGGGCTTGCTTAAGATTGACAAAGGCGATATATTCAATACGAGGTACGGCAACTTCACACCCGGAAATCCCACTCCTCCGAGAATAACAATAACGGTTGACAAAATCGGCTCTATTTCACCCGAAATCAAGAATTACACCCATATTTTCAACTATGAGCTTCCCGACGATCCCGTGACGCTGGAATACCGCGCCGCACGTCATTCAATACCGGACGAGCAGAGCAAGGAGTACATATTCTTCTGCGACAAGAACGGTCTGTTTGACAGCCGTATGCTTTCAAAGGTACTTTTCGGAAAGATTTACAGAGCTTTGGTAACCAATCTTCCCGGCAGAAATATTCTTTTCGACCTGCCCTGTGCAGCACAGCTCATAACAGGCTGTATAAAGGATTTACAGTATGTATGCGGATATACCGGCGAGGTTGCAAACTGCCTTGACGTTATCACGCATTTCAGAAGCGATTACAACATAGCCGCAAACATCGACCTTTCTTCGGCTTCAAGGACTCACGAATACACGGCTCTCAAGCTCGAAAAAATTTACAGGGCATTCGGCATAGAGGGCAGAATAAAGGATAATTCAACCGATGAAAAGGCGCTTCGGACGATGATTAAGGAGACGCTTGACAGATACGCAGGCTCGTTGCTTTACTTAGACGAGCAGCAGAAGATTATCGCACTCGGAGGCGATGAGCTGAAGGAGTGCCTTTACAGCGACAGATACGAGGAATACAAATCAGGCGTCCGCCAGTCGGAAATGACCGTCGGAATAAAGAGCGCGGAAGGATCGCTTGAAAATTTCATTCCGGAAAACAAATACAACGAGCTTCGCATTTGTGTTACGCAAATGCCCGACACCGTCAAGATGCCCGTCCTGCTCAACACATGGCGGTATCTTACCGAAAACGGTATGCTGCGTGACAGCTTCAAGCAGTTTATGAAAAATTACAACGAGGGAGTGATGTAAGGTGGAAGCGTTCCGCAATGAAGAAATAGCCGGCCTTTTGGGAGATTTTTATCAGGCGCACGCTAAAGATGACCGTGAGCTGATGGATCAATCTCTCATGAAAATGCAGAACCTGCTTTATACGGGAGAAGCCGACAGCACTCCGTTCAAGGAATATTTCAACTCCGTATTCAGCGGCAGAACGCCGTACAACGCTTCCCTCTCGGTAAGCGACTATCCCAAGGAGTCGATAATCCGCGAACTGCTGCAAAACACCTTCGGCTGTTACTACACAGAGCAGGATATAAAGGTACTTTTCAACTTTGAAAATGACGGAGAAATAAAGCTGACCTACAACGAGGACGGTTTTACTCTGGAGCAAATTCTTTACTATCTCAGTATAGGAAGAAGCGACGGCGACAAGATGAGAGAAGGTCGCTTCGGCGTAGGCTCAAAGAGCGTATTTATGAACGTAGAGTGGCTTAAGCTCCGTTCCAACAACTTCTCCTTCAGAATAGCAAACGACGGCGGTATTCTCAAAATCAAAGAGCTTAACCTGACCGCACCCGTGTTCAAGGGTACTGAGATTGTATTCAAGGTAAGCCCCGAGGAGCATGCAAAAATCAAGGAAAACTTCGTCAATCTGACGCTCCACAAGGGAGAATATATCAATCTTGTCGAGTTCTGCTTCGCATTTATAAGAAAGAAGCGTCTGGGCAGGTTCGGAGATACCGAAAACACCGAGCGCACCTTCAATGTAGCGGTTATGGACGTAGGCAAGCCGCTTGCGGTATACAAGATAATCCGCTTCCAGAAATCTCCCGAGGACGATCCTACCGTTCGTTTCTTGCACAACGGAAAGAGCATAATCGAATTTATCTGGCATGAAAACGATGGCTTTGTATACCTTATTCCGTTTGCTGTTTCCGCTTCGCGCAGGGACGCTCTTGTAAGAGTGCTTTCGGATAAGTACAACTACTTCTCAACCTACGAGCTTACCGGACTTATAAAATCCACGGGCGAGGACTTTATAAAGGAAAAGCTCTCGGCATTCTTTATAAGCGTGCCCAACTCCTATATCACCTCTCACAGAACGGGTATCCGTCACGAGTGCGAGGAGGAGGTATCGGCGGCTATTTCCCGTGATATTTCTCTTATGATAGACAAGTATTCGGGTTACTTCATGCTTGAGCTTTTGCCGCGTACAAATTCGGACAAATATTATCTGCGTCCCAAGCACTATGTGTTTGAGTTCTTCAGCAATTACCTCGCAAACAGCTCCATGACAAGCGGGCTTGATATAAAATTCCACAACTGCATTTCGTTGCTGTTGCCGGGAAAATCATATCCGATACCCTACGCGGAGCTTAAGGAGCTCGGCTTCTTCGCCACCGAGGACAATGTTTCAAAGAAAGAGCATGAAAGCGGCTCGGCTTTCACCGAATACATAGAGGACCAGCTCAAAAAAATGCACGCCGATGTTGCGGAAATCCCCGAAAACATTATAATGGCAAGCTACAACTGGTACGACGAGGAAACCGATGAAGGCGGCAGAGAGTTCTGCTACAACTTCAACTTTGACGGCAGGACCTATGTGCTTGACAGCGAAAAAAATCCCGCTATCAAGGATTTCGGCATAAGCTACGGCTTCAGAAGCATAGTCAGCTTAAAGCTCGGCAAGTACGTGGTAAATGACGCTGTTGCCGATGAAGAAGCATTGATAGGCGCATTCTCCCTGTTTGACGCCATGTACGGACAGGAATACCGTATCGGTATGAGATATTACCAGTTCAACGTGCATTACCGCGACATCAGCCACAATTTTGATGTTGCCCGCATGACGGTAAACAATCTCAAGAGAATTTACGACTGCATTGTAGCTCACAAGAATGTGTTTGAAAACCATCAGATTTACAATGAAGTTATAAATATGCTGATAAACAGCTTTACACAGGGTAAGGACACCATGACCTTTCTGCGTGAGATGAAGAGCCAGGGCTGTGACATCACGCTCCAGCTTGACATCAACAAGAAGTTCCGCTTTGCGGCATACGGCAAGCAGTTTATGATTCCCTCGACAATCACTAACGTCGATTTGCTTGAGATTATCGGAGATGTATATTCTCTTATCAACTGCGGTATGTTCAACGGCCGTGTGTTTGACTTCCCGTTTGCAAAGTCAGGCTTCTCGTTTGAAAAGGCTGTGCTGATGAGCATGCTCAGAAACTACAACCTCACCGATGAGAAGGTTTCGTCAATTATCCCCAACCTCTATGTGTGCGACCTCAAGATTGCCCGCATTGCGCTTTTGGGTGAGGGCGACAAGATTATCCGCATCATTGACATCGACGAGCCAATCTCCGATGACGAGCGCTCAAAAGTTTCAAAGTACGTGATACTGCGCGACGATCTTTCCAAGCCCGAATTTTCAAAGTATGTGGAATACCTGCTGATAGGACAGAATGAAAATGTTTTAAGCCAGTTCTATTCCAGCACAGAGGAGCCCAACCAGGTGCTTCTCGACCAAATTCCGTACTATTACAAGCCTCTTCCCTCTATCACCGCTTCGGAGCTTAGCTTCATGAGAGAGCAGTACAAGAAGATAAGAGAGCTTTCCAACCTGCGTATTTACCGCAACTATTTTGCAAAGGACATCAACGGTACGCTTTTCGGCTACGGCGGAAGCTGTTCTTGCTGCGGATATGAGTCCAGCATTATAAACAACTTCGTAATCAAGAGCTTTGAAGTCGGTCTGTTCAACGACGATAAAGAAGAAAACTTCAAGTTCTCTCTGTATATGTGCGCTAATGATTCTTACGCCGCAAGCGGCTGGATTATTGACGACATCAGCATCGGCGGTATGGTTCCTTTCGTGTGGCTAAACGAAATTACCTCCTGCGATGTAATCCCGCCCGAATTTCTGCTGTGTACCATCAAGTATCGCTCACAGCTCACTTATGACATCATAGGAAGCGAGCATACACAGGGCTCAGGTGCAATGGAGAGCGTCAGCGACGGCGAGCAAAAGGTTATGGATATTGTGCTTTCACCGCTTATGGTTGCAAAGTGGATTGAGGATAACCTCTCAGGCGAATACGAAGCAAAGACAAACGAATAAAACCAAAACCGCACATCAAATGATGTGCGGTTTTTTCCGTTATTTACAACACAAAATCCCCGACCGTAAAGATCGGGGATAATTTGCTTAATTAAAGCTGTGAGGATAAACGATCAACGCTTAACGTTGAAAGCCTTCATCTGAGGATAGATTGCGCTGTCGCCAAGCTCTTCCTCAATTCGGAGGAGCTGGTTGTACTTAGCAACTCTTTCGCTTCTGCTGGGAGCACCGGTCTTGATCTGGCAGGTGTTAAGAGCAACTGCGAGGTCAGCGATTGTGGTGTCGGCAGTTTCACCTGAACGGTGAGAAGAAATCGCTGTGTAGCCTGCCTTGTGAGCCATCTTGATAGCTTCAAGAGTTTCAGAAACAGAGCCGATCTGGTTGAGCTTGATAAGGATGGAGTTACCGCAGCCAAGCTCTATACCCTTTGAAAGTCTCTCTGTGTTGGTTACGAACAGGTCGTCACCTACGAGCTGAACCTTGTCGCCGAGCTTTGCAGTGAGCTTCTTCCAGCCTTCCCAGTCCTCTTCATCGAGAGCGTCCTCGATAGAGATGATGGGGTACTTTTCGCAAAGTGCTGCCCAATGCTCGATAAGCTCATCGGAGGTGAAGGTCTTTCCGGACTTAGGCTGCTTGTAGAAGCCAACGCCCTTTTCCTTGTCTTTCCACTCAGAAGAAGCAGCGTCCATAGCAATCATGAAATCCTTGCCGGGCTCATAGCCTGCAGCCTTAACTGCTTCGAGAATTGTTTCAATTGTTTCATCGTCGCTGGAAAGGTTAGGAGCAAAGCCGCCCTCGTCGCCGACGGATGTAGCAAGACCTCTGTCCTTGAGGATCTTAGCGAGTGCATGGAATACTTCCGCACACCATCTGAGCGCTTCCTTGAAGCTGGGAGCACCAACGGGCATGATCATAAATTCCTGGGTATCAACGGTGTTGGTAGCGTGTGCGCCGCCGTTGAGAATGTTCATCATAGGAACGGGCAGCTTGTTGCCGGAAATTCCGCCGAGGAACTTGTAAAGGGGAATGTCAAGAGCGATGGAAGCTGCTCTTGCACATGCAATGGAAACTGCGAGAATAGCATTTGCGCCGAGCTTGGACTTGTCCTTTGTGCCGTCAGCGTCAATCATAGCCTTGTCAACAGCATAGATGTCAGATGCGTCCATACCGCAAATTGCTTCGTTAATTACATTATTGATATTGTCTATTGCCTTGGTTACGCCCTTGCCGCAGTATCTTGCCTTGTCGCCGTCTCTGAGCTCAAGTGCTTCAAATTCGCCTGTGGACGCACCGCTGGGTGCAGTACCTCTGCCGATTGTACCGTCAGCGAGCCAAACCTCAGCTTCAACTGTGGGGTTTCCTCTTGAGTCGAGGATTTCGCGACCTACTACGTTTACGATTTCAAGATAACTCATTTCAAAACGCTCCTTACTTTTTTGCGGATAATTCTCTCCTTGCAGAATAAAAGATAATCCGAAAATCCGCATAATTTGATTTGCGGGACATTTCAGTCCACCATTTATAGTGTATCACATTTCTTTTGATTAGTCAAGGGTAATTTTGCCTTAATGCAAATAAAATAAACGACATTCTGCAACCGCCGATTTTACAAAAAACTTCCTCGTATTCAGTTCAAAAAATGCCTTGCTTTAAACACAAATCTGCCGGAAAATTTCCGGCAGATTTAAAACTATTCTGTTAATTAAAGGTCGAAAAAGCCGCCTGTTTCACTGCTCATCTCATCGTCCTCTTTATCGTCGCCTACGCCCTCAAGCATCTTCATATCCCATGAAGGATCGTACTGTGCGTTGTTGGTGTTGATGTTGTCGTTCATCCCGCCGAGCATGGAGGAGTAGTCGGACATATCAATCTTTTCGTCCTTGGCAGGCTTGTCGGAGATCTGAACAGGCTCATCGTCAAACGATGAAGTCATGCCGTCGTCATCAACGGGCTTCTTGGCCTTCGGTGCGGGTGCGGGCATGGAGTCGGAAATATCGTTCATCTGAAGCTCAAGATCACGCCACGGATCGTTGGGGAGAGGATCCTTTCCTGCAACGCCCATAGAACGGCTCTCGTTGAGCTTTTCCTTATTCCGGTTTCTCGGTCTTTCGTCTTTTGCTTCAGCGGGAGCAGCCACATCGGGAGTGGTATCAAGCAAATCTGAAAAATCGTCGTCCGAGGCTGACGCCGCGGGTTCTTCCGCAACTGCTTCAACGGCAGGCTCATTGTCTGCTATAAGAGATGAGAAGTCATCGTCCTCAGCATATTCTGCAACGGGCTCTGCAATCGGTTCAGGTTCATCGTCCGCCATGAGGTCTGCAAAGTCATTATCTGCGCTGTCAGTATTTGCCGCGCCCGGCTGTGCCGATACCGTCTCCATAACAAGATCGTCCACATCGGTTATTTCAACCGCAACAGGCTCCTGCTCTACAAGCTCAGTAAAGTCACCCTCTGTAAGAATATCATCGGAAGCGGAAACGTCTGCGACGACAGACATATCATCGGAAGAAACAGACGCAACGGATGACAGCAAGCCGTTATCGGGCATTACAAACAAATCTTCCTCGTCCTGTTCATCATCGTCCTGCTTTGCTGCGGGTGCAGGCGCAACTACATTGAGAGTAAAGCTGTAAGGCTCAACCGTCATAGGCTCGTACTGTGCAAGCTCGCTTGCGTCAAATCCTGCTATTCTTTCAAGCTCGCTCTTAGCCTCTGCAATTTCTTCATCATCGGAAAGGAGTACCGCCTCGGCAGGCTCTTCGGGCTGAACGCTTGCCGCTTTGTCAGCCGCAGTCCTTACAGCCGCAGATACAGCCTCTTTTATTTGTGCCGAAAGCTCTTCAAGCAGCTTTGCAACATCAATCGCGGGTGCGGCAGCAGGCTGTGCCTTAACGCCCTCAACAAGCTTGTCTGCCTTTTCAAGCACAAACTGCTTATAGTCGTATGCCTTGTTTACTGTATCTGAAAAATAAGCCTTTGCCGCTGTGATAATCTGCGCCGCCTTATTCTGTGCGTCTGCTATTATCGCATTTGCGTCATTGCTCGCCTTTGCGGAAAGCTCGGCAAGCTGTGCCTCGTCAATTGTTGCAGACGCAGTCTTTGCCTTTGCCAGCTTCTTTGCGGTGTTGCTCTTATATGCCGAATAGTCGTCGGAGAGCGCCTTATATTTATCCTGCAAAACCATAAGCTCTTTCTCAATCTGTGCGTGCTTACGCCTTTCGTCGAGAATTTGCTTTCTGCTTTCGATAATTTGTGCGTCAAGCTCATGCTTCTTTGCTTCAAGCTCTTTCTGGAGATCTTCGTCGTTCTTTTCGTGCTGCTTCTCCTCAAGTGCCTTTTTGAGCTGCTCGTTTTCTTCCTGTAACGCCTTGCGGACCTTGTTATGCTGTACTATGTACGCCATAACCTCGTTCTTGTCAAAGCCTAACGGCGCCGTCTTAAATTCGCCGTTGGTAGCCGCCTGCTTTTTTTGTTCAGCCATTTGGAATTACCCCCTGAAGTAAACTTACTTCTATTATTATAGCAAAATTTTTTTTACAATTCAATAGTGATTTGTAAATTATTTATATAAAATTTCACAAATCGTGCATTTATCACAATATTGTACCGAATTTTTTTACATAGTGTCTGCTCAACAACTGAAAAAGCACGCAGAAGCTTTGCTTCGGAGTACTTTTTCAGTTGTTGTGGCAAGGATTTTCAGCTAAAACGTCAAAAATCCTTGCACCTTGCCGCCCGTTAGCGGCGGCAAAAGCAGACACTAATCAGGAAGTACGGCACAAATCTTTGATTTGTTTCTCTGAAAATCCCGGTTTACAGGATTTTCAGCCAATAACTGCCCGAAGGGCAGTTATTTAGTATGTACTACATATAAAAGAAATCCGCCTGCAACTTTCACATTCAGGCGGAATATTGAACGATTTTTAGGGCTGCACCGTTCAAAGCCGAAAGGCAAGCTTTGTGCGGTGTTGCCTGAATTATTTTTTTGCAAGCTCATAGGCTCTTGCGGTGCAGGCCTCGCAGCATTTGCCGACCGTCTGTGTAAGGTTGCCCTCGTACAGCTTTTCAAGTCCGGCTATCGTTGTGCCGCCGGGAGAAGAAACCTGCTTTATAAGCTCATCTATGGTCATACCCGAATCGGTGAGCATTTTCGCCGAGCCCTCAAGTGATTTTGCGAACAGCCTGAGTGCGGCTGTTTCATCTATTCCCACGGTTTTTGCATATTCCGTAAAGCCCTTTGCAAAGAGGTAGATAAATGCGGGAGAGCTTCCGTTTATCGCAATTATCTCCTTCATTTTGCTTATAGGAACCTCCTGCGCTATACCGCAGCTTTCGATAACGGATTTTGCAACGGCAAATTCCTCGTCGCTTACCCCGTCTGCCCTCGCTATTGCGCTCGCACCGAGTCCGAGCATCATGGGAGTATTGGGCATAACGAGCACAACCTTTGCAGCGGGAAGAGTTTTACTGCGGATAAAATCCTCGGATATTCCCGCACAGATTGAGATGATAACCTTATTGCGGGTAAATTCCCCTGCCGCCGCCGAAAGCACCTCGCCGAGCGTTTGCGGCTTTACCGCAAGCAGAATGTAATCATTCTCACGCACAAGCTGTGCCTCGCTCGTGCAGGGCTTAACCGAGAACGCCGACAGCGCTTCGAGCTTTGCCGTATCCTTATCGTAAGCCGAAACGCTTATATCCATACCGGAGGCGTTAATGCCCCTCATTATTGCGCTTCCCATGTTTCCCGCACCTAAAAAACCCAGCTTCGTCATATTTGTTCAACCGTTCCTTTCAATTGCCGTATATTTTCAATAAGGGGCTTGCCCCGTCATTATAATTTTATTTTGCTATTGTGTGCTTTCTGAACGCCGCACGGTATGCCACAGCCACGGGGTACAGCACCGCAAGCAGTATGAACACCTCAATTGGGAGCAGCACTGCATTCTTGACAATTCTTTCACCCATCTTCACGAGAATGGCATCGGGAGCGATAATTCTCATAAGCACCATTGCGAATGTGTTCATAACCACATTGCAGATAAGATTAACCGTGAGCTTTGCACAGAAAATTCTCAGAACCTGTATTCCGTTTTTCTTCACCGCGTCAAAAAACGCCGACGAGGAGAAAAGCTCAATCTTTGCGGGATTAAGCCTGTACAGGAATATGCCGTAGATGACACCCGCCGTAAGCTCCACCACGGTAAAAATCGGAGAAAATGCTCCGGTGGGCTTTACCAGAAAGCCCAGTACATCCGTCGCTATTCCCGCAAGCCCTGCAACCACCGGTCCGTAAAGCATACCGATAGAAGCAAGACCGATAAAGGAAAAACTGATTTTAAGGGTTTCGGTCGGCTGGATAAGCAAGAACTTCAAAGCAACCGAAACACCTATCAGAAGCGCTGTTACTGTAAGACAGCGCAAGGATTTCAGCTCACAGAGCGAATCCCTGAAATTACGAAAAAACGCCATATTTACCTCCTTAAATGCAATTCCACGCAATCGCATAATTCGGGATAAATACGGCGGTTATCTCTATTTATGCAACAGCGAGATGCGGAAAATGCACCGCCACCGCAATGGTGTTCGTCCTAAGGACAACTCCCCGTCCCTTAGGCACTTAACGCGCATAATCCTACTCTGTTTTTCCGCTTTTGCGGTTTTTTTATATGTGAAAGGCGTAAGCCCTGTCACCGATTATCAGAAGCTGATTTCGTTTGCAATTCTGTACAGCTCATGCTCAAATTCCTTAGTCATCTTGAGCGCCTTCTGAATGTCGTAATCAACTACTTGATTGTTCTGAATTCCGACAACTCTGTTGCCGATACCCTTTGAAAGCAGGTCAACAGCATAATAACCGAGCTGACTTGCCACAATTCTGTCTCTTACTGTGGGGCTTCCGCCTCTCTGTACGTGACCGAGAATGGTTGCACGGCTTTCAACGCCGGTTGCCTGTTCAATCTGCTTTGCAATCTGCTCGGAGTTGCCGATACCCTCTGCAACTACGATAATGAAATGATGCTTGCCGCTTGCTCTTGCGTTCTGGATTTTTGCAATTACATCTTGCATAGTATAAGGCTCTTCCTGGGTGATTATATAGGTTGCACCGCAGGCAATACCTGTGTTAAGAGCAATGTAGCCGGCATTTCTGCCCATAACCTCTACTATGGAGCATCTGTCGTGTGACTGTGCGGTGTCGCGCAGCTTGTCAACCATCTCCATAGCGGTGTTCATAGCTGTATCGTAACCGATTGTGTACTCAGTCATGGAAATATCGTTGTCGATTGTTCCGGGTACGCCTACGCAGAGAATACCTCTTGCGGATAGGTCAGCCGCACCTCTGAAGGAGCCGTCGCCGCCTACTACAACTATACCCTCAATGCCGTTTTCGATACAGGTATGCTTTGCCTTCTGAAGGCCCTCCTCGTATCTGAACTCAGCACATCTTGCTGTATAAAGCATTGTACCGCCTCTCTGGATTATATCGGACACGCTTCTTACGGTAAGGGGGATAATATCGCCGCTGATAAGACCGTTGTAACCTCTTAAAACTCCTACTACCTCCATACCCTTAGCGATAGCCGATCTTGTTACCGCGCGGATTACCGCATTCATGCCCGGTGCATCGCCGCCGCTTGTTAATACGCCTATTTTCTTCATATATCGTACTTCCTTTCCGCAGAGTTTCACCTCTGATTTATTTACACACTGTTTAGTTTACTCCTAAATAGCGTTTAAGTCAAGAGGAAATTTCATTTTTTCGATTTATTTTACAATAATATTGTCTTCGCCGCATATTTTCTCTATATTTTGCACTAATGTTTCGGTTATTTTCACCGAAAGCTCCTCAGGCAAAAGACGTGTGGTGCGTGTGCTTTCAAAGCATAGCTTTACGGGGCTGTACCCTCTGTGCTGTTTTAACAGCTCCGTAAGTGCGGCAATATCGCCGTCGTTTTCATCTTTAAAGCGTATAAATAGGGTTTTCGGCTTTTGCTTACGCCTTTTTATATCAGGCGGCGGCAGTATTTTTTCAGCTATCAGCTTAGACGGTCTTTCGTCCTCACAGGACACCGTGCCTTCAAGGAGATATACCTCGCCCTCACGAAGCTTACTTGCATATATCGAATAGGCTTTCGGGAAAAGTATGCACTCAAGCTCGCCGCTCATATCCTCAACTGCGGCAAAGCACATATCCTGATTTTGCTTTGTCGTGTGCTTACGGACGGAGGTCAGCATAGCAATAACCTTTACCCTCTGCCGTTCCTGCTTTATTTCCTGAACGGCGGCGGCAGGCATACAGCCGTATTCTCCCGCAACCGCGCGGTAGCCCTCCGTCGGATGTCCCGAAACGTATATTCCGAGTATCTCCTTTTCCATCGCAAAAAGCGAGGCGGAGGGAAATTCGGGCGCTGACTTTATATTGTATTCCTTATACTCCGTTTTGCCCGATGCGTCCGAGAACAGGCTCATCTGCCCTTCGATATCCCTGTTTGAGCTGATGGAATCCATAAGCTCCTCAAAATTGAGCAGCAGCTCGCGGCGGTTATTGCCGAGGTTATCAAGCGCCCCGCATTTTATCAAAGATTCCACCGCTTTTTTGTTAAGGTTCTTTCCCGCCATGCGACTGCAAAAATCGTAAAGTGAGCTGAACGGCCTCTCCTTGCGCGCCTGAACAATATCGCCGCTCACATAAGCGCCGAGATTTTTTACTGCGGTAAGTCCGAAGCGGATACCGTCCTTTTCCGTACCAAAGCCGCTTTCGCTGTAATTGACGTGGGGCGGAAGAAGCTTTAAGCCGTTGCGCGACATGTCCGCCGCATACTCGGCTATCTTCGCACCCGAGCCCATAACGCTTGTAAGCAGTGCCGCCATAAACTGCGGATAACAGTGACATCTCAGATAAGCCGTGCGATAAGCAAGCACCGCATACGCCGCCGCATGGGATTTATTGAAGGCATAGGAGGCAAAGCTCGTCATATCGTCGAATATCTCATTCGCAATAGCTTTGCCAATACCGTTTTTCTCCGCGCCTGCGACAAAGTCGGCACGCTCGCGCTCCATCTTTTCCCTGTCCTTTTTCTTCATCACCCTGCGCACGCTGTCAGCCCTGCCGTAAGAATAGCCCGCAAGCTTTCTGAATATCATCATTACCTGCTCCTGATACACTATACAGCCATAGGTAACTTCAAGTATGCTTTTCAATGCGGGGTGCTTGTACTTTACAAGCTCGGGATTGGCGTGATTTTTAATATATGTCGGTATCGAATCCATAGGTCCGGGGCGGTAAAGAGAAATCGCCGCCGTCAGGTCCTCTATGGAGTTCGGCTTTAGCCTCATAAGCAGCGAGGTCATGCCGCCGCTTTCAAACTGGAACACTCCGCAGGTTCCGCCCTTTGACAGCATATCAAAGGTCTGCTTATCGTCCTCGGGTATTGCTTCTGCGCGAAAATGCGGCTCGGTTTTGTTTATCAGCTTACAGCAGTCCTGAATTACCGTAAGGTATCTCAGACCTAAAAAATCCATTTTAAGCAGTCCGAGCTTTTCAACCGCAGCCATCGGATATTGCGTCATTATTTCATCGTCCCCGCTTTTATAAAGCGGGACATACTGACGGGCAGGCTCTCGGGTAATGACTATTCCCGCCGCATGGACGGAAACATTCCTCGGCATACCCTCTATCTTTCTTGCCGTTTGGATAAGGCGGGCGGTTTCCTCGTCGGATTTTGCAAGCTCGGTAAGCTCCTTTTCGGTTTTAAGCGCGCCCTCTATCGTTGAATGGAGCGACATCGGAATGAGCTTCGCTACCTTGTCAACCTTGGCGTAGGGCAGCCCCATAACTCTGCCTGCGTCCCTTATCGCCGCACGTGCCGCCATTGTGCCGAAGGTGATTATCTGCGCCACGTGATCCCTGCCGTATTTGCGCACGACATAATCTATTACCTCCTGCCGTCTTACACAGCAGAAGTCCACATCAAAGTCCGGCATACTGACGCGCTCGGGGTTTAAAAACCTCTCAAACAGCAAATCAAAGCGGATCGGATCTATGTCGGTTATTTCAAGGCAGTAGGCGCACAAGCTCCCTGCTCCCGAGCCTCTGCCGGGACCTACCGCTATGCCGTGTTCCTTTGCGTAACGGATAAAATCCCACACTATCAGGAAATAATCCACAAAGCCCATCTGCTTTATTACACCGGACTCGTATTCTGTGCGCTGTAACACGCTTTGCGGCGGATTTTCCCCGTAACGCTTCTTAACTCCCCTTGCAACAAGCTCATCAAACAGCTTGTTGTTGTCGTCATAGCCCTTTGTCTCAAAGCGCGGCAGAAAGGTTTTTCCGAAATCAAAGCTGACATTGCACCTGTCGGCAATTCTGACGGTGTTGTCAAGCGCCCTTTCGGGAAAGCCGAGCCGCTGCATTTCCTCGCGGCTTTTTATATAAAATTCATCGCCGGGCAGAAAAACATTGCTCTGCTCGTTTAAATTCGTATTTGTTGAAATGCAGGTAAGCACCCTCTGCACAAAGCTGTCCTCTCTTGTTAGATAGTGCGCATCGTTTGTTGCGACAGGCTCTGCTCCCGTCTGCTCAGACAGCCTTAAAAGATACGGAAGGATTGTCTGCTGTTCCTTTATATTGTGGTTTTGTATTTCTATAAAGAAGTTTTCATTGCCGAAAATGTGCTGATACTGCTGTACCGTCTGCACCGCTTCGGAATATCTGCCCTGTGAAAGCAGCCTTGGTATCTCGCCCGAAAGGCAGCCCGACAAACAAATAAGCCCCTTTGAATGCTTTGCAAGCAGCTTCCTGTCTACTCTCGGCTTGCGGTAAAAGCCCTCGGTATAGCTGCTTGTGACAATTTTGCAGAGGTTGTCATAGCCATCGTTATCCCTGCACAGCAGTACAAGATGATACGGCTTTGCGTCCTCCGGGGATGATTTGTCAAAACGTGTGCGCGGCGCAACATACACCTCACACCCTATTATCGGCTTTATGCCGATTGCAATACATTCCTCATAAAACTCGATACACCCGAACATAGCGCCGTGGTCGGTTATTGCAACTGCGCTCTGTCCGAGCTGTGCCGCACGGCGGACAAGCCCTCTTATGCGGCAGGCACCGTCAAGAAGGCTGTACTCGCTATGCACATGAAGATGGACAAAGCCGTTCATAGTTTATGCTCCCTTCAATAAGGGGCTTGCCCCGTCATTCAACGTGGCAAGCCGCAGCGAAGCTGCGATTCAATTTCAGTTGGGGATTGAATCCCAACTGAAACTGAATATGGAACCCGCCGCCTTAGAGGCGGGGGACATCTTGCCTAAGTTATAAATCCCCGTTTTCCTTTCTGAGCCTGTCTGCTATCTCGCTTATGCGTCTTAGCCTGTGGTTGACTCCGCTCCGGCTTATCGGGGGATCAAGTTTTTTTCCTATATCGGACAGCGACAGCTCTATGCCGCCGCTTCGTATTTCGGCAACGCCCGCAAGGTCGTCCCGCAAAAATCCGATACCCATTTTTTCCGTTATATAATCTATATCCTCTTTTTGCTTTTGCGCCGCCGTTATAGTCTTGTTGAGGTTTGCCGCTTCGCAGTTTACGCTTCGGTTGACATTATTGCGCACTTCCTTGTATATCTTGACGTTCATTATCTCTACGGCTCTGAGCATTGCGCCCATATAGGTGAGCATATCCGAGAGCTGTTCGCTGTCCTTGACATATAAAAAAAAGCTTCCGCGCCGTGAGGAGAGCTTTGCGGTCATTCCGTGCTCCTCAATGAGCCTTAGCAGGATTTCGCATTTTTCCTTTTCGTGCAGGAAAAATTCAAGCTGATAGCCCTTTTCGGGATTTGCCGCAAGCCCGCATACCAAAAAAACGCCCCTTAAAAACGCTCCGAACTCTGCGTCATCGGAGCAGTCGGGGAGCGTTTCGGCGTATTTTTTATCAGGCGCTCTGAAGGTATAGACGGTCTTTGTGCGGAATGTATTTTCAGACAGCCCGCAATCAATTTTCGCACCCTCGCACGCCTGCTTTATATATACAGCGGCTTTTTTGCACTCGGTGCTGAAAACCAGTCCGCCGCCGTCCTCGCTCATGGCAAAAAACGCTCCTTTAAGCAGTATCTCAAGCTGTGCCCTGCTGTGCTCAGCTCTGCAAAGCTCGATTTTTATATCGGAGGCAAACGACATAAAGCTACTCCCTTTCCTTATTTATGCCCTTTTTCTATATCCCTGTGAAGCACGCTTGCTTTAAGTCCGTTGTTACGGATATGCGCGCACATATTCTCCGCAAAGGTTACGCTTCTGTGTTTGCCGCCCGTACAGCCGAACGCTATTACAAGCTGGCTTTTTCCCTCGTGCAGATACTGCGGCACGAGAAAATCTATAAGGTCGAACAGCTTTTTCTCCAAAGTGACGGAGTTTTCAAAGCTCATCACAAAATCCCTTACAGGCTTGTCCAGTCCCGTCATTTTCTTAAGCTCCGGCTTGTAAAAGGGATTGGGCAGGCAGCGCACGTCAAACACTAAATCCGCTTCATTGGGAACGCCGTACTTAAAGCCGAAAGAAATACAGCTTATCGCCATGCTGTCCGAGGGGTTATCCAAAAATATGTTAAGTACGTTTTCTTTAAGGGTAGATGTACCCATAAGGCTTGTATCAATGTAAAAATCGGCGCATTGCTTCATCGGCTCGATTATTTCCGATTCCGCGTTTATCGCCTTGTCAATGTCGCCTCCCGACGCTTCAAAAAGCGGGTGGCGGCGGCGGGTTTCCTTATAGCGCTGTTTTATAACGGAATGATTTGCGTCCACAAAAAGCACCTTTACGTTATAGCCCTTGCTTTTAAGCTCCTCAAGGTTTTCATTGAGGTGCATGAACATAGTGCCGCCTCGTATATCCGTAACAATAGCGACCTTTGTTATATCCTCATTTTCCTCGCATATCTCCGCAAACTTAGGTATAAGCTGAGGCGGCATATTGTCAATGCAGAAATATCCTATATCCTCCATGACATTAACCGCACATGATTTACCTGCGCCGGAAAGCCCCGTTACAATTACAAATTCCGTGTTCATAGCCGTATTCCTTTCCCCGCACCCTGTCACACTTTTCTCTATTTCATTATGAGTATCTCACATTCAAGCGCAATGCCCGTCTGTTCAAAAACTCTTTGCTTTACCATGCTCATAACGCCCATAACATCGTCAAAGGTGGCGTTATCCCTGTTTATAACAAATCCGCTGTGCTTTGTGCTGACCTCAGCGCCTCCGCAGGACGCCCCTTTAAGCCCGCACTCCTCGATAAGCCTTGCGGCAAAATCGCCCTTAGGGCGCTTGAAGGTACTGCCTGCGCTCGGATATTCAAGCGGCTGTTTTTTCCGGCGGCGCTCCATAAGCTCCTCCATGCGGCTGTTTATAGCTTCTTTATCGCCTTTTTTCAGCTTAAAGGTGACGCTTGTTATGCACAGCTTCTTTTCGGAAAAAATGCTGTGACGGTAGGAAAGCTCCATCTTATCGTTTGAAAGCTCTTTTATTCTTCCCTGCTCGTCAATACAGCGGCAGGAAACCACAACGTCCTTCATCTCCCCGCCGTATGCGCCGGCATTCATAAAAACAGCACCGCCGACAGAGCCGGGGATACCGTAGGCAAATTCAAGCCCCGTAAGACTGTTTTCCAGCGCAACTCTGCACACCGCAGACAGCGACGCTCCCGCATTGCAGATTATCTCGTCGCCTCTTACCCTTACCGAGCCGAAATCACTGCCGAGGAGCAATACGGCTCCCCGCAGTCCCTCGTCGCTGACAAGGATATTACTGCCCCGTCCTATTATATAGTAGGGCACAGAATTTTCGTTGCAATGCCGTACCAGCTCACAAAGCAGCTTTTCGCAGTTTATTTTTATCATAATGTCGCACCTGCCGCCTATTTTAAAGGAGGTGTGCTTATTCATGGGCTCGTCATACAGCACCTGTGCGCCGTAGCTTTGCGCCGTCTGAGCCAATAAAGCGTAATCGTTGCTGTTCAAAGAATACTCCTCAGATATTTAATATAATGATATTTGTACAGGTTATCAGAATTTAAGACGGTAGAGGTTTGCCGCACCGACGATACCCGCATCGTTTCCGAGCTTGCAGATACCAAGCACTGTTGAGCGTTCGGGATTTATGCAGTAGCTTTCTTTGCGGATGTATTCCTCCAGAGGCTTTGTGAGATATTCGCCCTCCTTGCAAATACCGCCGCCGATGAGAAGCATTTCGGGCTGGAAGGTGTTTACTATATTTACAAGACCGCAGCCGAGGTAGTTGAGATATTCCTCAACAACTGCGCAGGCTGTCTTGTCGCCCTTTCTCATACCGTCAAAGGCGGTCTTTCCGTCAACATTTTCAATGCTGCCCGCAATTTCCCACATTGCACTGTTTTTATCCGCTTCCATTGCCTTTTTGGTTGCGGTTATGAGAGCTGTCGCTGAGCTGTACGCTTCAAAGCAGCCCTTTCTGCCGCAGCCGCATTGTCTGCCGTTGTACTCTATTACCGTGTGGCCAAGCTCCGCACCGCAGAAGTTAAAGCCGGTGTAAATGCCGCCGTCGATGATAATGCCGCCGCCTACGCCTGTGCCGAGGGTTACGACTACAACGTCCTTACAGCCCCTTGCCGCACCGTTCAGCACCTCGCCGTATGCCGCTACATTTGCGTCATTTTCAACAAATATATCAGTACCCAGCCTTTCCTTCAAAAGACCGCCGAGGTTTGTGTTGTTAAAGCCTAAGTTGCAGGAATAGAGAACAACACCGTTGTTTCTGTCTGCAACGCCGGGAGTTCCTATGCCTATGCTGTTTACCTCGTCAACCTTTATTCCCGCACTCTCGCACGCAAGCCTTACGCCCTCGCAGATGCTGTCTGCAATGCTCCCTGCGGGACGGGGCAGATTTGTCTTGATGTTTGACTTGCCGATAATGTTGAAGCTGTCGTCCACAACGCCTACCTTTATATTTGTTCCGCCTAAATCAATTCCTATGTTGTACATAAATACTTTTTTCCTTCCGGTTTATTTTATTCCGAGCCGCCGCGGGTTATTCCGCCGCTGTTTCTCCGTTGGTTTTTATTCCTCTTGCTTTAAGGAACGCTTCAAAACGCTGTATATCCGCATTAAGCACAAGCTCAGAGGGGAAATTTATCTCGCAAAGCAGCTGCCTTGCTTTTTCAAATGCGCCTATCTTATCATGAAAATGCGCGTCCGAGTTTACCATTATACTACAACCGTTTCTTACGCATGCGGGAAGTATCAATTTCTTCAGTCTTTTTATTGAAGCCTCGCTGCGAAAACGGCTGACATTAAGCTCCATTGCAACATTGCGCCTTACACATTCCTTTGATACGGTATCGACATCATAGGGATACCATTCGGAATCGGTATGACCAAGCACTGCTACCTTCAGGTTTTCCATAACCTTTAAATAGGCTCTCGTATGGTCGTCCTCGCTTCCTGACATAATGCAAGGATAGTGCATTGACGCTACCATCCACTCTACAAACCTTTCTATTTCGTCGGTGTCAAGCGTGCCGTCATAATCGCAGATATTCGCTTCAACGCCCTTTATCACCCTTACTCCGTACAGAAAATCGGGAATTACCCTGAGATTGCAAAAATGCCAGTAATGCGGGGCGTCCTCCATTTTTACGCCGTGGTCGGTCATAGCTATATATTTAAGTCCGCGCTCTGCCGCCGCTTTTGCATTTTCCGTGACGGTGGAATAGGCGTGGGTTGACGCTATGGTATGCGTGTGCATATCGGCAATGAAATTCATGCCGTCATCTCCTTTCAAAAGCGGAATTAACCCCAGCTCGTAACCGTGTCACTGCCTTCCATATTCAGTCCGAGATTGTCAAGCAGCTCCTGCGCCGCATTGTAGCCCATCTTTTTTTGTCTGTTGTTTACTGCGGCTACTTCAAGAATAACGGCTAAGTTTCTGCCGGGCTTTACGGGTATCGTCAGCGACGGCACCTTAACGCCGAGAATGGAAACATAATGATTGTCCACACCCATTCTGTCGTATACCTTTTCGGGATTCCACAGCTCAAGCTCTACAACAAGGTCTATCTTCTCGCTTACCTTTACAGAGCCCATACCGAAAAGCTGTCTTGCATTGATAATGCCGATACCGCGAAGCTCCATAAAGTGACGTATATTGTCGGGAGAGCTTCCCACAAGCGTGATGTTGGACGCTTTTCTTATCTCTACCGCGTCGTCTGCTACAAGCCTGTGACCTCTCTTTACAAGCTCGATTGCGGTTTCGCTCTTACCCACGCCGCTTTCGCCGAGTATCAGCATACCCTCGCCGTATACCTCTATAAGAACACCGTGACGGGTAATTCTCGGAGCTAACTGCAAGCTCAGGTACGCAACCAGCTTTGAAGTAAAGGTAGACGTGCTTTCCTCGCTTCTTAAAAGCGGCACCTCACAGCTTTGCGAAAACTGCTTCATTTCGGGAGAAATTTCCATGCCTCTTGAAACAACGACTGCGGCAGGCTTCTCGCTGAAAAACTTCTGTATGCGCTGAGTTCTTATCTCTGCGCCGCATTGCTCAAGGTAGGCGGTTTCCGCCTTGCCTATTATCTGTATTCTGGTCTTGTCGAAGTATTCGTAAAATCCCGCAAGCTGAAGTCCGGGACGGTTTACGTCTATGCTGGTTATAAATATCTCAGACGGAACTGTCGGTGAGTGAATAACCTCTAACTTGCACTCGTCGATTATCGCCTGAAGCGATACCTTAAATTCCTGTGCCATACTTTCCCTCTTTCCTTAAAAAATCAAACGTCCGTACAAAAGTACGCTATCACTTAAATTATACAACAAACACGCTCCTTTTGCAAGAGTAAATATGTAAAATTCACGTCATAACAAAAATAGTATTTCGCTTTACCACGGTGCTTCAAATCCATATTAAACACAAATACGGTAAAATTGCCGCAAAAATATCCGCTTGACTTATTTTTCCGTTTTCATTGTTAATGTTGCATAAAAACAGAGCAAATATTTTGGTTGATTTCATTGAAAAAAGGATTGACAAAACACCCGATAAACTGCTATAATGGAATTGTTAAAAAAATAACAAGCAAAAACGGTTTCACAATGAACAACCGTAAAAAAGTTTAAAGCATTAGGAGGAACACATGGCAAAGAAACAGATTGTAAAAGGTAAGAAAGCCGCTTCCGCGGTAGTAAGCCCCCTTATCGTTGACAGTGTTGACGCTCTCAAGCTCCGCATGGCAGAAGTAAGAGCGGCGCAGCAGGAATTTGCGACCTTCTCTCAGGAGCAGGTTGATAAGATTTTCCTTGCGGCGGCTTCCGCGGCTAACAAAATGAGAATTCCCCTCGCTAAGATGGCGGTTGAAGAAACCGGCATGGGCGTAGTCGAGGACAAGGTTATCAAGAATAACTATGCGGCAGAGCATATCTACAACGCATACAGAAACACCAAGACCTGTGATGTTATCGAGGAGGACAAGGCGTTCGGCGTTACAAAGATTGCTGAGCCTATCGGTCTTGTAGCGGCGGTTATCCCTACAACAAACCCCACATCTACCGCAATATTCAAGACGCTTATTTCTCTTAAGACAAGAAACGGCATCATCATCAGCCCTCACCCCAGAGCAAAGAAGTGCACCATTGCTGCCGCAAAGGTAGTTCTTGATGCGGCAGTAGCGGCAGGCGCACCCAAGGGCATTATCGCATGGATTGACGTTCCCTCTCTCGACCTTACCAACGAGGTTATGAGAAGTGCGGATATAATCCTCGCAACAGGCGGTCCCGGAATGGTTAAGGCGGCTTACTCCTCCGGCAAGCCCGCACTCGGCGTAGGTGCAGGAAACACCCCCGCAATCATTGATACAACTGCCGATATCAAGCTCGCAGCAAGCTCAATCGTTCACTCAAAGACCTTTGATAACGGTATGATTTGCGCTTCCGAGCAGTCGGTTATCGTTATCGACAAGATATACGAAAAGGTTAAGAAGGAATTTGCGGCTCTCGGCTGTTACTTCTTAAACGCCGAGGAAACCGAAAAGGTAAGAAAGACAATCCTCATAAACGGTGCGCTCAACGCTAAGATAGTAGGTCAGAAGGCGGCAACAATCGCTTCTCTTGCAGGCGTTGAGGTTGATCCCGCTACCAAGGTTCTTATCGGTGAGGTTGAAAGAGTTGACATTGAGGAGGAGTTCGCTCACGAAAAGCTCTCTCCGGTACTTGCAATGTACAAGGCAAAGGACTTTGAGGACGCTCTTGCAAAGGCTGAAAAGCTCGTTGCAGACGGCGGTTACGGTCACACAGCTTCTCTTTACTGCAACGCAGTAAGCGAGCGCGCTAAGATAGACGAATTCGGCGCAAGAATGAAAACCTGCCGTATACTTGTAAACACTCCGTCTTCTCACGGCGGTATCGGCGACCTTTACAACTTCAAGCTGCTCCCCTCCTTAACCCTCGGCTGCGGCTCATGGGGCGGCAACTCGGTATCCGAGAACGTTGGCGTAAAGCATCTTATCAACATCAAGACAGTCGCTGAGAGGAGAGAGAATATGCTGTGGATGAGACTGCCTGAAAAGGTATACTTTAAGAAAGGCTGTATGCCCGTTGCTCTTGACGAGCTGGGCACTGTAATGCACAAGAAGAAGGCATTCATCGTAACCGATACATTCCTGTTCCAAAACGGCAACACCAAAGCTATAACCGACAAGCTTGACGAAATGGGTATCACTCATACCACATTCTTCAACGTTGCTCCCGACCCGACGCTTGCCTGCGCTAAGGAAGGCGCCGCACTGATGACTCAGTTCCAGCCCGATGTAATTATTGCACTCGGCGGCGGCTCGGCTATGGACGCGGCTAAGATTATGTGGGTGCTTTACGAGCATCCCGAGGCTGACTTCATGGATATGGCAATGAGATTTATTGATATCCGCAAGAGAGTTTACACCTTCCCCAAGATGGGCGAAAAGGCTTACTTTGTAGCTATCCCCACCTCCTCCGGTACAGGCTCGGAGTGTACTCCTTTCGCAGTTATCACCGATGAAAAGACAGGTATCAAGTATCCTCTCGCAGACTACGAGCTGCTCCCCAACATGGCTATCATCGACACAGACAACATGATGACTCAGCCTAAGGGACTTACAAGTGCGTCCGGTATCGACGCTCTTACCCATGCGCTTGAGGCTTACGCTTCTATCATGGCAACCGACTATACAGACGGTCTTGCGCTCAAGGCGGCAAAGAACATCTTTGAATATCTCCCCAGAGCTTACAATGACGGTCTTACCGATGTCAAGGCAAGAGAGAAGATGGCTGACGCTTCCACCATGGCCGGTATCGCATTTGCAAATGCGTTCCTCGGCGTATGCCACTCCATGGCTCACAAGCTCGGTGCGTTCCATCACCTGCCCCACGGTGTTGCAAACGCTCTGCTTATCACTCACGTTATGCGCTTCAACGCAGTTCCCAACCCCACCAAGATGGGTACATTCTCCCAGTACGACCATCCCCACACTCTCGAAAGATATGTTGAGATGGCAGAGTTCTGCGGCGTAACCGGCAAGACAAACGAAGAGAAGCTCGAAAAATTCATTGCTAAGATTGAGGCTCTCAAGGAAGCAGTCGGTATCAAGAAGACCATCAAGGACTACGGCATTGATGAAAAGGACTTCCTTGACAGACTTGACGCAATGGTTGAGCAGGCATTCGACGACCAGTGCACAGGCGCTAACCCCAGATACCCTCTCATGAGTGAAATCAAGCAGATGTACCTCAACGCTTACTACGGTGTTGACGAAACAGTTTAATCAGGCTTTCTCCATAATGCTTTAAACTGATATAAGAAATTCCCCCGGAGCTTTGTCTTCGGGGGAATTTCTGTATTAAAAAGAGTCTTGAATTGAACCGACCCCCAAAAGTTAGACAAAAAAAAGGCTCTATAATAAATATTGGGGTAGCCAAATAGAGCCTAAGAATTTAATTTAAAAAAAGTCGCAAATTGCAATAGCAAGTTGAAACAAAATTAAAATAGCAGTGACTTTATGGTAGAAGACTGTGGATTTACGAAG
>CALXBK010000007.1 GCA_944386545.1 uncultured Ruminiclostridium sp.
TTTGAAAGTCTCGGGATTCTTTGTACGCATATGCTTGCCTCCTTTGGGGCTATCTTGAACAAATGTTCCATTTACAGTTTTTATTATACTCACGCCCCGTTCACTGGTCAAGGGGGTTTACGCAATTCGTGACGCTCCGAAGGAAAGATGAACGATTTTGTTACTCTTTGCCGAGGATACAATAATGACCACACTGTGCCGACGGAAATTTTAGTATAATGCACTTTGTAATCACCACGGTTCATATTAGGGTCTTGTATGTTTCATCGAGCAATGTTATAATATGGTGATAGCTATCACCATTTCTTGCGCTATTGGGGATAAAAAAATAAGGGCCGAAGCCCTTATTCCTTGTTATTCGTATGTCTTTATGATCTGCCAAAGTGCTGCTTTCTGCTCATCCGAGAGAGCAGTCCATCTATCGAAAAGTTCTCGCAGTTCGGGTGTTATCTCCACCATATCGCCCTCTGCGAAAAACTGCGCCATCGTAATGTTGAATGCCTTGCACAGTGCCTCCAGCGTTACCATGCTGGGTGTATTGCCTCTGCGATAAATATTTGAAACCGTATTAGGTGAAAGTCCAGCTTCCTTGGCGATTTTGTAATCAGTCCAGCCATAACGACGCTGCAGCTCCTGCAGCCGCTTTGTAATGTCCACAAAACCACCTCATTCCTTTACTATATTATATCCCCATTCTTGGTGATACCGTTAGAGTAGAGAGGTGGAAGTCGTATCACAAGTTTTGGTGATACTTTATAGCCATTTCTTGAAGGGGTGATCCTATGCCAACCGAATCTGAACTGCGCTTGCATCGCGCTTGCTTTACTGGCCATCGGCCTCATAAGCTCCACCAGCCCGAATCCGTCGTGATCGCGGCGCTGGAAGCGAAAATCCGCGAAGCCATCGACGAAGGATTTGTCACATTCATCTCCGGCATGGCGTGGGGTGTTGATATCTGGGCTGCCGAAATCGTCCTACGCTTGAAAGCAGAGGGACACCCAATTCATCTTATTGCTGCTGTTCCTTATGAGGGATTTGAGCGCAGCTGGGATGATGACTGGAAGCAGTGCTACCACGATGCCTTGGCTGCTGCCGATCTTGTAAAGTATGTCTGCGAACACTACCACCGTGGCTGCTACCAAATCCGAAACGAATGGATGGTCGACCGCTCGGCGCGTCTGATCGCTGCCTACACAGGTGAGAAGGGCGGCACGAAAAACACCGTCGACTATGCTGCCCGCAAGGGTGTTCAAACTGTTTTTGTTCTATGATAAAAGCTCCGACAGCTGCTATGGCCGCCGGAGCTTTAACAATTAGATGAACTTTTTAAATGCCTTCTTGAACTTGATACATGTATCGATGATCCAGTCGAACTGGCTGTGCCATTCATCATGATCATCCAGATTTACAGGCTTTTCAATGAGAATTCGGCTGGCCTTCTTATCGGGGAGTTCACGCCAATCCAGTGCAAAACCAATTTCTGCTTCGATTTCATCCTTATGCTGGAACAGCTGCTGGAATATCGCCTTATCATCGCTGATGTAAAGTTCCACGGACACTGCGTTGCGGTTCTTCAGCGTCAGAATATCCAAGTGGTACGCCGACGATCCAAGACTCAATGTCATCCAGTGATCCGTACCCGGCTTACGCTTTTTGAAGTTCTTTGCAAACGCAGCCTTGGTGAAGGCGTACTCATTGAAAGCTGTCCAGTACTCCAGACGGAATTGCTGCGCGGGAGCATTGGTACTTTGCTTCTTCACTTCCTTCGTCCAGTCGTTGGGCTTTTCGATAATCTCAAACTTGACAGCGGGGTCAGAATTGCCGATCTTGTACAGTTTGATTTCGATAAGGAAGAAACTGATGTTTTCATCCGTATGGTTGTTCAACCATTCGATGGCTGCACGGTGTTCCTCTCTGGCGCGTTTTACAATCCATATTACGATATCTGCACCTTTGCCGGATGCGTATGTAATCAGCTTGCCTAGGTGATCGTGGTTGGTATCCTCCAACTGATTTTCGATAATAATTCTGCGCTCTGTACCAGTCTCGATTGCGTAAATATCAACATTGAAATCACCAACCTTGGATTCGGTTTCATCCACGGTGATCTCCAAACCGACTGCATCTGCCAGCAGTGCCAGATTTTTTTCTTCTGCCAACCATGGAGTGAAATCCAGTGCTTCATGCGGCCATACTTCGCGGAGATCCTTTATTTCCTTTAGTTGCCCTAAACTAATCATATTGCGCCTCCATTATGCGACTTATTTGGCCATGAATCGAAGCACTTTTTCAAGGCATTCTACACTGTTGGATGCATCTATTGTTTGATTGCTCCCCGGTGCCTGTATTGTTGCATAGTATTTTGAGGGGAAGATGGTATAGTATTTTTGCAGTAATGATTCCTCATATGTTCCTAAAGCAGTGCTGGATGAATCGCCGTCCTGTGTCCATTGCCATCCGCTGATCGCATTGAATACAAAACTATCAATCACAATACCAGATAGATGATAGCTGCTGAAGTAATTATCTCTGATAAATCTGATGTGCTTGCAGGTGTCAAAAAGCAGTCCGAAACTTGTGTTGTTTTTTAAGCGTAAAGCTTCCTGCTCAGCCTTTGGATTAGTCGATAGCCAACAACCACCGTTGTTCGTGTCTGGATACGTATATTCGTCCATAGTGCTTATATATGACGGCTTACGGAAAGCGGGCAGCACCTCCATTTTCATTCCGTCTGAAAACAGCACCTTTACAACCTGTCCATCAGCACGAATATCTGTTCTTGGATAAGAGGATAAAAGCGCATTTCTGACTGCCTGCAATAAACGTGACTGTCCGTTACCTTTTAGCGTGTCGTATCTACGATAATTTGACTCGGGTACTTCGACCAAGATATCAATATCACTGGTATCAATCGCTGTTCCACGACCATAAGAACCAACGTAAAGGCTATGTGCGCTATTGCTTGATGAGTTCCAAAACTCTACATTTACGGCACGAGTGACAGTTTGATATCGTGTGGATATCAGTGACCTCATGTTTGATGGAATTGTTTCACCGTGTTTTGTCACATAACTACTCATCTTTCTCCCTCCGTTTCAAAGTGTCTGGTAGCATCATATCGATTTCTTTGTCAGTGAAGGTGTTGTCACCATTGATTTTCAGCGCTTCCTCGGCCATTTTCACTGCGGCATCTGTTGTTTTAGGTGCGTCGGAATAAACAACATGCACGCGCTTCTGCAGTGCCTCAAATTCATCTGTAAGAGAACACACAGGCTGCTCCCTCATCTTGATTTTAAGAATGAGCGTTTGTAGTTCGTCGCGCAACTCAACTAGCTTTGTTGCTGTTGCCTTATTTGCCTTTGCCATGCTTTGCAGATCAAATGACTTGAGCAGGGCGCTGATAAATATTGTTACAAACGAAACCACCGCTGATGTAATCTTTAACCACGTCTGGTCTGTGAATATCAAGGAAAATATCCCAGCAGAGGTGATTGACGCCGCAAAAATATTCACTGTAGCAAGAATACGATACCTTTTATCGTAAATCTCAGCCTGTTTTTCCTGTATTTTATGTGTCCATGCCACACTTGCGTAGCGCGTTCTAACGAGATCCTCTAACGCTACATATTCTGATTTCATTGATTGCACCACCTCTCTGTTATTCACCCATCATAGCCATAAGTATGTTGCCGTTGTCTTTCAGCCACCTATCCCATTTCCAGTAGTCTGGGAATACCCGAAGCACCTCGGAATAGAACATGGTCGGATCGCACATAAGCGGATTGAGGCGAGCCTGCCCCGCAATGCCGCTGCTATCCAGCGCAGTACCAAGGAATCCGCTGCCGTCTTTGAACTGTGCCAACTGCGTTCCTGCAGGAATGGTCACCTTATAATATCCGCTTACGGCCTGTCCCTTGCTAACGACCTGCTGAACAGCTGACGCCAGCGGCTGAAGACCAGTGCCTAATGCCGTAACGCGCGACAATGGAATCTTCGTACCTTTTTGAATGGCGATCTCATTGCTTACCGCAATCGGTGCCAGTTCGGTGGTTGTCATCACCTTAACTATTTCGTTTCTTCTTGCGATTTCATCCATGTGGTTACCTCTTACTGCTGTTCGTAGTTATCTGTCCACATTTCGCACTGGCTGATAACGGTGTCGATGGCATCTTCGTACTGCTCGGGCGGGTACTTGTACTTCTTCAGAAGTCTCTTAACCATCTTACGCATAGTCGCTCTGGCGGTTTCTTTCTTCTGCCAGTCGATCGTGCGGTTTTTGCGGAGCATTTCAGTCAGTTCGCGGGTCATGGCCACGAGGGTTTCATTTTCATAGAAATCCTTGATTGCCTGCGGTCTGGTCAGTGCATCGTAGAACGCCAGTTCCTCCTGCGTCAGTCCCAGCGCATCACCAGCTTGGTGCGCCTTGGCGATCAGCTCTGCTGCTTCCAGCAACTCCTTGATAACCTCATCGTTGCTGATGTGACCGTTATAGTAAGCGTTCATGATGCGTGTGATCATTTCGGAAAACTTGGACGACTGCACCACATTGGTGCGCTTGTACAGCGACACCTGCTCGGCAAGCAGTTTCTTCAAAATCTCCACCGCGATGTTCTTCTGCTTCATGTTGGAGATTTCCTCCAGCACCGCAGGATCGAACAGGGAGAAGTTTTCTCCGACCTTGCGACTATCGAACAAGCTGATAACACCTTCGCTCTGGACGCTGGCCTTCAGCAGTTCGTTGATCTGTGCGTTGATCTCTGTCAGCGACATGGGCTTGCCACCGTTGCCGCCATAGGTCAGTTTGATAACCGTGGAGCGCACCGCTTCAAAATACGCTGCCTCGCGGCGCTCCTGCTCATTGGTCATACTGGAACACAGGGACATCGACTGCTTCGTCAGCATGGCTTCCTTCAAAAACAGATCCTTGCGATCCTGCGACTTGGGATCCAGCACGAAGTTCGCGCCGTCTGCGATCAGCTTGGCCATAGTGAGGGGGCTGCCGCCGATGAATCCACTGTAATCGAATCCGTGGAACAGGTCACGGCACACCTGCAGTTTTTCTTTGAACTTCGGATATGCGGTCTTTGCGATATCCATGTCACCGTATTTCGCACGGTCACGGGCAGTGTACTCATTCATTGCGGCCTTCAATGCACCAGCGATGCCGACATAGTCAACAACGAGACCGCCTTCCTTATCTTTGAAAACGCGGTTGACGCGGGCGATGGCCTGCATGAGGTTGTATCCATGCATGGGCTTGTACACATACATGGTGTGCATGGAGGGAACATCGAAGCCGGTGAGCCACATGTCGACGACGATGGCGATCTTCATGGGGTCATCGTTGTCTTTGAACTTACGAGCCAGTTCTTCTTTGTGGTGCTTGGTGCCGATGATCTCTTTCCAGTCTTCGGGGTCATTGTTGCCGCTGGTCATAACGACACCGACCTTTTCCTTCCAGCCGGGTCTGACCTCCATCAGCTTGCGGTAAATCTTCATGGCGATCGGGCGGGAATATGCCACGATCATCGCTTTACCTGTCAGCAGATTTGCGCGGTTGCTTTCGTAGTGGGTGACGATATCATCCACCAGTGATGTGATCGTGGAGTCTGCGCCGAGGACGCTTTCCATCTGACCCATCATCTTTTTGCTCTTATCGATCGTCGCTGCGTCGGCCTGTTGCTCCAGTATGTCATAAGTGGAGTCGATCAGCGCCAGCGTATTTTCATCCAACTTGAGGTGGATGACGCGACTCTCATAGTAAACGGGACGCGTTGCGCCGTCTTCCACAGCCTGCGTCATATCGTAAATGTCGATGTACTCACCGAACACCTCACGAGTGTTGCGGTCTTTGGAGGATACAGGCGTACCTGTAAATCCGATGAATGTTGCGTTGGGAAGGGCATCGCGGATGATACGAGCGTTACCGACCACGATTCTGGCTTCGGTTTCGCCCTGCTCATTTTCGCTCATGACCACGCGCTCATCCATGCCGTACTGGCCGCGATGAGCTTCGTCTGCCATTACCACGATGTTGCGTCGGGTGGACAGCGGTTCCTCGCGTTCCTCAAACTTAAACATGGTGGTGAAGATAATGCCATTGGCGGTTCTGCCGTCTAACAGTTCCTTCAGATGCACCTTGCTTTCTGCCTGCACCGGTGTCTGGCGCAGGAATGCGGCGCACTTGGAGAACTGGGAGTACAGCTGATCGTCGAGGTCAATTCTGTCCGTCATGACCACGATGGTGGGGCTATCCAGCGCCTCCTGCAGCAGGTGGGCATAGAAGACCATGGACAACGATTTTCCGCTGCCCTGTGTATGCCAGAACACGCCGCCTTTACCATCGGTCTTGGTAGCGATCTTGGCTTTTTCTACTGCCTTGCGTACTGCGAAGTACTGGTGGTATCCAGCCAGTATCTTGAATGCCTTGGCCTGCTCCACGGAGAAGCAGATGAAGTTCTTGATAATGTCCAGCAAACGCGCTCTGTCGAACATGCCTTCATAGAAGGTGTCAAACTGTGCGTATGCGGTATTTTCGTAGCTGCCGTCTTTGGTTTTCCACTCCATGAATCGGTCGAGGCCAGAGGTGATGGTGCCTGCCTTGTTTGTGGTGAGGTCACTGATCACGCAGATGGCGTTGTAATTGAAAATGGAGGGAATGTCCTGCATGTAGTTGCGGATTTGGTTGTATGCATTCTCTGCGTTAACCTCATCCTTGGACGGGCTTTTCAGCTCCATAAGCACCAGCGGCAGACCGTTGATAAACAGGATAATATCGGGGCGGCGATTGTTCCCGTTTTCGATGTATGTAAACTGATTGACCACATAAAAGCTGTTATTGGCTACGGTCTTGTAGTCGATCAGATACACGATCGATGTGCGTTCTTCACCCTTCACGAAATATCTGACCTGTATGCCGTTCTGCAGGTAGTCCATGAACTGCATGTTCTTCTGCAGCAGACTGCCTGTGTCAAAATTGCGAAGCTTATTTATTGCTTCTGTGATCGCATCCAGAGGCAATCCTTTATTCAGCTTCACGAGACTGTCCATGAGGAGAGAATCCAGCAGAGGGCTGGAATAATCACGCTCCATGTCTGGGGCGTAGATGTGGGTGTAACCCATATTTTCGAACAGCTCTATGACTGCCTGCTCGAACATATCCTCTGTGAAATGCATAGTGATGCCTCCTTCGGCAGCTATCCTGCCGGTGATTTTTGTTTGTGGTAATCGCGTAAACGATAATTTAGCGGCTTAAATGCCGATGTCTGCTACATCAATTTCGCCACTCATAAGACGCGGCAGAAGTGAATCACGCATTGCGGCCAGTTTCCTGTTTTCCTGTTCCAGTTTTTCTTGCATTTCAAAAACAGGACGACAAAAATCGTTGAATTTAGCGATGGTATTACCATCTGGAATCACAGCTTCCACGGATTTCATAACCGAGCCGGAGACCTCTTTGAATGTTGAGCCAGATGCCTTGCTTTCAATCAGCGGCAAATCGTGAATCAAAAAGTAGTAAACAAATGGAGTGCCAATTTCGGGATGCGGTACCACGGACTTAAAACCTTGGTTTGTGGTTACCTCGTTGCTGGCAATTGCGATGTAACCGATCGGCGCTCTCGAACTGAAAAGAACGGTACCAACAGGCATCATAGTTGCGCTGCTGTTCCGATATCCCAATTCGGAAATGTCGTTTTCGCCGTGTGCGATAAACTTGGATTTGTCAATGGAAAGATCTTTGGGTGTAATCCATGCAATTCCATCGTCTGTGTAGTACTCTGGTTTCGCTTTGGAAGGTGTTCCACCACCTACAACCGTACCGAGATCGGCAATCTTGCCTACACGCCAAGAGGGATCGGCATTTTCGATGAACAGCTGCAAGAAATAGGCGTATGCCTGCTGCTGTAAATTATCGTTTATCTTATTGTTAAGTGCGATTTTCTGATCCATCATGGCAAGGATCGCACCAATTTTCTGTTGTTCCTTCAGAGGCGGAACAGTTAATTCAAGCTCATCCAACACGCCTTGCTGGACACGCTGCCGTCCAGATGATCCGACCATCGATTTAATGGCCACATTTCTGAATGCAGGGCTGGTAGCAAGGTAATAGACAAATTGCGGATCACTGATGCCTGCTCTTGCTCTCATAACGATGAATTCGGTTGAGCCGAACGCGACCTCACCATCAGCGAGGATATCTACGAAAGCGGTCTTGCCGTTCTCGAGACAGGGGGTAATTCTTGCCATGATGGTGTCACCATTACAGAATTTTGATCCACCAGCAAATTCTGCCTGCTCTGTTGCTGGTATTTTCTTTGTGAATGGCTGCAGTTTATCCATGGCAACCTTTGTTGCCATTGCGCCCTTCTTGATGCTTAGTCTGGGGTTAAACTCAATAAAGTCTGCAGCACGAACGGTTGTCCATTCAGATGCCATAACCGATTGCCTCCAGCTTCTGCCGGATTTCATCCTCCAGCGTATGAGACTGTGCGAACAGTTCGGAAAGTTCGCCGGTCAGTCTGGCCATCTTTTCTTCGAAGGGTTCACCATCGTCTTCCTGTTCCTCGATACCAACATAGCGGCCGGGGGTGAGGATGTAGTCCTGCTTTGCAATTTCATCGGTATCAACCACAGCGCAGAAGCCCTTCTGATCTTCCAGTGTACCGTCGCAGTATGCCTTGTATGCATCTGCAATCATGGCGATATCTGCATCTGTTAACTCACGCAGCTTTCTGGTGACCATGGTGCCGAGCTTGCGGGCATCAATGAACAGTGTCTTGCCGCGCTGCTTCTTGTTCTTGGAAAGGAACCACAGGGACACGGGAATCTGTGTGGTGTAGAAAAGCTGCGTCGGCATTGCAACAATGCATTCGACCAAGTCTGCGTTTACGATGTTCTGTCTGATTTCACCTTCACCGCCACTCTGGGAGGAAAGCGCGCCGTTTGCCAGCACCATGCCGATCTTACCGTTAGGTGCCAGATGGTAAATCATGTGCTGCAGCCATGCGAAGTTTGCGTTGCCTGCAGGGGGCATGCCATACTGCCAACGCACATCGTCCTTCAGCTTATCCGCGCCCCAGCCAGAAAGGTTGAAGGGCGGGTTGGCCATAATGAAATCCGCACGAAGCGTCGGATGGCAATCGTTGAAGAATGTGTCCGCGTTGTAGCTGCCGAGGTTGGCTTCGATGCCACGGATGGCAAGATTCATCTGTGCCATCTTCCATGTTGTTGGGTTGGAGTCCTGTCCGAACACAGAAATGTTGCTCAAATTGCCGCTATGGTTTTCGATGAACTTTGCGCTCTGCACGAACATGCCTCCAGATCCGCAGCAGGGGTCATACACGCGTCCATTGTAGGGCTGCAGCACTTCGACCAGTGTGCGTACCACGCAGGAGGGGGTATAGAATTCGCCTGCCAGCTTGCCTTCCTGTTCGGCAAACTTGGAAAGGCAGTATTCATATGTTCTGCCGAGGATATCGCGGCTGCTGCCTGCGTCCACCATCTTAATGTTGGTGAACAGGTCAACCACATCACCCAGACGGCGCTTATCCAATTCGGGACGAGCAAAGTTCTTGGGGAGGATATCCTTCAGTCTCTTGTTTTCTTTTTCAATCGCTCTCATGGCATCGTCGATTACGGTGCCGATTTCGGGAGTGTGCGCTTTGGAAGCAATGACGCTCCAGCGGGCAGTTTCGGGTACGAAGAAAATGCCTTCGGAAATGTACTCGTCCACATCTTCCTCGAAGCCATCGCCTTCTTCTACCAGCTGCTGGTACTTCTCATCGAAGCGGTCGGAAATGTACTTAAGGAAAATCAATCCTAGAACGACGGATTTGTATTCGGATGCGTCGATGTTGCCGCGCAGCACACACGCTGCGTCCCATATTTGTTTTTCAAAGCCGATGCTGGCTGTATTATTATCTGCCATGTTTATTCCTCCGTATCGGTCAGCTCGCGCAGCCGTTGTTTATATTCATTGATAACCCCTTCGGGGGAGAGTACTGTCATCTGTTTGCCAAACTGGAACAGCCAGCCCCAAAATGTCGGGCTGATCTGCACCTTGACGCTGGCAACGCAGTTGTTTTCATTGATGCGTACCATCTTGGTGTCTTCACCGAATTTGTCGTACACCACGCCTATCAGCTTATCGCTGAACTGGATTGTTATATCCACCGGCTGTCCACCGTACATTTTGAATGCCTGCTCCGTGAAGCAATCTATGCTGCTGCGTAGCTCAATGGCCTTTTCGCAGATATCTTCGTCGATTACTTCCACGGCATCCATACGGTCAATGCGGTAGTACGCGGTGTTGTCATGCCTTGCGCTGTAGCAAACCATATAATAGTTGTCTTCGTTGAACACAAGTGCAATCGGCTCCACGACATAGTGGTGATGACCGTTGCGGTAAACCTTTTCGCCGTTTTCGTTTAAATCGAAATAGTAGAAGATGACCTTCTTTTTCTGCTCGATGGCATCCTCTAAATAATTTACATTATAATAAATGGATTCGTTGCGGTGCTTCCTTGTATTAAAGCAGACCATATTGCTCTGCAGGATTTCCGCACTGTGGCTGCCGCCGAGATTGGCGATCTTTTCAATCAGCTCTGCCGTTTTTTTCTCCGTGACGAAACTGGCTGCCTGTACCGCATCAATCAGTATCTTTAATTCGGGAACGCTGAAGCTGCGATCCTCGACATAGTATGCTTTTTCATGGCTGATCATCGTGGTCATGACTTCATAGCCATAGTCGTTCAGCGCTTGAATGTCTCTGGTCAGTGTTCTGCGATCGCAGGCAACTTCCATATCATTCAGTTTCTGGCACACGACCGTAGCCGCCATTGGATGCTGCTCATCCGTTTCTTGACGCAAAAGCTCCATGAGTTTCAGCAGTTTAATCTTCTGGCTGTTTTCTTTCGCCATTAGCCCACCTCCACTGGATTCCTGCAAATGGTGATAGTTATACTCAATAATTATAGCACCAATCTGTGATTTTTTCAATAGGATTGACGCACAAAATCGTGCTTCTTTTAATTTCTTGCTGATTTTTGCGTTCAAATCTCCCAATGTCCACCTTTTGTTCGCCCTTTATCGAGGCAAACAACGAACTTTAGTATGCTGCCCGAAACCAGTCCTGCGAGTGCAAAAAGAGCGCCGGTGCAGCCGTTTCGACCGCTCCGACGCCATTTTTAGTAGCTTTTTGCCTGTATTTGTGCCTATTATGGCGTTTTTACCCCCGAAAATGAAAAAAGAACGAACTTTGTCTTGGTAGACAAAAGTTCGTTCTTTCGTGGCGCAGAAAGAGGGATTTGAACCCTCGCGCCGGTTTCCCGACCTACTCCCTTAGCAGGGGAGCCCCTTCACCACTTGGGTATTTCTGCGTGGCTGACTTAATATTAAGTTGGTGCCGCTGATCGGACTTGAACCGATACGGTATTGCTACCGAGGGATTTTAAGTCCCTTGTGTCTGCCTATTCCACCACAGCGGCGTGGTGTGCCGAATTGACTTTTCAATTATACACTATTTGCTCCGATTTGTCAAGAGCTATTTTGTAAAATAAAAATTTTTTTTAAATGCGATTTTACTTGCTATTTTGTTATGAATAGTGTAAAATATTAGGTGTAAGTTTTATGGAGATTTCCTGTGTGATTTCTTAGAAAAGGGGATGCTGAATGAGAATAGCACTTTTTACCGAAACATATCTTCCCAGTATAAACGGAGTAGTCACCCATGTAAAAACTCTAAAGGACGGTCTTGAACAGTTAGGCCACACAGTTTTGGTAGTAACCGCAGATTCCAGAGTAAACAACCATGTTATGTCCGATGATGTTATGTACTGTCCTGCGGTAAAGCTCAAAAAGATATACAACTACGATGTCGCACCGCCGATAAGCATTGAAAGGCTTGATAAGATAAAGAGCTTTAATCCCGATATTATACATATTCACAATGAGTTCGGTATAGGTATTTCGGGTATACTTATCGCCAAAAACCTCAAGGTGCCGCTGGTATACACTTTGCATACCATGTACGATGATTACGTATATTATGTTGCAAAAACCAAGGCGTTCGGAAAGATAGTAACCTCTGCAAGCCATTTTTATGCGAAAATGCTCGCTTCCACCGCTTCTGCGATAACAGGACCTTCTCTAAAAGTGTCTGAATATTTCAAAGCCTGCGGAGTTAAGAAGAAAATCCACGTCATTCCCAATTCCGTTGAGCTTGATGTCTTTACTCCCGAAAAGTCGGACAAGAATACCGCGTGGGAATTACGCCGAAAGTTCGGCTTTGAGGATGACGATACCGTGTTCTGCTTCTGCGGCAGGCTCGGAAAGGAAAAGAATGTTTCGCTTTTGCTCAAATACTGGTCGGAATATGTAAAGGACGAGGACAGGATAAAACTGCTTATCCTCGGTGAAGGACCGCTGTACGAACAGCATTGCAAGGAAGCCGAGGAGCTCGGTATTTCTCATCAGGTTAAGTTTTCGGGCAGGGTAGAGCATGAAGAGCTTGTTCCTTATTACGCCTGCTGTGACGCTTATATAACGGCTTCGCTTTCGGATACCTGCTCCATATCAATGCTTGAGGGTATGGCTATGCACCTTCCCGTGCTAAGCTTAAAGGACGAGCTTAATGAGGGGCAGGTACGCGACGGTGTGAACGGCTACAGCTTTACCGATGCCGCCGAAATGTATGAGCTTCTCAAAATGATAAGAGATATGTCCGACGCTGAGCTTGAAGCGCTCGGAAACAGCACAAGACAGTCGGTTATGCAATCGGGCGCAGTTCGCCTTGCAAATGATTTGCTCCTTGTTTATGAGGAAGCAAAGGAATGCTTCAAGAAAAAATCCGGCAAGAGGCCCAGGCTCAAAAACCGTTATAAAGCAATTAAAAGAAGATACGCTCCGCGCACCAAGTATGTACGCAAAAACCAATAAAGGAAAATCGCTCCGAGAGCTTAAGGCTTTCAGAGCGATTATTATTTATCAGATTTGCTCCATCTGCTTGCCGAAATACATTGCGGCGGCTTCAACAAGAACCTTTTTCTTTTCATCCGAAACGGAGCTGTCGTTTTCGGAGAGCATTATCACAGCGCCGTTGACATCACCGTCCGCAAGTATGGGAGCGCAGGCAACAGCAAAGCGGTTTACTCCCTCAATGGGGTTGAGCTTTGCGTCGTTTGCCGTGCGGAAAAGCCCCTTTCTTTGCTCAATCAGATCCTCAAGGGAGCTTGAAACCCGTCTTTCAAGCACCTCTTTTTTCTGTATTCCCGAAGCGGCGACCACATGGTCTCTGTCGCATATTACGGTCGGCATACCGCTGACCTTGTACAGCACATCGGCGTACTGGTCGGCATTGTAGGAGATTTCTCCGACGGGGGAATATTTTCTGAATATTACCTCTCCGTCAACGCTTGTGTAAATCTCAAGCGGCGTGCCCTCTCTTATTCTCATGGTGCGGCGTATCTCCTTAGGGATTACAACTCTGCCCAGATCGTCAATGCGTCTGACTATTCCTGTTGCTTTCATTTATATATTACCGTTCCTTTCAAGTGTGTTGTTTTTTATGTCACATCTGTATTATTTCTGTAAAATGCTCAAATATACGGGTAATTTGCCGAAATATGCTGAAATAAAAAATAACGCAAAGAAAAAATTTTCTAATTATTTTCATGCTGTCACACTTGTCAATAGGGAAAAAATAATGTATAATAGTACGGGAAATAAATCGACCGCCCTTAAGGAGAAATTATTATGACCGCTGACGAGGAATACATGACTTATTGCATTGAGCTTGCAAAGAAAGCCGCTTCGCTCGGAGAATGTCCCGTCGGCGCAATAGTGGTTGACCGTGACGGAAACATAATAGGCGAGGGCTACAACCGCAGGGAGTCGGACCATTCTCCCACAGCCCACGCCGAAATTATTGCAATAGAAAAAGCCGCACAAAGTCTTAACTCCTGGCGGCTCAGCGACTGTACGCTTTATGTTACCTTAGAGCCTTGTCCTATGTGTGCGGGAGCGATTATAAATTCAAGGCTCAGGCGGCTTGTGTACGGTGCGTTTGATGAAAAAGGAGGCGCATGCGCCTCCCTTGTAAACTTATTCGATTACCCGTTTAACCATAAGCCTATGGTGCGAAGCCGCATACTTATGGAAGAATGTTCGGCGCTGCTTGCCGATTTTTTTAAACAGCTTAGAAATTAATGTCAGTGCATTTCCTTAATCACTTTTTTGTAGAGAATATCAACGGCTGTAAGAAATCCCGCTGTTGCCGCCGCGATTAATACAATTGCAAATAAAATCTTTTTCATTATCCTTTTTCCTCGTTTCAGTCGTCCTTAAGGCGGCTTAACCGCTTTTCGGAATTTTTGATAAGGCTCAGTAAAGCCGTACCTTGCTTGTTATAAACCACTTCTATTGAGTTTGTGGTAATCTGCGGTGTTTCGTCGTCACAATCCTCGGCGGCTTCTATCGCCGAGCCGGTATCGAGAGTGATAGCCGAGTCAATGAGCGCGTCGGATTTTTTGCCGGAATATCCGAAAAGATTTGAATCGTTTTTTGCATTTGAAGAATAGATTATCCTGAACGCCTTGTATACCGACAGCATAAGCATTGACGCTATACTGCGGCTGAGCTTCTGAACCTTTATTTTTCCGAGCAGCGAGAAGATTACGTCAATGCTGTTGGTTATCAGCTTTTTGTTGAGCACAAGAATTAAATCCGGATTTCTTGAATCGTTTTTGTCGCTTGTAAGCTCCGGGATATCGCTTTCCGTTATTATTCCTCCGCTTGACACGGGAGAACGCCCTAAAAGGTAATCGGTAGACACATTGTAGTAATCCGCCGCTTTGACTATGAAATCAAGACCGCATTCACGCTTTCCTTTCTCATAATGCGAAAGCAGAGCCTGCGCCACTCCTAAATCCTCAGCGGCTTGCTTTTGTGTTATACCTCGTTCCTTTCTCAGCAGGGACAAAATACGAGGAAAATCGCTGTTCATTTACCAATCTCTCCAAATCCAACTTTTTTCAATAGGTATATTATATATGAATTATTCCATGTTGTAAAGTGGGATTTTATACAAAAAATCGACAGCGTTTTTATATAATAAATCCACATATATACGTAAAAATATAAAAAGGAGCAATAATAAATGAAAAATTACAGGCTTTATCTTATCCGACACGGTATTACATCGGGTAATCTTGAGGGCAAATACATCGGCACAACCGACCTGCCGCTGTGTGAGGAGGGCGAGAGCGCAATTTCCTCTCTTGCCGCGCTTGAAGTTTATCCGAGGGTGCAGAAGGTTTATTCAAGTCCGTTGAAGCGCTGCCTTCAGACCGCTGAGATTATTTACCCCGACAGGCTTTTAAAGCGTATCGACAATATTGCCGAATGTGATTTCGGCGATTATGAGGGCAAAACCCGGCAGGAGCTTGCAAACGATAAAACCTACCTTGAATGGCTTAAGGGCGGATATGAAGCCGCACCGCCGAACGGTGAGAGCTTCGGGAATTTTACCTTAAGATGTCTTGACGGATTAGAAGATATTTTTAAGGATATGATGGCAAATGAAGTGACCGAAGCGGCGGTAATTACCCATTCGGGAGTTATCATGAATTTGCTGTCGGGCTACGGACTGCCGAAATTAAAGCCTGCCGAGTTTACCTGCAAGCAGGGCGAGGGCTTTGAGATACAGCTCAGCACCTTCTTGTGGCATCACGGTCCTGTATTTGAAATAAAGGGAAGATTATTTTAAAACGAAAGGAATACTCACATGGATATAATCAGTCAGTTAGCGCAGGAGCTTAAAATAAGACAGTCACAGGCGGAAAGCGCAGTAAAGCTTATTGACGAGGGAAACACCATACCGTTTATCTCCAGATACAGAAAGGAAGCAACGGGAGGACTTGACGATGTTGTGCTTAGAGAGCTTAACGACAGGCTTGCATATCTGAGAAATCTTGAAAGCAGAAAAGCCGAGGTATATTCTCTTATAGAGGCAACAGGCAATATGACCGAAGAAATCGCCGCCGCACTCGAAAAGGCGGTTACTCTTGCCGAAACAGAGGATATTTACCGCCCGTTCAAGCCCAAGAGAAAGACAAGGGCAAGCATAGCAAGGGAAAAGGGACTTGCGCCGCTTTCCGAGTTTATTATGGAGCAGACCTTAGCCTCTGTCAATATTGAAGCCGAGAAATACATAAACCCCGATAAGGGAGTCCAGACCGCACAGGAAGCAATAGACGGTGCGCTTGACATTATTGCGGAGCAGGTATCCGACGATGCGGCGCTGAGAAAAAAGCTGTATGCCGTGTATCTGGCACACGCCCTTATTGTGTCTAAGGCAACCGATGCGGGAAATGAAACGGTATATATAAACTACTACGATTATAACGAGCTTGCCTGCAAAATCCCTCCTCACAGACTGCTTGCGCTTGACAGAGGAGAGCGTGAGGGTGCGCTTAAGGTGGATGTGTCGGTAGATGAAGAAAAACAGCTCAGAATAATATACAAAATGTTCGTAAAGGCTGAAAACGACAACGGCAGACTTGTAAAGACCGCCTGCGAGGACAGCTTTAAGAGGCTTATTCACCCCTCTCTCGAACGCAGACTCAGAAGCGAGCTTACCGAAAAGGCGTGCGAAAGCTCTATTCATACCTTTTCGGGCAACCTCCGTCAGCTTCTTATGCAGCCTCCCGTGAAGAATGCCGTTGCACTCGGCTTTGATCCCGGTTACAGGACAGGCTGTAAGGTTGCTGTTGTGGACGCAACGGGCAAGGTGCTTGATACGGCGGTAGTATATCCTACACCGCCCAAAAATGAAACAGAAAAGTCAAAGAAAATACTGAAGTCCCTTATCGAAAAGCACTCTGTCAGCGTTATAGCGGTAGGAAACGGAACGGCAAGCCACGAAAGCGAGGTATTTATAGCAGGACTTATTAAGGAAATTCCTCACAAGGTAAGCTATATGATGGTGTCCGAGGCGGGCGCAAGCGTGTATTCCGCAAGCAAGCTCGCCGCGGAGGAGTTCCCCGATTACGACGTATCTTTGAGAAGTGCGGTATCCATAGCAAGACGGCTTCAGGACCCGTTGGCAGAGCTTGTAAAGATTGATCCGAAGTCCATAGGCGTCGGACAGTATCAGCATGATATGCCGCCCGCAAGACTTTCGGAGGCCCTCGGCGGAGTTGTTGAGGACAGCGTAAATAACGTCGGAGTTGATTTAAACACGGCTTCCGTTTCACTTTTAAGCTATGTTGCGGGTATCAGCTCGGCAATAGCGAAAAACATAGTTCTTTACAGAGAGGAAAACGGAAAATTTACAAGCCGAAGCGAGCTTCTCAAGGTATCAAAGCTCGGTAAAAAAGCATTTGAACAATGCGCGGGCTTTATGAGAATACACAACGGCAAAAATCCGCTTGACAATACCTCCGTTCACCCTGAAAGCTATGAAGCGGCAAAGGCTCTGCTTGCAAAGTGCGGCTTTGAATTAAGCGATGTCAGCGGCGGCGTTCCGAGGATAAAGGAGCAGACGGAGAAAATCGGTGTGAAAAAGCTCTCTGAGGAACTCGGTATCGGAGAGATGACGCTTTCCGACATTATTTCCGAGCTTGCAAAGCCGGGCAGAGATCCGAGAGATGAGCTTCCTCCTCCGCTTCTGCGTACCGATGTTGCGGATATAAATTCCTTAAAGCCGGGTATGGTGCTTGAGGGTACGGTCAGAAATGTTATCGACTTCGGCGTATTTGTGGATATAGGCGTTCATCAAGACGGACTTGTACATATTTCCCGTATTTGCGACAGGTACATAAAGCACCCGCTTGAGGCTGTCAAGGTCGGGGATATTGTCAAGGTTAAGGTGCTTGATGTAGATACGGCAAAGAACAGAATTTCACTCACTATGAAAGGCATTTGAAATGATTAAAACAGCTTTGACATTAACAAGGGAAAATATCGAAAAATATGTAAAGTATCTGCTTTTGGGCAAAACAAAGCTCTCTAAAGCAATGGTTATAATTTATGTTACGGTTATGCTTGCACTTTCTGCGGCGGCAGTAGTCTTTTCTGTGATAACGGGTATGTTCTGGTTTATCGCGGTTGCAGTATGCTGCCTTCTGCTTATAGCTGCGGCTTTCGCATTTGTTATGTATACGGCAAAAAAATATACCGATGAGCTTTATAATTCAAATACCGACAGAGGCTTTGACGGTATTGAAATAACCGCAAGCTGTATCGTACTTACAAAAGGAGAGAAAAATGTAGGTATAATCGAGTGGAGCAATGTTTCCTCGGTTGATATTGTAAAGCAGACCGCCTTTATTACGGCAGAAGGCTATCTGCTGTGCTTTGAGCAAAACAGTATAACAGAAGGCACGCTTGATGAGTTTATGCAGATTGTAAACGAAAAGCTGGTGAAACAGGGTGATTAACTACCAGCTAAAGACGGACGAAATCATAAAAAATCTCAAAAACACCCCGTCCCTGCTTCTTCATGTGTGCTGTGCTCCTTGCAGCAGCTATGTGCTTGAATATCTGACGGAATACTTTGCTGTAACCGCATTTTTCTATAACCCGAATATCACGGAAAAAGAGGAATACGAAAAACGCAAGACAGAGCTTAAACGCTTTGTTTCTCAAAGAGAGTTCAGAAATCCCGTAAATATCATTGACGGCGATTATGAGCCGGAGCTGTTCTTTGAAATCGCAAAGGGCATGGAAAAGCTGTGCGAGGGCACAGAGCGCTGTTTTCGCTGTTATGAGCTGCGACTTAGAAAAACCGCCGGGCTTGCAAAGAAAATGGGCGTTGATTTCTTTTGCACAACGCTATCGGTAAGTCCTCACAAAAATGCACAGAAGCTAAACGAAATCGGCGAAAGACTGAGCAATGAATACTCCGTGCCGTACCTTTTTTCTGATTTTAAGAAGAAAAACGGCTACAAGCGTTCCATTGAGCTTTCGGAGGAATACGGACTATACCGTCAGAATTACTGCGGCTGTATTTTCAGCAGGCAGAAAAATATTTTTAAAAATAGTCAAAAACAGTTGTCAAAATAAGAAAAGTGTGCTAAAATAGAATGAAATATGTATTTTTTTAAGAAATGAGGTGAACGGCGATGACTGCGGACCCATGCGGGAGATACTTGACAATAACCGAAATAAAAGCTGAAATCGCCGTTCTAAGGCGTTTTTAGCAGAAAACGAGGTACCTTATGTTAAAATTTTACAAGACGGTAGGCAACGCCATAACAGAGCTTGACAGGCTCGAGCCCGGTTGCTGGGTATCGGCAATCGCGCCTACCGAAACAGAGATTTCCACTCTTGAGCAGGAGCTTGGAATAGACAGAGATTACATCCTTTCCGCTTTGGACGAGGAGGAAACCTCACGTATCGAAAGCGATGACGGACAGACGCTGATTGTCCTTGACTATCCCGTTGCGGAAAAGGTACATGACAAAGAGGATACCATAAGCTATTACACAACACCTATGGGTATTATTTTTACAAACAGCAATGTTGTCACCGTATGCTTAAAGGAAAACGTCATCATTGACGAGTTTTCAAAGGGCGTTGTAAAGGGAATACAAACTCAGTTCAGAACAAGGTTTGTTTTCCATATTCTTTTAAGAATTGCGAGCAAATACCTGTTGTTCTTAAAGCAAATCGACAAGCTTTCCAATTATGTCGAGTCACAGCTCCACAAGTCCATGAAGAACAAGGAGCTTATTCAGCTTTTAGGACTTGAAAAGTCGCTGGTATATTTTTCGACCTCGCTTAAATCTACCGAAACCGTGCTTGAAAAGATATTGAGAGGCAGAGTAATAAAGCTTTACGAGGAGGATCAGGAGCTTCTTGAAGACGTTCTTATCGAGGTAAAGCAGGCAATTGAGATGAGCAATATCTATTCAAACATTCTTTCGGGTACTATGGACGCTTTTGCAAGCGTTATTTCAAACAACCTGAACATTGTCATGAAAGTGCTTACGGTTATCACGATTGTAATGTCCGTCCCTACGATGGTGTTCAGCTTTTACGGCATGAATGTGGTGGACCTGCCGATGCCGTTCACATGGTTCCCGCTTGTGATTTCCGTTGTGCTTGCGGTAATCGTTGCAATTGTGATTACAAGAAATAAATTTTATAAATAGCTTCGGAGGCTGTAATGGAAAAGATAAAAATTACGGTAAGCGGTCACTCGTTTTATCTTAAAACCGATGATCCGAAAAAGCTCAGCGAAATTTCCGAGATGCTTCAGAGAAAAATGGATAAGCTCAGCGATAAAGCGCCCTCAATGTCACTTACCGACGTTGCAATAATGGTTGCGCTTGATTTGGCGGACGAGAACTATTCAAGCTCTAAGAAGCTGAGTGAGGCGCAGAGCATGATAACCTACACACAAAAGCTTGAAGAACAGTCAAAACAGCTGTGCGAGCAGGCAAAGCAAAGGGTAGAGGAGCTTCAGGGCGAGCTTTCAAAAGCTGCTTCCGAGGTTTCTTCTCTGAAAATTAGCCTTTCAGAGTCTCAGACAGAGCTTTCCGCACTGAAATCCGAGCTTTCAAAGGTTGATTTTGAGGCTGAAACAAGGCTCAGCAATGAAAACCGCCGCCTTGTTGAAAAAATCAAGGAGCTTGAGCAGAAGAACGCAAGAATGGAGGACGCCTGGAACAAGCTGAAATCCAATCAGAACAGATCGGGTGAAAACAGCTTTTCCGAGGCAGAAAAGCGAGAGCTTCTCACCCGTATAGAACAGCTCAGCTCTACCGTATCCGCTTATGAAAAGACCTTTGACGAATACGCAAATCAGCGCAACGCAGAGGTGGACGACCTTAACGAAAAGCTCAATACATTAAGAAAAAAATACTCGGATTTAAGCGACCGCATGAATGAAATCATCGGCGACGGTCAGATGACTTTATGAGCGAAATACTTGCGCCCTGCAAGGGGCTTGAAAGCATTACTGCCGCAATAAATGCGGGGGCTGATGCCGTTTATCTCGGAGAAAAGAACTTTTCCGCAAGGAAAAACGCCGATAATTTTGACTACGCTGAGCTTTGCGAGGCTGTAAGGCTGTGTCATTACAGCTCTGTAAAGGTTTATGTTACACTTAATACGCTCGTTTTCGACAAAGAAATTCCTTTGCTTTGCAAAGCCGTGGAGGAATGTGCCAAGGCGGGCGTTGACGCATTTATAGTGCAGGATTTGGGCGTGGCGGCACTCTGCCGTAAAATTGCGCCTGACTTGCCGCTTCATGCTTCAACCCAGATGACGGTTAATTCGCCTTTAGGTGCAATTGCGGCAAAAAAGTTCGGCTTTTCGAGGGTAGTGCTCGGCAGAGAGCTTTCAAAAGAGCAGATACAGAATATTATTGATTTTTGCGATATAGAAACCGAGGTTTTTGTTCACGGTGCGCTGTGCGTATGTGTAAGCGGTCAATGCTATATGAGCGCTATGCTCGGCGGCAGAAGCGGAAACAGGGGACTTTGCGCCCAGCCCTGCCGTCTTAACTTTACCTGCGGGGACAGGGAGAATGTTCTTTCACTCAAGGATTTATCCCTTATAGACAAGCTTTGCGAGCTTAAAGAAATGGGCGTTGCGTCCTTTAAAATAGAGGGCAGAATGAAGCGTCCCGAATATGTTGCGGCGGCGGTAAGCTGTTGCAGACAGTCGCTTGACGGCGAGCCTTACGATTTTGAAATGCTCAGGAGCGCATTCTCAAGAAGCGGCTTTACAAGCGGCTATTTTGATGATGATTTTCATAATATGCAGGGAATACGCACAAAGGAGGATGTTACTGCGGCCTCCTCTCAATTCCTCGGCGTAATGCGGAGGCTTTACGATAAGCCTTTCAAGCGTTATAAAACAGATATATCCGCAAAAATCAAAAGAGGGAATGATGTGCTTGTTACCGCCTGTGCCAACGGTGAAACGGTACAGGTAACAGCCGAGCCTCCCGAGGAAGCGGTAAAACGGCCGATTAGTGAAGAATGGGTTGTATCGCAGCTTTCAAAGCTCGGCGGTACGGTGTATTTCCCGGGAAAAGTAACGGCAAGCGTTGATGATGGCTTGTCGTTGTCTGCGGCAGTACTTAATTCCTTGCGCAGAGATTGTGTAGAGGAGCTTTCCGAAAAAATTCTGCAAAAGAATACTCCCCGCTATAAAATAAACTCTTTTACGGAAGAAAAAATTAACTGCCGTACAGCAGTCGCAAATAAGCTCAGATGTGAGGTTTCAAACGCTTCCCAGCTTGAGAAAGCGCTGGAGATAAACGAATTTTCGTATATCTATGCGCCTGCTTCACTGCTTTCGGAAAAAACTCCCGACAAATCAAGGATAATTGCCCTCCCGCCCGTTTTTCTATCGGACTGTGAGGAGCAGGCTGAGAGCCGTTTTCTCACATTAAAGCAACAAGGCTTTGAGCATATCGGCGTATATACGCTGTCGCATATTGAGCTTGCTTCAAGGCTGGGGCTTACTTTACACGGTATGTTCAGATTAAACGCCGCAAACCGTTATGCTTTGTCGGAATATAAAAAGCTCGGACTGTCCGATACGGTGCTGTCGATAGAGCTGTTGATGTCTGACGCGGTTGATTTGTGCAGACAAAGCGAAATTCCCTGCGGTATACTTAGTTACGGCAGAATACCGCTTATGATAACTCGCCGCTGTCCGATAAACGACGGCAAGCCCTGCGGAGAAGCAAAGAAAAAGAGCTGTCCTCACAGCATTACCGACCGCAAGGGAAACAGCTTTATCTGTATGTGCAATGACAATACGGCGGAAATATTCAATCCCGATGTGCTTACACTTTCGGATAAGAAAAAGGATACCCAAAAATTTGATTTTTCACTTTTAAAATTTACCGACGAAACGGACATAAGGGCGGCGCTTAATTCGTATCTTGACGGCGGAAAACCGTCAGGCAGAGTGACCGCGGGACTTTATTACAGAGGAGTGCTTTAATGAACGTTAAAATTAAAAAGCTCAGCGAAAACGCAACACTGCCGATGAGGGCAACGCCTTTGAGCGCGGGCGCTGATTTGTACGCCTGCACGGACAGTGATATAACTCTTAATCCCGGTGAGCGCATACTCGTACCCACGGGCATAGCGGCGGCTATTCCGAATGGGTACGGCGGCTTTGTCTTTCCGAGAAGCGGAACAGCGTCAAAGTACGGCATTACTCTTTCAAACTGCGTCGGTGTTATTGACAGCGATTACAGGGGAGAAATAAAAATTCCCGTTGTAAACTTAGGACAGGAACAATTCGTTATAAAAAGCGGCGACAGAATAGCCCAGCTTGTAATTATGCCGATTGATCTGACGGAGTTTTCGGTATGCTCCGAGCTTGATGAAACGGACAGGGGAGAGGGCGGCTTCGGCTCTACGGGTAAGAGATAATGCAAATTGCATAAATATTGCCTCAATTTCACTGATAATTTATTTATTTTTGAATTTAAATTTTTATTGTATGGAAGCGCAAAAAGTGGTATAATATTAAACGTATCGTGAACAGTTGTGCAACGCTGTACGATTATGCACGGTGTTGCATTTATATTGATTACACTTTGCGGTATTCTTCCGCAATTGATATAAAGAAAGGGACGGTCACAAAATGTTTTCAAAGGATATAGGAATTGACTTAGGCACAGCGAACACTCTCGTTTACATGAGAGGAAAGGGAATAATTATCAGAGAGCCGAGCGTTGTTGCTGTTGATGTAAAGATGGACAGAGTGCGTTATGTCGGACAGGAGGCAAAGGACGTAATAGGCCGTACACCCGGTTCTATCGTTGCGGTAAGACCGCTTAAGGACGGCGTAATCGCAGACTTTGACATGACTACGAGCATGCTCCAGGAATTTATCAAAAAGGCGCTCAAGGGCAGAGCCTTTTCCCATTCAAGAGTGCGTGTAATTATCTGTATTCCGTCAGGCGTAACAGCCGTTGAACGCAGAGCCGTAAAGGAAGCAACACAGAATGCGGGCGCAAAGCGCGTATCCATTATTGAAGAACCTATGGCTGCGGCTATCGGCGCGGGACTTCCCGTTGCAGAGCCTACGGGCAGTATGATTGTCGATATAGGCGGCGGTACAAGCGAGGTTGCGGTTATTTCGCTTGGCGGTATCGTTACCTCCCGTTCAGTAAGAGTTGCAGGTGATGAATTTGATTCTTCAATCATCAACTATATCAAGAAGAAATACAACCTTCTGATAGGTGAAAGAACGGCGGAAAACATCAAGATGGCAATCGGCTCGGCGTATCCTTACAGCGACAACGAGCCTTCCATGGATATAAAGGGCAGAAACCTGCTTAACGGACTTCCCGAAAACATTACCGTAACATCGGAAGAAATAAGAGAAGCTCTTTCAGAGCCCTTGAGCCACGTAATCGAGGCTATAAAGGTTACCCTTGAAAAGACTCCCCCGGAGCTTGCGGCAGATATAATCGACCAGGGCATCATGCTTGCGGGCGGCGGTGCGTTGCTGAAGGGATTGGATCTTCTCATTCACGCTGAAACAGGTATGCCTGTAAAGGTTGCGGAAAGACCGCTTGACTGCGTTGCAGACGGTACGGGTAAGGTGCTTGAAAACATTGATAAGCTCGTTGACGTGCTTACAGACGACGACACGAGATATTAATTGCCATAAACAGAAGATTTATGACTAACCGAAAATACGGTTAGTCATAATGTGTTATTATAAGGACAATACATACTTGCGTTTTTTGATTGAAAGGTTATCTTATGCGGGATTTTTTCAGCGGTTTTAAATTCAAGATAATAGTATGTGTTTTTGCCGTCGTGCTGGGCGTGGTTATCTATGCCGCAGTTTCGGGCGGCTTTGCCGCGTTTCCGCAGGCTCTGCTGAACACGATAGGAAAGCCCTTTGTTGCAGTTTCAAACGCTGTTTCGCAGTGGGTTGAGGATTCTATCGACAAGTTTGTCAACGCCGATAATTACAAAAACGAAAACGAGGAGCTGAAGAATAAGCTCAACGAGATGTATCAGCAGATAATAGACCTTGAAAGGGTTGAAGAAGAAAACCGACAACTTAAAGAAATGCTGAAAATCAAGGAGGAAAACGAGGATTTCGAGTTTTCTCCCCCTTGCAGTATAATAGCGCGTAATTCAAACGACGCTTACAGCGGCTTTACCATTGACAGAGGCTCGGACGACGGAATTTCGCTGTACGATCCCGTAATGAACGCAAACGGTCTTGTCGGCATGGTAACGGAGATAGCACCTACCTATTCAAAGGTCACGACCGTGCTTTCCGATGAAATAAATGTCGGCGTGATCACCTTTGAAACAAAATCCGTTGGTATAATTGACAATGATGTACAGCACGCAAACGACGGACATTGCCTCATGAGCTATATAGACAAGGACAGCGAGATTAAAAACGGCGAGATAGTAAAATCCGCCGCCGGCGTTGTTTTCCCGGGAAATTTGCTTATAGGAACTGTCAAGGAGGTTTACAGCGACCAGAACGGGCTTTCCCTTCACGCTGTAATTGAGCCTGCCGTAGATGTAAGGACGATAACCGACTGCGTTGTTATTACAAGCTTTAAAGGGCAGGGTGTTGCGGACTGATGAAAATTAAAATTATCAACAGAAGTCTAACTCGGCGGGAAATGATACGAAGTGCGGTAAGATGGGCGTTGTATGCTCTCCTGCTGATGATTTTCTATTCAATTCAGTGTACGATGCCGTTTTTCAAATGGCAGCCGTTGCTCATAATTGATTTAGCGGTTTGCGTTGCTTTTTTTGAAGGAGAGCTGAGCGGTTGTATATTTGCGGCAATATGCGGAATGATGCATGACCTTTCGCTTGCGTCCTTATTCGGATTTACATCAATCTGGCTGGTTCCGTGCTGCCTTTTCGTTACGCTGTTTGTCACTAACCTAATACACAAAAATATATTAAACTATATATGGATGAATGCGGTGACTATTATTATCATTGAACTGACGGAACTGCTGTTTAAGTATGTTATCTGGCGTAATCCCCATATAGGGATAATTGTACTTGAATATATGCTTCCCGCATCATTGTCAGCAGTAGCTTTATCCGTACCGATTTATCTGCTTGTTCGTTTTATTAAGCATAAGCTCGGAGATGAAACTGCCGATAGCGGAATATCAGCCGCAATGGAGCAGGAGGACGATAAGAAAGAGCAGATAAGATTTTAACGGAGGTTTACCTTGTCAAAAATCAGCAGATTAATCAGAAGCTTTACATTTGTTATTATAGTTGTGCTTCTTTCCTTTGCCTGTACAATACAGCTTTTGCAGATACAGATAGTAGACGGTGAATACTATGACGCACAGACAAAGGCGACGTATACATCGGACCAGACCATACAGGCGGCAAGAGGACAGATTTTCACCAAGGACGGCGTGCTGATAAACACAAACAAGCTTGTCTACAAGGTGATCATACAGAAGGAGTTTTTTAAGTCGGGTACGGAAAACGATGTTATTCAGAAAACAATCACCGTACTGCAAAAGAACAACGAAGAATGGATAGATACCTTGCCTATAAGCAAAACGGCTCCGTATGAATTTACCGGCACTTCCGATGAAGCCGATGAAGTAAGAGAACAGCTGGAGCTGGGCGTATATGCAACCGCAGACAACTGCATGAACGCTCTGTATGAAAAGTATGAAATCCCCGAAACATATGATGAGCAGATGCGCAGATACATTGCAGGCGTGCGCTATGAAATGCTGATAAGGGACTTTTCCTATCAGAACCGTTACACAATGGCAGAGGGCGTTTCGCTCCAGACGGTTATCGAGCTTAAAGAACAGAGCTTTATGCTCGGAGGAATTGATATTATCGAGGAGTCGATACGGGTTTATTCCGGCAAGGATTTTGCGCCTCAGGTAATCGGCAGGATAGGCGCTATTTCCGCCGAGGAATATGAGGAGCTTGCGGACAGCGGATACAGCCTTAACGATGTTACCGGCAAGTGGGGAATAGAAAGCGCAATGGAAAGCGTTTTGAGAGGTGAGAACGGCATACGCACCATCACGAGAAATTCCTACGGTCAGGTGATTTCCGATGAAATCACAAAGCAGGCACAGGCGGGTAATTCCGTAAGGCTTACCATTGAGAGCGATTTTCAGAACGATGTACAGGCAATTCTTGAAAACCATATAAAATGGCTTCATTACAATAACGATCCCAAAAGAGGAAATAAGGTTGACGCAGGCGGTGTCGTAGTGCTGGACGCAAAAACCGGCGCCGTGCTTGCAATGGCTAACTATCCCAATTACGACATCAACGATTATATTTCTCTTATCAACAATCCCGTAGAGCCTAATCCTACCTATAACAGATGTATTTACGGACTTTACCGTCCCGGCTCGGCGTTTAAGACGATAACTGCCACAGCGGCGCTGACATCGGGACTTGCAGACGAAGATACGACCGTATACTGCGGCGGTGTGTATACCTATTACAGCGACTATCAGCCGGGCTGTATAATGGGCTTTGTCGGAAATGTGAATGTAAAGACGGCTCTGCGCCATTCCTGCAATATTTATTTTTACGATATGGCAAGACAGATGGGCATAGAGTATCTTGCTGAGGTTGCGGGCTGGTTCGGTATAGGAAAGGACCTTGAGCTTGAAATCGGCGGCGCAACGGGAAGCATGAGCACACCCGAATACATTGAGGCGCTCGGCGGCACATGGACGCCGGGTTCTACCATTCAGGCGGCGATAGGACAGCTTGAAACCAGTGTAACTCCGCTTCATCTTGCGACTGCTGCGCTTACCCTCGCAAACAATGGTACGAGATACAAGCCGTACCTCGTTGACAGCATTTTAAGCTACGACGGCACAGAGGTTATCTCAACAACCGAGCCTGTTGTAGCATACAAAATAGACGCCGACGAGCATATATTTGAAATTGTGCGGGAAGGCATGATAATGGTTGCCGACGATGTGCAATGGCCGATGGGCTCGGGAAATTACCAGCTCAAGGATCTGCCGTATGGCGTTGCGATAAAAACGGGTACTCCACAGGTAACCGAGGATACCTTCAACTCCACTATTTTAGGGTATTATCCCGCCGAGGATCCGCAGATATGCTTTGGAATTGTCCTTGAAAAGGGCGAGTTTTCAAGACTTATGATACGTAATATTATAGAATCGTATTTCTATGATAATTACAAACCCGTTACAAACGAGAAGGGCGAAATTATTCTTCCGTGGGGCGGAAAGGAGACAAATACCGCAGGCCGTCCCGCAAGAGGAGAGCTGACCTCGCAGGAAAACGAAGATTAATTTAAAGCAGGCGTACATTGAAGTGCGTCTGCTTTTGCACATTATCTTTGTAAAAAACGCACAAATAATTGAAAATTTTTCATGTTTTTTCAACAAAAATGAAATTTTCTGAAGAAAACACTTTATTTGTCTGCGTTTTTATGATACAATAAGGATAGTAAAATACAATATGTATGATTATATCCTCATGTAGTAAGGAGAGTGAATTAATGTCACAGATTATTGCAGTCACCGCAGGTAAAGGCGGCACAGGAAAATCAACAACATCTGCAAATGTAGCCCGTTCACTTGCAACCTTAGGCAAGAGAACACTGCTTGTAGAGCTTGACTTTGGTTTGCGTTGCCTTGACATTATGCTTGGAATAAAAGATAAGGTTAAGCACGATATAGGCGAATATCTTGAGGGCAAGATTGACATACTCACCGCAACCACAAAGGTTGAAACTATTGAAAATCTTTATCTTGTTTGCGCAACGAGAAACCCCTTTATTGACATCAACCCTGAAAAGATAATTGGCGTATGCGAAGAGATGCGTTCTCATTTCGACTACATCATTATAGATACCGCAGGTGTCGGAAGCTCCGTGTTCAGCGTAATTAAAGCCGCTGAGCTTATACTTATGGTAACCACTCCCGATACCGTATGCGTAAGAGACGGCGCTATTCTTTCAGACTTTTTGTATGTGAAAAACTGTACCAATCAGCGTCTTGTTATCAACAAGGTCAGTCAGGACTTTAAGGAGGAGGATATTCTTTACGACCTTGACGAGGTTATGGATTCCGTGGGTATTCCGCTTGTCGGTGTAGTTCCTGAGGATAACAACATAAAAATATGCGGCGCAAAGGGATTACCGCTTCCGCCGACTTGTCCAGGTGCAAAGGCTTACCTTGCAATAGCAAAGAGAATTTTAGGGGAAGAAGTTCCGCTCACAATTAATATCAATTAATTTTTTTATCAATTGACGGACGGACAGAAAAGAGAAGAGGTTTAAAATGAATATTGCACTTATTGCTCATGACTCCAAGAAAGAGTTGATGATTCAGTTCTGTATCGCATACTGCGGAGTCCTGAGCCGTCATTCACTGTGTGCGACCGGCACTACGGGCAAGCTTGTGTCTGAGGCTACCGGATTGCATATTCAGCGTTATCTGAGCGGATCCCAGGGTGGAGATCAGCAGATATCGGCACGTATTTCCTGCAACGAAATAGATGTACTTGTGTTTTTCAGAGATCCGCTTAACGCAAAACCCTATGAACCCAACGAGATGAATTTACTTCGCCTGTGCGATGTTCATAATATCCCGCTTGCAACTAATATAGCTACTGCGGAAGCGTTGATTCATGCGCTTGAGCGAGGCGATCTTGATTGGCGTGAGATTGTCAGAGGCTGATTATCTACTCCGCTTGGTTGTCATGCTTAAATATGAGAAGTTTGATTTGGCAAGTCTTTTTGGGCTTGCCAAATGATTTTTGCTTATTTATATTTTATAATGACGGGGCAAGCCCCTTATTGAAAAAGAAAGGAATTTTTACTGATGGAATTAGTTACAAAACGCCCCAGAGGTACTGAGGATAAGCTCCCGAAGGAGATATACAAATGGCATACGGTTGAAAAAATTGCTGAGAATGTTGCGGAAAGCTACGGCTGTAAGGAAATCCGCACTCCTACCTTTGAGCATACCGAGCTGTTTTTAAGAGGTGTGGGCGGTACTACCGACGTTGTTCAGAAGGAAATGTACACCTTCAACGATAAAAAGGGCAGAAGCATAACGTTAAAGCCGGAGGGAACTTCGGGCGCTGTCCGTGCAACCATTGAAAACGGGCTTCTCAACGATGCGCTTCCCTTTAAGACCTATTATTTCACCCGCTGCTTCAGATATGAAGCTCCTCAGAGCGGCAGACTGCGTGAATTTAATCAGGTTGGAATTGAATATCTCGGTACAGCTTCAGCCGCCGCAGACGCGGAGATTATTGCTCTTGCAAACGATATAATAACAAATCTCGGACTTAAAAACATTCGCCTTGAGCTTAACAGCATAGGCTGTCCTAAATGCAGAGAGCAGTATCACAAGGCTCTAAAGGAGTATTACACCCGGTACAAGGACGAGCTTTGCGGTACCTGTCTTGAAAGGCTTGAACGCAATCCCATGAGGCTTCTTGACTGTAAGAGTGAGATATGCTCCTCCTATAAGGACGGCGCACCGATGATACTCGATTATCTGTGCGACGACTGCAAGGCGCATTTTGACAGTGTAAAGAAGCGTCTTGACGCCCTTGGAGTAAAGTATACCGTTAATCCCCGTATCGTCAGAGGTCTTGACTACTACACAAACACTGTATTTGAGTTTATCTCCAATGACATAGGCTCGCAGGGTACAATCTGCGGCGGTGGCAGATACAACGGTCTTGTAGAGGAAATCGGCGGTGCGGCTACTCCGGGGCTTGGCTTTGCAATGGGACTTGAGCGCATTATAATGGTTATGGAAAATCAGCAGCTTGATTTTGAGCCTGAAAAGAAGTGCGACCTTTACATTGCGAGCTTTGACGAGGAAACAAACATTTACGCCATGGAGCTTGTAAAACAGCTTCGTGAATACGGCTTCTGGGCAGAATGTGATATTTCCGGCAGAAGCTTCAAGGCACAGATGAAATACGCAAACAAGATAAACGCCGTCTACTGCATGGTAATCGGCGAGGACGAGCTTAAAACAAAGAGTGCAAAATTAAAGCGTATGTCCGACGGAACGGAAACCCCCGTAACGCTTGACGACAAGTTTGCACAAAAGCTGAACACTCTTGTAATGGATATTTGCTTGTAATGTTTTCATTTATATAAAATTATCAACGAATGCTCTTTGGCAATTATATTTGACATTTAGGCGAAAGAGTGCTATAATCAATCTGTGTTTATGCACATATCAAAGACCGCTCTCGTATGGCGGCTTAGGAGGAATTAAAAATGATAAAAGTAACACTTAAGGACGGAAGCGTAAAGGAAATCGAAAGCCCTTTATCCGCCTTTGATGTAGCAAAGGAGATAAGCCCCCGTCTTGCAAAGGCTGCTTGTGTAGCCAGAATTAACGATGAAATCAAGGATTTACGTACCGTAATTGACAATGACTGCACCCTTGAAATCCTCACCTTTGACGATGAGGACGGAAAAAAGGCGTTCAGACACACTGCCTCCCATATCATGGCGCAGGCTGTAAAAAGACTTTACCCCGATGTAAAGCTCGCTATCGGTCCTGCTATTGATAACGGTTTTTACTATGACTTTGACAAGGACGTTCCTTTCTCTCCCGAGGATCTGACTGCAATCGAAGCGGAGATGAAAAAGATTGTCAAGGAAGATATAAAGCTTGAGCATTTTGAAATGTCTCCCGAAGCTGCTGTTCAGTATCTCAAGGAGCAAAACGAGCCTTATAAGGTTGAGCTTTGTGAGGAGCACGCAGGTAAGAATGAGCCTATTTCCTTCTATAAGCAGGATGATTTTACCGACCTTTGTGCAGGTCCTCATCTTATGTCAACAGGCTTTGTAAAGGCGTTCAAGCTCACAGGCTGTACAGGCGCGTACTGGAGAGGAAGCGAAAAGAACAAAATGCTTTCCCGTATCTATGCAACTGCATTCCCCAAGGCGTCGGAGCTTGAGGAGCATCTCGCAAGAATAGAAGAGGCTAAAAAGCGTGACCACAGAAAGCTCGGCAAGGAGCTTGAGCTGTTTGCTATCATGGATGAGGGCCCGGGCTTCCCGTTCTTCCTGCCTAAGGGTATGGTGCTTAAAAATACGCTTATTGACTACTGGCGTCAGATTCATACAAGAGACGGCTATGTTGAAATATCTACTCCCATTATGCTTAACAGACAGCTTTGGGAAACATCGGGCCACTGGGATCACTACAAGGGCAATATGTACACCACGGTTATTGATGAAAACGACTTTGCGGTAAAGCCGATGAACTGTCCCGGCGGCGTGCTTGTTTACAAGTCAAAGCCTCGCTCATACAGAGAGCTTCCGATCAGAATGGGTGAGCTGGGTATTGTTCACCGTCACGAAAAATCAGGTACTCTTCACGGTCTTATGCGTGTAAGATGCTTTACACAGGACGATGCTCACATCTATATGACGCCCGAGCAGATTACATCTGAAATTAAGGGTGTTGTCAAGCTTATCGACGAGGTTTACACGCTTTTCGGCTTCAAATATCATGTTGAGCTTTCTACACAGCCCGAGGACAGCATGGGCAGTAAAGAAGACTGGGATACGGCTACCGACGGTCTTAAGAAAGCCCTTGAGGAGCTCGGTCTTGATTATGTTATCAATGAGGGCGACGGCGCATTCTACGGTCCTAAGATAGACTTCCATCTCGAAGACTCTTTAGGCAGAACATGGCAGTGCGGTACTATCCAGCTCGACTTCCAGCTCCCGCTCCGCTTTGAGCTTGAATATACCGGCGCAGACGGTGAAAAGCACAGACCTATCATGATTCACCGTGTTGTATTCGGCTCTATCGAAAGATTTATCGGTATTCTTACCGAGCACTTTGCAGGTGCGTTCCCTATCTGGCTTTCTCCCGTACAGGTTGAGCTTATGCCTATCGCCGACAGGCACAACGAGTTTACCGACAAGGTTGCCGCCGAGCTTAAAAAGAACGGCGTAAGAGTAGCGGTAGACACAAGAAGCGAGAAGATAGGCTTCAAAATCCGCGAGGCACAGCTTCAGAAAATTCCTTATATGCTCGTTATCGGCGATAAGGAGGTTGAAACAGGCGAGGTTTCCATCCGTTGCCGCAAGAGAGGCGACATAGGCTCTATGTCCGTTTCGGATTTTGCCGCAATGGTTGTAAGGGAAATTGCCGAAAAGACCATTATTACAGAATAATCACACGGCATGACGTACAAATGTGCGTCATGCCTTTGCTTTTGAAAAAATCTCTGTTATTTTTACGGTTTTTGTAGACAAATTAACTCATTTGTGCTAAAATATAATGGTGTGGAAATTTGGGGCGGTAATACGGAAATAAAAATCCGCTTTGAGGAAGGAAACTATATGAAAAAATCACTCATACCGATGGACTGCCACAATCACTCCAATCTCTCTCCCGACGGAATTAACAGTCCCGAAGAGATGGTTGTGAGGGCGTGCGAGCTTGGAATAGAGTATTATTCTCTTACAGATCACCTCGAAATCAATAAATTCTATGATGAAGAATATTTGTACGAAGAACCTGTAAAAACAGCCTCAATTACAATGCCGGAGCTGATAAAAAAATACTCCGATAAGCTTAATATCGCCTACGGGGTGGAGCTGGGACAACCGCTTCAGGATATGGCTCTTACAAACCGTATGCTTTCGTCCTACAAGTATGATTTTATAATCGGCTCGCTTCATATGTGCGAGGGCTGGGACGATTTTTATCTGCTTGACTACAACGAGGTAAAGCCGGATAAGATACTGAAGCTGTATTTTGAGGAAATGCTCGAAATGGTAAAATGGGGCGGGTTTGACACCCTGGGACACCTTACATATCCTCTGCGCTACATGGTGGGCGAGTCGGGCTTGTATGTTGATATGAGCAAATTTTTGAATATCATCAGAGAGATTTATTCCGTGATGATAAAAAACGATATTGCACTTGAAATCAATTCAAGCGGACTTCGTCAGAAAATCGGGCTGACATTACCCGATGAATATTATATCCGCCTTTACAGAGAGCTTGGCGGCAGATTGCTTACAGTAGGCTCGGACGCACATTGCACCGAGGACCTCGGAAAGGGTATTGAGAAGGCTATACAGCTTGCAAGGGAGGTCGGCTTTAACGAACTTACATTCTTTAAAAACCGCAAACCCGTGTTAATCCCGATAGGGTAGATTTTTTATACAAAACAGGAAGGAAGAGTATCACCTATGACCAAAAAGGAACAGCTTGTAGAGCTTTTAAGACAGGACGCGCGTTTGTCAAACGAAAAGCTTGCGGTAATGCTCGGCGTTACCGAGGCCGAGGTAGCTTCAATGATTGACGAGCTTGAAGCTGCCGGAATGATAATCGGATATACCGCCATAATAAATGAGGAGGAGTTTGACAAAAACTCCGTCAGCGCGTTTATCGAGGTGAGAGTTTCGCCCGAGGTTAAATGCGGATATGACGATGTGGCTGCTGTTATAGCTCAGTATAAGGAGGTTAACTCCGTATATCTCATGAGCGGCGGCTATGACCTTGCCGTAACGATCAAGGGTACTAATCTGCGTGACATCGCCTTCTTCGTTTCGGATAAGTTAGCGCCTTTAAGCGGCGTTTTAAGCACAACAACGCATTTTATACTTCACAGATACAAGGAAAAGGATAAAATGTTTATCAAGGACTCCGATGAAAGGAGCTTGGTATCTCCGTGATGGATTATGAAAATATATTGTCAAAAAAGGTTCAGAGCCTGCAATTTTCAGGCATAAGAAAATTTTTTGACATTGCGACAAGCTATGACGATGTTATTTCTCTGTCAGTCGGTGAGCCGGATTTTAAAACTCCCTGGGAAATAAGGAAAGAAGCTATAAGGGTGCTTGAAAAGGGTAAAACTACCTACACGGCAAATTCGGGACTTGCTGCACTAAGAGAAGCGGTTTCGGATTATCTTAATTCGACTGTGGGTGTACGCTATGATCCGCTTCATGAGGTTATCGTGACTGTCGGCGGCTCGGAAGCGATTGACCTTGCTGTAAGGGCGGTTGTGGATAACGGTGACGAGGTGCTTATACCTCAGCCGAGCTTTGTATGCTATTCTCCCATTGTTTCTCTGGCAAGCGGAACTCCCGTTATCATTGAAACAAAAGCAGAGGATAACTTCAAGCTCACACCTGAGGCTCTTAAAGCTCATATAACACCTAAAACCAAGGCTCTCGTGCTTCCTTATCCCAATAACCCCACGGGTGCCGTAATGAGAAAAGACGACCTCGAAAAGATAGCCCGGGTGCTTAAAGGCACTGACATTCTTGTCATCACCGATGAAATTTACAGCGAGCTTACCTACGGTGACGCTCCGCATTGCTCAATAGCTTCTCTTGACGGTATGAGAGAGCGTACAATTCTTATCAACGGCTTTTCCAAGGCGTTTTCCATGACGGGCTGGAGGCTCGGTATAGTTGCTGCTCCCGCCCCCATAATCAGTCAGATGTTGAAAATTCACCAGTATGCGATAATGTGCTCTCCCACGGTAAGCCAGTACGCCGCAGTAACTGCGCTGACAAGCTGTAAAAAAGATGTTGAGTATATGCGTAACGAGTATAACATGAGAAGAAGGCTTATAGTAAACGGTTTTAATGAAATGGGGCTTGACTGCTTTGAGCCGCAAGGCGCATTTTACATATTCCCGTCAATTAAGAAAACCGGACTTTCTTCAAAGGAATTCTGCGAAAGGCTTATCGAGGCTCATAGAGTTGCGGTTGTTCCGGGTGATGCCTTCGGTGATTGCGGAGAAGGATACATAAGAGTATCCTATGCGTATTCATTAAGCCATATCAATACCGCACTTGAAAGAATTAAACTGTTTTTAAAAGAGCTGGGTGTATGACAGTAAGTGTAAGAGCTTATGCAAAGCTAAATTTATATCTTGATATTACGGGCAGGCTGGAAAACGGCTACCACTCCCTTAATACCGTAACGCAAAGCGTAGATGTGTACGACGATATAATAGTTTGCATAAAGCCGTCAGACGCATTTGGCTGTCATATCCGCTGTGATAATGCCGACATACCCTGTGACAGCCGCAACACGGCGTACAAGGCGGCAGAGCTTTTCTGCAAAACAGCGGGAGTAAAGGCGGATATTGAAATCTCCATATACAAGCGTGTTCCGCTTATGGGCGGCATGGGCGGCTCGTCGGTCGATGCGGCGGGTGTGCTGTATGCGATGAATTTGCTCTTTTCACACTTTCGCTCGGATGTGAGACTTTATGAACTTGCGGCACAGATAGGTGCTGATGTCCCTATCTGCCTTGCGGGAGGAACTCTTGCAAGCGAAAAGGAGAGTAGGAATTTGCACAGGATAAATTGCAGCTCCGACTGCTTTTTTGTCTGTGTATATCCCGATTTTACGCTTAATACCCGCGAAGCCTTCAGGCTGTACGACGTATCTCCCACAAAATCCGACAACGGGTTTGAACGGTATATTTCTCAGCTTAAAGCAAAAGGTATATTGGGAAGCGGTGGTTTGATAAAAAATTCGTTCACAGAACTTCATAAAGATGAACGAATTTACCGTATAAAATCCGAGCTTAAAGCCTGCGGCGCAAGAGCAAGCGAGCTTACGGGAAGCGGAAGCGTTGTATACGGCATTTTCCGTGACGGTAATAACGCATTAAATGCAAAACAGCGGCTTTGCGAAAGGTTTCCCCGTGTATTTGTATGCAAATCCGTCGATTGCGGTGTTAAATCGCTTTGAATATGCTATCATATACTTGAAATTATTTGCGATATATTGTATAATAAACATAGAAAGCGCAGCTTTCGTTTTCGCTTATTCCCGAAACTATGCAAGGAGTGATACTGATGATTGATGTTAAAAACCACTTAGGTACGATTAATTTTTCCAAGCAGTTTTTCTATACGCTTATAGGCGGCACCGTATCAAATTGCTACGGCATTGTGGGAATGAATGCAGTTGATGCGAAGCAGTCCTTCTTAGAAAAGGTTCCCATCGGGTTTGTTAAAAAAATGGCTGAAAAAACTGTCTTTTCCGAAAAGGGAGTGACGGTAAAATACAAAAATAACAAGCTGTATATTGCACTTCATATTTCCGTTATGTACGGCGTAAACGTTTCTACAATCGTAAAGAGCATTATTCACAAGGTGAAATTTGCGGTTGAAGAAGAAACGGGTATCACGGTTGATAAGGTCAGCTTATTCGTTGACGATGTAAAGGTATGATAAAATCAGGGCATTGCCCATTTAAGGAGAGTATTTGTTGATGTTGAACGGTAAAATTCTCAAGGACGCGATTATTTCCGGCGCAAATAATATTTCCAATAACCGAGAAAAGGTGGACGAGCTTAACGTATTCCCCGTTCCGGATGGAGATACCGGTACCAATATGTCCATGACAATAAAGAACGCCCTTGTTGAGCTTGAAAGACTTAACGATTTCGCAACCGTGGAAACCGTAGCAAAAACGGCGGCTTCCGCAATGCTCAGAGGCGCAAGAGGAAACTCCGGGGTTATTCTTTCTCTGCTTTTCAGAGGACTTTCAAAGGGACTTGACGGAAAAACCGAAGCAAGCGTTGAGGATTATTGCAATGCGCTGAAATTAGGCGTTGAGGCGGCATACAAATCCGTTATGAAGCCTACTGAGGGTACAATTCTGACTGTTGCAAGAGAAGCGGCAGAGCAGGCGCAGGAAAAGAAGTGCAAGGATTTTGCCGAGCTTTTTGACAGTCTCACCGCATTTGCGGAATTATCTCTCCAGAAAACTCCCGAGCTTCTTCCCGTGCTTAAAAAGGCGGGCGTTGTTGACGCAGGCGGTATGGGTTATCTCGTTATCCTTAAAGGTATGGCTTCCGTTATTTCCAACGGAATAATGATTGAAGCGGCTTCATCTGACGTCAAGACCGAAAGCGTTGTCACAAATGCGGCAGGTACTTATGAAACCGATATTGAATTTACCTACTGTACCGAGTTTATCGTTGTAAAGAACGATGCCGCAAGGGACTCCATGAAGCTCAGAGCTTATCTTGAATCAATCGGCGACTGTGTCGTTGTGGTTGACGATGACAGCATAATCAAGGTTCACGTTCACACAGAGCATCCCGGTAAGGCTCTCGAAGAGGGTATTCTTTACGGCTCGCTCATTAATCTCAAGATTGAAAACATGAAAGAACAGCACAAGGGTGCGGCAGCAAAGGCTGAAATGCAGAAGAAGCAGCGACTTGCCCCCGTAAAGCCTGAAAAGGAATTCGGCTTTGTATCCGTTGCGTCGGGCGCGGGACTTGAAATGCTGTTCAAGGATTTAGGCGCAGATGTCATTGTCAAGGGCGGTCAGACGATGAATCCCTCTACCGAGGATATTCTTGACGCAGTAAACGCTACCCCTGCGCACAATGTATTCGTACTTCCCAACAATAAGAATATCATAATGGCGGCAGAACAGGCTGTAAAGCTCACCGACAGAAATGTCACCGTGCTTCAGACGCGCACTATCCCGCAGGGTATTACGGCGATGATGGCGTTTGATGAAGCCGCAGACTTTAAAGCAAACGGTGTTGCAATGACTGCCGCAATTGATACCGTGACATCGGGCTCGATTACCTTTGCCGTTCGTGATTCTGATTTTGAAGGCAAGAACATCAAAAAGGGCGAAATTCTCGCTATGGAAAACGGCAAGCTGTCATTTGTCGAAAGAGATGTTACAAAGGCTCTTACAAAGCTTGTAAAGAAGATGATACGCTCCGATACGTCTTATGTTACCGTAATTTACGGAAGCGATGTCACCGATGAAACGGCGCAGGAGGCGTACGAGGCTCTGCGTGCAAAAATCAGCGACAATATCGAAATTGTGCTTGTAAACGGCGGACAGCCTGTTTATTACTACATTGTTTCGGCAGAGTGATATGACGGCTAATAAAAAAACTGCCAATTTTCCCGTAACATATATTAAGGGAGTAGGCGAAAAGAGGGCAAAGCTGTTTGAAAAGCTCGGTGTATTCACCGCTTACGATTTGGTGACTCATTATCCGAGAGAATATATCGACTTTAATGCGCATACGCCGATAGCAAGCACGCCGGTAAACGGCGAAAGCTGTGTCGTAAGGGCAAGAGTTACAAAAAAGCTTATCCCCTATTACGGCAGAATTTCCGTATTCAAGGCAATCGTCAGCGATGAAACGGGCGATATGCTTATTGTCTTTTTCAACAGCGATTATTCCTTTTCGCGGCTTAAGCTCGACCGCGAGTATTGCTTTTACGGCAGGCCCGAGGGAGATTTTCTCCGCAGGGAGCTTCATTCTCCGATTTTTATCGAAGCGGAGCAATCCAATATGCTCATGCCCAGATACCCCCTTACCCAAGGGTTGTCGCAGGGCATAATTTCCTCCTGCATTAAAAATGCAATAGATGAGGTAGAATTTGAAGATTATTTCAGCTCGGATTTTTGTGCGGAATACGGGCTTATTTCTTTTAAGGACGCAATTAGAAGAATTCATTTTCCGAAAACAGCCGCGGAATATGAGCTTGCAAAGCGCAGGCTCACCTTTGAAGAGCTGTTTTTGCTACAGTTAGGCCTTAATTTCTTTAAAAAAAGGTCACGCAGGCTGACGGGGTCGGTTATGAAGAATAAGCCGCTGGACGATTTTTACGCTCGGCTTCCGTTTGAGCCTACCGCAGCACAGATGAGAGCTATAAAAGAATGCTGTGACGACATGACTAAGGCGTATCCCATGAAACGGCTTCTGCAGGGTGATGTCGGCTCTGGAAAAACTCTCGTTGCGGCGGCGGCGGCATACTTCGCATTTTTAAACGGCTGTCAGGCAACGCTTATGGCACCGACCGAAATTCTTGCACAGCAGCATTATGATACATTCTCAAAGCTGTTAGAGCCGCTGGGAGTGAATGTGCTTCTGCTCACGGGTTCCCGCACGGGTGCTGTGAAGAAGGCTCTCAGAGAGCATATAGAAAGCGGCTGTGCAGATGTTGTCATAGGCACTCAGGCGCTTATACAGAAAAGTACGGTTTTTAAAAATCTCGGACTTGTAATAACGGACGAACAGCATCGTTTCGGCGTAAATCAGCGTGCCGCACTAAGCTCAAAAGGCAACGAGCCTCATGTGCTGGTTATGTCCGCAACTCCCATACCCAGAACGCTCGGACTTATTATATACGGCGATCTTGATATATCTGTCCTTGACGAAATGCCGAAGGGCAGAGTGCCTATCAAAACTTACGCCGTTGACGACAGCTTTCATGAGCGATTATATAAATTTATACTGAAATATGTAAACGAGGGCTTTCAGGCGTATATCGTCTGTCCGCTGATTGATGAGGGAATATCCGAAAAAGCGGCGGCGGTAAAGTATATCGAAGGCTTGCGTAATACCTGTCTTTGCGATGTCCCGATAGGACTTTTGCACGGCAAGATGTCACAGAGCGAAAAGGATGCGGTTATGCGAGACTTTAAGGACAACAAGCTAAAGGTGCTGGTTACCACAACCGTTGTAGAGGTCGGAGTAGATGTGCCTAACGCCGTTGTCATGATAATAGAAAACGCCGAGCAGTTCGGACTTTCTCAGCTTCATCAGCTAAGAGGCCGCGTCGGCAGAGGAACACAGCAGTCGTATTGCGTGCTTGTAACCAACAATCAAAGCGATTTTACCAAACAGAGAATGGAAATAATGACAAGGACCTCAGACGGCTTTGAAATAGCAAATGAGGACTTGAAGCTAAGAGGTCCGGGCGACTTTTTCGGAAAGCGTCAGCACGGCTTGCCCCGGCTTAAAATCGCGGATTTGTACGCCGATATGGATATACTTAAAATAACCTCTGACGCCGCCCGTAAAATTCTTGATGATGACAGCACTCTGAGCAAACCCGAAAATTCGGGACTGCTCAGAATGATAAACAAGCTATTTGAAAACTCTCCCGAGGAGTAAAGGAAATTCAGATATGACGCAGGAAATGGAACGATGGCGCTATCCGAGATTTTTCTCGGAGTCAATAGATGTTGACAACAGCGTAATTTTTGTGAATGAAGAGGATACAAAGCACATAAAAACAGTTCTTCGCATGAAAAAGAACGATAAGGCGATTATTTGCGACAAAAACGGAAATGACTATCTGTGTACGCTGAAATCAATTGAGGGCGTTGCGGTATTCGGCATTGAAAGCTTCCGCAAAAACAGTGCAGAGCCTGATGTTGAAATAACGCTGTATCAGGCGCTTCCCAAAAGCGATAAGCTGGAGTTCATCGTGCAAAAGGCAACGGAGCTCGGTGCAGTCAGAGTTGTTCCGTATGTATCAAAACGCTGTGTTTCACGTCCCGATAAAAAAAGCGCGGAAAAGAAGCTGGTCAGACTTCAAAGAATAGCCTATGAAGCGTCAAAGCAATGCGGCAGGGGAAAAATTCCCGAAATTGCGGATTTCACCGATTTCAAATCGGCGGTAAATTCTGTTGGTGATGATACTGCGGCGATTATATTTTACGAATGCGGCGGAGTAAAGACCTCCGAGCTTGATTTATCAAGGAAGAAAATCGCAGTTTTTATCGGAAGCGAGGGCGGATTTGAAAGGGAAGAGGTAGATTATGCGCTTTCCCGCGGCTTTACTGCGGCTTCTCTCGGAGAACGTATTTTACGGTGTGAAACTGCACCCATAGCCGCACTTTCTGTTTTGATGAATTTAACAGGAAACTTATAGGTTTTTTGTTAATATTTCATAATATTTAAAAAATGTCTTGAAAATCATTAAGAAATAATGTATAATGATGTTAATTTAATAGGTGCAAGGCACCGGAAAGAGGTTAAAATGAAAGCGTTTACAGGTTTTGCTATTGCTATTCTTGCAATATTGGGAGCAGTTGCGGCAGTTGGAATATATCTCAAAAAGAAGACCGAGAAAGAGGCTGAATTTGAAGAGTTTGACAATGTAATCGAGAGCGATGAGGATTTTGACGAGTTCTTCGATGAGGATGAGGATATCGAGGGCGACTCGGTAGTTGTTACCGATGAAGCCGCACAGGCTGAAGAAGCAACCGAAAAGGCAGACGCCGAATAATTTATTTAATGTCTGTAAGGGACATAGGTGTGCTTTGTTTTAATCGGCACATGATGAAATGATAAGCAGAGAGGTCGGTATTGCGCCGATCTCTTTTTGTTTATGAAAAATACAAAAAGGTAGTGCAATTTTTAAGGTAATGTGTTATAATTATTTTGTGAACGAATGTGCAAATTCGTATTTCTTAATTCAGACAGGCGGTTACGGGAGTTTTCTTACTGCTGTCAAAAATAAATTTTTTTAGGTGTTTATGATGAATTATAAAATTAATCTCGGCGGCTGGAACGGTGTTTTTGCAGTACCGTTTGAAGTTGTTGATAAATACATAAAGCTCGCAAGCTCAAGCAGTCTTAAAATACTGCTTTACTTTCTGCGCCACAGCGGAGAATACCCCGATATATTAAAAATTGCCGCAGACCTATCGTTAAGTCCCGACGATGTTGCGGACGCAATGGATTTCTGGCGGCAGGTAGGACTTCTGACCTTAGCTGAGGGAGAGCTTGTACCTGCAAGTGAAATTTCTCAGCCGGTAAATACACAAAGGACAGTACAGGTAAAAACAGAAGAAAAGAGCGTTGATGAGCAGATTGACTATGCTAAGCTTAAAACCGCCGCACTGAGAGCTCCCGAATTTTCCCCTGCGGAGATTGCTCAGACGGTTACGGACGATGAAATAATCAACTTCCTTTTCAAGACCTGTGAAGCTCTTTACGGCAGACCTTTGAAGCACGCCGAGCAAAATGCGCTGATAACTATAACGGAGCATATCGGACTTCCCGCAGAGGTAACGCTCACGCTTGTGGATTACTGCTTTTCGATAAACAAGTCCTCGCCCGCCTTTTTAAAGGAAGCGGCTATGGATTGGGCGGAAAACGGCATAAACAACCTTGCCGCCGCCGAGGAGCATATTTCTGCATTGCAAAAGCGTTACAGCTCTGAAAATAAGGTAAAGGCTATTTTCGGAATTAACCGCGCGCTTACTCAAAAGGAAAAGGAATTTATATCCGTTTGGTTCAATGACTGGGGCTTTTCTGCCGAGATCGTGGAATACGCTTATGAGCTTAATGTAAATTCAAAGGGAAAATTCTCTTTTCCCTATATAAACAAGGTGCTTGAAAGCTGGCACGACAAGGGTTATACCTCAAAGGAGCAGATTGCCGCAAAGCGCAGGGAAAATGCCCGTAATAACGAAAATAATTCATCGCTTGACATCAAGGGCATAGATGAATCAATACTTGACGATTACACATAACGGAGGTTTTTATGTCATATCCGTCATCCTATTATACACAGGCACAAGGCGTTATAGACAGACGCCGCAACCATAATAATTCAATTTACATATCACGCTATAACGAAATAAAGCAAAAATATCCCGAAATAACCGATATTATTGATAAGCTGTCGCAGACCACCGAAAAGCTCGCAAGGATTATTCTTGCAAAGCCCGATAATATAAAAGAGCAGATTGAACAGCTGAAGAATGAAAACCTTGCGCTTCAGCAGAGCCTTGCTGATACGCTTACAAAAAACGGCTATCCAAAGGACTATCTCGACGAAATATACACCTGCAAAAAATGCGGTGATACCGGAAATAATGAGGACGGCAGGTGCGAATGCTTTATAAATGAGCTTCGCAGAATAGCGGCTGAAAATCTCAGTCAAAGCCTTCCTATGGGGCTTACCTGCTTTGAAAGCTTTAATTTATCCTATTACAGCGATTCTCCGATGACAGAGCTTAAAGGGCTTTCGCCGCGTGCCATCATGGAGCGTAATTACAAAATCTGTCTGTCCTATGCCGATGATTTCAGAGTACCTTATGAAAGCCTTTTTATGACGGGCGGCACGGGACTTGGAAAAACGCACCTTTCCTTATCCATTGCAAAAAGAGTTGTTGAAAAGGAATATTCCGTCGTGTACGGCTCTGTTCCCGATTTGCTGAGAAAAATTGAAAATGCACACTTTAATAAGAGCGAGGAGGATTGCGAGGTACTCGCTACCCTTAAAAGCTGTGATTTACTTGTGCTTGACGACCTCGGTGCGGAATTTGACTCGCAGTTTTATGTTTCCTGCCTGTATGAAATAATCAATACAAGAGTAAATTTCGGCAGACCTACCGTTGTCAGCACGAATATGACCTTGAACGAGCTTCAGAACCGTTATACAGACAGAATAGTTTCGCGGCTTCTTTCCATGCGGCGGCTTGTGTTCTGCGGCGAGGATATAAGGATAAAGCTAAAGACAAAAAATAACAGCCATTGACCTTAATAAATCGGATAAAAGCTATTTGTACATTTTGAATTGGGGGGGTATTATGAACAGGGTTACCGCAATCTATTTAATAATTGTTGTTTTTTCTTTGGTGCTTGCTTCTGTCGCACCGTCTCAAAGAAAAGGAAAAGTTGAATTTACCATTTCCTATCTGGGAAAAGCACAGCTTAGTCCTTCATCGGATACAGATACCGACCAGCCTCCTGCCCAGCTGCCGTTTGAATATAATTTCAGCTCATCTGAGCTTGAAGGGGATTTTGAGATTTCAGTTGAACCGAGCGTGAGCTCCGGGTATTACAGTTGTGCTCAGACGCTGTTTTTAAACTCTGATTTCAACTTGTGGTATACGCTTGACGGAAGTCTCCCCGAAGCAAATTCAACTTATTCTTACCTTTATGATCCGTCACAGGGCATAGAGGTTGATGAAACCTGCTGTATCCTTATCAGAGCCGAACAAAACGGCAGCTACAGCGATGTTTATTATCTATCCTATGTAATTCTAACTCCGCGCACAGACTATATTTATTCTTACGGCTACAATTCGTTGAATTCGGACGATAAAAGACTGTATGAATTTCTGTATGATAATATCTCTGAATTTAAGGAAACAATATATCTTCCGATTGATAACGTTTCCTTCAAGCGCGTATATTCTATCATGAGATGTATAAATTACGATAACCCGCTTCTTTTCCATATTCCGCTTGCTTTCAGCAATTGGACGGGAAGCCACAGTGATGTGGATTCTGTCTGCTTCAACTATGATTTTGATGAGCAGGAATGTATATCAAATACCGAACAGGTCATTAAAGCGGCGGATTATATTCTAAAGCAGGCAGACGGCGCAGAAAGCCTTTTCGATTATCTTCTCAGCATTCATGACTCTGTTTTGAAAAATTGCTCTTACGATTACTCTATGGAAGAATACGGCACTTATGAGGCTTTCGGAGTTTTAGTATACCAAACCGGCGTTTGTGAGTCATATTCACGCGCTTTTCAGTACCTTTGCCAGAGGATAGGCGTAGAAAATCTCCTTGTGGTCGGCACGGACACCGAGGAGCCGCATATGTGGAATATGGTGATGCTTGACGGGGAATGGTATCATTCCGACCTTACATGGGACGACGGTGAGGGTACGGCGGTATGGTACGAGTACTTCCTGTTTAACGATGATTATTTGTCATATTTTTTGGAAAGGGAAATATCCCCCTTTGTTGATACATGGAATAATTACAACATCTCGGATATTTACAACAATTCTAACTATTATCCCATACCGCAGGCATACGGATTTAAGTATTCCAATTATAATTATTGATATATCGGTTTAAAGCGACGCTTCTGATAATTCTGACGGTTTTGCAGGGTGTTTGTTTTAATACGAAAGGATGCGATAACATGAAAATCGGATTTAAAAAAGCTGTGAGCGTTACGGTAATTCTTTCGCTTGTGACGGGACTTTTCTGCTCCTGCGATTTCAACGGCAACGGCAATGACGGCAATATTCCCGTGTTTGCCGATGTCAAGGCGGACGGCGCGGTAGAGTATTCCTCAAACGGCGAATTTTCCGTAAATATAACAGCTGACGGTCTGACCTTCGATTCCGAAATATTCCCCGACGAAATTGAAATATTTTATCCCGTAATTTCCTATGATAAGCTGACGGACGTTGACGCAGTATCGGGAATAAAGCTTTCCGACGATGAATACACAACCGTGTATTCAAAGGTATCCGAAGTAACGGTGGCTTCTCCCTCTGCCGTACAAATCAGCTTTACAGACGAGCTGTTCGTCAAAAACTGTCCCGATTTTTATTTCATCGCTTTTGATGAGAACACCAACGAGAACAAAAAGAAGCTTATCGCGGCGATTGACGTTTCTTATCCCGGTTATCTTCTGATTTCGGATACTCCACAGATTTCCTCCGACAGCAATATCAATACATTCAAGCTCACTCTTGACAAGAGCAGTTTTTCTTCGGATATTTCCGCTGAGGATATAATCTTATCCGGCGCTTTCAAGGACTGTACCGTTCAGAGCTTTGTCCGCACGGGCGATACCACAGTTTCGGTTACCTTGGCGGGAGATATTAACGGTGGATATTCAAACGGCTCTATTTCCGTAAAAAGCACGGCTGTTCTTAATTCAGCCTTTGATGTTTCCGCAGTAATTCAGGTTATTTCACCTGAAATACTATTTGTTTCCGATGATTTTGAAATATCAGACTCATACGCCCGCTTTTATTTTGTATTGAAGGATTGCCGTTTTGCCGATAACGTGACAAACGAAATGTTTTCGGTAACGGGCGAAGAAATGAAAATAGACAGATTTGAGCGAACAAGCGCTTCTGAGGGTATGCTTTATGTTTCCTTTGAACAAAAGGAGTCCGTCGATGATGCCGTAGAAGCTCTTTGCGGCTGCACCTTCCGTGTTGACAGCTCTGCTCTTAATATAAGCGTTCCGCTGACATTCGGTATAAATGCCGATGAAACCGACGTTAATGCCGAAATACAAAACGTTGTTCAGTCAAAGACGGAAATCACCGTTACTGCGTCGCTCAGCGTTGTCAACGGCAGCTTTAATGTCATAAGCAAAAACAGCTTTGTTTTTGGAGGTGATTTTGCAAAGGCTTCGATTACTTCAATTTCGGCTCAGGATAAAAATGCTACAATAACATTATCTGTACCCAAAGCATCATCTTCCGATAAGGTTACATTTTATGCTACCATCGGGCTTAAATCCGGCGCTTTATCGGGATTTTGGGGGCAACCTGTTGCGATAAGCGCCTTTCCGTTGTATTACAATGAGAATGAAACGGAACAAACGCCTACTTCGCCTGACATCGAACGTCTTTGTGCCGCAATAGAGCTGCTTGCGGAATACACCTCAACGCATACGGCGTTTGACTTTGAGGATTTGAATGCTTTGCTTAATTCCGAGTTTGATGACGGTACGACCTTCGGCGAATTTTGCGACGAATTTTTTTCCTCTTACAGCACGCTTTACAGCTATTATGAAAATTCTGACAGCATAGTCAATGCGCTTAATCTTTCCTCAAGCGATCCTTTGGTGCAAAGCGACAGGCTGTGCGTCAATGATTACCTTTATGAAGCAAAGGCTTTATACAGCGCACAACGCAGTATAAGCGACAGCTTTGCCAGATTGCTCCGTACAATTCCGCAAATCAAAGAATGTACGGACGCTCAGGAAATGGAAACTCTTTTAGGCGAATATAACCGCCTTACAAATGATGTTTTGTCGGTATATAAGATGAAGATAAAGGGTAAACCCTTTACCGAGACCCTCAATTCCTTATGCCTTGAATATACAGCACAAAGCGGTGTTGCAATGAGCTTTGACATTCTTTCTCAAAGTCAGCATAACTGGTATCCGCAAATTGCACAGGATAAGCTCTATTTCACATATTATTCCAAAGGAATAGCGTTCAGCGGAGCTTTTATTTCTCTTTTCTCAATGGCTTTCGATCCCGAAGGTGCAATGTCAGGCGGAGAATATGCTTCCGTTTCAAAGTCCCTTAGCCGCATTTCAGATTACAAGGGCTATGATTCAAGCGATATGTATGATGAACAGGGCGTATATTCTACAACCTTAAAAAGATTGTTAAAGCTTCGCAAGCTTGATTTGAACAGCAAAAATCTTCCCGTTTGTGTGACATCTGCAGAGATAGCTCAGCTTTCAATGCTCCTGTCCGATGAGGAAACGCTTATGAATGAGCTTGAAAGCGTGGGCTTTGTTATCGGAAACGGAAGATATATCGTTTGTAACGATTTTGGTATATCAGCTTCGCTTAAGCTCGCAGATAATAAATCCAATACAGAAAGAATATACTCCTTTGTGCGAAAGGCAACCGTTTATGATTTGATTTTATCAAAAAGCGGAAACGACTTTGTTTACCTTGACTGCTCGTTCAGAGTATATTCTGATGACGGTGAAATTAAAATACAGCCGTATATAAATAAAAAATACGGAGTTATGATAATTGAATAATATAAAAGCTCTGTTCGCACTTATGAACAGAGCTTTTGATTTTATAACTTAGGCAAGATGTCCCTCGCTTCTAAGGAGGCGGGTTCCATATTCAGTTTCAGTTGGGGATTGAACCCCAACTGAAACTGAATCGCAGCTTCGCTGCGCCTTGCCACGTTGAATGACGGGGCAAGCCCATTATTGAATAATTAATATCCGAGCGTGCCGTTAAGCTCCGCTTCCGAAACGGTGAGATAGCCTTGAATAAAGTAGTTTATTACACTGCGGTACGTGCCTTCGGGATTGTCGAATACCCGTCGTTCCATATCCTCAGCCGATTCATAGGTAGGGGCATATATTTTAAGCTCCATAAAGTCAGCGCCGCCCATTTCATTGATAAAGCGTATATACAGCTGATAGCCGTTCTGAACTTCAATTATTTCAGTTTTTACCGCCTTTTCGAGCTTTGTGCGCGCGGTGATTTTCTTTGCGTAATATACGGTATCCTCTCTTATGGACAGGGGGATGGTGTAGGCAAGCTCCGCCGCAAGATAGTTGCTTTTGTCGGTAGGGGAGCAGACAGGATCCTTATCCTCGCCCATGGTGATAAGCTCCTTGTCACGCATATCGTAAATTGCGCTCACAAAGTCAAAATACATGATAAAATCACGGTCAACGGTACTGCACATAAGCTCGTTTACCGTCATGTTTCCGACTCTGCTTAAAATATATGCCAATAAAATTTCAATATCCTTTTGTTCGTAAAGAGTAAACCTCGGAACAGGTACTGCCATAATATCAATCCTTTCCTGCGTGTTTTACAGCAAGTAGGACAGCAACGCAAGATTTGCGGCTGACTCTATACAGGGCACGGCTCTCGGAACTATACAAGGGTCGTGCCTGCCCTTTATCTCAAGCGTTTGTTCTTCCGGAACGGTGTATTCAACGGTATTCTGCGCTCTTGCAATTGACGGAGTGGGCTTAATAGCCGCGCGGAATATTATCGGCATACCGCTTGAAATACCGCCTAAAATACCGCCGTGGTTGTTTGTCCTCGTTTTGATATTTCCGTTTTCAAGGCAAAATTCATCATTGTTCTGACTGCCCTTCATGCGGGAAGCTTCAAAGCCTATGCCGAATTCGATACCCTTTACTGCGGGAACGCCGAAAACAAGCTGTGATATTCTGTTTTCAATTCCGTCGAACATAGGCGAGCCTATTCCGACAGGAAAGCCGATACAGCAGTATTCCGCAACGCCGCCTATGCTGTCAAGCTGATTTGCGGCGTTTTTTATTGCTTCTCGCATCGGTGCGTCCTTATCGGTATTGATAAGCGGCAGATAGCGTGCTTTTACCGCTTCAAGCTGTTGCTTGTTTACATTTATGGGATGAAAGCTGTCATCGCATATATCTCCGATGGAAAGTATATGTGCGGCAGAGCTTATACCCTTGCTCTTTAAAATCTGAGAAGCAACTGCGCCCGCAAAAACGAGAGGTGCGGTTATTCTGCCCGAAAAGTGTCCGCCGCCTCTTAAATCGTTCGCGCCGTTGTAGCGGATATATCCCGTATAATCTGCGTGTCCGGGCCTTGCAAGATGGCTTACGCTTTTATAATCGGCAGAGTGCTGGTCGGTATTCTTAATAACAGCGCAAAGAGGAGTGCCTGTCAGCACGCCGTCAACCATTCCCGAAACAATTTCGGGATAGTCGGCTTCGCTTCTGTTGGTGCTGGTGCCGTCCTTTTTCGGAGCGCGGCGCGCCATATATTCAAGAACCTCGTCAAAATTCAGCTTAAAGCCGCCCGGAAGTCCGTTTATTACTGCTCCGATAGCTTTTCCGTGAGATTCTCCGAATATCGAAACCGAAAAATCCCCGAATTTAAATTCAGATGACATCTGCTATACCTCCGAGAGAAGTGTAATCATCAAAAAATTTCGGATATGATTTGTCTACGCATTGTGCGTCCTTTATTATTACCCGGTCTTTGCATTTTACAGCCGCTATCGCCGCCGCCATTGCAATTCTGTGGTCATTATGGCAGTTTACCGTACCGCCGCAAAGCGAGCTTACGGGACGAATTTCAAGGCTGTCCTTATGCTCTGTTATATTACCGCCCAGCCCGTTAATAAGCTCTGCGGTAGCTTTGAGCCTGTCACATTCCTTTACCCTGAGCCTGCCGCAGTCGGAAATTACCGACGGTTTATTCCAGAATGACATCATAACCGCAATAATCGGCACAAGGTCGGGTATATCTGCGGCGTTAATCACCGATAAATCCCCGCAGTTTCTGAACTTCCCTGCAATATCGAGTATTGCTCTGTCGCCCTGGAGCGTGTCGGGGTTTATGTTGGTAATATTGATATTACAGCCGAGAACATTTGCCACAACAAAAAATGCGCTTTGTGACATATCCGCTTCGACCGTACAGCACTGAGGAATATAGCGCTGATTGCCCTTTACAAAATAGCCGTTTTCGGTTTGCGTAACAATAACACCAAAGCGCATCATACAGTTAATTGTAATATCTATGTACGGCTTTGACTGAAGCGGTGAGGTAACAATAATCTCGCTGTCGCCGTCAAGCCTTGAAAGCGCAAAAAGAAGCCCTGTAATAAACTGTGAGGAAACGCTTCCGTCGATATAATACTTTCCCGCAGAGAGCCTGCCGCCTATCTTATACGGCATTTTATCGGTACGGAAAACCGCTCCGTTGTCGCACATCGGCTTTATTATCGGGGTAATCGGTCTTTCAGGGAGCTTTCCGCGTCCCGTAAACTCCGCCTCACAGCCGTAAGCGGAAAAAATCGGCATCATAAACCTCAGCGTAGAGCCGCTTTCACGGCAATCAACAAACGCCTCTGATTTTGGAGCTTTTATGCCTTCTATTGTGTATTTCCCGTTTTCTCCCTGTATTTTTGCACCGAGCGCAGTCAGAGCGTCTATCGTTGCGTGAGAGTCCATACATTCAAGCAGATTGTCAATCTGTGAAGCTCCGTCAGCCATAGCGGCACATATCAGCAAACGGTGTGAAATGCTCTTTGACGGCGGAAGCCTCAGACTTCCGCGAAGCAAAGAGGGGGTGATTGATATATCCAAATTATTACTTCCTTGCATAATTTATTTGTCGCTTAACGTACATATATCCTTTTACGGCGACACCGCACAAAGACCGCCTTATGGCTTTGTACGTCATCTGCTTGCGCTTTTTCCGCCATATTTTACAAAAATGCTCGTGAAAACATCAAGTATTCATTCCGCTTTTTGTTTCATCTGACGAAAAAACCGACTGTGCATCTGACGCACAATCTTTGTGCGGTGTCGCCTTATAAATTTTACTATAAAACCGTAAAAAAGTCAAGTTAAACGGCAGTCTTATTCTAAACCTGTCCTATTGCTAATAAAATAAAGCGAAAGGACTGATTTTTTGAAAATAAACAGCTATGCAAAAAATACAATGATTCTCTTTATTTCGATGATAATCACAAAGGTAATAGGCGCGCTTTTTAAAATTCCTCTTACAAACATAATCGGGGGAATAGGCATGGGCTACTATTCGGGCGCATACAGCCTTTATATGCCCGTATTTGCGGTTACTGCCGCAGGAATACCCACCGTTATTATAAAATCCGTTGCACAGAATATTGCGGCAAGCAGATATAAAAACACAGAAAAGGTGCTTCGTACCGCACTTGTTATCTTCGGTACAATCGGACTGCTTGGAAGTGCGCTTATAGTATTGCTTGCCGTGCCGTTTTCCGAAATCGTTGCAGGCTCTCCTCAATGCCTGTGGGCAATTCTCTGTATATCGCCGTCGGTATTTCTGTGCTGTATTTCCTCCGTTATAAAGGGCTATTATGAGGGGTTAAAAAATATGACGCCGACAGCCGTTTCACAGATACTTGAAGCGGTAAGCAGAGCCGCTGTGGGACTTACTCTGTCATTCCTGGCGGTTAAGTACGGAATGGAGTGCTATCATTCGGGAATGGCTGTATACGGCAAAACGGTAAGCAGTGAAGCACAGGCGATGGACACAATCCTGCCGATAGCGGCGGCGTGTGCGGTTGCAGCGGTGACTGTAAGCGAGCTTTGCGCTGTTATCTGCCTTGTTATAAGAAAAAAGCTTTTCAGAAACGAGCTTCGCTTATTAAAAGGTGATAACGGTACGCAGTCTTTTTTAAGTATCGCAAAGGAGCTTTTAAAAGAATGCTTTCCCGTATCTCTTGCCGCGGTTGCCGCAAATCTTCCGTCGTTTATAGACCTTGTGACAATTTCTCGCTGTCTTGATTTTTCCGTTGCTCAAAATTCCGCATACTTTGCCTCGGAGTTTTATTCGGTTATATCGCAGCAGGGAGGGGCGGTAAAGCTCGCAAACTTCATGTACGGAAGCTATTGCGGAATTGCGGGAACGGTATTCGGGCTTATTCCTGCTTTTACGGGAATGTTCGGCAGAAGCGCGTTGCCCGATATTGCCGCCGTATGGTCAATAGGGCAAAAGGAGCTTTTCAAAAGAAAGCTGTCCGTTGTAATAAAATCAAACTTTATCATAGGCTTCCCTTTGTATCTCGGTATGGCGGCGATGTCGCCGTATATTCTTGAGCTTCTTTTCCCGTCTCGGGCAAATGAGGTTGCAGTGAGTGAAGCTTCATTGTTTATCCTTTGCATAGGCGGAGTGTTCCTTACGCTGTGTAGCACGTTTTTTTCCGTATTTCAGGTGATAGGGCGGTCCGACCTGCCTGTAAAGCTGATGTTGTTTTCTACGGCGGTTAAGCTGATTTTCAATGTGTTCCTCATAGCAATACCGCAGGTTAATATTAACGGCGCGGCAATATCGACGGTTATATCCCATGCGGCTGCGGCACTCGGCGGGTATCTTGCACTTGAAAATGTCACAGGCATTGATTTTCACATTGTAAGAAAGCTCATGCCACCGCTTGTTTCAGGGGCTATATGCGCTTTTACGGCATATTTAACAGCAAATTATGTTTTTTCCGATTATTCTGTATTGTTTACGACGGTTTCATCTGTTTTGTGCGGTGCAATTGTTTATATAATATTACTAATTTTAAGCGGTACACTGCATATCAAACAATTGCTAAACTTACAAAAAAATAAAAAATAATATTTTTTTCTTGCATATTTTAAATTTTTGGAGTATTATTATATTATCGTTTTAAAATGAAGCTATTGGCGTATTGGAGTGTATAATTTGGATTTTGAGTTTAAAGATAAATACGATATTGATGATTTGCTTGAGGTTACTCGTATTCTCAGAAGCGAGAACGGCTGTGTATGGGACAGGGAGCAGGATCACAAGTCAATCCGCATGAATGTACTTGAAGAAGCGTACGAGGTTATGGAGGCTATCGACAGCGACGATCCCGCAATGCTTAAGGAGGAACTGGGAGATTTGCTTTTCCAGACGGTTTTCCATTGTCAGATAGAGGCTGAGAGAAATCGCTTTGAATTTACCGATATATGTGACGATGTGGCAAAAAAGATGATTTACCGCCATCCTCATGTGTTTTCGGATGTAAAGGTAAACAACTCTGATGAGGTGCTGAAAAACTGGGATCAGCTCAAAAAGCAATCCAAGCACCAGCAGACGGTTGCCGATACTCTTGAAAGCGTACCTGATATTCTTCCTGCATTGATGAAGGCGCAGAAGGTTTACAAAAGAGCCGCCAACGCAGGCGCGGAATTTAACGGTACGGCAGTTTTATTCAAGAGCTTCAGAGAAAAGCTTTCAGAGCTTGAATTATTGATTTCCGACAAAAAAGATGATGACGCAGAGAGCAAAATTGGCGAAATTTTATTCCTCTGCTGTATTTTATCACAATTTGTTAAAAAAAATAGTGAAAAAGCCTTGACATTTGAGATAAATAAGGTTATAATGCGATTTAGAGAGCTTGAGCGTAATGCTGAGTCAGCAGGCAAATCCATTGAAGATTATCTCGGCAAGGATGATGAGAAGCTTGCTTCTTTTATTACAAGGCCGGATAACGGAAATTGATTTTACTGCGTACGGCGTTATGTCTTAATTGCTTTTTAAAGCATTAAAATAATATTTAAATATTTTGGAGGTCAAAAAATGACAAAAGCAGAATTAGTTGCAAAGGTTGCAGAGAAGGCAGACATCACCAAGAAGGATGCAGAGAAGGCTCTTAACGCAGTTGTAGACAGCATTACAGAAACTCTTGCAAAGGGCGAAAAGATTCAGCTCGTTGGTTTCGGTACATTTGAGGTTCGTGAGCGTGCAGCTCGTATGGGCGTTAACCCCCAGACCAAGAAGGAAATCAAGATTGCAGCTTCCAAGGTTCCCGCTTTCAAGGCAGGTACAGGCTTAAAGAACGCTGTTTCAAAGTAATTCGTTTTGATTTTTTGACCGGGGACGGTGAGCCGTCTCCGGTTTAGTTTTTTAAAGGGATTTTTTATGAGACTTGATAAGTATTTAAAGGTTTCACGCCTTATAAAGCGCAGAACGGTTGCTAACGAGGCGTGTGACGCAGAGAAGATATTCGTCAACGGCAAAGCCGCAAGAGCCTCCTACGACGTTAAAATTAACGATATAATTGAAATCAACATGGGCAAAACTCCTCTTAAGGTAAGGGTGCTTAAAGTGGCTGAGGTTGTCGGCAAGGACGGAGCCTCGGATTTGTACGAGGTAGTTTAAAGGACAGGTTTTTGAATAAATCGGACTGCCCCTGAATATTATTTACCGTGACTATTTTTAAGGAGCGGTAAAATGAGCAAAGTGCATATACTAAGCCTTGAAGGGCGAAATAAGCTGACTGTAAGCGGAGTAAACGAAATACTCAGCGCGACCGAGGAGCAGATATTGCTTTATACGGTTTGCGGCAATCTGAAAATAAAGGGAGACGGATTAACTCTCGTTTCCGCATTTTCTGACGGCGACAGGCTGCAGATAGAAGGGCATTTTACCCTTTTTTCATACGACGATAACAAAGAAAAAGCGGTAGATAATTTTATTACTCGCATTTTCAGATAGGAGCGCCGTATGGATTCTGTTTTTACACTTTCTCTTTGCTATTATTTCGTCTGCGGAGCTATTCTCGGCTTTGGCTATGAGCTTTTAAGGTTACTCAGAGTATGCATACGTCACAATAGCTTTGCCGTGGGCGTCGAGGATTTATTTTACCTTTCCCTTTGCGGCTTTGTGCTGTTCGGTCTTTCGGTACAGCTTGGCGGTATTTTCAGATTTATGTATCTCGTATCTGCCTTTTTGGGGGCGACCGCTTATTTTCTGACGGTCGGGCGGCTTGTAAAGGCTGTTTACTCCTCTTTCATAAAGGTTCTGAAGCGCATATTGCGATTTGCGTATAAAAAAATTGTGCTTCCGCTTTCAAAAACTTTTGTCGCAATTATACATAAATCTAAATTGCCGTTTGTAAAAATTCACGAATTTATTATAGGCAAAATTAAAAATCGCAAAATTCGCTTGAATATTCATACCAAAATGGTGTATAATGAGAAAAATACTATCGGAGGAAGTGACCACGGTGCGCGAAGCGTTGCAATTAAAGCAAAAGTCAAAAAAATTTAATAAGCTTCTGCTTGTGCTTGTTCCTGCAATGCTTTTAGCGATAGGCGTGTGCTTTTACAGCTATATAACCGTGCAGGTCGAGATTTTTTCAAAGTCCTCGGAGCTTTCCGAAGTAACCGCACAGCTTGAAGCGGTAGAGGACAGCAACAGACAGTTAAACCGTTATCTTAAGGGCGAATACAGAATTGAATATATAGAATCCATCGCAAGAGACAAGCTCGGTTATGCGTTGCCCGAAGAACGTGTTTACTATATCGTTCCCTCGGATTAATATGCAAAAAAACCGTCTTAATCAGGCAGGATTTTTTAATTAATGAAAAATGTTTTCATATCACTTGAAAATTAAGGCAAAATGTTGTATAATGTAAAGCAGGCTGAAAATTATTATAAGTTACTCACGAAAGAAAGGACGGAGTTATGAATATCTGGCATGATATTGACAGCGACAGAGTTACTCCCGTCGATTTTTTATCGGTTATAGAAATTTCAAAGGGAAGCAAATCAAAGTACGAGCTTGACAAAAAGACCGGAATGCTTATTCTGGACAGAATTTTATATACATCTACCCATTATCCCGCAAATTACGGGTTTATCCCGAAAACACTCGCTGATGACGGAGATCCGCTTGACGTGCTTGTATTGTGCAACGAGTCTCTTGTTCCGCTGGTGCTTGTCCAGTGCTATCCCATCGGTGTTATCAACATGATGGATAACGGCAAAATGGATCAGAAAATAATAGCAATTCCCTTTGAAGATCCCAATTACAACTCTTACAGAAGCATTGAGGGACTGCCCTCGCATATATTTGATGAAATGCTTCACTTTTTCCGTGTTTATAAACAGCTTGAAGGCAAGGAAACCGCAGTAAACGAGGTAATGGGACACAAGGCGGCGGTTGAAATTATCGAGGAGTGTATCGAAAACTATAAAAAGGCTTACGGGGACGAGCAAAATGCTGATTCTTGCAAGTAAATCTCCGAGGCGCATTGAGTTGATGAAAAATTACGGATATGATTTTTTATCAGTTCCTGCCGTTAAAGAGGAGCTGATACCCGAAAACTCCTCTGTGAAAGAAGCGGTAACGCTTTTGGCTGAGCAAAAGGCTAAAGAGGTCGCTGAGTCTTATCCCGATGCCGTTGTTATAGGAGCTGACACGGTTGTAGCTCTTGACGGCAGAATTATGGGCAAGCCAAAGGGCGAAACGGACGCTTTTAATATGTTAAAATCGCTTTCGGGCAGGGTTCACGAGGTACTGACGGGTGTTTGCATTCTTTCACCCGACAAGCGCCACACGTTCTGTGAGCGAACAGAGGTTGAATTTTACCCGCTCGGCGATGATAAAATAAACGCATATATCCGCACGGGTGAGCCTATGGATAAAGCGGGCGCTTATGCCGTACAGGAGTACGGGGCGCTGTTTGTAAAGCGCATTAACGGTGATTTCTTCAATGTTGTCGGGCTTCCGATTTCACGCCTGGCACAGGAGCTTGAAGCCGTTGTAAATATTAAAAACAATTTGATGTGAAAGGAAGCGAATAGTATGTTATTCTTAAACAACGCATTTTCCAAGGAGATTACCGAGTTTACGGGCGAGCTTCTCAAAGAAGTTAAGAACGTGGACGGCAAGATTTATCTTTCCAACGGTGCGGTTATCAAGGAAGGCGTTATAGGAAAGTATTTCGATGTTGCCACAAACGATAAATACGGTACGGTATTCGAGGCTGACGGTCCCGACGAAATCGGTCCTATCGTAGGATATGCGCCTGTTACCGGTTCCTCTGTTCCCGATTATTTTGCATTCTGATTAAACACAAATGTACATATTACCGCCGTTTTATGAACGGCGGTTTTGTTCTATTATTATAATATTTTCATAGATAAAAAAGCGGCTCAGAAGAACCGCTTTTTGTTTGTGTTATTTTTTCTCGGAGGTATTACGATTATTTACACCGTATGATAACGTCAGAAGGCTGTCACCGAGGTGAACGTTCTCGACGGTTATATCCGAATGTTCGGTGCAAATATCGAAATGCGAGAAGTTCCAGAAGGAATGTATTCCGAGCTTCGTAAGTCTGTCAACGATAGCCTTTGCCGCAGATGTCGGTATGCACAGCACGGCAATTTCGGGTTTTTCGGCTTTACAGAAGGCTTCTAAGTTGTCAATATCAAGAATAGTGTGCTCGCCTAACGGACTGCCTATTATGGACTTGTTTGAATCGAATATTCCGATAAGCTTGCAGCCGCTTTTTTCAAAATTAATATGTACCGCAAGCGCCGTTCCGAGGTTGCCCGCACCGATAAGTATGGTTTTACGGTGCTTGTCAACGCCGAGAATATGTCCGATTGCCGTTCTGAGCTCAGATACGTTATACCCGTAGCCCTGCTGACCGAAGCCGCCGAAGCAGTTTAAATCCTGCCTTATCTGCGATGCTGTAAGTCTCATTCTTTCGGAAAGCTCTCTTGAGGATATCTTTGAGATATTCTGCTTTTCAAGCTCTCCGAGAAAGCGGTAATAGCGGGGTAGTCTGCGAATTACTGAATTTGAGATATTGATGCCTTTTGACAAAACAGTACCTCCTTGTAGAGTAAGTCTATTAATTACATCATTTCCTTAAGTCTGTTATTGATTTCCAAAAGGAATTCTTCTGTGTTGACCTTCTTCTTGTTTTCAAGCTTTGAAAGGAGATAAAGGTCGCCTGTCATAACTCCGTCCTCAATCGTCTTGATTGTAGCCTTTTCAAGCTTATCCGCAAAGTCGGAAAGCGCCTTGTTGCCGTCGAGCTCGCCGCGCTTTCTGAGTGCGCCTGTCCATGCAAACAGGGTGGCAACGGAGTTTGTAGAGGTTTCCTCACCCTTAAGGTGCTTGTAGTAATGGCGGGTAACTGTTCCGTGTGCCGCCTCGTACTCGTAAACGCCGTCGGGAGAAACCAGCACGGAGGTCATCATTCCGAGGCTTCCGAAAGCGGTTGCAACCATGTCGGACATTACATCGCCGTCATAGTTCTTACAAGCCCAGATATAGCCGCCCTCAGAGCGTACCACTCTTGCTACTGCGTCGTCAATGAGGGTGTAGAAATACTCAATTCCTGCCGCCTCAAACTTTTCCTTGTACTCGTTTTCGTAAATCTCTGCGAAAATATCCTTGAAGGTGTGGTCGTACTTCTTGGAGATGGTGTCCTTTGTTGCAAACCAGATATCCTGCTTTGTATCCAGCGCAAAATTGAAGCAGGACCTTGCAAAGCTTGCAATGCTTGAATCAATGTTGTGCTGTCCCTGGATTATGCCGTCGGAATCGGTAAACTGATGAATGAGCTGTCTTGTTTCGTTTCCGTCCTTGTCGGTAACGATAAGCTCAGCCTTGCTTCCGGCAGTAACCTTCATTTCGCTGTTCTTGTATACGTCGCCGTATGCGTGACGGGCGATTGTGATTGGCTTTTTCCAGGTGGGGATAAGGGGAGTAACACCCTTTACGATTATGGGAGCTCTGAAAACCGTACCGTCGAGGATTGCACGGATAGTACCGTTGGGAGATTTCCACATCTCTTTCAGGTTGTATTCGGTCATTCTCTGTGCGTTGGGAGTGATTGTAGCGCACTTTACCGCAACGCCGTACTTTTTTGTTGCGATTGCGGAATCAACGGTAACCTGATCGTCGGTTTCGTTTCTGTGTACAAGTCCGAGGTCGTAATATTCCGTTTTAAGGCCAACATAAGGGCAAATGAGAATGTCCTTTATCATTTGCCAGATTATTCTGGTCATTTCATCTCCGTCCATCTCAACGATGGGGGTAGTCATGGTGATTTTTTCCATTGTATGGTTTCCTTTCTTTTTCTGAGGCACGAGGAGCTTCTAATTGCCGCAGGTATTAGCCCTGCTTTGTGAAGTTAAGCAGACCGCCTGCAAGAATCATGCCCTTGCCGCGCTCGGACAGCTCGCAGGTTACTTCGTACTGAGCACCCTTTGTAATATTCTTAACGACTATCTTACCGTCGTTTTCTATTGTATTTCTGACGCCTTCAAGCTCAAGAACATCATCACGGTCGATGCTGTCATAATCTGCCTCGTTTACAAAGCAGAGGGGGAGAATACCGTTGTTGATGAGGTTCTGTCTGTGGATACGTGCAAAGGACTTGCAGATAATAGCCTTAACACCGAGGTACAAGGGTGCAAGTGCGGCATGCTCTCTTGACGAGCCCTGACCGTAGTTTGCGCCGCCGACGATAATGCTCTGACCAAGCTGTTTCGCCCTTTCGGGGAAGGTATCATCGCATACCGTGAAGCAATGCTGTGAAATAGCGGGGATATTGGAGCGCAGAGGTAATATTTTAGCTCCTGCGGGCATAATATGGTCTGTGGTAATATTGTCGCCGACCTTGAGAGAAACGGATGCCTTTATGCTTTGTGCAAGAGGAGTGTTTACAGGGAAGGGCTTGATGTTAGGACCTCTGAGTACCTCAACGGACGGTGCTTCTTCGGGAGAAGCGGGAGCAACGACCATGTTGTCATTAATGAGGAACTTTTCGGGCATTACATACGGGGGCATATCGCCTGCAGCTCTCGGGTCGGTGAATACGCCGGTAAGAGCTGAAATAGCCGCCGTTTCGGGAGAAACAAGGTAAATCTGACCGTCCTTTGTTCCGCTTCTGCCTTCAAAGTTTCTGTTGAAGGTACGAAGTGATACGCCCTTTGAGTTGGGAGACTGTCCCATGCCTATGCAAGGACCGCAAGCGCTTTCGAGTATTCTCGCGCCTGCGCTGATTAAAGTTGATAATGCGCCGCAGTCGGCAAGCATATTGAACACCTGCTTTGAACCGGGAGCAATCGAAAGGCTGACATCGGGATGTACCGTTCTGCCCTTGAGAATGTGCGCTACCTTAAGCATATCCTGCAAGGAAGAATTGGTACATGAGCCTATGCAGACCTGATCAATTTTTATAGCGCCTAGCTCCTTTACCGGCTTTACGTTGTCGGGGCTGTGAGGACAAGCCGCAAGAGGCTCAAGCGCTGAAAGGTCAATCGTGATTTCTTCATCGTATACAGCGTCTGCGTCTGCATGAAGCTCTACATAATCCTCTTCACGTCCCTGAGCCTTGAGGAATGCTCTGGTCGTTTCGTCGGAGGGGAATATTGAGGTGGTTGCGCCGAGCTCTGCGCCCATGTTGGTAATAGTCGCTCTTTCGGGAACGCTGAGTGTTGCAACGCCGTCGCCGCAGTATTCTATAACCTTGCCTACGCCGCCCTTAACCGACATTATCTGAAGCACCTTAAGAATTACATCCTTGGCAGAAACCCAGTCGCCGAGCTTTCCCGTAAGGTTTACCTTTACTACCTTGGGGCAGGTGATATAATATGCTCCGCCGCCCATTGCAACAGCAACGTCAAGACCGCCCGCACCCATTGCGAGCATACCGATACCGCCGCCTGTGGGGGTATGGCTGTCCGAGCCTATAAGCGTCTTTCCCGGCTTGCCGAAACGCTCAAGATGTACCTGGTGACAAATGCCGTTGCCGGGGCGTGAGAAATAAATTCCGTGTTTTTTAGCAACGCTGCCTATGTAGCGGTGGTCGTCGGCATTTTCAAAGCCGGATTGAAGCGTGTTATGGTCGATGTATGCAAGAGATTTCTCTGTCTTTACTCTGTCGATACCCATAGCCTCAAACTGAAGATATGCCATTGTACCTGTTGCGTCCTGTGTCAGCGTCTGATCGATTTTAAGACCTATCTCCGTACCCTTGATCATCTCGCCGTCAACAATGTGTGCCTTGATAATCTTTTCGGTAAGGGTAAGTCCCTTTGTTTCATTGATTTCCATTAGGTCGTCCTCCTCTTGTACTGATATACGATACATTATACAATAATACGGCTGAAATGTCAAGAAATTATCAATTTCGGTTCAACGCTCTCAAATGCGGTAAAAAGACGCTTTTGAAAGGATTTTTAAATGCGTTTTTATTTGTGTAATTTGCACAATTATGAAAATTAAATTTCACATATTGATAGAATTTTATATTTATTAAAGTAAAAGGTGAGAAAAAAAATATATTTTTCATGACTTCATACTTGAGTAGTTATCTGATAATGATAAAATTTTCTCGTGTATATTGCGGGAAATCCGCTTATATAACTCAGGCAAAATGTCCACTGCCTTTATGGCGGCGGGTTGTATATTCGGTTTCGGTTGTGATTAAACCACCAACCGAAGCTTTAACGCGGCTTCGCTGCGGCTTGCCGGGTTGAATGACGGGGCAAACCCTTTATCAAACGGCAAAATCCCTTAAATTCGGAAGGAAAAGATATGCAATTCAAGACAGTAATTAAGTTTGCTGCTTTATTTTTATCGGCAACGCTGTTTATCGGCGGCTGCTCGGCTCCCGTGGTATTTGTCAACGGAAGCTCAGAAACAACCGCAACCTACCTTAACGGAGCGTATATATCCGGTGTACCCGTGACAGGCACGGAAAAGCCGGTAGAGAGTATTCCCACTCAGACGACAACAGGCGGAAAAAATACAGATGAAACCTCAGATACGTCACCGAAGCCCCAAACGCCTGCAAATTCCCGCTCACAGGAGCAAAGCGTTCCCGAAACACCTAAGCAGACAATGAAATCTGAGGTAAATTCTGATATTCCCACGGTTGACGATGGATATGACGTTCCGAAAACCTCTGTCACCGTAACCGAAACGACAACAACGACGCAGACAGTAACAAAACCACCGCAAACGGATACTCCTACGAAAGAGGATGTTACCGATTATCCGTCCGAGCTTCCTCAGAACAGCTATACAGCGTTAAATCACAAAACCGTACACGGCGTGTGGATATGGTACTCCGAGCTTTACCCGATACTTACGGGTAAAACAAAATCCCAGTTTGAAGTGGGCATAGGTGAATATTACGATAACTGCCTTTCGCTTGGGATAAATACGGTGTTTGTTCATGTAAGACCGTTCGGCGACGCATTATACAAGTCTGACTATTACCCCTGGTCGGAATACTGCACAGGCTATATCGGCGTTGCTCCCGATTATGATCCGCTTGAAGTGATGATAGAGCAGGCGCACAAGAGGAATATTTCCTTTCATGCGTGGGTAAATCCTCTGCGTTGCTATTATTATGACGACATTACGCAGGTAAGCGGTAATTACCTCACAAGAAAGTGGTATAATGAGAAAAACGGCGATTATATCGTTAATGTCAATAATCATTGGTGGCTCAATCCCGCCTATGATGAAGTAAGAGAGCTTGTTGCGCTCGGTGCGGCGGAGATAGTTTCAAAATACGATGTGGACGGAGTACATATAGACGATTACTTCTATCCCACTACCGATTTGAGCTTCGATAGCATAGCTTTTTCTGCATCGGGGTATTCGAGCCTTGAGCAGTTCAGACTTGATAATTGCACAAAAATGGTAGATGAGATGTACAAAGCCGTAAAGGCGCACAATCCGACGGCACTTTTCGGTGTCAGCGCACAGGGTAACGTTACAAACAACCGCGAACAGCTTTATGCCGACGTTGAAAAGTGGTCAAGTGAAAGAGGCTATGTTGATTATATGGCGCCTCAGATATATTACGGTTTTGAAAATTCCGGTCAGCCCTTTGCAGATGTGGTCGAGCAATGGGATGAAATGCTTGCGGGGACGGGAAAAGAGCTTATTCCCGGTCTTGCCGTCTATAAGATAGGCACGGAGGATACCTGGGCAGGCAGCGGAAAATACGAATGGATAAACGATACCGAAATACTTAAACGTCAGATAGAAAAATCACGCACCGCAAATGCCTATGCAGGAGTAATACTGTACAGCTATCAGTTTATTTTTACTCCCGACAGCAGTGTTTCGTCGGCGGTGCAGAAGGAAATTGCGGCAATAAAGCCGCTGCTTGTATAGGTTTATACATTAGCAGAAAGGTGTAGCATGAAAAAACTATTTAGAGCTTGTGTAAGCGCGCTTATCACATCATCTGTGCTGTTATCTCCGATGTACGGAGTGTTTGCTTCGGAAAACGAAACAGAAGCTCCCACAGAGCAGCAGTCGCCTGAAGCGCCCGCACCGATTACCGAAAAAAATTTAAACCTTTCGGAAAATCTCAGGGCGGCAACTGTAAATCTTGAGGATTTCAGTGCAGATAATTTTGAACAGGAGTTTTCAGACCGTCTGGACACGCTGATGTCCTACGGTCTTAACGGCGTGTACATAAATCCCTACGGTGAAGATACATATTATTCGACCGATATGAACGAATCGGGAAGCAAGCTGGAGCAGGCGCTTAATTTATCCATGAAAAAGGGTATGCAGAGATTTGTATACTTTGATATAGGAAAGACGCTCTCGGATACGCCGGAATTAAGCGATAAAAACGATTTTCTTGTTAATGAGGCGCATAAGTTCGCAATAAAATATCCCTGCACGGGAATAATTCTGACAGGTTTTTATTCGGGTATCGGCAATTCCTCGTATGACGAGTACATGAAGACAGGCTCCGGAATAGGCTATGTAAACTGGCTGTACGACGCTGTTGAATACCGTTTCGGCATTGTCAGCGATGTTGTACACATGACAAATAACACAATAGCAGTCGGACTTGACGCGGCTGACATCTGGGCAAACTATGACGAAAACGAGGACGGCTCCGATACGTATGCAGAGTTTTCCGCATATTATGACGGCTTTGCAGATACAAAGGACTTTGTCAAGGATGGTCTTGCAGACTTTATTGTTGTAAACGCCGATGGCTCACTCGAAGATGAAACCGTAGGCTTTGAACAAATAACCTCATGGTGGAACGACGTGGGACTTACCTACAATACGCCTATGTATATTGTTCATCATAACGAAAAAATAGGAACAGATGAATACGGCTGGGGTGTTGAGGACCAGCTGTTAAGACAGCTTGTAACGGCAGATGAATATGAAAACTGCTGGGGAAGTGTAATGTATTCTGCCACTGCACTTGACGAGGATATTCTCAGCACTACAACCACAATGGTTAAGTACTTCAACGAACAGATTAATGTAGACAGCCTTTTTGAAGACCTTGAAATGACCTCGCCGTATTACACGAGCTATTCTACAGATGATACCTCCGTTGCTTTCATGGGCACATTTGACGAAAATTTTGACGTTTATTTTGACGGTGAGAAATTAGAGCTTAACGAAGCGGGAAATTTCTACTTTGAAAAACCCCTTGAAGTCGGTATGAATACCTTTGTAATTACACACAAGGGCAAGACAATTTATTATAATATAGAACGTACCATCAATGTATTAAAATCTATCGGCAGCTCCGTATCGCAGGGCAAATCTATGGCGGTTGACGGCTCTACCTCTGTTTCTGTACTCGCTGTTGCGTATAAGGGCTCTTATGTTACGGCAACGCTCGGCGGAGTTACCGTAGAGCTTACAGAAAATGCAAAATCCGATGTTGTTGATATAAATTCCTCTTATGCCGCTTTCACAGGCAAGATAACCGTCCCTGAGGGCATTATCGGCGAGGAGCAGTATCTCGGCAACATAGAAATTTATGCTGAATATTCAGGATATTCAAGGACATACATCGGTGCGGATGTAACCGTAAATGCTGTTGAGCCGCCCAAGGAAGAAGTCGAAATTGTTGATGATATTACTGAAGACCAAAGCTCGCTCGGTACGGGAGAAATTGTCGGCAGGCTTTCGGCGGGTGTATCCGAGGATACAGGCGTTACCTATGTAAGGCTCAATAAGGATTTTGTGTACATTTATGACGGTTATAACACCGACTCTGTAAATCCTCCGAATGTCGGACAGCTCCCCGCAGGAACGCTGGATTACTATAAGAGTGCGTGGGATGAATACTATGTAACTACATCGGGTAAGCGATTCCTTGTTGAGGACGCTGAGCTTGTCGAAGGCGTCGGTATGGGAGAAAATCCGCTTTTTGTTGAGGCAATCGGTAATTCGGGCGGCGATTCGTTTATAACAATGACGCTTGAGGATAAGGCTACATTTACCGTAACTCCCGTCGGAAACGAATATTATTCCGGCTATGACGGAGATTTCTACCTTGACAGCTTTACGGCTGAATATATTTATATCACCTTTGATAATATAACCTCAGTTACGGCTTTGCCCTCATTTGAAAACTGTACGGTATTCAGCGCAGGCGAGTGGCAGATGGTAGAAATCGGCGGAGCTCCTAAATTCAGACTTGTCCTGAAGCTGCGTCAGCCCGGAGTTTATGCAGGAAACAGCGCAACCTACGATTCCGAGGGTAAGCTTACCTTCAAGTTTGAAATTCTTACAAATGACATTTCCAACATGACCATAGTTATTGATCCGGGCCACGGCCTTACCGAATACGGATACATGGATCCCGGTGCAATCGGCCATATTGAAGAAGCGGGCGCAAACCTTGCCGTTGCAAAGCTCGTTGAACAAAAGCTCGCCGCTATGGGAGTGAACGTTATCAGACTCAATACAGAAAATCAATTCTATGATACAATACGCAGACCCTATTATGCAAGGGATTACGGCTGTGATTTGTACATAGCTATCCATTCAAACAAGGCGGGGTATGAAACACCGAGAGGTACTGAGTGCTATTACTATACCTCATACTCACAGCCGCTTGCCGAGGCTTTGACAAACAGCGTTTCGAGCTATTTTACAAACAATGTTTACTCGGACGGAGCCGACTGCAACAGAGGCGACCATTACAGCTATATGTGGACGACAAAGCAGCAGGATTTCCCCTCTGTGCTTATTGAAATGGGCTTTGTGAGCAACTATGAGGACGCAATGGCTCTTGCCGATTCCGTTCATCAGGAGGGAATTGCACAGGCTATTGTTGACGGAATAGTGAACTATCTGCAAAGAAGCTCAGTTTCCTCCTATTAATCAGTGTTCAATAACCGTATGCGGAAATCTGAATCCGCATACGGTTATTTTGTCAGAGAGCCATTTTAAAAGAATACAAAAAAATATCTTGCATTTTGCATTATACTTTGATATAATGTTAGTGTGCTTTTTGCTCTGAATAATCGGAGTATATACCATATTACAATTTTTAACAAAGAAAAGAGGACTTCTAATGCCGGCAAATATCGTCGTAGGAACTCAATGGGGTGACGAAGGAAAGGGCAAGATAATCGACATTATTGCGTCAAGAGCTGATATGGTTGTCCGCTCGCAGGGCGGCAACAATGCAGGACATACCGTTGTAAGCAACGGTGAAACCTACAAGCTCCACCTTATCCCGTCGGGAATTCTTTATAAGAATACTCCCTGCCTTATCGGTGCGGGTGTTGTTCTCGATCCCAAGGATTTATTGGGCGAAATTGACAGCCTTTCTCCCAGAGGCGTATCCTTTGACAATCTGAAGATTGATCCGAGAGCTCATGTTGTTATGCCGTGGCATATCACGCTTGACGGGCTTTCCGAAAAATTCAGGGGTAATTCCGATATAGGAACTACCAAAAGAGGCATCGGACCGTGCTATATGGATAAGTACGAGCGTTGCGGAATAAGAGTCTGCGACCTTGTAAACCCCGATGTTTTCGCACAGAAGGCGAGAGCAACGGGTGAGCTTAAAAATAAGATAATTACCGAGGTTTACGGCGGCGAGGCGCATGACCTTGACGCTATCATTGAAGAATACACCGAATACGGCAAGCGTCTTGCAAAGTATGTTGATGATGTTTCCGTTCTCGTTTACGAGGCTTCAAAGGCAGGAAAGACGATAATGTTCGAGGGTGCGCAGGCTACGCTTCTTGACATTGATTTCGGAACATATCCTTATGTTACCTCATCGCACCCCCTCTCTGCGGGAGTTTGCGTGGGTACGGGCGTAGGCCCTATGGTTATATCCAACATAATCGGCGTTGCAAAGGCGTATACTACAAGAGTAGGTAAAGGACCTTTCCCCACCGAGCTTGAAAATGAAACAGGCGAAACCATTCGCAGCAAGGGCGGAGAATTCGGCACTACCACAGGCAGACCGAGAAGAACAGGCTGGTTTGACGCTGTTATCGTTCGCCACTCCGTAAGAGTAAACGGACTTTCATCTCTCGCAATCAACAAGCTCGATACACTTTCGGGTATCGGTGATTTGAATGTATGCGTAGCATATAAAAAGCCCGATGGAACTGTCCTTAACAATTTCCCCGCGTCTATTGAGGAGCTTGCAGACTGCACTCCCGTATATGAAACGCTTACGGGCTTTGGCGATGATATTTCCTCCTGCCGCAGCTTTGAACAGCTTCCCGATGCTTGCAGGAAGTATATCGAGCGACTTGAGGAGCTTTGCGACTGCCATATCTCAATGGTAGGCGTAGGTCCTGACAGAGAGCAGATTATAGAAAGATAAAGACGGCTTACAGTGATTAATATTCTTTTTATAGGCGACGTTGTGGGACAAAAATCCTGCGCTGTACTGAGAGAAAAGCTTCCTGCCATGAAAAATGAGTATAATGCCAAAATTGTTATCGTCAACGGAGAAAATTCAGCTGACGGAAACGGCATTACTCCCGTTACGGCAAGGTATCTTCTTGACAGCGGTGCAGACGCAGTCACAACAGGCAATCATTGCTTTCGCCGCAAGGAAATGGATGCGTTTTACGAGCAATCGGATACTGTTATCCGTCCCGTAAATTATCCCGACAGCGTTCCCGGCAAGGGCTATACGGTGCTTGATTTCGGCTCGTATTCGGTTGCGGTGATAAATCTTCTCGGTACTGTGTTCATGCAAAATCTTGAAAATCCGTTCCATTGCATAGACAGAATACTTGAAAAGATAAATTCAAAGGTTATAATCGTAGATTTTCATGCTGAAGCCACTTCTGAAAAGAAGGCAATGGGGCATTACCTTGCAGGCAGAGTTTCTGCGGTGCTTGGTACACATACCCATGTCCAGACAGCAGATGAAGAGATATTAAAAGGGTGTACGGGTTATATTACGGATGTCGGCATGACCGGAGTTATGGATTCCGTGCTTGGCATCAAGAAGGAAATAATCATCAACAACATGATAACAGGCTATCCTCAAAGATATGAATACGCCGAAGGTCGGTGCGAAGTATGCGGTGCGGTTATTGAGGTTGATGAGAAGACCGGCATTTGTACCTCTGTAAAGAGAATCAGATGCTGAAAACCACGGAGGAAAGAAAATGGAAGTTGTAAAAGTATCGGCAAGATCAGTACCAAAATCAGTAGCAGGAGCAATTGCGGCGGTAATCCGTGAAAACGGTGAGGTTGAGGTTCAGGCGGTAGGCGCAGGTGCACTCAATCAGGCTGTAAAGGCAATAGCTATTTCAAGAAGCTACATGGCTCTTTCGGGCGTGGATCTCGTTTGTATACCCGCATTCACCACCGTCAATATCGACGGAGATGATCGCACGGCAATGAAATTCATTGTTGAGTGCAGGTAAAATCAAATATTTTTTAAGCGGCGTTGTCGGAAACCGGCAACGCCGCTTTGAATATGTATGAGATATTTGCAGAATATATTTGTATCTTTTGCGGAGGTGCCGTATGACGGATATTGTTTTTTTGGATAAAAATACATCGCTTTCGGATTTTGCCGCATACAGCCTTAAAAAAACCTATTTTGTGCGATATTATGACGGTTTTGCTCTAACAGAGCAGGGAAGCGGCTATATGCTTGATATACTGAGAACGGACAGCCTTGGGTTTATGGATTGTAACAGCAGTATAATCATACTCGGAGAAAACGCCAATCCTCTTTCGCTTCCGCAATGCTCATACGTAATTGCGGATTCCTCCCGCAATGAGCATATTACACTCCTTCAAAAAAGCGGTCTGGCGGCAGTGACCTGCGGCACGGCACGCACTGACACTATTTCCTTCAGCAGTATTTCCGAGGAAAAGATAATAGTTTCCTTAAACCGCAGTGTAACCGCACTTTCAGGCAAAATTGTACAGCCCTTTGAAATTCCGATGGATTTTTTCCCCGCAAAGGATATTTATCATATACTTTGCGTTGCGGCTCTGAGAATACTTCTTGACGATTTTGATTCGGATATGGGAAAGCTATATTGATTTTTTGAGCTTAATATTTAAATAAAGTCCTAATATGTACTTGTAATTTTTGCGTATTTAGTGTATAATGTACTTAATAATGATATTGTGCGGTAGTGTGCGTACAATTCAGAGTTAAACACCCATAGCCGAGTAATTATTTTGAGAGGTAAAAGCCATGAATAAAAAATCGTCAGGTACGGGCGCAAGTCTTAAAATATCAAATGAAGTGCTGGTTAAGATTGCCGAGGTTGCGGCAACCGAGATAAGAGGCGTTGCTTCACAGGGCGAGCATCTCGTAGTAAGCGACAAAAGCGTTGCGAAGCTTGCGGGAAGATTTGTTCCGGTAGGCTCTCCCGTAAAGGCTGTGCTGAAAAACGATTGCGTAGAAATCAGCATTGATATTGTGGTTTTGCAGGGCTTTAAGGCATCAGATACGGCGCAGAGCGTTCAGCAGAGCGTAAAATCCGCTGTTCAGAACATGGTAGGCGTTTCGGTTTCCAAGGTAAATGTCAGAATAACCGATATTATGCTGAACAATCCTCAGCAGTAAAACAAAGGAAAGATTAAATGAGTCAGAAAAAACTAACAAGACATGAGATGAGAGAAGCGGCTCTGCTGATATTGTTCCAGCTTAGGCTTAATTCTTCAACTCTTGAGGAAATTCTACAGGATAACGAAGAATCCTTTGAGCTTGCATATAATAAAAGCTCGCTTGACCTTGTAAACGGGGTTACGGAGCATTCATCCGAGCTTGAAGATATAATTTCGGGATATTCTCCCTCAAGAAAACCCGAGCGTATTTCGTACATAAACATGACGATTATGAAGCTCGCCGTTTATGAGATGAAATACTGTCCCTCCGTTCCCAAAAAGGTAGCAATTAACGAAGCTGTTGAATTTGCAAAGGATTATTGCTCTCCCTCCGATGTGAAATTTATCAACGGAGTGCTTAATTCTTTCTATAAGGAAAACGGCGATGCCTGATTTTTTTGCCGTTACCGTTTCGCAGGTAAACAGACGGCTTGCCATGCTTGTAAAGGGCGACAAGGCTTTAAACGACCTTTATGTTGAGGGCGAAATATCAAATTACACTCTCCATGCGGCGTCGGGACACATCTACTTCACCCTGAAGGACAGCACAGCTTCGATAAAGTGCGTAATGTTTTCAAGCTATGCCGAAAGGCTTACATTTGCTCCTCAAAGCGGGATAAGCGTAATGGTACGCGGCAAGGTCGGAGTTTACGAGCGTGACGGTGCAAATCAGATATATGTTACCGAAATTTTACCGCAGGGACAGGGTGAGCTTTACCTCGCCTTTGAAAAAGCAAAGCAGGAGCTTAAAGCGGGCGGATATTTTGAGCAAAAACGCAAAATTCCCCCACAGCCGAAAAAAATCTGCCTTATTACCTCCGAAAAGGGTGCGGCGCTTCAGGATATACTGAATATCATTTCACGCAGAAGCCCGATTACCACCGTGCTGATAATACCTGTCACGGTACAGGGAGTTACTGCCCCGCAGTCGCTGATAAACGCTCTTAACAAAGCGCAGGATACCGATTGCGATTTAATTATTATCGGCAGGGGAGGCGGCTCGGCGGACGATTTGTCCTGCTTTAACGATGTTGACTACGCAAAAACGCTTTTTGCGAGTAAAATCCCGACAATTTCAGCAGTCGGACACGAAACGGATTTTACAATATCCGATTTTGTTGCCGATTTGCGGGCTCCCACTCCATCAGCGGCGGCAGAGCTTGCAACGGCTGTAACCTGCGAGGACTTGCTGGGTATAATAAATCAAAAGCTCGCAAGAGCATCGGATTTATTACATCAAAGGCTTGAAGGCTGTATGCAAAGACTGGATATGGTTCAAAAAAGCATAATGCTTTTAAAGCCCTCCGAAAGGCTAAACAATTACTCTGAGCGCCTTTCGCTCCTTAATTCAAAAATAACCTCTGGGGTTAAGAATAACATAGAAAAATACGATTTACAATTAACCAAAAAATCGGAATATATTTCCGCGCTTAATCCGATAAATATATTAAACAGAGGATACAGTGCCGTATCGGGTAAGGACGGCATTATAACAAGTGTAGAAAAAGTAAAGGTCGGCGACAAGGTAAAAATAATTATGTCGGACGGTATTCTTGATGCCGAGATTACCGACAAATCGACTGAAAGGAAACTTGATTTATGAGCTTTGAAGCTGCAATGAAAAGACTTGATGAAATATCGGTGCAGATGGAACAGCCCGATATTACTCTTGATGACTCCCTGAAATTCTATAAGGAAGCCGTTGAGTTAGTGGCTTTTTGCAGAAAGTATATTTCCGATGCCACGCTTACCATAATGAAGCTTGAAGAGGCTTAAAGCCCGTTTTCGCAAGGATACAAAAGGAAGGATTATCATAAAATGGAGATAATGCCGAACGGCTTTCCGTCTTACAGCTCCGATTTTACGGAAACAATGGAATTTTACCGTATCGAAACCGAAAAAAAGTTAGAGTTGCTGTGCGGCTCGTTCTGTGAGGAAAATGATAGGTACAAATCGCTTTACGATGCGGCAGAATACAGTTTAAAGGCAGGCGGCAAGCGGATACGTCCCGTACTGACGCTTGAACTTTGCCGGGCTTATGACGGAAAATTAAGCGACGCCCTGACTGCTGCGGCGGCTATCGAGATGATACACACGTTCTCTCTTATTCATGACGATTTGCCCTGTATGGACGATGACGATATGAGAAGGGGCAGACCGAGCTGTCACAAAGCGTTTTCCGAAGCCGGCGCACTGCTTGCGGGCGATATGCTGATCGCAATGGCGGGAAAGGTTATCTGCGAAAGTTCGCTTGATGCTATAAAGAAAAGTGAAATGCTCTCCTGCCTTTATGACTGCACAATCGGTATGATTGAGGGACAGACGGTGGACATAAGCGGTAATTTCACCGATATTGGCGGATTGCTCCAAATGTATTCCCTTAAAACCTCAGAGCTTCTCAAAGCGTCCTGCGTTATGGGCTGTATTGCCGCAGGAGCAGATAAAGAGGATATTTTAAAGGCTAAAGAATACGCATACAATCTCGGACTTGCATTTCAGATTGTGGATGATATTTTAGATGTTACGTCTACCGAAGAACAGCTCGGTAAGCCTGTCGGAAGCGACGAGGAGCAGAATAAGATAACAAGCGTTACGCTTCTGGGCATTGATGGCGCGAGGGCATTAGCGGCAGAGTTTACCGAAAAAGCCGAAAACATTCTTTGTGAAATGAAAAACAGCAGTTTTCTTTTACAGCTGACGGATTTATTACTGAAAAGAAAAAAATAGCACAGAAAGAAAAACCCGGTTATACGAGGTAGTATCAGATATGAGAACCGATCAAATCAATGTAATACTTTTTGTTGCGCTTATGAGCTGGGTTTCGGCTCAGCTTATAAAAACGCTTATTCATACAATAAAGACAAAGCAATTCAAAGCAGAAAGGCTGACAGGCTCGGGCGGTATGCCGTCTGCACATTCTGCGACAGTATGCTCTACCGCGGTTATTACCTGCCGTGTTTGCGGAGTAAATTCGGCTGAGTTTGCCCTTGCGATGATACTTGCTCTTGTTGTAATGTATGACGCTATGGGTGTGCGACGCTCTGCGGGGCTTCAGGCGAAGGAGATAAACAGGCTCAGACGTGTTGTAAACGAGCTTGACGAGGAATTTATGGACCGATTTGACGATAAGGTGGAGGAAATAGAGGAGCGCGAGCCCGAAGAAATGAAGGATCTCAAGGAGTTTCTCGGTCATACTCCGCTTGAGGTGCTTTGCGGTGCATTGCTCGGAATAATTATCGCTATGGCTGTTCCCATTACGGTTGTACAGTAATGTATTTATTTTAGTAATAATTTTTTGTTAATGAGTACATATTTTGTTTTTATTTAGGAGAATGTGCATTGATACTCAAAAATGATATTTCGCCTGAATATATCAAATCTCTTAACGTTGAGCAAAAACGCAGGCTATGCTACGAAATAAGACAGCTTTTGGTTAAGACCGTTACCGATAACGGGGGACATCTTGCCTCCAACCTCGGAACGGTTGAGCTTATTGTTGCAATGCACGCCGTGTTTGACTCTCCGCAAGATAAGTTTGTGTTTGATGTAGGTCATCAGGCGTACACTCATAAAATCATAACAGGCAGAGCCGCTAAAATGAATACCCTGCGTAAAGAGGGCGGCGTGTCGGGCTTTCCGAAAAACGCTGAATCCGAGCATGACGCTTTTATAGGCGGACACAGCAGTATTTCGGTATCTGCGGCGCTCGGAATAGCAAGGGGCATGAAGCTTAAAGGTGACGAACACAGTGTAGTTGCGGTTATAGGCGATGGTGCGCTGACAGGCGGAGAAGCCTATGAGGGCATGAATAATGCGGGAAAGAGCAGCTGCAATCTCATTATTGTTCTTAATGAAAACGAAATGTCCATATCCAAAAACACAGGTGCGCTTGCATTATACCTTGCCCAAATTCGCTCTACCAGAAAATATTACAGCACCAAAAAGAATATTGAAAAGGCTCTTAACAGCACTCCCGTTATCGGAAAGAGCATAGGAAACGTTGTAAAAAGCACAAAAAGCCTTATCAAATACGCTATTTATCAAAGCAATCTGTTTGAAAATTTTGGTTTTAAATATCTCGGACCTATTGACGGACATAATCTTGAGGAGTTGACAGAGGCGCTGGGCGTTGCAAAAATGATGCACCGTCCCTGTCTTGTTCACGTTTACACCAAAAAGGGCAAGGGCTATGCTCCTGCCGAAAATAATTCGGGCGAGTATCACGGACTTTCCCCGAAAAGCTCCGCCGTGCAAAACGGTGTTACCTTTACCGAAAAATTCGGGCAGACTCTTCTTGGAATAGGAAAAGAGGATAAAAATATCTTTGCGGTAACAGCCGCCATGAAATACGCAACGGGACTTCATTATTTTGCAAAGGCTTTTCCCGACCGTTTTTGCGATGTAGGTATTGCCGAGCCTCACGCCGTGACGTTTTGTGCAGGACTTGCTACGCAGGGGTTTATTCCTGTTTTTGCGGTGTATTCATCCTTTCTGCAAAGGTGTTATGACCAGCTCATACACGACTGCTCAATAGAAAGGCGGCATATTGTTATTGCGATAGACAGGGCGGGCTTTGTCGGTGAGGACGGTGAAACGCATCAGGGACTGTTTGACGTTTCCATGCTTACCGCCGTGCCGGGGGCTTCTGTTTATTCTCCCTGCTCCCTGTCGGAGCTTTCTGCCTGTCTTAAAAAAGCAGTATATCTTGAAAATGGCGTTGCGGCGGTGAGATACCCCAAAGGGGTTGAATTATCCTCCTTCGATGATGATTATGCGGATTTCAGACATATAAAAAACGGGCATAAAAGGCTTATTTTCACATACGGACGAATTACCTCGCACGCGATGAAATTAAGCGACAGAGCCGATATTTTACAGGCAATAAAGATTTTCCCCATATCCGAAAAAATAGTAGAAATTTGCCTTAGGTACGATGAAATTTTCTTCTTTGAGGAGGGAATTAAAAGCGGTGGTATAAGCGAAAAGCTGACCTCTATGCTGATTACGGCGGGGTATAAGGGTAATGTTACCGTTACCGCCGCAGAAAAAATACCGCCCCATGCCGCCGTAAGCCGTCAGCTTGCAAATGCGGGGCTTGACTATGAGGGCATGAAGGCTATCCTCGGAGAGTAATTTATGCAGTTAAGACTTGACAGCTATCTTTTTACATCAAAAAAGGTAAAAAGCAGAACGTTTGCCGCCGAAATTATAAAAAACGGCGGCGTTACTGTGAACGGTACGGTATGCACAAAGCCTTCGTTTGCAGTCAGCGAGGCTGACGATATAGTTATTACGGCAGATAAGCCGAAGTTTGTGGGCAGGGGCGGCTTAAAGCTTGAAGCCGCGCTTTTGCATTATGGTATCTCCCTTGAAAATAAGGTTTGCATAGATGTCGGAGCTTCAACGGGCGGCTTTACCGATTGTATGCTTCAAAGCGGGGCTAAGATGGTTTACGCCGTCGATGTAGGCGTAAATCAGCTTGACGATAGTCTTAAAAATGACAGCAGGGTTATCTCCCTTGAGAAAACCGACATACGAAATGCCGAAGATTTGCTTTCTAAGGCGGATTTTATCTGCGTCGATGTTTCTTTTATTTCGTTAAAGCTTGTTTTGCCGAGTGTTTTTTCTCTGCTTTTGCCGTTGGGCGGATGTGTTGCGCTTATAAAGCCGCAGTTTGAGGCAGGTAAAGCCAATTTAAATAAAAAAGGCGTTGTTAAGGACGAGAAGATAAGGCGTAAGGTTTGCAAAGATATTTCGGATTTTGCCGCTTCTCTCGGATTTATTTGCGGCGATGTTATCACCTCTCCGATAAAGGGCGGAGAGGGTAATGAGGAATATCTTATATTTTTACAAAAGCCGAAAGCGGGTGAAAAAAGTATATGAAGGTTTTTATTTGCGCCAACCCCGGAAAAACCAACAGCAGTGAAGCGGTTGCCGTTGCCTCCGATAAGCTTATCGGTATAGGCTATACTCCGATGTTAAGCCGAGAGCAGAAACATTATTTTGACTTTGGCGGCGTTGTTTACGGAGAAACCGACGAGCTTTTGAAGCAGTGCAATCTGATTATGACAATAGGCGGCGACGGTACGATTTTAAAATGGGGCAGAAAAGCGGCGCTTGCAAATAAGCCGCTTCTCGGTATAAATACGGGTAGGCTGGGCTTTATGACCTCGCTTGAAAATAATGAGCTTGATATGCTCGACAGGCTCGCCACAGGCAATTACACAGTCAGCAGAAGAATGCTGGTTGACGTGATTTTTGAAAGCGGCGATATTTACAACGTTATTAACGATGTCGTATTCAGCAGAGGAAGAAATTCAAAGCTGCCCGAATTTATAGTATCCTCAAATCGGAACGAGGCGGTAAGAATACGCGCGGATGGAATTATTTTCAGCACTCCGACAGGCTCGACCGCATATTCTCTTTCGGCAGGCGGCCCTATTGTCGCTCCGGATGTGCAATGTATAGAGTTTACTCCTCTTTGCGCACATTCCCTTTTCGGCAGACCTATGATATTCTCTTCCGACTCCGAGATAGAAGTAAGCTACAACGGCTATGAATGCTGTAACGTATCGCTCAGCGTAGATGGAGATGACGAAATTGACTTTTTCGAGGGGGAAACGGTAAAGATAAGAAAATCCTCGCTTTACCTTACCCTGATTGATATAAACGGAAGCAGCTTTTATAAAGCGGTGCATAATAAGCTTATGCGTCCGCTTAAATAACAGAGGTTTTTATGAAAAAGAAAAGACAAGCTGAAATACTGAGGCTTATTTCTCTGTACGATGTTGAAACCCAGGAAATGCTTCAGAGCCTATTAAAGCAAAGTGGCTACAATGTCACTCAGGCTACCGTATCAAGAGATATAAACGAGCTTAATATCGAAAAGTGCCTCGGTGAAAACGGCGTTGTGTGCTATGCTAAAGCGAGCAGAATACACACGGTAAGATTTCACAATATCATTTCCGAGGCGGTAGTGTCGATTGATTATGCTATGAATATCGTTTCCGTAAAGTGCCATTCGGGACTTGCAAACGCCGCTTGTGCTGGACTTGACGCAATGAATTTATCCTATGTCGTCGGAACGATAGCAGGTGACGATACAATTTTTGTACTTACAAGGACCGAGCATGACGCGGCTATGCTTTGCAGACAGCTTAAAGAAATGTTGTAGGGAGGTTTTGCGCTTTGCTAAAGGAGCTATCAATTGAAAATCTTGCGGTTATCGAAAAAGCGTCCATAACCTTCGGCGACAAATTGAATGTCTTTACGGGTGAAACGGGTGCGGGTAAGAGCATTCTGATAGGCGGAATAAACGCAATCCTCGGCGGCAGGGTAACTAAGGACATTGTCCGCTTTGGTGCACAAAAAGCCGTTATAACGGGACTTTTTGACGATTTGCCCGACTCGGTTTTGCAAAAGCTGTCGGATTACGGCTTTTCCTGTGAGGATGAAGTCATGCTACAACGTGAAATTACCGCAGAGGGCAAAAGCACTGCAAGGATAAACGGCAGAGCGACCACTGTGCTTGTGCTTCGCGAAATAGCCTGCGAGCTTATCGGCATACACGGTCAGCACGACAACAGGCTTATAATGAGCAACGACTACCAGCGTGAAATTTTAGACGAGTACGCTAAAAACAGCGAGCTTCTGAATGAATATCAGACCGCCTTCAAGGAATTTTCCTCGCTTTCAAGGAAAATTAAGGAGCTTAATCAGAAAAACGAGAACGATACAGAAAGAGCCGAGCTGCTAAGAGAACGTATAGAGGAGCTTGATTCTTTAAATTTTTCACAGAACGAGGAGGAGCTTATCAATCAAAAGCTTGATGAGCTTCGCAATGCGGAATTTTTGTCGGACAGGCTTTATACTGCCTTTAATGCAATGACGGGCGACGATGAAACGAAGGGCGCCTGCTCGCTTGTAAGCGATACCATAAACAGCTTAAATCCGCTGTGTGAGCTGAAGCCTGAGCTTGGAGGCATTGTTGACAGATTATCCGATTTACTCGGAGAAATGGAGGACTTGCGAAGCGAAATTGCTATACGCCTTCCCGATGATTCCGCCGATACAGCCTCGGAAATTCTCCGCTGTGAAGAACGGCTGAGCGATGTTTTAAGGCTTAAAAGAAAGTACCGCGCAGATTTGCCCGAGATACTTAAAAGAGCGGAGCAATGGAGAGCCGAGCTTTATGAGCTTGACAATGCGGACGATATATCCGAAACGCTGGCAGAGCAAAAGCATTTTGCCGCCGAAAAGGTAAAGCAGCTTGCCGCACAGCTCACCGAGAGCAGAAAAAACGCCGCAAAACAGCTTGTTGAGAGTATATCCCGTGAGCTTGCCTTTCTTGATATGCCTGATATACGCATTACCTTTGATATACAGGCAGGTAAGGTAACACTTTCGGGAATGGACGATGTTGAGATACTTCTTTCCGTCAATAAGGGCGAGGAATTAAAGCCGCTGGGCAAAATCGCTTCGGGCGGTGAGCTTTCAAGAATTATGCTTGCCGTGAAGAATGTACTTGCCGACGCCGATAGGGTAAACACCATGATTTTTGATGAAATTGACACGGGTATAAGCGGCAGGGCGGCGGCAAAGGTCGGAATTAAGCTGCACGAAACCGCCCGCAAACGGCAAATTCTCTGTGTTACGCATTTAGCGCAGATTGCGGCGGCGGCAGATACACAGCTTCTTATTAAGAAAACAAGCGATGAAAGCCGCACCTATACAGCCGTAACAACGCTTGATTTCGAGGGCAGAAAGCGTGAAATCGCAAGGATTATTTCGGGTGATGAAAACGATGAAATTTCCCTTAAAAATGCGGAAATGCTGTTAAAAAGAGAAACAGCGGTAATTTAAAAAAACAAAGGAGAGCAGATAATGATGAGGTCCCATAACGAAGGTTTTGAAAACAAGTGGTAAAGACAATCGGTACGGTATATTGCAGAAAAATCTAAAACTGAATTTGGAGGAAACTTCAATGAAATCATTATTTGAACAAATGGGCGGCGCTTATACACTGCAAGGCGACTATTACTTACCGAATCTCACTTTACCCGCCGAAGAAAACAAGATCATAGGGATATGGGGACAGCGGCATTTGCGGTATATCCGGCAGCACAGAAAAGTGTTTTACACCAATCTGCTCACAAGCGGCAGGCTGAACGGCTATCTTGCGGATATTGACCGGCAGGCAACAGAATTGTTTTTTCGGCTGATAGAACAGATGACGGAGCGTGAGGGCGTGACCGAAAAGCTCAAAGCCGAGAAGCCGATGAAATGGGCAGGCAAGATAAATACGCTGCGTGAAGCGACAGTGGAAATCGTAAACGCAGAAGTGATTTTCGCATAAACCGAAGCCGATAGGAAAGCGGTATCATCAAACCTGTAACACTTTGAAACACAAAAACGAGGGGTAAGGTACAAACACCTTGCTCCTTAAAGTTTAGACTTAAAAAACGGTTTAGAATCAAGCTTTTTCATCCTCTATTTTTCGATTTCCAATATATCAAATACCTTTTGATATACGAAAGCAGATTTCAACGGACTTTTATGAAATAACACAGAAGTAAAAGAAGATAGGAAAACTTTAGTATAATTACAAAAGATGCAAGCAGAGAATATCTTACGAGAAATCGGAAAATTCATTGAAATTTAGAAAACTTTGTGTTATACTAACCTTATTATAATAATGAGGTGAACCGTATGGCAGTACAGTATAACAAGTTGTGGAAACGGCTGATCGATATGAAAATAAAAAAATCTTCCTTAACGGAAATGACAGGCGTTTCGGCTTCTACCATTGCAAAGCTTAGCCATGACGAATATGTGAGCCTTGAGATTTTAGAGCGGATCTGCAGGGCGCTTCACTACGAAATCGGCGATGTGGTGGAGCTCAGTAAGGAGGCAGAATCATGAAACGGCAGAAAATCACATCCTCAGAGCTGCTTTGCGCAATCTGTTTTGCATTATGCTTTTTTGCCTTTATGCTGACGGAGGCGTTTATCAACGAGCGCTGTGCCGTGATTCTCGGAAGCAGTGCCGTAAATCCCGTATATACCTTTGGACTTGTCTGCACAGGATTGGGATTCCTTTCGTTTTCCCTGCTACGGCGACTGTGTAAAAAAGAAAAGTCCAGAAAAACGGCGCAGATTATCATTGGCGTTCTGTGTCTTGGGGCAGCTGTGGTTTTGCTTTTTGCAGAGCAGCCGGCGCTCTTTCTGACAAGCTCTGCCGCAGCCCTGCTGCTGACCGGCCATATCAGCGGATGTGTGTATTACAATACGGCCATGTATTTTGCCGGGAGCCGGTATACGGGACGATTGATCGGCACGGGTATGGGGGCGGCGATCCTCTTACAGTTTGTAGTACAGAATCTGATGCCCCAGTCTGTCATCTTTATCATCAGCATTGTTTTCAGCGTTGCGTTTGTCATGTATTTTATCATGAAAGTGCCGAAGGACTGGATTCCGGAAAATCCTTTGCCCTATTCGGCGGATACCAAAAAAGAGTTCAAAAAAGCGCTGCTTCTGATCGTCGCCGTGGTGCTTATGAGCCTTGTAGCCGGAATGATCGACAGCGTGCTGACATCCTTTAACGCCGAAAAA
>CALXBK010000008.1 GCA_944386545.1 uncultured Ruminiclostridium sp.
GATACTTGGCTTAAGAATGCAGTTAAAATAGTTGATAAGTATCATTGGATAAGACAGGCAATATGGGCTTTTGAAAAGTGTGCGCAAACTATGAAAAACCGGTTCATCGGTATTATCAACTCATTTTATTCACCTATTACAAACGGTTTTACAGAGGGATGTAACAACAAAATCAAAGTTCTGAAAAGAAATGCTTACGGCTATCGTAATTTCAAGAGATTTCGTAACCGTATCCTGCATATTTTTTCTCATCAAAAACTTCATACGCAACAAGCAGCTACCTAACACAGCAGTTGCTTGCATAATTCCATTTTAACTTTTTACCCCAACTATTGACAAAGAGCCTTTTTCTTTTCACTCTTTTCTCAAATTTTCGTTTCAATCAAGGGATAATAAACGGGTTTAAATCTCCGCCAAAGCTGTTTTGTGTATCAAGCCGACAGAGCCTTTTGTTTGACAATCAGCCATATTTTTGCTATAATTTAGGCAAAATGTCCCCCGCCTCTAAGGCGGCGGGTTCCATATTTTAAAAAATACCCTATTCAGTTTCAGTTGGGGTTCAAGCCTCAACTGAAACTGAACCGCAGCTTCGCTGCAGCTTGCCACATTGAATGACGGGGCAAGCCCCTTATTGAATACCCACAAGGCTTATGGGAATGCAAACGTAGGAGGAAAAATGGAAGTAAAGGAATATGGCGACAGTACTAAAAGAAAGCTGATTTTAATCCACGGCTTTCAGCTGCCCTTGCAGATATGGGAAAGCTACATAAGCCGTTATAAATCTGATTTTCATATAATCCTGCCTGTAATCACGGGACATAGCTTAACACAAAAGGCTGATTTTGTATCCTTGGCTGATACCGCAAGCGAGCTTGAGGATTATTACATTTCGCAGCACGGCGATAAAGCCTTTGCCGTTTACGGAATGTCGATGGGCGGCGCTTTGGTGGCACAACTGCTTCAAAATCAAAGAATATACTTTGAAAAGATTGTATTTGACGGCTCGCCGCTTGTACCCTCAAATTTTGTTGTGCGTAAATTTATGCACGGCTTTTATTCAAATATTACCAAAAAGGCGCAAGGCAGGGATGATAAAACCCTTCGGCAGGCGACAAAAAGTGTTATACCCGAAATGTATCTAGACAACTTTTTGCAGGTGCTTGATAATATGAGCGACGCTACCGTGAAAAATGCGGTAGACAGCATCACCTCGTTCAGGCTGTCCGATAGCATTGATTTAAACGGGACAGAGCTTTATTATTTTCACGGAACTTCGTTAAACGAAATGCTTGCAAAGAAGTCCGCAAGGTATCTTTCTGAGCATTATCCCGATACGGTTATAAAGTCCTTTAAAGGAAAGGGACATTGCGAAAACGCTCTACATTATCCTGATATTATGATAAAAGAGTTAGATGCAATTTTTTATAGGTGAGAGGAAATATTTATGGATAAAATTTGGATAGCAATGCACAATGCCGCCTTAAAGGCGCAGAGGGGAAGAAAAATCTCCGACTTTATTTATGCGGGAGAGGTTGCGGCGGCAGTCCTTTCTAAATCCGAAAAAATCTACACGGGAATTTGTATCGACACCTGTTCTACACTTGGAATTTGTGCGGAAAGAAACGCCATATTCAACATGATTACAAATGGGGAGCAGGAAATACAAAGGGTGCTGGCCGTAATGCCAAGCGGAAAATGCGGCGCACCCTGCGGCGCTTGCCGTGAGCTTATGGTACAGCTTATGCCGCAGAGCTACAGGGATATTGAAATCATGATGAGTTATGACGAGGGGAGAATTATTACGCTGGGCGAGCTTACCCCCGAGTGGTGGATAAATTATTGAACAAAAGAGAGGAGCGGGTATTTTCTGCACAGCCAAAACTATACAAGGCTGTAAACAGAGAACAGAGCTTTATCGCAGGCGGCTCGTAAAAAGCAGGAGTATTTGCCCTTTTTTAGGAATAAAGGCTTGACAAACAAAAAGCGGTATGGTAAAATGACATCACAACAATATAACCGCCGCCGGGTGGTAAATGCGAAAGCGTTTGTATACACATCATTAGGTCTTTGAAGATGTGTATACAAGCGCTGTTTTTGTTTTAAGGGCGTTTTTGTCGGGCGGCGTGAAGCCAAAGAGAGAAAGGAAAGGTAAAATTTATGTTAGGTCTTTTAGGTACTGCGATAACGGCGAGCTTTTTTGACAGCTTAAACCCCTCGGCTATCGCACAGCAAATGCTGTTGCAGGCGATTGTGAGGAAAAAACGTCATATCCGGTTTTTTATTGCGGGAATAGCTCTTGCCAATATGCTGCTCGGCTTAGGTATATATTACGGCGTGGTAGCTGTAATTTCCGATTTGCTTAATAAAGCGGCGCAGGAATATCCCGTATTTACGTTCGGTACGGAAGCGGCGGCGGGCGTTGTCTGCCTTATAACCGGAATACTGCTTACGTTGAGAGTATGCAAAACAAACAGGCAGGCGGCGACAGGCGAGCTGTCAGCCAAAGCACCGTCAAGTCTTACCCCTGTTTCGCTTTTTGTAATGGGAGCAGTGTTCTGCGCGGTGGAGCTTACAAGCGCACTGCCGTATTTCGGATTTTTAGCGGTGCTTGCGTCTTACGAGCTTTCGTTCCCGTTTGTTTTCGGCTTTATAGCGCTTTATTCCTTCATCTACGCATTGCCGCTTATGCTGATTTATTTCGGGTATAACAGGCTGTGCGGCACAAGGGCGATAAAAAAGCTTGAAGCGGTTTTAAGCAAGGCGTCAAGCTATATTGTACCTGTTGTTGTTGCTTTGGTCGGAGCGTATATGAGCTATGCGGGGATAACCTCGCTTATGTGACAATTATAAATGCGTTTGTTCTTTCGGGAAGAAACGCATTATGTTTTCGTAAAACGACTTTTGAAAACACTGAATTTATACGGTTAAGCCTATCAAAAGGTTATGCTGTAAATAAAACACCTTAAATTAATTCTGCCCTTAGGCGTATCGAGAATAATTTCCTTTTCCTCTGAGCGCTCAAAGCCCCTATGCTCGTAAAACTGATATGTGCAGGCATCGTCGGTGTAGAGATAAAGAGTTTTCCCCTTTACTTCTTTTCCGAGGGCGTTTAGCAAGTCTGTGCCTATACCCCTGATCTTGCGGTCGGGATCAGCCGCAAGGAAAAGAATTTCACCGTCGGGAGCGTGTGTTTTGAGATAATGCGCCAGCTGTTCCTTTGTGGTTTCTTCGTAAATTCCCGCGCCGCCCTTGGAAAATGTCCTCTGTATTGCATCGAAGATTTTTACATAAAGCTTTTGGAAAGGATTATTGTATTTTTTCGGCTCTCCCTTGATTTGGGCTAATATAACGCCTGCAAAGCGGTTATCAGTATACGCCGCAAAGACCTTTGTCGCACGGTTTATCGCAGAATACCAGAAGTATCTGCCGTAAGCGTTGAGCGCAAGATTGCTTTTTATATACCAATCAAAATGCATACCCTTTATTGCGAACTGTATTGCTTTTTTGTAATCCTTTTTTCGTATGCTTCCGATTTCTGTTTTCAAAACGATACTCCTTTTTCCTTGCGGGAAAACACGGTTGTTTCAAAAAATCACTACGGGCAAAATGCGTATATGACAATATTTCAAAACGCTTGCCGTGATATTTTTTACGGACGGATAATTACTGATAATAATTGTTGATATATTTTATCCACTCATCGTATATTTCCTTTGGGCTTTTTCCGAAAATCTGCTCGTAATTTTCCGTTTTTATCAGCTCGATAACCCTGTCCCAGCCGTATTCCGAGTGCAGATACTCTATGTAGGTATGCGCAAACATATATCTGCCGCAATCTGAAAAATGTATGGGATTTCTTGTGCAGGTATCTTCATAGCTCGGAATTTTTATCTGTTCAAGATACTTTTTATAACTTAAGCAAGATGTCCCCCGCCTCTAAGGCGGCAGGTTCCATATTTAGTTTCAGTTGGGTTCAATCCCCAACTGAAACTGAATCGCAGCTTCGCTGCGGCTTGCCACGTTGAATGACGGGGCAAGCCCCTTATTGAACCTCTGTCAATATTTATTTTTTATCCTCTTTTAATATGTAACCTTTTATTTATTTTTGGAAAATAAAGCTCTCCAGTTCAAACAAACGCCGATTTTTGAAAAACTCGGCAGTCCAGCCGTTGTAAGGAACGGTAACCTTGAAGAAAAGCGAATGTCTGCCCGTAACAGCCTTTACAACTGTTTTTACCGTACCGCCTGCATGACCTATTTCGCATACGCCTATTTCCTCGCCGTCCTCACCGTCGATAAGTATGTGCAGCGAGCAGTCACAGCCCATGCCGTTTATCTTTGCGTAAAATTCCATTGTCTTACTGCCGAGGTCCTCGCCAAAGTCAAAATATTTGTAGCCGATGACACAGCCGTCGGTAATATCTGTAATCACCCTCGTGAAAATATCACGCTCGCTTATAAACGCTCCGCCCTTTAGTACACAGGCAATTTCTGCGGGAATTTGGCGGTAGGGATTGAGCGATTTTGAAAAGCCGAGAGAGGTCATCTCCACTGTCGGGATGCTTCCGTCGGGGAGTATCTCAATAGGCTCAACGCAGGCACGGCGGGACATTATTGTGTTGTTGGTCATGCGGTGGTAGAAGATGTACCATTGATTATTAATCAAGGCTATCGAGCCGTGATTGTTGCCGCCGGGGTAATCAACTCCGTTATCAACAATATAGCCTTTGTAGGTAAATGGTCCCGCGGGAGATTTTGCCGTTGCGTATGCAAGCCGACTGCCGCGCTTCGGAGAATATATCATGTAATAGGTATCGCCGACCTTGCGCATTGAAGCCGCCTCGAAAAAGCACTTGTCCTCTGTATCAAAGCCCCCCTCATCGGTGGGCTTGCAGGGAATGAAATGCTCGATACAGCTGCCGCTTAACACCTCGTACATATTGTCGGGATTTATCTCGGCAAGGAACGAACGCTCAAAGCCGCAGTAAATATATACTTTGCCGTCGTCGTCAACAAATGCACCCGGATCTATAAACCAGCCGTTACAGCAAATTTCATCGGGAATATCATACTTGTACCGTGAAATAAGTTTGAACGGTCCTTCCGGGCGGTCGCTTACCGCAACACAGCCCTTGGCGTTTACTATATAGGCGTAAAGATAATACCTGCCGTCCTTTTCTACTACATCGGGGGCAAAAAGATAGGTGTCCTTTGTATTCCAGCTTATATCCGAGGGGTAATCCCTTGTGTCGGTAACTCTGAAAATATCGCCGTGACAGGTCCATTGTTCAAGGTTGTCAAGCGGTGCGCTCCAGCATTTCAGCACATAGTCGCAGAACTGATCCGAGCCTGCACGGTCGTGCGAGCCATAGATATAAACTCTGTCGCCGAAAACTCTCGGCTCTCCGTCGGGGATGTACTCGTTAAGGGGGAGATAGGGATTCATAAAGAGCCTCCTGATTTTTAATTCGGATAGTATATTTTATATCTTACCACAATTGTGTCAGTAATTCAACTGTTTTTTGTACATCAAGAAATAAATGCCGATTTCCTATTGCTTTTTTTCTTAAAATGTACGATAATAGTAAATAGTAATAGGAACGAAAGGATAACGATAATGAAGTTCAAACAGATAGAAATTTACACCGAGAGCGAGGCGGTATCAATACTCGCCATGAGATTGTCCGAGCTTGGAATAAACGGCTTTGAAATTCATGATGCGGCGGATTTTGACGAGTTTCTCCGGAACAAGGAATATAACTGGGATTATGTTGACGACAGCCTTATGGGGCTGAAAAACGTAAAAACCCATATAACCTGCTATATACAGGACAACGAGCAGGGCGCAGAGCTTATGCTAATGCTGAAAAATACCCTTGACGAGATAAAAATGAAGGACAGCGAGGGCTTTTACGGTTCGCTTGAAATAAAATCGGCTGATGTGCGCGAGGAGGACTGGGCGAATAACTGGAAGCAGTATTACAAGCCCTTTACCGTGGGCGAAAGGCTGATTGTAAAGCCGAGCTGGGAGACCGCTGATAACACGCAGGGCAGACAGGTGCTTGAAATAGATCCCGCATCCTCGTTCGGCACGGGACAGCACCACACCACACGCCTTGTTATGGAGCTGCTTGAAAAGCAGATAAACGAGGGGGACGCTCTGCTTGACCTGGGTACGGGAAGCGGCATACTCTCGATAGCGGCATTACTGCTCGGCGCAAAACGGGCGGTGATGGTAGATATATTTGAAAATTCCGTTGCCACCGCGCTTGAAAACTGCGCCAAAAACGGCTTTGAGGGCGATAGGGCGACAGGCTATGTCGGAAATATCAGCGACGACGAGGCACTCAGGGAAAAAATAGGCGGCGGCTATGATATAATCACCGCAAATATAGTAGCCGATGTAATAATCTCAATGTCACCCTATTTTTCGTTCTTTCTCAAAAAGCAGGGCAAGCTGATTGTATCGGGTATAATCACACCCCGCCTTGATGAAGTGAAGCAGGCGCTTATTGATAACGGTATCGAAATAGTAAGCGTGACGGAAAAAGAGGACTGGAACGCCCTGCTTTGCCTTTGCAACACAAAATAGTATCACCCTATCCCGCTTTTCGCCATATACTGAAAAAAAGAGTAAAGGCGGGAGGACAATGGGCGCATATATATGTATTTTTGCACTGATATTTTTAGGGATTTTAGGCGGAGTAAATCTGATTATGTTTTTGGGAGAGCTTTCTTATAACTGCGACAGGCAAATAAGAGTAGCGCCCAAAAGCGCAGAGGACGCCGAGTATCTTGTAAGAGAGGCTTTGCGCAAAACAAACGGTGAGGTGATTATTTCGCTGTCGGAAAAAAGCAGTGAAAACGAGGAGCTTAACAGGATTTGCGCTCTTCTTTGCAGAGAAAACCAAAGAGTGCATATATCGCAGGAATAAGGAGCTGTTCATTTGGAATACGAAAAAATGGATATATCCGTCGAGCTTAGCGGCTCGGTGGAGAGCATAATATACAAAAACGCCGAAAGCGGCTATATAGTGCTTAACCTTGACTGCGAGGAGGGACTTGTCCCGGTAGTCGGCACGCTCGGAGATATAAGCGAGGGCGAACGGCTGGAGCTTAAAGGGGGCTGGATAGCAAGCCCGAAATACGGCAGACAGTTCAAGGCGGTGATATGCGAGCGCTCCCGCCCCCAAACGGAGGAGGAGATAGCCGCATATCTCGGCTCGGGTATTATAAAGGGCGTAGGTCCGTCAATAGCAAGGAGAATTGTCGCCGCCTTCGGTACGGAGGCGCTTGACATTCTTGACAACGACTGTATGCAGCTCACCGCAATAAAGGGAATATCGGCAGACAAGGCACTGTACATAGCAAATGAATACAAAAAAATCACCGGCGTGAATGAGGTAATCAAGTTCCTCAAGGAATATGATATAAGCCCTGCTCATGCGGCGGGAGTATGGTCGCGGTACGAATATGACAGCGTGGCACAGATAAAGCAAAATCCGTTTATTCTCTGCACATCGGGCATTGACATAGATTTTGCCCGTGCGGATAAAATGGCGGCGGCAATGGGCTTTGAAGCGGATAACGAAAACAGGGTAAAGGCGGGAATTATATATATTCTCAGAGAAAACGCCAATGCGGGGCACACCTGCCTGCCCAAAGAAAAGCTGAGAGAAACCGCATGCAGGTATCTCGGCATAGAGCAAAAGCGCTTTGAACGCTGTCTTGGATACTGCATGGGCGAGGAGCTGACAGTGTGCTGTCAGATGGGCGAGCGTGAGTTTGTCTATCTGCCCGAATACTATGAAGCGGAAGCCTATATTTCAAAAAAGCTGGCGCTTATGCTAAAAACCTCGGCGGAATACGAAAAGGATTTTTCAAAGGAAATAAACGGCGTTGAGTTTTCGGAAAGCATTACATACGAGCAGCTCCAGCGCGACGCGATAAGCGCCTGCCTTACAGGAAGCATATTTATCCTGACGGGAGGCCCCGGTACGGGTAAAACCACAACCTTAAACGGAGTTATCAGAATACTGAAAGGCATGAAAAAGAGGATACTCCTTTGCGCTCCGACGGGCAGGGCGGCAAAGCGTATGTCAGACCTCACAGGGGAAAACGCAAGGACCATTCACCGATTGCTTGAGGTGGACTTTAACGACAGGGGCGAGCTTAAATTCAAGCGCAACGAAAAAAATCCCCTGCCCGCCGATGTTGTAATCGTGGATGAGATGTCAATGGTAGACACTCTGCTTATGAACAGCCTTATCAAGGCGATAAAGCCGTTCTGCAAGCTTATCATGGTGGGCGACTTCAATCAGCTACCGTCTGTCGGGGCGGGAAATGTCCTCAAGGACCTTATTTCCTCTAAGCGTATACCGACAGTTGAGCTTAAAGAGATTTTCAGACAGGCGGCAAAAAGCCTTATCGTCACAAACGCCCACAGGATAGTAAGGGGCGAATTTCCCGTACTGGATGACAGAAAAAACGATTTCTTCTTTATGAAGGGGGAAACCGAGGAGGAAATTGCACAGCTTGTAATACAGCTTGCAAAACAGCGTCTGCCTGCAACCTACGGCTATTCTCCGATTGACGATATACAGGTGCTCTCTCCCACAAAGCAGGGTGCGGCAGGAACAAAGGAGCTTAACAAAAGGTTACAGGAGGCGCTCAATCCCCCTGCAAAGAATAAAGCGGAGCTGAAATTTTTTGATGTCGTTTTCAGAGTGGGCGACAAGGTAATGCAGATAAAGAACGATTACGATATAATCTGGACAAAAGCCAACGAAAAGGGAAGCGGCATATTTAACGGCGATATAGGCATAATCCGTGCGGTTGACAGATTTTCTTCAAATGTCACGATAGACTTTGAAGGCAGAGTTGCGATATACACCCTTGAAATGCTAAGACGTCTTGAACACGCCTATGCGGTAACGGTGCACAAGAGCCAAGGCAGTGAATACGAGGCGGTAATTATCCCGGTTACGGGCTACACAAATAATCTTTTGTACCGCAATCTGCTCTACACGGGCGTTACGAGAGCCAAAAAGCTGCTTATCCTGATAGGCACGCAAGAGCTTGTAAAGACGATGGTTGACAATAACCGAAAGATGATAAGGTATTCTCTTTTAAAGCAGATGTTAGAGCTTGAAATGAGGAAAACCGATATTGAAGAATAAAAAAGCTGCTGCAAGCGTAGTGCTTGCAGCAGCCTTTGCTTATAATGACGGGGCAAGCCCCATATTGAAACAGGTGCAGAGCGGCGCACAGCGGGAAAAGCTCCGTAAAAAATATCCCTGCTTGTGCTTATTCTATATTCTGTATCTGCTCTCTGATTTTTTCAATCTCGCTTTTCATATCCACAACAAGTCTTGTTATGCGTATATCGGAGGCCTTTGAGCCTATTGTGTTTGTTTCGCGATTTATTTCCTGAACGAGGAAGTCCAGCTTTCTGCCTATCTCGTTTTCGCTGTCGAGCATTTGTCTTAACTGCTCTATGTGGGAGCGCAGTCTTACCGTTTCCTCATCAACGGCGGTCTTTTCGGCAAAGATTGCCGCCTCTGTCAGTATGCGCTGTTCGTCAATGTTGGTGCTTACGAGGATTTCGGCAAGTCTGTCCTCTAATTTCTTGCGGTATGCGGCAACGCTTTCGGGAGAGCAAACCTCGATTTTTCCCACCATTTCTTCAATAACAGCCGCCTTTTGCAATACGTCTGCTTTGAGCGCTTCGCCCTCGGTGCGGCGCATTGCAATAAATTTATCCAGCGCCTTTTTTACTACCGAAGAAATATCCTCCCATAGCTGCTGTTCGTCCGCTTCTTCCTTTATAACCGTAAAGGCGTCGGGTATGCGAAGCAAATCCGAAACGCAAAGACTATCGTCAAGGAGCATGGTTTCTCCCGCGTGCCGCATGGCGTTTATGTACCGGGATACCGTCTGCTCGTTTATTCTAACCGTTGTATCCTGAACATCAATATTGTATACCGAGAGCGAAAGCTCTACCTTGCCTCTTGTAATCTGCTCCTTAAGCAGGGTTTTGAGCTTTGGCTCAAGGTAAGAATAGTTTCTCGGAAGCTTTGCGCTGAGTTCAAAGAATTTGTGGTTTACGCTTTTAATCTCCGCTAAGATTTCTCTGCCGTTTACTATTTCATGCTCTCTGCCAAAGCCTGTCATGCTCTTAATCATATCTTCTTATTCCTTTTCCGAAATTATAGCTTTAAATTGCCCGAATCAAGCATTGACTGTGCGGCAAGAAGTATTCCTGCCTTGCCCGAAGGATAGGTTATTCCGCCTTGAAGCCATACGGCATACGGCTCTCTCAGCGGTGCGTCCGCAGAAAGCTCAACGCTCGCTCCCATGGTAAACGCGCCTGCCGCCATTATTACCTTGCTGTCATAGCCCGGCATATCCCACGGCTCGGGTGCGGCAAAGCTGTCAACGGGCGAGCCGCCCTGTATTCCCTTGCAGAAGGCGCAGAGCGCTTCGGGTGTGCCTAATTTCAGCGCGGCGATTATGTCGGTGCGCTCGTCGTTTGCGTCGGGGAATACTTCATAGCCGAGCAGCTTGAAGAATGCACAGGCAAATACCGAGGTTTTGAGTGCGCTTTCTACAATCTGCGGAGCGAGGAAAAAGCCGAGGAACATATTTCTGTTCTCGTCAAGCGAACAGCCGACCTCTTTTCCCGTTCCGACCGTTGTCAGCCGATATGCCGAAAGCTCGACAAGATCCCGTCTGCCCGCAATGTAGCCGCCCGTTCTTGCGACTGCGCCGCCGGGGTTTTTTATAAGACTGCCTACAATCAGGTCTGCGCCGACCTCGGTAGGCTCTTTTTTCTCTGCAAATTCTCCGTAGCAGTTGTCCACCATGACAACGGCGGCCTGATTTACGGATTTTACAGCCTTGATTATTTCCTCTATTTTCGCTATGGTCAGCGACGGGCGGAGCGAATAGCCTCTTGAACGCTGAATGTAGGCTATCTTACATTCGGTTGCCGCCTTTTTTATTCCCTCAATGTCGGGAGCTCCGTCCGGCAGAAGCTCGACACAGCGGTATTTTACGCCAAATTCCTTGAGCGAGCCGCCGCTGTCGCCGCTTATTACCTCGGTAAGCGTGTCATACGGCGCGCCGGTAACGCAAAGAAGCGTATCTCCCGGGCGAAGTATACCGAAAAGCGCCGTGGATAAAGCGTGAGTGCCGTTTACAAAGCTGTGGCGCACGAGTGCGTCCTCACAGCCGAATACCTCTGCGTAAACCGCGTCCAGCTTATCTCTGCCGTCGTCGTTGTAGCCGTAGCCCGTCGTGCCTTTAAGGTGCATTTCGGCAATTCTGTTGTTGATGAATGCCGACAGCACCTTTTGTCCGTTGTACTCTGCGGTTTCGCTGATTTTTCTGAAATTGTCGCTTGCAAGCTGTTCCGCTTTGGCTGCCGCTTCAAGCAGTCTTTTGTCAATGTTGAAATGCTCCATTGCTGTTGTCCTTTATGTAAATTCAAAATATTTTTCATCTGATTTTTCAAAGCCGCAGCTTTGGTAAAAGCCCAGCACCCTATCCCTGCACAAAAGCATAGCATACTCGCTTTCAAGCCTTTGCGCCGTACCGCACAGCAGCCTTTTGCCCAGCCCCATAGAGCGAAGCTCCTCTTTTACTGCAATGTGGGAGAGGAATGCCGCCTGCCGCTTTTGGTAAACGGCGGTAGCGGTAGCGGCAAAAGCTCCGTCTGTCGGCAGTAAAAACAGTCTGCTCACGCCGTGACGTACCCTGTGGCATAAATCGGTATACCACAGCGCAAAGCTGTCCTCAGTAAAGCCAAAGCCGCTTTTAAGTATCTCAAAGGCGGCCCTGTAATCCGCCTCGTCACAGATGGGAATATCGGGAGTTCTGATATGCTCTGTTTTTGCGATGCATAAATTGAGCAGTTTCGGCGTATATCCCATATCTGAAAGCCTTGTTACAAGCTCGTCGTCCGCACCGCTTATATAAAGGGGAGGATTTTGGTACATACTCAAAAACAGGCAAAGCTCGTGCGTATCCGCATTATCCTTGCAGTCTGCATATATCTCGCCGCCGCACCTCATCATGGTTATGCCGTCCGACATAAAGAAGGAGCAGAAGGGAAGCTTTGCTCCATAGGCTTCATAATATGTCGAAATTCTTCCCTGAATTGGATTAAGCGGGGAGAGTGCGCCCCCGTCAAGGCTGTAAATCTGTTTTATCATGCTTACAGCTCGCAGAGGGTAACGTACATTTCATAGGCGAGCCTTTCGGTTGCCTCAATATCGCTTTTTGACGCCGCACAGCAGGGCGAGTGGAGATACCTGCACGGTACGGAGAGTGCAAGCGTTTTAATACCGCCGACAGCCGTGTGTATTGCGCCGCTGTCGTTGCCGCCTGCTACCATTGTCTTTGTCTGGCAGGGAATACCCTTTTGCTCAGCTTTGCTGAATGCTAATCTGTAAAGCTCCTTTGGGTAGATGGTTGCTCTGTCCATATAGCTTATGACACAGCCCCTGTTTAATTCGCATACGCGCTTTTCGCCCTCGTTGCCCGCAAAGTCGCAGGCGGTTGTGGTTTCAAGCACGAGCGCATAGTCGGGGTTTACGGTATATGCCGCAGTTTTTGCGCCGCGTGTGCCGATTTCCTCCTGCACGGTAAATACGCAGGTAACGTCATAGGGGAGCTCCTTTGCGAGAAGCCTTAACATAATGGCACAGCCTGCTCTGTCGTCAAGCGCCTTTGCGGAAATAATGCCGTTTCCAAGCTCGGCGTAATTCGGCTCAAAATATGCGCAGTCGCCGACAGCTACATGCTTTTCTGCCTGCTCCTTGTTTTTCGCACCTATATCCATATTCATATCGGAGAATTTTTGCAGCTTTGCTTTTTCATCGTCGGTTTGCTGATGGACAGCCTTGCCGCCCACAATACCGACGGTGCCGTTTTTGAAAACGAGCCTTCTGCCCGGGACAACCTCGGGGCTGATACCGCCCACGGGAGCGATTTTAAGCGTGCCGTCTGCGTTTATATAGGTTACGATAAAGCCTACCTCGTCCTGGTGCGCCGCGAGCATAACCTTGTTTTTGGGAGCTTTTTCACCCTTTTTTGTAACTATGAGATTTCCTAAAGCGTCGGTTTTATATTCACAGCCGTCGGGGAGCAATTCTATGATACGCGGGGTTACCTGCTCCGCTTCATCTCCGCTTGTGCCGTGAAGCATACACAGCTCACGGGTTAATTCCGTTAATTCAGTCATTACTGCTGCTCCTTTCCGAAGCGTAAGCCGCAATAAGCCTTGCAACGGCTTCAATGTCGCATATATCTACAATCTCGGCGGGAGTGTGCATGAATTTCAGCGGTATCGAAAGCGTACACGCTTTTGCGCCCTGCCTGCACACGCTTATCGAGTCGGCGTTAGTGCCGGTTTCTCCGTTCATCACTTCAAGCTGATAGGGGATTTTCTCCGCCTTTGCAAGCGAGATAAGCTCGTTTGACATTTCTCTTGAAAGAGAGGGGGCAATGCCTATCATAACGCCCTCGCCCATAACTGCGCATTTTGCCGGATTGCTGTCGGGTGTTTTAGCAAAGCTGACGTCCATTTCAAGCAGGAAGTCGGGATTAAGGTTATAGCCTGCTATCCTTGCGCCGCGCTCGCCGACCTCCTCCTGCGAGGTAAAGGAAACATCAAGGTTAAAGCGAAGCTCTTTTCCTTTTAAAAGCTCAAGGGCATAAAGAACGGACGCAACGCCGCTTCTGTCGTCAAGCGCGCCGCCGCAGAACCTCGTATCAATCATACTGCCCGGCTCACAGTCAAAGGTAATTGTATCGCCGGGCGAAACGAGCTTTTTTAATTCATCAGCGGAATAACCCGTATCTATTACAATATTGTCCGCCTTCATAGCTTCATCCGAGCTTTTAATGTGGGGAGGAAGCACCGAAACCACACCCCTGACAGGCTTTACGCCGTGAACGGTCACGGTCTGCGCCGCAAGCGTCTTTATATCGGGACCGCCGACCTTGCCCACCTTGATAAAGCCGTCGGAGGTAATATGGGAAATTATCAGTCCTATTCTGTCAATGTGGGCGTCAAGCAGAAGCGTCGGCTTGCTTTCATCATGCGGAGCAATGTGTGCAATGACGCTGTTGAAGCCGTCAATAAAACAGTCATCTGTGTAGCTTTTAAGCATTGAAAGCGCCGCTTCACACGCACTGCGCTCGTTGCCCGATACGCCGTCCGATTTGCACAGCGTATAAAGTATCTCTTTTAAATTCATTGTTTTCTTTCCTTGTCACACGGCTTTGCGGCGAATTTTCATTCGCCGCAAAGCAAAAATTATGATGACGGGGCAAGCCCCTTATTGAAGCTTTAATAAAGCCCGTCCATTTTGATTTTTTCCTTTACTCTTTCAAGCTCCGCAATAAACAGCTCGTCAAGCCTGCTTAAGCGGTAGTTCCTGGGGTAAATCAGCACGTCCTTGTTGATTTTGTAGGGTACGTTGGTTTTGAGCTGTACAAGTCCTATTCTGTCAAGGGCGCTTCTCGGCATGGGAGATACCCACATATAGGTGTTGTCAAGCGCACCGAGCAGGTCAAACTGACTGCCTCGTTCATAGACATATATGCGCTTTTTCTTATGCTCGGGAGCGCCTGCCTTTGAAGCCTTTGCAAAGGAAAGAGAGGGTACGGAAATATCTCCGTGCACTATCTCTATAAATTCTTCAAGATCGCCGTAGCTGATAACGCCGTCCCTTGCTTTTTTTGCAATCGGACCGTCGGCTTTGGTAATAAGCCTGTATTCAAATTCCCACAGCGGGCGGTATTTCAGATTTTTTCCGTCAAGCATGGCAAAATACTGCTTTTCGTGAATATTCTGATACCTGATTATTCCCAGCTTGAAATCAAAGTTGATAATGTTGTTGACAGCGTCCATGGAGTTAGTTTCTTTAAAATTGATGGAAATATCCTTGTCGTTGTCAAGCAGGCTGACAAAATTGGTAAAAGCCTTTGTGATATAGCTTGCTCTCGGTGCGGAAATGCTGAAGCGTATCTCGTTTTCCGCCTTTGGCTTGTAAAGCGATACCATTTCGTCAAACTGGTCAAGCACCGCTTTTGCATAGCCTAAAAACTCGCCGCCCTTTTCGGTAGGCACAACCCCTTTTGTAGTTCTTCTGAAAATCGTAATGCCAATCTCCGCTTCAAGCTCTTTTATCGCCTTGCTGAGGTTGGGCTGTCCCATAAACAAATTGTTTGCCGCCTTTGTTATAGAGCCCGTCTTTTCGATTTCCACCGCATATTTGAGATGCAGTAAGTTCATTTCGTTCCGATCCTTTCCGTCGTGAGGAACGTCCTCTGAAAAATAAGCCGTTTCACTGCCTGCTGTCATCCCCCATGTCAGCAGGCATACGGCAGCTTGCCTTAAATTTTATCTTTCTTGCCGGCAGACTTGTCCATCTGTGTGAATGTGCCGATTGCCTCGGTTATCGTCTTTTCGTGAGCAAGCATACCGTATTTGTCTACCTCGGCTTTATTTTTCTCGCCGTGGGTAAGACAGCCCGCGCCGCCTATACAGCCGCCGACGCACGCCATTCCCTCGATAAAGTTGTTGGGAAGCAGATTTTTTGAAGCACGCATAAGCGCACGCTTACATTCCTCAATACCGTCGCAGGAAATTGCGCTGAGCTCGAAATCCTCGTTGCCCTGCTCCTTGAGAGCCTCTGCAACTGCGTCGGAAAGTCCGCCGCACCTTGCGAAAATTCTTCCGTAGTAGGAAGCGTTGTCAAGCATTGTACCCTCAAGCTCGGAAACCTCGATTTCTCGGCTGTCGAATATTGCCTGAAGCTCTTCAAAGGTCATTGCATAGTCGATATAAGGCTTGACGGTATCAAGCTGCACCTCGGCTTTCTTTGCGGTGCAGGGACCTATGAATATTATTTTTGAGTTTTCGTCATGCTCTTTTATAAACTTCGCAATTTCCGCCATGGGCGATAAATTGTGAGAAATATTGTTATTTAATGTCGGGAACGCCTTTTGTATGTACATTACAAAGGCGGGACAGCATGAGCTTGTAAGGAAGCCTTTTTCGGCGAGCTCCTGCGCCTCCTTGTACGCTACCATATCCGCACCGAGCGCCGCCTCAACCACGCTGTGGAAGCCCAGACGCTTGATTGCCGTTACCACCTGGTCAAGCTTAGCATAGGTGAACTGGCTTGAAATAGAGGGAGCGACAACAGCATACACCTTGTATTTTTTGCCGTTCTCACTTCCCTTAAGCAGATTGATAATGTCAACAATATAGGACTTGTCGCTGATTGCTCCGAACGGGCACATGTATACGCATGCGCCGCAGGAAATGCATTTGTCGTTGTCAATATGAGCCGCCGCTGAGCTTGTGTCGGTCGCTCTTGAAATAGCGCCTATCTTGCAGGCTCTTTCGCAGGGACGCTTAAATTCTAAAATCGCTCCGTAGGGGCATACCTTTGCACACTGTCCGCAGTTTACGCACTTTGATTTGTCAATGTGCGCCTTCTGATGGGAATCGAAGGTAATTGCGCCCATGCGGCATACGTCCTCACAGCGGTGAGCGATACAGCCTCTGCACGCCTCTGTTACGTCATAGCCGCCGACGGGACATTCGTCACAGGCAATGTCTATAACCTCGATAACGTTGGGGTTGTTTCTGTCGCCGCCCATTGCTATCTTGATACGCTCTGCAACAATTGCGCGCTCCTTATAGATACAGCAGCGCATTGTGGGCTTGTCCTTGACGATCTTCTTTGCTACATCGTCAAAAAAGCTGAAGGTATCGACAGGTCTTTCTGTTTCGTCGGTTTCCCACGCATGCTTTGCCACCTCACGCAATACTTTGTATTTTAAGTATTGCACCTTGGTGTCAAATTTTCTGTTCTTTTTATCCATATTCGTTACAGCACTCCTTATTTTGCTTTTCTTTTGTTCTCATTTTTTTAAAAATAGCTTACCTTTATCTTTTTTCCCATTTTCTTCAGACATTGGCTCAGCTCGTCCACAAGCTGCATTTTTATGTTGAAGGTTATCGGGAGATTGGGGTTCTGGTGAGCTGCGTTTATTGCCCTGCCGACATAGAAGTTTATATCGGTTGCGCTTTCAAACAGCATTCTTGCTATCTGCGAAGCGCCGTCGTCAAATATCGACCACTCGTCGTACAGCTTATTGTCGGAAAGGTAATCCTTGGCGTAATCCAGCACCTTGCTTATTGTGATAACGCCCTCGGTGACTATGTCAACGCCCTCTATCTTTGCCATGGGAGGCACATCGGGGCTGATGTAGTCAAGGCAGGGGATTACGGGCTTGCCTAAAAACTGTCCCGTAAGGGTAGAGGTCGTACCGCCGCAGACAATGTGCCTGCCGCCCTTTGAGAAGAACAGCGTCATCATCTTGTTTAAATCCGCAGGATCGGACGGAGGACCTATCATAAGGTTTACCTGCTCTCTCTCACGGATTTTGATAACGCCGACCGTGGTGTCGTCTCCGGGAGAGCCGCCGTACAGCCGCACGCACTCGTCAAGAAGCAGTGAAGCGAGCGCTTTTGCGGTGTACTCCCTGTCGTAAACCTTTTCCATGTATTCTATTATATTATCTCTTTGCCAGCCGAAATTGAGCGACTTGCCGACGCCCGCATAAACAGCCCCGTCGCTTGTAGCGATAAAGGTATCGTCAAGCTTTAAGGCAATCTTGGAGCGATATATGGTCTTGCCGTCTATCTGGCTTATCGTTTTGGGGTAATCGAAATTCTTGCCGTCACGCAGCATTATAACCTGCGGATTGTCGTACTGGATTATCTCCGCTTCCTTGTTGTCCGTGACTCTTATTATCGTAAAGGTGGAATATGCAACCTTGCGAACCTCGCATATCGGCAGGGTTGCCGCAACAGCCGAAACGCACTCCTCAAGGCTCATGAAATTTGCCATCATTGTGGAGATGATTTTTGAGGTGAGCGTGGAGAGAATGGAAGCCTTTACTCCGCTTCCAAGTCCGTCCGCAAGTACGAAAACCACCGTGCTCTCATCAGGCTCAACAAGCTCGACATGGTCACCGCACAGCTGTTCGCCGTGTTTGTTTACGCTTAAATAGCCGATGTCGGTGCAGAAACTGAAAGCTTTGCTGTTAATCATCAGTCAAATTCTCCTTCAGCTTTGTAAGTGCAATCTTCGTTTCCGCCGTGGTTTCGCCCAGCAGAGAGGCGATTTCCTGAACTACTCTCATCTGCTTTTCAATAACCTTGTCGGTTACGGCGATGGTTTCCTCGGCGCTCTTTTCTCTCTTTGCCCTTGCCGTTTCCTCATTCGTTATGTCACGCATTATCGACATGATTATGTGATAGCTCTTGTCGTAAATTACGGTTTCTTCAACGTATTTTCCGTACTCTGCAAGATATACTCTCTTGTCGTGAATATTTTCGCCCGTGTTCATGACTTCAAGATAAAGCACGGGGTCGAGAATACGCACAACGGGCGAGCCGAGTATGTCGGTAACGCTCTTTATGTTCATTATGTCTCTTGCCGCTTTGTTTATCTGCTGTACCGCAAGGTCCTCGTTAAGCACCATAATGCCGTTGGGAGTGTTGTTTATGATGTTGTCCGAGAAGCTCTCCGCCTTTTCCTTCAAGTACGGCAGACACATCGTAAGATCGGCCTTGCCCTGAAGAATTGCAACCGCCTTTTCGCGGCAGGTGTCATAGCCGCAGCTTCCGCAGTTGAGCTCGTGAGAGGGATCGGTCTTGTTCATCTTGCGCAGTATCTCGTCAATAGCCTTGCTGCCGGGCATACTTTTGTTTACACCTTTGAACGGCATACTCTTTTTCATATCGGAAAGATTATTGACCTCAAATCTTCCGCTTCCCGCAAAGCTGTCAACGGCACGTCTTTCGTGGATAACGCCCTCGTGCTTCTTATCCATTGCAGGACCGCCTATACAGCTGTTTACGCAGGCGGACATCTCTATAAAGCACTTGCCTACGTTTCCTGCAATTATATCTCTCAGCGCATTTTTGCAGTTTTCAACGCCGTCTATCGCCATGTAAAGGTATTCGGGGTTGTCCTTCTTCATTGAGCGCAGTATACCCGATGTTGTGGGGTAAAGACGGGATTTTGCCCTCTCGCTCTTTTCTGCGGTATCCGCAGCTGCTTCGGGCTGTATGTTCTCCTCCTTAAGCCATGCGGTAAGCTCCTCAAAGGTAAGCACGCAGTCAATCGCACCCGCATATTCCTCCGCCTCTGCTTTTTTGGAAAGGCAGGGGCCTATAAACACCGTGTAGCAGCCGGGGTGCTTTGCCTTGAGCATTTCGCCGTGGGCAAGCATGGGGGATTTTACCTGCGCGAGCATGGGGAGCGCTTCGGGGTAATATTTCTGAATAAGGGTGTTTACCGTATGACAGCAGGAGCTGATAATAACGTTGTGCTGTCCGTCGGCAACCATTCTTTCGTATTCCTCGGTGACAAGCTGTGCGCCCTGTGCGGTTTCTTCAACACCCGTAAAGCCGAGAGAAAGCAGAGCCTTCTCCATGGCTGAAAGTCCCGTGTTGTCGTAGTTTGCGGTAAATGAAGGGGCAATGCTTACATATACGGGAACGCCCGATGAGATAAGCTGCTTTGCCTTGCCTACATCGTTTCTTATCTGTTTTGCGTTCTGGGGGCAGGCTACAAAGCACATACCGCACAGTATGCACTCGTCCTCCTCTATGTTTGCCTGACCGTCCGAAAATCTTATGGATTTGACGGGACAATGGCGTATACACTTGTAGCAGTTTTTACAGTTTGATTTTTTCAGCTTAAGATAACTCATGATTTCACCTTGCCGTATGTTTTAGCGGTAAACCTTTCACCGTTCACGATAAATCTCTCGTGAAGTCCTTTGCCGATTGTTTCGGCTTCGTCACTTGCCTTTACTTCAAATACAAGCCTTCTTCCGTCGATTTCGCAAAGCGTTGCCGTTGCCTTTACCGCCATGCCCTTGGGAGTTGCGGCAGTATGAGCCACGTCGAGCTTTGTGCCGACAGAGGTCATGCCCTCGTCAAGCAGTCCCTCAAGGCACTTGCACGCCGCCTGCTCCATAAGAGCAATCATAGCGGGAGTAGCAAAGACATCCAGTGCGCCGCTGTGGGCGTTTTTGGCGGTATTGGCGTCGGTAACCTCAACCGACACCTCGCCTGTAATTCCTGTTTTAAGCATAGTAATCTCTTTCCCTTGCATTTTTGCTTTCTTAATCTAAATCCTTGAGCAGCTTTTCGTCAAAAATTTCCTTGAAGTTTTCGGGCGATACTCCGCAGATAACCTCGTCGTCTATCTTTATAGTCACTCCGTCGGTGCAATGGCCCAGACAGAAGGCTGCTCCCAAATTTACCTTGTCGCCGATGTTGTTGTTTGCTATGTAATCCTTCGCAAGCTCTATAATGCGGTAAGAGCCTTTCAGATGGCAGGAGCTGCCTACGCAGATTTTAACTTCTTTCATGGGAATAATTCCTTTCAGATTATCGGATTTTGTATACCTTCGTTTCTTCTTTGCACGCCGCATTCTTTTGTCGGCATATTACACCTCTATTATATAAGAAAAATCACGCAGTGTCAACACTATCTCGAAAAATTGTTAAAAATTTATCGAACTTTTAATAATTTTTTCCATGCTTTAGGTGCAGCGAGGAAAAATCAGGCGTAATTTTTCCAAAAAAATTACTTAAGGCTGTTTTTGCTTGCATTTGAAGTTATTTTGTGATACAATAAAAAAGTATAGATTTTTATTTGACGGAAAGCGGGATTAAACGGTTTTGAACAATAACTCCACAAATTATTTCAGCCGCGAGTATATCGAAAAGGTGCGGCAGATAAACGAAAGGCTCGGCAAAATTCCACTGGCGCACGTCCACAGCTTCGGCTGTCAGCAGAATGTCAGCGATGGCGAAAAGATAAAGGGTATGCTTGCCGAAATGGGCTACGGCTTTACTCCGAACACCTCTGACGCAGATCTGATACTTTTCAATACCTGCGCCGTGAGGGAAAATGCCGAGAACAGGGTTTTCGGCAATATCGGTGCGTTAAAAAAGCTGAAAGCGGAAAACAAGGGGCTTATTATAGCGGTCGGCGGCTGTATGGTACAGCAGGAGCATATTGCTCGGAAAATACGCAAAACCTATCCGCAGGTGGATATAATTTTCGGCACTCACGTTATGGGCGAGATACCGCACATGATTTACGACAAGCTCTGCGAAAACCGCAAAACTTTGATGATACCCGACAGCGAGGGCGTTATAACCGAGGGCTTTCCCGTGCTTCGCGAAAGCGATATAAAGGCAAGCGTGCCGATAATGTACGGCTGTAACAACTTCTGCACCTATTGCATTGTGCCGTATGTCAGAGGGCGTGAGCGTTCGCGCAGGCCGCAGGACGTCATAGACGAGGTACGCGGACTTGTAGAGAACGGCTGTAAGGAGATACTTCTGCTCGGACAGAACGTGAACTCCTACGGCAAGGAGCATGATTTCGGATTTTCAAAGCTGCTTTGCGAGCTTGATAAAATCGAGGGGCGTTTTAAAATCAGCTTTATGACCTCTCACCCCAAGGACTGTACCTTTGAGCTTATCGACACGATAGCGGACAGCCGCCATATATCCTATCACCTGCACCTGCCCGTCCAGTCGGGAAGCGACAGAATACTAAAGGCGATGAACCGGCATTACGACACGGCGCATTATTTTGAGCTTATCGACTACGCCAAAAAAAGAATACCCTCCGTTGCGCTGACAACGGATATAATAGTCGGCTTTCCCGGTGAAACCTATGAGGATTTCAGATGCACCCTAGAGCTTATGAAAAAGGTGGAGTACGATTCGGCGTATACCTTCATATACAGCAAAAGAGAGGGTACTGCGGCGGCGTCGATGCCCGATCCCGTAAGCGACGAGGAAAAGGGAAAATGGTTCAGGGAGCTTCTTGAAGTACAGCAGGCGGTTTCCGAAAAGGCGTATTCTCGTTTTGTCGGCAAGGAAATTGAGGTGCTGTGCGACGGTATCGGCAGAACGGCAGACGGCTGTATGACGGGACATTCAAGGCACGGCGTGATTGTCGATTTTAACGGCGGCAGGGAGCTTATAGGCAAATTCGTAACGGTAAGGGTGCAAAAAGCCATGCCGTGGGCGGTGGTAGGAGAATTGGTCGGGATATCCGATTAATCGTAAATAAATCCGCGCAGCGGAAAAAAGAAAGGAATATGATCATGGACGCAATTAAAGCGGCAAGAGAGCTTGGAAAGGCTATTCAGGCAGATGAACGCTATATTCGCTACAACGAGGCGAAAAAGGCAAACGACGAGGACGGCAAGCTTCAGGAGCTTATCAGCGAGTTCAGCCTTGCAAGACAGAAGGTAGGTCTTGAAATGAGCAAGTCCGAGGATGCACAGGACAAGGAAAAGCTGAATGAGGCAAACAAGGAAATGCAGAGACTCTACACCCTTGTTATGCAGAACGAGCACATGGCTGATTTTACCGTTGCAAAGCAGGCAATGGACAAGCTGTTGCAGGACATTAACGCTATAATCGGTCTTTGCTGTGACGGCGAGGATCCCGACACCTGCGAAATCCCCACAGGCTGCAGCGGCTCCTGCTCAACCTGCGGCGGCTGTCACTGAGCCGACGGTTTATAACGATAGGGCAAGCCCCTTATTGAATACCACGAAAGGAATGATGCACTTTGAACAGCGAAAATGAAAGCGAAAAGCTCACGCCCATGATGCGCCAGTATGCGCAGATAAAGTCGGATTATGAGGATTATATTCTTTTTTACCGTTTGGGCGACTTTTACGAGATGTTTGACAAGGATGCGCTTGTTGTTTCAAAGGAGCTTGAGCTTACCCTTACTTCAAGGGCGGGAAGGCCTATGTGCGGCGTTCCTCATCATTCCTCGGAGGGGTATATCAAAAAGCTGATTGACAAGGGCTTCAAGGTGGCTATTTGCGAGCAGACCACCGATCCCGCCCTTGCCAAGGGGCTTGTCGAAAGGGATATAGTCCGTCTTGTCAGCGCAGGAACGGTAATAGAAGCCTCCATGCTCGAAGAGGGGCGCAACAACTATATCTCCTGCATTTATGCCGATGACAGCGGCGTTGGACTTGCCTTTGCCGATATTTCCACGGCAGAGGTCCACGTTATGCAAAAGCAGTCGGGGGACAGGCTTGACGAGGAAATAATAGCAGAGCTTTCACAGTACGCTCCCGTTGAGCTTATCTTCAACGAGGGCTTTATGGTACGTGAAAAGACGCATAATTTCATCAAAAACCGTTACGGAAAATGCTCGGTGCAGATTATTGATATGCCGATGTTCTCCCTTGACAGCGTTGATGAAGTAAAGGAGCAGTTCGGCGATACTCCCGACAGGCTCGGACTTGACGATAAGGAATTTGCATTAAGAGCTTTATGCGCTTTGCTGCGCTATTTGTATAAGGCGCAAAGAAGCGGAGCAAAACGCTTTGTAAAGCTGAATGTGCATGATAAAAACGATTATATGAGGCTCTCTTTTGAAGCAAGGAGAAACCTTGAGCTTACCGAAACCATGAGAGCGGGCGCAAAAAGAGGCTCTCTTTTCTGGGTGCTGGACAAAACCGAAACCTCTATGGGCAGACGTATGCTCAAGCAATGCATAGAACGCCCGCTTACGGACACGGCGGCGATAATGAGAAGGCATGACTCGGTTGAAGCGCTGGTAAACAACGCCTCTGCGCTCTATGATATAAAGGCGGATTTGTCTAAGGTTTACGATATTGAGCGATTGCTTACGAGAATTATATACAAGTCGGCAAACGCAAAGGACGTTGTCGCGTTGGGCAACACCTGCTCGGTGCTTCCTCAGCTTAAAAGCGACCTTTCGCTTATTGATACACAGCTGACAAGAAGCCTTAATAAGAAAATAAGCCCGCTTGAAGATGTGACGGAGCTTATTTCAAGGGCGATAGCCGAAGAACCGCCCGCGCTTATGAAGGACGGCGGCTATATCAGAAGCGGCTATAACGAGGAGCTTGACCGTCTGAGAGAAATTTCGGGCGGCGGCAAGGAGCTTTTGCAGAAGATAGAACAGCAGGAAAAGCAAGCTACGGGAATAAAAAATCTCCGTGTGGGCTACAACAGGGTTTTCGGCTATTATATCGAGGTTTCAAAGGGTAATATTCCGCTTGTCCCCGACAGGTACATACGCAAGCAGACGCTTACAAACGGCGAGAGATACATAACCGAGGAGCTTAAAAAAATCGAATACGAGATACTCGGAGCGAATGAAAAAATTATTGCGCTTGAAGCACAGCTTTTCTCCGAGGTGCGGGATTTTATTGCCGCACGGCTTGACTTGATACAGCAGACCGCAGGCGCAATAGCATCGGTTGATGTGCTTTGCAGCTATGCGGCGGCGGCGATTGAGTACAACTACACAAGACCGCTTATGGCGGGCGACGGGACTATTGAGATAAAGGACGGACGTCATCCGGTAGTTGAAAAAATGGTGAACGATGTGCTGTTTACTCCCAATGACGTTTACCTTGACCGGAAATCAAACCGTCTTATAATAATAACAGGGCCTAATATGTCGGGTAAATCCACCTTTATGCGGCAGGTTGCGCTGATAACGCTGATGGCGCAGATAGGCAGCTTTGTTCCCGCTTCCTATGCGAGAATTTCCGCGGTGGATAAGATTTTTACGAGAGTGGGAGCAAGCGACGATTTATCGTCGGGACAGTCAACCTTTATGGTGGAGATGACCGAGGTTGCGGGAATACTCAGCGAGGCTACCAAAAATTCGCTGGTTATACTTGACGAGATAGGCAGGGGTACCTCAACCTATGACGGACTTTCCATTGCAAAGGCAACGGCGGAGTATATCAGCTCAAAGTCCGTCGGCTGTAAGACGCTGTTTGCAACGCACTACCATGAGCTTATTTCCCTCGAAAATGAAATTGAGGGCGTGAGAAATTTCAGCGTGCGGGTAAAGCGCAGTAAGGACGATATTAAATTTCTGCACAAGATTGTCGAGGGCGGCACGGACGACAGCTACGGCATTGAGGTAGCAAGGCTTGCGGGGCTGCCGAAAAAGGTTACCGACAGGGCGAAGGAGATACTTTCGGGGCTTGAAAGGCCGGGCAAGGTGGAGCGTGAGCTGGAGCTAAGACAAATGGAGGAGCAGGAGCAGCAGCTTGATTTTGAGGCAATCGGCAGACAGAATATAATAAACGAAATCAAAAATCTGGAGCTTGACGACATGACGCCCAGAGAAGCGTATGCAAAGCTTGAACAACTGAAAGGAATGCTGTAAGGACTATGCCCGTGATAAAACTGCTTGACAAAAGCGTTGCGGAGCTTATAGCCGCAGGCGAGGTTATAGAACGTCCCGCCTCGGTTATAAAGGAGCTTGTCGAAAATTCAACAGATGCAGGCGCAAGGCATATCACCGTTGAGATAAAAAACGGCGGTATAGGCTATATGCGTATTGCGGACGACGGGTGCGGCATAGCGTTCGACGAAATGCCGACAGCCTTTTTGCGCCATGCGACAAGTAAAATCTCAAGCGGCGAGGATCTTGCTTCCATAATGACAATGGGCTTTCGCGGCGAGGCTCTCGCTTCTGTTGCGGCAGTATCCCATGCGGAGCTTATGAGCAAAAGGAAAGAGGACGAGCTGGGCGGCAGATTTGTCATTCATGGCGGCGAGCCTGTTTCGCATGAGGTGTGCGGCTGTCCCGACGGCACAACGCTTATTGTAAGAGACTTGTTTTTCAACACCCCCGCAAGGCTGAAATTTCTCAAAAAGGACGTTTCGGAGGGCAACTATGTCGCTTCGGTAATTGATAAGTTGGCGCTTGCGCACCCCGATATTTCTTTCAGATTTATAAGAGATAACAAGCCCGTGCGCCTTACCCCGGGCGACGGAATGCTGATAAGCGCGGTAAAGGCGATATACGGCAGGCAGTTTGCGTGCAGTCTTGTTCCTGTTGATTTTACGCAAGGGGGAATAAACGTTGAGGGCTTTGTGTCCTCTCCGCTTTTTTGCAGGAACAGCAGAGCCACCCAGAGCTTTTTCGTAAACACGAGATATATTAAAAGCGGCACCTGCGCCGCGGCGCTTGAGGAAGCGTACAGAAACAGCATAATGACGGGAAAATTTCCCGCCTGCGTGCTTAACATAACCATGCCTGCCGAAAATGTCGATGTAAACGTACACCCTGCAAAGACCGAAATCCGCTTCGCACAGGAAAAGCCCGTCTTTGACGCGGTATATATGGCGGTGAAAAATGCGCTTCTTAATGCGGCGGACGACAGACGCGACATAAAGCTCCCCGAACGGAAGGGTTATCACGGCGCAGAGGATTATTTTGCCAAAAATCCCGTAGTAACGCCCGTAAAACAGCAGACTCTGTGCCAAAGCGAAAGCACGGCGGCAGACGGTATGCCTGAAAAGCCTGTAAATTCCCAAAAAAGCAAGGAAGCTACAACTGTCTTTTACTCCGAGTCTAAAACCGATGATACCGCATTGCACAGCTTTAAAAAGCAATATGAGGTAAATTTGGCTCGGCTTGCCGATGAGAACGAGCCTCCGCTTCCCGCAGCGCCTCCCGGCGAGATGAGGTATCTGCCTCCCGTCAGCGTCATTGTTGACGCCGCCGAGGACAGCCAAGCGGATTTTGATATAAGCGCAAAGGAAGAAATTCCGACACAGCCCGAAAAACGGCAAATTGAAGCTGAACAGCCGCAGGCTGAGCAGCTGCCGTGTAATCCGCCGCAGACAGAGCAGACCGAAGCCGTATGCGAGGCGCAGGAGGAGGCGGTATTCGTCAGGGTGATAGGTGAATTTGCAAAAACCTATATTATCTGCGAAGCGGGCGATGAGCTGATACTCATAGACAAGCACGCCGCCCATGAGCGCATACGCTTTGAAAAGCTGAAAAAGGAGTTTGTCGCCTCGTCACAGCTTTTGCTGGAGGAAACGAGAGTAAAGCTGTCAGCCGAGGAGTATGACGCCCTTTCGGAGTATTATTCCTTTGCTGAGGAATGTGGGATTGAGCTTGTTTTTGACGATGACTGCACCGTGCTTGTAACGGCAATGCCGTCAGTAGTCAGCTGTTCTCCCGAGGAGATTGTCTGCGCCGTTGCACAGCGGCTTATAAATTACAGCGCAGACCAAAGCGGTGCGCTGTTTGACGATATGCTTCATACAATGGCTTGCAAATCGGCGATAAAGGCGCATGACGATACGGATATTACAGAGCTTGAAGCGCTTGCCGGGAGAGTATTTTCGGATAAGAGCATACGCTTTTGCCCTCACGGCAGACCTGTTACAGTTTCGCTAAAAAAGAGCAGAATAGAGCGTTTTTTCAATCGCAGCTGAAACGGAGGAACTTATGTCAAAGCAATTTGTTGTGGTTGTGTGCGGACCGACGGCGTCGGGAAAAACCGCACTCGGCGTTGAGCTTGCCCGAGCTCTTGACGGAGAGATAATTTCGGCAGACTCAATGCAGATATACAAGGGCATGGATATAGCCTCTGCAAAGCCGTCAAAGGAAGAAATGCACGGTGTACCGCATCATCTTATGGGCTTTCTGGAGCCTTTTGAGAATTTTTCCGTTGCACAGTATGTAACCCTTGCGCATGAAGTGATAAGCGACATAGCAAGCCGCGGAAAGCTCCCGATTGTGGTGGGCGGCACGGGGCTGTACATAAACTCGCTTATAGACGACATCAGCTTTGAACACAGCGAATGTGACTATGAGTACAGGCAGGAGCTTCGCCGCACCGCCGCCGAAAAGGGAAACGCTTATCTGCTTTCCATGCTCCGCGAGGTTGATAAGCAAACGGCGCATACTCTCCACGAAAACAATCTTTCACGCATTATAAGGGCGCTTGAAGTGTACAAGACAACGGGCAGGACGATGACTGAGCTGCGCACGCTCAGCAGGGCAAAGCCCTCGCGCTACAACCCCTGCATGATAATGCCCGACTACGACAGAGCCGTTTTGTACGAAAGAATTAACAGGCGCGTTGATATAATGCTCGCAAGCGGTCTTATAGACGAGGCAAGGGAGTTTTTGTCAAGAGGATACACCTCTACCGCTTCACAAGCGATAGGATATAAGGAGCTTAGCCCCTATTTTGACGGAAGCGCGCCGCTTGACGAGTGCGTGGAAAATCTTAAAGCGGAAACAAGAAGATACGCAAAGCGCCAGTTCACCTGGTTCAACAGGGATGACAGAATACATAAAATAAGCGTCGGGGAAGGCAACAATTTCTATCAGCTTGTTTTAACGGCAAAAAATTATATAAAAGGTATGGAAATTTGATTTAAAATGTGATACAATATACTAAGTAATATTTTTTTGCCGTATGCAAAAGGATTTACCTATAATTTTATTTTATTTAATGTTTCGCTTTTTAGCGAATAGAAGGAAGGAAGAAAATCAATGGCAAAAGAACTCAATTTACAGGACGTATTCTTAAATCAGGCAAGAAAAGAAAAAATCCCCGTAACTATTTACATTACGAACGGCTTTCAGTTCAAGGGCATGGTAAAGGGCTTTGACAACTATACTGTGATACTTGATACGGACGGAAAGCAAAATCTTATCTATAAGCACGCAATTTCCACCATCACTCCTTTAAGAGCTGTTTCCATTCTGGACGCTTTTGAAAAGAATGAGGGTACCGAAGCGTCCCAGGCATAAGGCAGTATGGATAACACCCTTACCACTAAAATAGTGGGTGCGCTGCTTGCGCTTTTCCTTGTTTTAACGGTTGTGGGCCAGTTTTTTGTAAAGAGCGGCAACGATTTGAAAATTGAGGTGGCTATGAGGTACAACTCACAGGACACCATAGACTTTATCGGAGTGTTTGCGAGGGACGAGCATACCGTAAGCCGCGTTACAAGCGGAGTACTGCTGTACGAGCATGAGGACGGCTCTAAGGTCGGCAAGAACAGCATTATCGCTAATACCTTTGCCTCCCGCGCCGATATTGAGTACAGCCGTGAGATAGACGTGCTTGAAAAGAAAATTGCAACGCTTAAGGACGCGCAGGCGCTTGCGGGCACGGACAACTCACAGGTAGAGGCGTTCGGCAAGCTCATTACCGAAAAGCACAGCGAGCTTACGGACGCTGTCCAAAACGGCGATTATGCGCTTGTGTCACAGCTTAAGTACGAGCTTCTCAATTTGCAATGCAAGCGTGATATGGTTAAAGGCAAGGTTTCTGATTACAGCGCCGTTATAAAAAAATACGAAAATGAAATCTCATCGCTGGAGGACAGAATTTCCGCTTCGCCCGTCGCAATTACGGCAGATGAAACGGGATATTTTGTAAGCAGTGCGGACGGCTATGAAAATATTCTCACTGCCGAAAATGCCGCAATGCTGACGCCCTCTCAGATTAAGGATATAATCGAAAACCCCGTAAAGGAAAAGCCGCAGGGCAATGTGATCGGCAAAATGATAGAGGGCTATGAATGGAAGCTTGCGGCGGTGTTCACGCAATCTCAGGCGGCGGTGCTGACGCAGAACACCTATGTCGAGCTTATAGCGGGTGCGGATTTGTCCCGCATGACCGTTCTTGTCGAGTCTGTTGAAAAGCACGGAGATGAATATGTTGCGGTATTTTCGGCAGACGAGCTTAATTCCGTGCTTGCTTCTTCAAGAACGGGAAAGTTCAAGCTCCTCATAGACAGCTACAACGGTATACGAATTCCGTCAACTGCGGTGCATTTTGACGATCAAAACAACGTCGGCGTGTATATTAAGGACGGTACGCAGGCACGATTTAGATTTATCGAACGTATATATTCCGCTGAGGACTACATAATAGTCAGCGATACAAGCGGCAAGGATGGGTATCTGTCGCTTTACGACAGCGTTATAGTCGAAGGGAAGGATCTTTATGACGGAAAGACTCTCTAAGCCTGCTGAGCAGACAACCATGGAGGATATAAAGCAGAATTATCTCGCCGTATGCGAAAATGCAGCGGAGGCTATGGAGCTGTCGGGCAGAAAGGACAGGGTGAGAATAATGGCGGTTACAAAAACCGTCCCCTGCGATAAGATAAATTATGCGGAAAGCCTCGGTATAAACCTGCTGGGCGAAAACAGAGTGCAGGAATTTTTGAGTAAATACGAAAATTATTCAAAAAAATCCGAAATTCACTTCATCGGGGGCTTGCAAAAAAACAAAGTAAAGTATATAATTGATAAGGTGAGCATGATTCATTCCGTGGACAGCGTTGAGCTTGCGGCTGAAATAAACCGCAGAGCTGCCGCACACGGAGTAAAGCCGGATATTCTTTTTGAAATAAATATAGGAAACGAGCCTTCAAAGGGAGGACTTGCAAAGGACGCTCTTTACGATACGGCAAAGGCGGTATCGGAGCTTGAAAACATCAGGATAAGAGGTCTTATGGCAATTCCGCCTGCGGGACGCGGCGAGTATTATTTTGCCGCAATGCAGGAGCTTTTTGAAAACGCAAGGCAGAAGTATTCCTTTATGTCCGCTATGGACGAGCTTTCAATGGGAATGTCGGGGGATTATGTTTCCGCCGTAAAATACGGTTCAACTATAATAAGAATAGGCAGCGGCCTGTTCGGAGCAAGAAATTACGCAGTATAAAATTAAAATAAACGGAGGTACTCAAAAATGAGCGCATTTGATTCTTTTCTGAAAAAACTTCATCCGTCTGACGGTGAAGAATACGAGGAGGAAACCATACAGCAGGAAGACACCGTTATGCCGGGATCTTCTTCTGCCGCTTCCCCTAATTCAAGCAAGATTTACACTTATAATGCAAGCACAACGCTCCGTCTTGTGGTAAACAGACCTAAGAAATATGCCGACGCGGCAGAAATTGCGGATTTGTACAAAAACAAGACTACAGTTATACTCATGCTTAACAATACCAATAAGGACACCGCTACAAGAATTATTGACTTTCTGGGCGGCGTAAGCTATATCACAGGCGGAGAGATAAAGAGAATAGGCGAAACCACCTATGTTCTCGCCCCCTACAACGTTGATATTTCCGGCGACCTCATTGATGAAATCAACAACATCTCCGGCGAAGAGGATATGTTTGACGTTTTAGGCTGATATGCATAATTCGCAAAGCTTTGCCGAGCGCATAACAGACGCCGCAGAAAAGTGCCTGCAAAGCGGCGCACCCTTCTTCACACGGTTTCTTACCGAGGACGAGCAGGCGGCGCTTTCCGGCATTTCCTTTGTAAAGGGCGTGACGGCTGTGCTGTGCGGCGGAGTGGAAAACAAGGAACCCATAAGAAGCTGTCTGGGGTTATTTCCGTCGGAATATTTTCCGCAAGGATTTTCTCTCTGCGGATATGATAAGGCGGTTGCTTCGTATTTTCCGATAAAGGCGGTAAACTTCACTTTCAGAAAAGGCTCACAGCTTCGCCATTCGGATATTCTGGGGGCGGTTATGGCTCTGGGGCTGAAGCGTGACGCTTTGGGGGATATTTTTATTGAGGACGGCAAGGCGGTGCTTTTCGCTTATGAGAAAATCGCCGATTATATTGCCGATAATACAGCGAAGCTCGGAAAGGTCGGAGTGACTGCAAAAATGGCGCTTTCGGCGGACTTTGCTTTGCCTTGCCGCAGTTATGAGCAGCTTTGCTTTTCCGTGGCATCGTTGCGGCTTGACAATGTTGTAAAATGCCTTGCAAACAGTGCGAGGGGAAATGCGGTTGACAGGTATATTGCAACGGGCTTTACAAGACTTAACGGAAATGAATGTCACGACAGCTCAAAACAGCTTAAGCAGGGGGATATTGTTTCCGTACGCGGCAAGGGGAAATTCGTGATTGACGCCGTCGGGGAGAAAACCCCAAAGGGACGTATTCATATAACAGTAAAGAAATATGTATAGGAGGACACTTTCGTGAACGCAAAAGAAATTGTGACCAAAACCTTTGAAAAGGCCAAGCTCGGAGGCTATAAAATCGAGGAGGTTGACGAATTTTTAAGGGACGTTTCCGTAGAATTTAAAAAACTCCGGAATGAAAATGAGGAGCTTGAAAAGAAGCTGGAGGTGCTTGCCGAAAAGATTAGGGAGTATCGCAAGGACGAGGACGCAATCAGAGACGCTTTGCTTAGTGCAAAGAAAGAGGGAATTGCAATCGTCAAGGAGGCTAAGGAGCAGGCTGAAAAGATAAATAAGGAAGCTAAGGAAAAGGCTGAAAAGACAATTAAGGACGCAGATGAGCTTGCGGCTAAGAAGAAAATGCAGGGCGAAGAGGAGCTTGAAGCCGCAAGAGAAAAGGCGAAGAATACAATTGATAACGCCAACGCCAAATCCGATGAAATTCACAGCGTAATGACGCAGCGTACCGAGAGAGAGCAGATTGTACTCCAGCGCATAAGAAAAGAGGTTGAGGAGTATTCTGCAAAGCTCGTTTCCGCTTATAACGCTCAGATTGAGGTAATCAAGGCTATTCCCCGTCAGTGCGAGAATGAGTTTATAATCTCCACCGCAAAAGAGGCGGAGGCAAGAAAGCCCGCGGACAGCGCATTTGCAAAGCAGATAGCTGAAAAGGAGAAGGCAAAGAAGGAACAGCCTGAAGCAGAGGTTAAGTTTGAGGTGAAGGAAGAAGCCAAGACGGAGGAAAAGAAATCCGAAACGGAAGAAAAGCAGGCAGAAAAGACCGACAAGGCAAGCGGTTCCGTGCTTTTCAGCTTAAAGGGCGAAAAAGAGGAAAAGAACACCGAGGTGCTTGAATTCGGAAAGAACGCCTGAGATAATTTTTCGGCTTGTATGTGTACATAAAGACAATGAAAGGAAACAAGGCAGATGTTATATATAGCTCTTGCGGCAGCAGCGTTGCTTGCGGGACTTGACCAGCTTACAAAATATCTCGTACACACCAACATGGAGCTGCATGAGTCTATACCGATAATACAGTTCGGCGACACCCATGTGCTTAGCATAACCAGCGAAAGAAACACGGGTGCTGCGTTCAGTATACTTGAGGGAAAGCAGATTTTCCTTTCGGTGTTCGTAAGCATTGTGCTGATTGTACTTTTGTACCTTTTGCTTTCAAAAAAGGTTAAAAGGACGCCGTATATTTGGAGCATGGCTTTGATTATTTCGGGCGGTGTGGGAAATCTCATCGACCGTGTTTTCAGAGGCTATGTCGTTGACTTTATAGACGTAAAGATAATCAACTTTGCCGTTTTCAATATAGCGGATATCTGTGCTGTCTGCGGCTCGGCTCTGCTTTTAATTCTCGTGATACTTGACGAGATAAAGGAAAGCAGGCTCAAAAAAGCGCAGGAGGCGCAGAAGGGCGATGTATCCGCTTCAAAGACGAATGTAAAGCTCGAAAGGCTCGAAGACGGTAAAACGCAGGAAGCGGAAAAAGCGGATAATTCAGATACTGCCGACGGCGATAATGACTGATTTTATCCGATACCGCAAAACGACCGACCGGAGGTATTGCTGTGAAATACGAATTTACCTGTGAAAACGGCGGCGAAAGAGCAGACAGCTTTCTGTCAGGGCAGGAAGCGGGAATATCACGATCAGCAGCCGCCGCTCTTATAGAGCAGGGCTGTTGTCTTGTAAACGGGAAAAAGGTTTCCAAAAGCTACAAGCTCAAAGCGGGCGATATTGTGTTTGTGGACGCGCCTGAACCTGAAACGGCGCAGATACTCCCCGAAAACATACCGCTTGACATTTTGTACGAGGACGACGACCTGCTTGTTGTGAACAAGCCGAAAGGAATGGTCGTGCATCCTGCGGCGGGACATTATTCGGGGACGCTTGTAAACGCTCTCATGCATCACTGCAAGGACAGGCTTTCTGCCATAAACGGCGTGATAAGGCCGGGAATAGTGCATCGCATAGATAAGGATACAAGCGGCTTGCTTATCGTTGCCAAAAACGACACGGCGCACAATTTTTTGGCAGAGCAGATAAAGGCGCACAGCTTCACAAGAGAATACGCCGCCGTTGTGCAGGGTGTGATAAAAACCGACGGCACGGTAAATGCTCCGATAGGCAGACATAAGACGGACAGAAAGAAGATGTGCGTCACGGCTGAAAATTCAAGAGAAGCCGTCACGCATTATTTTGTAGAACAGAATTATAAAAACAACACGCTTTTGCGATTAAGGCTCGAAACGGGCAGAACGCACCAGATAAGAGTTCACATGGCGTATATCGGTCATCCTGTGACGGGCGACGAGGTGTACGGCAGCGGCACTCCGAAATGGCTGTGCGGACAATGCCTGCACGCAAGGAAGATAGGCTTTGTGCATCCGAACGGGCAGTATCTCGAATTTGACAGCGAGCTTCCCCGGTATTTTACAAAGCTGTTAAGGTCGCTTGACTCGCAAAAGCTCGTGATGTAAAGCAGGGGCGGCAATGAAATTTGAGAATGTTATAATTATGAGCGACCTTGACGGTACGCTGCTTGACGATAAAAAAAACATATCCGAAACGGATTTACATTCCATAGAGCAGTTTTGCAACGAGGGCGGAATGTTCACCATAGCGACGGGCAGGGGCTATTCCATGGCAAAGCCTGTGGCGCAAAAGCTTGGACTCAGAATACCCGCCGTGATATTCAACGGCTCTGCCGTGTATGATTTTAGGCAGGAAAAATTCTTATGGCAAAGCGAGGTAACGCAAAGGGCGAGGGATTATGTAAGGCTTGTAATGGAGCGTTTTCCCGATGTGGGAATAGAGGTGCTTCACAAGCACACGGTGTATGTCCCCGCGCTCAACGACGTCGAACGGGCGCACATGGCTCTTGAAAACGTGCAGGCGGATACATGCAGGGTATCGGATATTCCCGGTGAGGGCTGGCTCAAGGTGCTGTTTGCTTACCCCGAGGAAAAAATGCCGGAGCTTGCGGCATTTATTGACGAGCATTGCAGCGAGGGTACGAACAGAGTGCTGTCTGCCCCCGTGTTTTATGAGCTATTGCCGACGGGAGTGAGCAAGGCGTACGGCTATAAACAGCTTTTGAGGGTAATCGGCGAGGAAAAACGCTTTACCGTGGCGGCGGGAGATTATCCCAACGACGCCGAAATGGTAAGACAGGCAAACCTCGGCGTGGCGGTATCAAACGCCCATGACGAGGTAAAGGCGGCGGCCGATATAATAATAGGCTCAAACAACGAAAACCCTATGACGCAGATAATTGAAAAAATTGCGGCAATGTAGTTGTTAATACTATTGACTTATTGCCGTTTATGTAATATAATTACTATGAAAACGCTTACATAGCGTGGCAAACGGCTTTTTATAAGGAAGGAATGGTTACCGAAATGGACGCAACGTTAAAAAATCAGATGGAAATAACTGCAACCAAGGTAAGAATGGGAATAATCGAGGGAGTATACAACGCTAAATCCGGTCATCCGGGCGGCTCTCTTTCGGTTGCGGATACGCTTACCTATCTTTATTTTGCAAGAATGAATGTAGATCCCGAAAATCCTTTAAGCCCCAACCGCGACAGACTTGTGCTGTCCAAGGGACATACAGCGCCCGCACTTTACTCGGTGCTTGCCAACAGAGGCTTTTTCCCTTTTGAGGATTTAAAGACGCTGCGCCATATCGGCTCTAAGCTCCAGGGACACCCCGTGTATAAAAAAGTTCCCGGTGTTGATATGAGCACGGGCTCGCTCGGACAGGGAATTTCTGCGGCGTGCGGCATGGCGCTGTCGGGCAAGCTGTCGGGCGACTGCTATAAGGTTTATGCAATTTTAGGCGACGGCGAAATTCAGGAAGGTCAGGTATGGGAGGCGGCAATGTTTGCGGCTCACTACCAGCTTGACAACCTTATTGCGGTAGTGGACAACAACGGACTTCAGATAGACGGAAGAATAAAGGATGTTATGTCCCCCTATCCGATTGACGAAAAATTCAAAGCGTTCGGCTGGCATACGATTTCGGTTGACGCACACGACTTTGACGCTCTTGAAAAGGCGTTCAACGAAGCGGAAACGGTTTCGGGACAGCCCGTTGTAATAATTCAGAAGAGCATAAAGGGCAAGGGCGTATCCTTTATGGAGGATAACGTTTCATGGCACGGCGCCGCACCCAATGAGGAGCAGTACAATCAGGCAATGAGCGAGCTTGCGGCTCATCTCGAAGCGCTTACTAAGTAATCGGAGGATAAGAAAAATGGAGAAGAAAGCAACTCGTGAAAGCTATGGCGAAGCGCTTGTAATGCTCGCTGAAAAGAGAAACGATTTAGTAGTTTTGGACGCTGATCTTGCGGCGGCAACCAAGACAGGAATATTCAAGAAGGCATATCCCGACCGCTTTTTTGACTGCGGTATTGCAGAAGCGAACATGATGGGCGTAGCGGCAGGTATCGCTACCACAGGAAGGCTCGTTTTTGCAAGCACCTTTGCAATGTTTGCCGCAGGCAGAGCGTATGAAATAATCAGAAACAGCATAGGCTATCCTCGTCTTAATGTAAAGATAGGCGCAACCCATGCGGGTATTTCGGTAGGCGAGGACGGAGCTACCCACCAGTGCAACGAGGATATTGCGCTTATGTGTACCATTCCCGGCATGACGGTAATCAACCCCGCCGACGATACAGAGGCAAAGGCGGCTGTGCTTGCAATGGCTGATTACGAAGGCCCCTGCTATTTGAGATTTGGCAGACTTGCTGCTCCTGTGTTCAATGATAAGGATACCTACAAGTTTGAGGTGGGCAAGGGCATTGAGCTGAAAAACGGCGACGATATAACAATCGTTGCAACGGGACTTATGGTTTCCGAGGCTCTCAGTGCCGCTAAGGTGCTTGAAGCACAGGGGATAAACGCCCGAGTTATCAATATCCACACTATAAAGCCCATTGACAGAAATATTATTATCAAAGCGGCAAAGGAAACCGGCAGGATAGTTACCGTTGAAGAACACAGCGTAATAGGCGGTCTTGGCAGTGCTGTCTGCGACGTTGTCTGCGAGAGCTGTCCCGTTCCCGTTGTGAAGATAGGCGTGAACGATGTTTACGGCCATTCCGGTCCTGCTGTAAAGCTTCTTGAGGAATTTGGACTTTGCGCTGATAATATTGTTTCCGTTGTTAAAAAGACATTGGGTAAATAACTTCAATCCACCGCTTATGCGGTGATTCAGACTGTCGATAAACCCACGCACCGCTAAAACGCAGTTTTTTTAAAATCTTTTCGTTTTTAAACCAATTTGATATTATAATCTTTACAGAGCCGGTTTTCGGCTCTGTAAAGCCGTTTTAGCTTACGGCGTCAACAGCCTCCTATCGTATAAACATACGACGACGGAGGCTGTTTCCTTGTCTGCGTGTGTTTTTCGCAGTCTGTCAGCTTGTAGACAAATACTTTGTCTACAAGCTGAATCCACCGCTTATGCGGTGGATTTTTTCACAATAAACAAAGGTTATTCATAAATTTCAGTAAGGGCGAAAACTATCGAAGAAAGGAAATTTTATGAATAACATAAAGCGGCTGTCCGAGCTTTGTGAGGGGCAGAGCGCGAGGGTAACGGTATTAAACGCTCAGAACGCCATGCGAAGGCGGCTTATGGATATAGGTCTTACGACAGGCGCGAGAGCAAAGTGCGTCATACAGGGAAAGGGAATATCCGCATACCGCATCAGAGGAGCGATAACGGCGATAAGAGCTGAGGACGCAGACACTGTAACTGTGTGCGTATGCGATGAAGAAACGCCGCAATACTAATGTGAAAAAATTTTCTCTAAAAATTTTTAAATTTATGTAGACAAACGGCGAAAAATATAGTATAATAAAATGACTATGGAAATATCCGATACAGCTGCGGCAGCAAAACTTGAATTACGCTGTTCATTCGGAGAAAACTGTACTTTACAAGATGTTGAGAATAGCTTCCGAAATGCGATTTTTTCCGTGTCACCGAAAAAATCGTATTTTTTTGCAAAAGTGAGGTGCGGATGTTGAGTATTTTGCTTAAAAACGGTAATGTGATTGATCCCTCAAGCCGATTTGAGGGCAAGGCGGACTTGCTTATCAAAAACGGGGTAATAGCCGAGATAGGCGAAAGCCTTGACGCTACGGCAGACAAGGTTATTGACTGCGAGGGACTGTGCGTTATTCCCGGAATATGCGATATGCATGTTCATTTGAGAGATCCCGGTCAGACGCATAAGGAGGATATTATAACCGGCTGTGAGGCGGCGGCAGCAGGCGGCGTGACTGCGCTTGCGTGTATGCCCAACACCGTGCCCCCCGTTGATAATGCCGAAACCGTAAGGTACATCAAGGAAAAGGCAAAAAACGCAAAGGCAAGAGTTTACCCCGTGGGCTGTATCACAAAGGGACTTAAGGGCGAGGAGCTGTGCGACTATCAGGAGCTGAGGGCGGCAGGGTGCGTTGCGGTATCCGACGACGGCAGACCTGTAAAATCCGCTGTTATGATGGCGCAGGCGATGGAAAAAGCCCATTATGCGGGACTTAAGGTAATTTCCCACTGCGAGGACCTTGAGATAATAGACGGGGGAATTATAAACGAGGGTAAAATCTCCAAGCAGCTCGGCGTAAAGGGCATGAGCAGGCTGAGCGAGGACACCATCACCGCAAGAGAGCTTGCAATAGCGCAGGATCTCCAGATGCCGATACACATAGCGCATGTTTCCACCAAGGGAAGCGCAAATATTATCAAGTCAAATGTTTTTGTCGGCGTTATGTGTACCTGTGAAACCGCACCGCACTACCTTATGCTCACCGATGAAATGCTGCTCTCCCGCGACGCGGATTACCGCATGAATCCCCCTTTAAGAGAGGAGGAGGACGTGCTGGCAATGCGTGCGGCTGTGGCAAACGGAACTATCGACTGCATAGTTACCGACCATGCGCCCCACTCGGCTGAGGAAAAGGCGGATTTTGAAAAAGCGCCCAACGGCGTTGTGGGACTTGAAACCTCCCTTGCGGCGTCCCTTACTGCGCTTGTTCATACAAATACCATAAGCCTTGCCCAGCTTGTGAGAATGATGTGCGTAAATCCGAGAACGATACTCGGAATAGAGGGCGGCTCGCTTGCAAAGGGCGAGCTTGCGGATATAGCGATATTTGATCCCGACGAAGAATGGACGGTACAGCCCGAAAAGCTCCATTCAAAGTCAAAGAACACCTGCTTTAAGGGAATGACGCTCAAAGGCAGAGTTAAATATACCCTGCTCGGCGGAGAGATAGTTTATACCGACGGAGAATAACTCTCCGTTGATAATACAAAAGAGATAACAGTCTGTAAAAAAGGACTTAAAATAGAAAGGAATGGTCATAATATGTCAATGGATTTATTGCTCAAAAACATCTGCAAGAAGCAGAACCCCACGGTGGTGGGACTTGATCCTAAGCTGGATTATGTACCCGAATACATAAAGGAGAAGGCGTTCAACAAGTACGGAGAAAATTTAAAGGGTGCGGCAAAGGCAATCCTTGAATTTAATAAGTGCCTTATCGACAGCCTTTATGAAATCATACCCGCAGTAAAGCCCCAGGCGGCATATTATGAAATGTACGGCACGGCAGGAATGAAAACGCTGTACAAAACACAGGAATACGCAAAAAGCAGAGGAATGTACGTCATCACCGACGGCAAGCGCAACGATATAGGCGCAACAATGGAAGCGTACGCAACGGCGCACTTAGGCAAGGTAAAGGTGAGAGATGGAGAATACACACCCTTTATGGGCGACAGCCTTACGGTAAACGGCTATCTCGGCACAGACGGAATAAAGCCGCTTATCAATGTCTGCAAAGAGTACGACAAGAGCATATTCGTGCTGGTCAAGACCTCAAACCCATCAAGCGGCGAGCTTCAGGACTTGAAGGTTGACGGCACTCCGATATATGAGCTTATGGGTAAGATGTGCGAAAAGTGGGGCGAGGAGCTCCCCGGCGCATACGGCTATTCGGGAGTGGGCGCAGTAGTAGGCGCAACCTACCCCGAGCAGATTGCCGAGCTTCGCGCAAAGCTCCCGCACACCTTCTTCCTTATCCCCGGCTACGGCGCGCAGGGCGCAGGAGCTAAGGATATTGCGGCGGCGTTTGATGAAAACGGCCTCGGAGGAATAGTAAACAGCTCAAGAGCGATTATGACGGCGTACAAAAAGGAGGGCTGCGACGAGTGTGACTTTGCAGGCGCGGCATTCAGAGAGGCTATGCGCATGAGAGATGAGATAATGAGCTATGTAAAGCAGATAAAGCTCCCTCAGTAAAGAAAAACGAAAGGAAGGAAAACGATGAACTTAAATGCAATTAAGGCAAAGGACGCATATCTTATTCTTGCAAACGGCACGGTTTTCAAGGGCAAGAGCTTCGGCTGTGAGGGCGAGGTTATAGGCGAGATTGTATTCACAACTGCAATGACGGGCTATGAGGAAACTCTCACCGATCCGAGCTACTGCGGTCAAATTGTAACGCAGACCTTTCCGCTTATAGGCAACTACGGCGTGAACGATGAGGATTACGAGTCAAAAACCAGCGTCGTAAGCGGATATATCGTGCGCGAATACTGCGAGATACCCTCAAACTTCCGCTGTGAGGGAGATATAGCTTCATTCCTTAAAAAGCACAATATAATAGGGCTTTTCGGAATAGACACAAGACGCCTTACAAAAATAATCAGAGAAACCGGCGTTATGAACGGCATGATTACACTTACTGCTCCTAAGGGAGAAGTAAAGACTGCCGCACTTGAGAGGATAAACTCCTACACGGTAGGCAAGGTTGTACCCAAGGTGAGCGTAACCTCTGCCGAGCAGTTCAAGGCGGAAAACGCACAGTACAAAGTTGCGCTCATCGACTACGGCTATAAGTTCAATATCCGCAGAGAGCTTATCAAAAGAGGCTGTGACGTGACGGTTTTCCCCTATAACGTTACCGCAGAGGAAATAGCAAAATTTGCTCCCGACGGAATAATGCTCTCAAACGGACCGGGCGATCCGCAGGACAATCCCGAGTCGATACAGACCTTAAGAGAGCTGATACCTCATCAGATACCCACCTTCGGAATTTGCCTGGGACATCAGCTTTTAGCTCTCGCAAACGGTGCAAATACGGTTAAGCTCAAATACGGTCACAGAGGCGGAAACCAGCCTGTTACCGACTTAGCCGAGGACCGCACCTTTATAACCTCGCAGAACCACGGTTATGCGGTTGTAAGCGACAGCGTACCCGAAAGTGCGGGTAAGGTAAGTCACATCAACGGAAATGACAAGACCTGCGAGGGTGTGCGCTATACAAACGCTCCCGCCTTTACGGTGCAGTTCCACCCCGAGGCGTGCGGAGGCCCTCACGATACAGCGTATCTGTTTGACAAGTTTATAGATTTGATGAAGGAGAATAAGAAATGCCGTTAAGAAGTGATATAAAAAAGGTGCTGGTAATAGGCTCAGGTCCTATCGTAATAGGACAGGCGGCTGAGTTTGACTATGCGGGCACGCAGGCTTGCCGCGCACTTAAAGCGGAAGGCCTTGAGGTAGTGCTTATCAACTCCAATCCCGCTACCATCATGACGGACAAGCACATGGCTGATAAGATTTACATCGAGCCTTTAACCCTTGATGTGGTAAAGAAGATAATCAAGCTTGAAAAGCCGGACAGTATTCTTTCCACCCTCGGCGGTCAGACGGGACTTACGCTGTCAATGCAGCTTGCGCAGGAGGGCTTCCTTGCGGAGAACAACGTAAAGCTGCTCGGCGCAAACCCCGAAACCATACACAAGGCAGAGGACAGACAGGCATTCAAGGATACAATGGAGGCTATCGGCGAGCCGTGTATCCCCTCAAAGGTTGTTGCAACCGTTGAGGACGCAATGGAATTTGCAAAGGTTATCGAATACCCCGTAATCGTGCGCCCTGCGTTTACTCTCGGCGGTACGGGCGGCGGTATTGCCAACAACGAGGAGGAGCTTCACGAGATTGCAACCAACGGTCTGCGCTTATCTCCCATCACTCAGATACTCGTTGAAAAATGTATAGCAGGCTGGAAAGAGATTGAGTTTGAGGTTATCCGTGACGCAAAGGGCAACGTTATTACCGTCTGCTCAATGGAAAACTTCGATCCCGTCGGCGTGCACACGGGCGACAGTATAGTAATCGCACCCGCAGTAACTCTTGCGGATAAGGAATATCAGATGCTAAGAACAGCGGCGCTGAACATTATTCAGGCGCTTAAGGTAGAGGGCGGTTGCAACTGTCAGTTTGCCTTAAAGCCCGATAGCTTTGAGTATTCCGTAATTGAGGTAAACCCCAGAGTTTCACGTTCGTCCGCACTTGCTTCCAAGGCGACGGGCTATCCTATCGCAAAGGTTGCGACAAGAATAGCAATAGGCTACTCGCTTGATGAGATAGTAAACCAGGTGACAGGCAAAACCTACGCCTGCTTTGAGCCGGCGCTTGACTATGTGGTAGTAAAATTCCCCAAGTGGCCGTTTGATAAATTCGTATACGCAAAGAAAACGCTCGGCACACAGATGAAAGCGACGGGCGAAATCATGGCGATAGGCACAAGCTTTGAGGAAGCTATGATAAAGGCTGTGCGTTCAATTGAGCTTGGCATGGACACCCTGCGCAAGGAAACCTTTGTTTCACTCACCGACGAGCAGATAAGACAGAAGCTGTATGATGTCGATGTAGACCGTTGCTTCTGCGTATTCGAGGCACTCAGAAGAGGCTTTACAACTGAAGAAATCTGTAAAATAACCACCATTGACAAGTGGTTTGTCGAAAAGCTGAGAAATCTTGCAAATCTTGAGCTGTGGCTTGAAAGCGGCGAGCTTACCCGGGAAAAATACGACGCCGCAAAGAAGTACAGCTATCTTGACAAGACGATTGAAAAGCTGTCGGGACAGAAGCTGGCCGACAAGGGCATAAAGAAACGCCATGCGGTATACAAGATGGTTGATACCTGTGCCGCAGAGTTTTCGGCAGAAACACCGTATTTCTACAGCACCTTTGACGAGGAAAACGAGGCGGCGGAGTTTATACGGCAGCATCCTACAGACAAGAAGAAGGTATTGGTATTCGGCTCGGGACCTATCCGTATCGGTCAGGGTATCGAGTTCGACTACTGCTCCGTCCACTGCGTATGGGCACTGAAGGAAATGGGCTATGAGGCTGTAATATGCAACAACAACCCCGAAACCGTTTCCACCGACTTTGACACCGGCGACAGGCTTTACTTTGATCCGCTCACCTTTGAGGATGTCGATTCGCTTATCGAAACCGAAAAGCCGTACGGCGTTGTGGTACAGTTCGGCGGTCAGACTGCGATAAAGCTGACAAAGCATTTGCAGGAAACAGGCGTTAATATCCTCGGTACAAGCGCACAGAGCATTGACGACGCAGAGGACAGAGAGAAGTTCGACGAGCTGCTTGAAAAATGCCGGATCCCCCGTCCGAGCGGACACACGGTATTCACAACCGAGGAAGCGCTCAAGGCGGCAAACGAGCTTGGCTATCCCGTACTGCTCCGTCCCTCTTATGTACTGGGCGGTCAGAACATGATAATAGCGCATTGCGACAGCGATGTTACCGAATACATGGAGATTATCACCGCAACTCACCTTGAAAACCCCGTACTTATTGATAAGTATCTCATGGGTACAGAGGTCGAGGTTGACGCTATCTGCGACGGTACGGATTTCCTAATCCCCGGTATCATGGAGCATATCGAGCGTGCCGGCGTACATTCGGGCGACAGTATCTCGGTTTACCCCGCACAGACGCTGTCCGACAAGATAAAGGATACCATCATCACCTATACCGAACGCCTTGCAAAGGCACTCAACGTAATAGGTCTTGTAAATATCCAGTATGTAGTTTATGACAACGAGGTTTATGTAATAGAGGTAAACCCCCGTTCTTCAAGAACAGTACCGTACATCAGCAAGGTTACGGGCGTGCAGATGGTTGATATTGCAACAAAGATAATGCTCGGTCAGTCGCTTAAGGAACAGGGATACAAAAGCGGTCTTTACCCCGTAGGCGAATATGTTGCGGTTAAGGTGCCCGTGTTCAGCTTTGAAAAGCTCCATGATGTGGATACACAGCTCGGTCCTGAGATGAAATCAACGGGCGAGGCGCTCGGCATTGCAAAGACCTTTGAGGAAGCGCTTTACAAGGGACTTATCGCGGCAGGCTTCAAGATGTTCAAAAAGGGCGGCGTAATGTTCTCGGTTAAAAATTCGGACAAGCCCGAAATCATACCGCTTGCCGAAAAGTTTGAAAAGCTCGGCTTTGAGCTGTACGCTACAAGCGGTACGGCTTCAATGCTCAACAGAAATATGATTGCTACAAACTTTACCTACCGTATTCACGAGGACAAGGAGCCGAATGTTATCAGCCTGCTTGAAAGCGGCAAGATAAACTATGTGGTTTCCACCTCGGAGACGGGAAGAAAGCCTGCGCTTGACAGCGTAAAAATACGCCGTAAGTCGGTGGAGCGTTCCATCGCCTGCCTCACCTCGGTAGATACCGCAAACGCTCTTGTCAAGTGTATCGCAATGGATAAATCGGTAGACGACCTTGAAATGGTTGACATAACAAAGATATGAGGTTAATGCTTTGAGAGTTGGCGAATATAAAGTAAAATTCAATTATACGATATTGAGGGGATTTATAGACGCTTTCGGACTGCTTATGGCAATCGTCCTTTATCAGACGACAAGCACCTACTACAACATATTAGCTTATCCCGACCAGATTTTGAACAATCTGCACCCTGACGGAGTGCCGCTTGAAAAGTGGATTTTGGGCGGAATTGTTCCGCTTATCGGCGTTATTGTACTGGCGCTTTCAATTGTATATATGTTCATTCCGCACAGGGCAAGGCGCTTTAAGGTAACCGAAAAGACCGCACAGAAATATTACGATTATCTTATGATAGCCTGCGGACTGCTCAGAATACTCGCGTTGCTCGCTGTATGGGACTATACTTATATCATACAGAGCAATCTGCTGTACGGAAATATTTTCCCGCTTAGCTTCCAGGCTGTTATGGACGCGGCAGTGGCGGTTCTGGTAATTTACATTGTCAGAACACAGATTAAAAAGCTGACGGCAGGACAGTCGGAAAAAATTGAAAAAACGACAGCAGGAGAAAACGGCAGGGCGATAGTCAAAGCGGCAAAAACCGATGAAATCAAAAGAAGCTGATTTAAAGGAAAGGCAATACTACTATGAGTTATTACTGCGGCTCTTACCCGATAGTTGAAAAGAAGGCAATAGCGGCCGATATATATTCCTATGTTATTCATTGTCCCGAAATTGCCGCCGAAGCGAAAATCGGACAGTTTGTACAGATTAAGGCGGAGGGCTATACCCTGCGCCGACCTGTTTCAATCTGCGGCACGGATAAGAAAAACGGCACGATACGCCTTGTGTTTGAGGTGAGGGGAAAGGGTACCGATACTATTTCCCGACTTAACGCGGGCGAGCTTATGGACATTATCGCACCGCTCGGCAACGGCTTTACCGTACCTGCCGCAAAGCAGGGAAGAATAATCGTTGTAGGCGGCGGCATCGGAACGCCCCCCTTACTTGACATTGCAAAGCTGTACGGCGAAAACTGCACCGCAATTCTCGGCTTCCGCAGCTTTGACAGAGTTATACTTGACAAGGATTATGCGGCGGCGGGCGCAAGGGTAATAGTCTGCACCGACGACGGAAGTGCGGGAGAAAAGGGCAACGTTTCCGTTCCTCTTGCAAATGAGCTTGCAAAGGGAGATGTTGCGGCAGTTTATGCCTGCGGCCCCATACCTATGTTAAAAGTCATTGTCGAGCAGACCAAAAAAGCGGGTGTTTTCTGCGAGGTTTCGCTTGAGCAGAGAATGGGCTGCGGCGTTGGCGCTTGCGTTGTTTGCGCTTGCACGGTAATTCGTGACGGTAAACAGCAGGTACTGAGAGTCTGCAAGGACGGTCCCGTATTTAATGCCGAGGAGGTTGTATTATGAGCTTTACCCCCGATATTTCCGTCAGCGTATGCGGCGTGAATTTTAAAAATCCCGTCATAGCGGCTTCGGGCATCTACGGCTTTGGTGAGGATTACACCGACCTTTACCCCTTGAGCGAGCTTGGCGGTATTTCCTGCAAGGGTACGACCTTAAATCCAAAGGACGGCAATATTCCTCCGAGAATTGCCGAAACTCCCAGCGGCATATTAAACTCCGTCGGACTGCAAAATCCCGGCGTGGACAGGTTTATAGAGCATTATATCCCCATGCTTGAAAAGCAGGACACCGTTGTTATCGCAAATATTGCGGGCGCGTCGGTTGAGGATTACGAGCAAACCGCAAGAAAGCTGGACAGCACGAGCGTTGACATGATAGAGCTTAACATCTCCTGCCCGAATGTAAAGCAGGGCGGAGCGACCTGGGGCGTTACCTGTGCGGGAGCGCAGAGCGTAACAAAGGCAGTAAGGGCGGCGACAAAAAAGCCGGTAATAGTAAAGCTCACCCCCAATGTCACCGATATAACCGAGATTGCAAGGGCGGTTGAAGCGGAGGGCGCAGACGCTGTTTCTCTTATCAACACCCTGCTTGGCATGAGAATTGACATACGCACGAGAAGACCTGTTCTTCACAACAATGTCGGCGGACTTTCAGGTCCTGCGGTATTCCCCGTTGCGGTAAGAATGGTATGGCAGGTGTCAAACGCCGTAAAAATCCCCGTAATCGGAATGGGTGGCATTGCTTCTGCCGAGGACGCTATCGAAATGATGATGGCGGGCGCGTCGGCAGTACAGATAGGCACAGCTATTTTCGGCGATCCTTATGTGCCTGTAAAGGTATGCGAGGGAATGAAGAAATTCTGCTTTGAAAACAATATTGAGAAGATAAGCGATATTGTAGGAACGGTTAAGCCGTGGTGATGTGCGCAAATGATAAAACGACACACTACTTTAACGGCAATGACGGCAATGTAAGATTAGGAAGTAATTTAGTGCAACGAAGTAATAAAAAGTTTCCTTCGAGAAAAACAATATCAAAAAACGCCCGTATACTACATACCGGCGTTTTTCTTGCAATGTTATACTGTGCTTGTGTTTCCCCATTTTCTAAACGGCTATTTTGTGGCTTGTCGCTTGTTTGTCGCTAAAATCTACAAACACATTAGAGTAAATTGTATGATTTTAGGTATTATCTGCGCGCCATTGTCTATTGAACCATCGCCTTTGTGTCAGCCAATAGTTTGCCACCGTAATAGCGTATTCCTTAAAATTTTTAAGATCAAGGTCAATAGAATAGATCCTGTCTTGCGTATATCGTCCAGAAAAAACATACATACCATGCCATCCATTTTCAACATGTTCAGTGGTTCCCCTATTCACCATTGAAATGAATTTCGGCATTTTTAGAAAATCGCCATCAAGTACAATTATCGTACTTCAGAAGAAAGATTGCATAGCTTGCATTGACGGCTCTCTATCTCTTGTCACACGGTCACGAACGCTTGTCTTGCTCTGAATACACCCATAACAGAATTGCTTGCCGTCAGGTGTGTGAACAACGGTATATAAATCAAATACGCTTGCCTTAATTTGTTCTTTCAGCCGGCTTATATCACGCGGTTCATTGCTAAGTTCTTGCGCTTTAATAAGCGTGTTTAAGTCGCGTTGTAGCAGAATATCAATTCCACTATCATGCAAAGCTGCTGTTCCTAAAATCTTTATCATTTCTTCAAAGGCGTGTCCGCTAGACTTCTTCCGGCTTTGATCTGCACTGATAACCTTTGAAATAGTGTCAGCGTCATTTATCCCACTTTTGCGGTATACATGGGTTTCATATACAGCACGCCATATTAAAGCAGCTTCAGCTTCAGGAAAGTGTTTTATACCCTCTATGGCAGCAATCTTTATTGCTTCTTTCTGTGAAGCCGTTTCTATTTCGCTTTCTTTAGAAACAGGGATTATACCTTCCGTTGAACCTGTAAGGATTTCGCTTTCGATTCTTTGCCTTTCTTGAGTATATGTATCAGCATATATCTGCCCACAATAATCACGAATGTCAGAAATCGTCATTTGCTTTGTCCTCTCAAAATGTTTATAATTTGGTTTCCCCACGCATAAGCAAGCAACGGTGGTACAGCGTCGCCTATTTGTTCATACTTGTCTTGCACAGTTCTTTCTATGTGAGGAACAATAAAGGGCCCCCCGCAAAGTCATAACAATCGGGGAATGACTGCAATCTTGCACATTCTCTAACAGTTAAAGCTTTGTCATAAATAGGATGTACAAATTCATCTAAGCAATGGCTTGTAACCGTTGGAGATGCTTCATTGGGGTTCAATCTATAATTCCGCTTAATAAACATCTTTTTAGGCAAAATACGTTTCGACTGTAATGCTTCTCTTTCTTCCCCTACATACCGTTCAAAAAGATCTTTAAGGCTCTCACCCTGTCGTAACAAAGCAAAACGTTCAAGCGTACAAATGCGGTGTTTCATAGGGGTTTGATAAGTGATTTCATCATTCACAGCCCGCTCTAACTTCCGGAATTTGTTATTTCTGATAAGTTGGGAAAAAGCAGAACTGTCATTCGTGTAAAATTTTCCCTCTATATTTGTATTAGGTTGTACGTTGGGCAGTCCCACAAACGCTTCTGAAACCGTAATTTCTTTTTCGTGTGTCGGCAACGGTGGCGCAAGTTTTAGTTTTTTCAACCTTGTTGCAAGAATAAAGAAACGATTTCGCCTTTGTGGTACACCGTAATTAGCTGCATTTAATACAACCTCGATATAGTTATAATATCCCGCTGCCACAAGTTCATGTTTTAGAACGTCAACAATTAGCTCATTTGCGCCTTTCTGAACGGTTTTCGTAGTGAATCCGGGGACATTTTCAAACAATATCATTTTTGCGTTTGCTATTTGAGCAATGCGTATTGCCTCACGGAATAAAAACTGTCTGTCATCATAAAACGAACGTGATGTATTACCCGCTGTCGAAAATGTTTCACACGGCATATCTGATGAAACTATATCAACACCGTCATCGGGTATATACGGCAAAATCTGTTCTGCTGTAACCTCTCTAATGTCTGAATGAATAACATGTACTTCCGGGTGATTTGCAGAATAAGTGACTACACAGCTTTTAATATATTCGATAGCAACTAAAGTTTTGATACCCGCTGCGTGAAAGCCTGTGCAGATGCCACCGGGACCAGAAAAACAGTCAATATGTGTTAGAGTCATTTATTCACCCTCCGTGTTATCTGCGGTAAACTGTACAATGCCATCAACGTCGCAATTCAGAGTAGTTGTTATCTTTTCCAATGTATCCATTGATAGGGTTTGATTTCTTCTCATTTTAGCGAGTACGCTTGTACTGATTACCTGCCTGTTTTCGCATTTCCGTTTTCGTAATACCGTTATCTATTAACAGTTTCCACAATCTGTTATAACCAACCGTCATTGCGTCAATCTCCTACATGATAAAAAAATATATGATGAAGTATAGCGCAATGGTGGTCAAATGTCAACACATTATTCAGATTTATAAATATATTGTTTGAATAAATGGTTTATTTCATCTTGCCCGTCAGTTGCACTACAGGGTCAGGTTCTTTTTTGTAGCTACGTGTTCACACAGGCTATATTGCACAGACATATGGTAAGAAGCTCTCATGCCGTTATAAGCAGGGAAACGGTGTTGTACCAATAAAGATACTTCACCGTTTTCCTATATAAATTATTTCCTTATGTGGCGTTGGCAAGCGGTGTGTCGTTTTTAGTATTACAGGAGCTTAATGAGTTCGCTGTAAACGGGCTTATAATGCTCGTCCGTGATGCCGAAATCCATCTGTTTATAGTTCCATACGCTTCTTGAAATTTTAAGCTCCTCCAAGGTAGCGTGAATAGCTCTGAACCAATTTAGTGTGCTGTCGGCGTCGGCGCGGTCGATAACACCGTACTCTCCACAGTAAAGCGGCAGGTCAAGCTTTTTTGCGAGCGCTGTCGCAGGGGCAAAGATGTGCTTAAAGTACTCTGCATAAATGACTCCCCGAAGAGCTTTCGGTCGGCGTTTTTGATTTCCTTCAAAGGTAAAGGATAGCTCATGTGAAAATCAGCCGGCATTACGTCTATCCAGTCTGCGCCCTGGTGTGTGAAAACAAGGGGATTATAGCAACGGAAAGTCAGCACCGTGTTTTCATCCCACGGTAAATCGAGAAGGGTAAGACCGTAAATACTGCTGTTAAATATTCCGCCGACTATAATTCTTGTTTTAGGGGCAATTTTGCGTATCTCTTTTAAGGTAAGCGAAGCAATTTTATTCCACGGCTCGGCAAATTCGGCAGAGGTAATTTCGTTGAGGAGTTCAAAAGCAATGCGGTCGTCATTGCCGTAACGCCTTGCAAGCTCCTGCCAAAGAGCGATAAATTGCTCCTGAAGCGCAAGGCTTCTGAAAAAAGCGCAATATTGAGGATCATCAAAGGTAAAGCTGCACGTCTTATGCAAATCTATTACAATATTAAGTCCGTATTCTTTGCTCCATTTAACACAGTTGTCAATGTGTTTCATGCCGCTTTCGATTATTTTACCATCCTCAGTCTGGATTACATTGTAGTCAACGGGCATACGGACATGATCGACGCCCATGCTTGCAATTTCTGCTATATCCTCCCTTGTGATAAAAGAAGAAAAATGCTCCTCGGTGTAGCCGTTTTTGCATTGTGATATCCAGCCGCCGAGATTTACACCCTTTTGTAAAAGCCTCTAAATTCTTTCATATTATTATTCCTTTCTGCTTCGTTTTAAATAAACAAAACAGCGACTCTATACAAGCAAGACCACATTTAATGATTTGCCCTTACTTAACCGTGGTGACATCCTCGCCGAACCACTTGGTTGAAATTTCTCCGAGTGTACCGTCAGCCTTCATTTCCTTAAGAATTTTCTGTACCTCGTCACGAAGCGCTTGGTCGTTTTTCCTGAAAGCGATTGCGTATTCCTCTTCTTCAAGTCCCTCTGCGAGCTTTTTGTAGTCCTTGTCGGAGTTGTTGATTTCGTAGTCCGCTACTACCTCGTCAAGGAATACAGCGTCAACAACGCCAAGGTCAAGCTGCTGGAGTGCCTCAACGTTTGTTGCAATGGAGCTGATTGTTATATCGTCCTTGATTTCACAGCCCTCAAGAATGGTCTGAGCGGTTGAGCCGTTCTGGACGGAAATCTTCTTGCCTTTGAGCTGTTCCATCGTGGTAATGTCGCTGTCGCCCTTTACTACAAATACCATGGCGTTCTTCATATAGGGCTCGGAGAGGTTCATCTTCTCTGCACGCTCCTCGTTAATGCTGAGCCCGTTCCATACGCAGTCGCATTTGCCTATATCAAGGTCGGTGTTGAGTGTGCTCCAGTTGATAGGCTGTTTTACAAGCTCAACGCCCATTCTCTTGCAGACCTCGGTTGCAACATCAATGTCAAAGCCTACAATCTCATTGTTTTCGTCGGTGTAGCCCATCGGCTTGAAGGTCGCATCAAGACCGAGGACCAGCTTGCCCGCATCCTTCACCTTTTGCAATGAATTGTCCTCACCTGTCGGCGAGGATGTCGTATCGCTGTGTACGGGCGCCGAGGAGCTTGTCTGCTGCGAACAGCCTGCAAAACCGAGCGCCATTACAGCTGCGGCTGCGACTGCCAGAGCTGTGAATTTAAAAGTGTTCTTTTTCATTTTTATCCCTTTCCTTTCTTTGACTTTTGTAATTTATCACGCAAAAGTTTAAGGCAATCCTATACGCTTTGCGGAATTTATGACATCATTATACTTTATTTTTAATAATATTTCAAGATTTATCAGCAAAAAAATTCCGTGCAAAGGGTATATTTCATTTATTTGCACATTTAATGCTGTCTTAAATATATATGTTATAGAATATTTTTAAGCAGCCTTCTGCGGGAGTTGTAATCCGGCATATATTTTTCAAGCTCTTTATAAAAGCGTTCGCTGTGGTCGGCGTGGAGAAAATGGGTAAATTCATGCGCCACGACATATTCGCAGGCGGCAAGAGGCGCAAGGGAAAGCAGGGTATTGAATTTCAGTATCTTTTTTTCCGGGATACAGCTACCCCAGCGTGATTTCATCTTCTGCACCTTTATAACGGGAAAATCAATGCCAAGCCATGAATAATACTCTGCGTGAGCCTTTTTACAAAGCTGTGTGATTACCGTCAGGGAATGACTTTTGAGCAGGTTGTCAAATATTTTTTCGTTAAGCGCATTGTCATTTTCGCTTGTTGTAAGCAGGAGAAGGCTTCCGTTTGAAAGTAAAGCGCCGCATTTGTCGGATTTAAGCAGGATTACGGTATAGCTTTCCCCGAAAAGCGTAACTTTTTGGCCGCTTTTCAGTAAGGAGGCTTTTTTAGCTTCTGACGCTTTGCCGTATTTGTCAAGCGCAAAGAGAATAAGCTGCTGCTTTGAGCGCATAAATTCTTCAATCCGCTGTTTTGATATGCGGCTTGGCGCAGAAACGCTGACAGAGCAGTCCGGCTTTATGCGAAGGTTTATATTCTTTATTTTCTTTTTTGTAAGCTCGTAGGTAATTTCCCTGCCGCCGAGTATTATTTTTCCCGTCATTTTTCCTTATTGCCAATAACAATGCCGCATAAACCGTAACAATTTATGCGGCTGTATTCTTATTCTTCTTCTGCCTGCGACTGCTCGCTGTCAGTTGCTTCGTCATTTTCAAAAACCGAGCATATCTCAGAGGTTGCCTTGATACCGTATTCTCCGTTTACCAGCAGCTCGCCCCATTCGGGAGTGAGGTCTGTGCCTGCCCAGTCGCGGGAAACATCGAGATAAGCTACATCCTCGTTGTTGCCCTTCCAGGACCATGCGAAATAACCTACATTCTTTTCGGTGGTGTACTTCATGATGGTTTCCTCGTCCACATCGCCGTCGGAGTGCTTATAGCCGAATTCGCCTATCAGAAGACAAAGGTTGTTTTGGAGAGCCGTGTCAATGGTTTTCTTTATCAGCGCTTCGTTCTTGCCTGCCGTGCCGTACATATGAACGGCGAACATCGTGTTTGCGAGCGTGTCCGCTTCAAAAATTTCGTTACCGTAGGTAAGAATACTGTCGGCGCACTGTCCCCAGCCTGCCGAATCCACAATGAGAGTATTGGTTATTCCTGCTTCTCTGAGCTTCTTTATTGCGTCGATATAAGCGTCACGCCAGGTTTCAAGGTCGTTGTACCCGCCGTACCACTCGTTTGCAATATTCACAATGACATACGCCTTGTTTGATTCGAGTATGTCCTTTACATCAATCCAGTAATCAACGGCGTGTTCAAGATAGGAAACATCATTCTTTCCCGTACCGTCATGTATTTCAAGCACTGCTATAAGGTTGCGCTTCTTGCACTTCTGGATAAGGTTTCTCAGCTCTGCCTTTGAAGTCTTATCCCACTGGTCGCCGTCGGAAAGCACAAGCCTTACCGCATTACAGCCGACATACTGCATACCGTTGAGAGCGTCGTCGCTGTTGTCCTTAAACCAGGTGTAGGCAAAGTTTACGCCCCTCATTACAAATTCGTTTCCGTAGCCGTCCAGCAGCTTAGTGCCGTCAACTTTGAAGCCCTCCGGCTCTTTTACCTCCTCAACCTGTGACTGAACAGAGGAAGCAGTCTGTGATGAAGCGGGAGCATTACTGCATGACGTAATCGTGAAAATCATCGCCACGCATAACAATGCGGATAAAATTCTTTTCATACTTTCGTACCCTTTCTTTGCTTTCATTTCGTTACATATATTTTAGCTGAATGACATTATACACAATTTTTTACCAATTGTCAAATCCGTGTAAAATCACTTATTTTTTGCTTTCGGTAAAGGCGGTTTTGGACGGCTTGGGAATAAGATTTACCGTAACAAGCTCGGGACGGTTGAATACCCTCGGCACGGCTATTACGGTTGACGGCTTCCATAAGCCTCTGCTTACAAGGTGCACCGTATCTCCGTGACAGTAAAGACCGTTTGTGTATTTCGGGAAAAAGCCCTGTCCCGGAGCGTAAACACCCTCGATAAGTCCGGGTATGCGCCATTGTCCTCCGTGGGCGTGTCCCGACAGGATAAGGTCGAAGCCGCCCTTTAAATATTCGTCAATCTGTTCGGGAAAGTGTGCAAGCAACATTCTGTAACGGCTGCCGTCAATATCCGCTGTAACTGCATCAAGTTGATTTATAAGCTCTCCGTCAATCTCGTCATAGGTGTGCGCATCATAAATACCGCAGATTTCAAGGCTGTTGCCGTTTATGCTTATTACCTCGCCGCTTCCTTCAAGCACGGTTACTCCGTAGTCTGAAAGCGTCTGCTTGATAAGCGCGCTGTCCCCCCTTGAATTTTCATGATTGCCCATTGCGTAATAGCAAGGGTATTTTTCGGCAAGCTCTTTTGCCAGAAGGTAAGCGTTTTTCGGATAATGCATTTTTGTCTTATCCGCAATATCGCCGCCGAAAATGATTATATCCGGCTTTTCGGCTTCCACGGCTTGGATAAGCTGTGATTGTCCCTTTCCGAAGAGGCTGTCATGCAAATCCGAGATAAACACGAGCTTAACGGAAGCTGACAGCTTTTCGGAGTAAATATTGTATGAAGTGAGCTGAAGCCTTGTGTCGCAGGCAACCGCACCGAAAGCGCAGAGGACTGCCGTCGCTGTGCCTATCGCTATATTCCTTTTGGCATTTCGTGAGAGCATACCGCCACCTTAATATCCTTCCGAGCCGTCTATGCTTTTGTCGTTTTCAATCCAGTCGCTGACGGTAATAACATTGTAGCTATCCCTGTCAACACGGACTATTACTTCCTTTATTCCCGCATTTATTATAAGCCGCTTGCACATGGTGCAGGGCTCAACATCTCCGTAAAGCTCACCCGTCACCGCATTATGGCAGGCAAGGTAAAGCGTTGCGCCGAGCATATCCGTCCTTGCGGCGGAGATTATGCAGTTTGCCTCGGCGTGAACGGAGCGGCAAAGCTCGTACCGCTGGCCTCTGGGAACGTTGAGCTTTTCTCTGGTGCATATTCCGAGGTCACAGCAGTTTTTAAGACCTCTCGGCGCGCCGTTGTAGCCGGTTGATACAATTTCATCGTTATGTACTATTATAGCTCCGAAGTTTCTGCGCAGGCAGGTGCCTCTTTCGCATACCGTTTCGGCTATGTCAAGGTAGTAATTGGTTTTGTCCCGTCTGTTCATGTTTGCCTCCGTAAGCGTTTTTTGAGCTGAATACCGTTTGTACTGCGTTTCAGTTCTTATATAAACATAACATAATATACGGAATTTGTCAATAAAAATTGCTTTACGGAAATTGCCGCTGCGAGGTAATACAAACGGCATTTTGTGCATAGATTTCTGTAAGGAAATCAAAAGAAAGGACGTGCCGCAATGAATACCGATGTATTGGACAAGACCGAGGATTTTTTAAACGAGAGAAACGGCGTGTACGAAGAAAACGCAAAGCCGTCAGAAGAGCCTGTCCCCGCAGAAATTTGCGCTGAGGGAGCAAATAACAGTCAGATTATGATAAAGCACCGTAAAAAAGCTCCGATTGGACTTTTTCTTCTGTGTCTTGTGCTTGTCGGCGGGATTGCGGGGTTTATGCTGTGCAGGCTTTCGGGAGAGCTTATTTCACAAAGAGAGCTTACCGATTTTCTCACGCTGAGAATAAAGGGCGGCTTTTTTTCAAATGCCGTGTCCTCGTTTTTCGGCTGCATGGTGTGGATAGCGGCGGCGTTTGTCTGCGGGCTGTGCGCTGTGGGACAGCCGCTCGTCTTTTTACTGCCGCTTTTTAAGGGGATAGGTGCGGGAGTAACCCTGTCGGGACTGATTTCCCTGTACGGCGGCAACGGCATTGCCTGCTTTGCGGCATTTGTACTGCCGGGTACTGCTATGGGGACGGTTTTGTGCGTTTACGAGTGCCGCTGTGCCGTAAGCGCTTCAAACCGACTGCTTAAATACATACGGGGAGCAAGGCTTCAGGGGGAGAGCCGCGAATACTTCTCACTTTATTTCATGCGCTTTGCGGTATGCTCGGCGGGCTGTTTCATAAGCGGGATAATCGATGCGGGAATTTCTTTGCTTCTGTCGGGATTATTTGTAATTTAGCACTTGAATTTTTTGCCGTGAGGGTGTATAATAGTTCAGTAATGAACTTTGCGGTTTCCGCAAGAAAGAAGGATATATATCATGGAAAAGATGGAAGTTTTGCTCGAAACCTCGGCTCGTCACGTTCATGTAAGCGCAGAGGCTTTGGAAGTACTGTTCGGCAAGGGCTATGAGCTTACAAAGAAAAAGGACCTTTCTCAGCCCGGTCAGTTTGCCTGCGAGGAGAGAGTTACCGTTACAGGCCCTAAGAGAGCGCTCGCAAACGTTTCGATTTTAGGCCCTGTACGTCCCGAAACACAGGTTGAGCTTTCCGCTACCGATGCGCGTTCAATCGGCTGTGCAATCGCTGTAAGAGAATCGGGCGACATAAAGGGCACACCCGGCTGTAAGCTGACAGGTCCCTGCGGAGAAATTGAAATCAGCGAGGGCGTTATCGTTGCAAAGCGTCACATTCACCTCGTTCCCGAAACTGCTGACAAGTGGGGCGTTAAAAACAAGGATACAGTAAGCGTAAAGATTCAATCCGACGGCAGATGTGCGGTTTTAGGCGATGTCGTTGTCAGAGTAAGCGAAAAGTTTGCAGACGCAATGCACATTGATACCGACGAGTCAAACGCTGTTATGGCGACTCCCGGCATGATGGTTGAGGTTATCAAGTAGTTACATAGTATCTTCATATCCGGCGGGCAATATCTCTGCCGGATATTTCTTTGAATAAAAAACAGCCGCTTCCCGTAAATACACGGCAAGCGGCTGTTTATTTACCGTTAATTGAGCAACGGGGCAATAAGGATTAATCACCGCACTCGACGCTGAAGTTTTAATAAGTTTAATCCCGTAAAAATCATGTTGGGAGCATTATTTTTTTGCAACAAGGCGTCTGCGGTATTGCAATTATGAAGAAAATATGATAAAATAAAGGTTAATCATACGCAATATAAAGGAGGATTTTTAACAATGAATGCTTTTTCATACAGGGTACAGAGCTTACAGCCGTCTGTGATAAGAGAAATACTCAAATTTACAGCCGATCCGTCGGTCATCAGCTTTGCGGCCGGAAATCCCGCACCCGAGGCGTTTCCTGCCGAGGAGATTGCGAGAATAACAAACGAAATTCTCACAAAAACTCCCGTTGATGCGCTTCAGTATTCCGTTACCGAGGGCTACACCCCGCTTCGCAACCGAATAAAGAAGGACCTTGAGAAGAAGGGAATGTTCGACAGCAACGATGAGGACGTTGTTATCACCTGCGGCGCACAGCAGGCTATTGAAGTGATAACAAAGGAAATATGCAACGAGGGCGACGTGATAATCTGTGAAGCTCCTACCTTTGTAGGCTCGCTCAACGCCTTCCGTTCCTACAATGCAAAGCTTATCGGCGTTGATATGGACGATGAGGGAATAGACATAGAAAAGCTTGAAAAAACGCTTGAAAAGCATCAGCGTGTGGCGTTTATCTACCTTATCCCGAATTTCCAGAACCCTACCGGCAAGACCATGAGCCTTGAAAGACGTAAGCAGGTGCTGGCGCTTGCGCAGAAGCACAACGTATACATTCTTGAGGATAACCCCTACGGTGATCTCAGATACATCGGCGAGGACGTTCCTTCCATAAAGTCGCTTGACAAGACAGGCCATGTGCTTTATGCCGGAACATTCTCAAAGGTGCTTGCTCCGGGATTGAGAGTGGGCTATCTGTGCGCTCCGAAGAACGTCATTTCAAAGGCGGTTGTATGTATGCAGGTTTCTACCGTGCACACCTCAATACTTCCGCAGATGATAGCGTACAAATTCATTACCGAGAACAATTTTGACGAGCATCTCGAAAAGCTCAGAGCGATATACAGACGAAAATCCGATCTTATGCTGAACGCTCTTAAAATGCAGATGCCCAAATCCATAAGCTTTACAGAGCCCGAGGGCGGACTGTTTATATGGGGCACGCTTCCTGACGGGGATATGAATTACTTCTGCAAAAAGGCGGTACAGAATAAGGTTGCGGTTGTTCCCGGCAACGCCTTCTTAACCGATGAAACTCAGCCCTGCCTTTCGTTCAGGCTTAATTACTCCACTCCCACCGACGAGCAGATTGAAAAGGGCGTGGCGATACTTGCCCAGGTCGCAAAGACCATGTACAAATAAAGGAGAAATATATGGAACAGAAAAAACGGATTTTCAGCGGCATACAGCCGACAAATACTCCGCACCTGGGAAACTATCTCGGCGCGCTCGTAAACTGGGTAAAGCTCCAGGACGAGTATGACTGCACATACAGTATTGTAGACCTGCATTCAATCACCGTAAGACAGGATCCCGCAAAGCTGAAAAAGCAGATAACCGAAAGCTATGCGCTGCTGCTTGCAATGGGCGTTGATCCGGAAAAGTCAACCGCCTTTGTACAAAGCCACAACTGCCAGCACGCAGAGCTGTCCTGGGTGCTGTCCTGCTATACCCAGTTCGGCGAGCTGTCAAGAATGACTCAGTTCAAGGATAAGTCGCAAAAGCACCCCGAAAACATAAACGCGGGACTGTTTACCTATCCTGTGCTGATGGCGGCGGACATTCTCGCTTATCAGGCGGATCTTGTGCCTGTCGGAATTGACCAGAAGCAGCACCTTGAGCTTGCAAGAAATGTTGCTCAGCGCTTTAATCAGATTTACGGCGACACCTTTACAATGCCCGACGGCTATATACCGAAAACAGCGGCTAAGATAATGTCGCTTCAAAATCCCGACAAGAAGATGTCAAAGTCCGACGAAAACCCCAATGCGAGCGTTTCGGTGCTGGACGACAGAGATACAGTCATAAGGAAATTCAAAAGGGCGGTAACCGACAGCGATACCCTCATTGCATACCGTGAGGGCAAGGACGGTATAAACAACCTTATGTCCATATACAGCGCCGTTACGGGCAAGAGCTTTGAGGAAATCGAAAGAGAGTTTTCCGGCAAGGGCTACGGCGACTTCAAGCTTGCGGTAGGCGAATCCGTAGCGGATATGCTCGCCCCCATGCAAGCTGAATTTGCAAAGATAATCGCAGATAAGACCTACATTTCCGACTGTATGAAGAAGGGTGCGGAAAAGGCATTCAAGACCACCCGCAAGACCTTGCAGAAGGTTTATAAAAAGGTCGGATTTATCGTATTGTGATTATGATTTTAAGCAGCAGTAATATCAGCCTGAAGCTGCGCTTGTCAACAGCCGTATAGAGAATGCAAACGGCAGAGCTTTTTATGCAATGCGGCGTTGTTTTGTTTGATGCGCTAATTATCCGCCTGTTATCAAAGCCGGCGGTTGTGTTTTATCCTGCGGGAAGAGGGTAAAATAAAGTAAACGGCAGATGGTTTGACGGAGGTATATTATGAAGGTTCGCACACAAATATCGGCGGCGCTTCTTGCCGTGATAATGCTTATCGGCTGTACCGCTTGCAACAGCGGTGTTTCCGGCAGCGGCTTTACAAGTCAGAGCAGTCAGCAAAGCGACAGCTCTGCCGCTGACGGGAGCACGGACAGCAACGTGAGCCCTGACAGCTCAGACGCTTCCGATATTACAGGGGAGGCTCCCGAAGCATCGGGACAAACCTCCTCGCAAGCTTTTTCCGACGGCACAGCCTTAACCGAAGAAAAGCCCGATAGCACAACCTCAGCCGAAGAAAAGCCCGGCGATACATCTCAGTCCGGCTCATCGGCAGATGTGGGAGATGACAGTCTCTCGCCTGACGGCAACGGAACAGAGGGAAGCGAAGCGACCGGCAGTTTTAATTACGGCGAGGCTCTGCAAAAGGCTATTTTGTTCTATGAGCTTCAGCGAAGCGGCGATATTGACGAAGAAACCTCCCGCTGTAACTGGAGAGGCGACAGCGGCATGAGCGACGGCTCGGACGTCGGTCTTGACCTTACCGGCGGGCTCTATGACGCAGGCGACAATGTAAAGTTCAACTTTCCGATGGCGTACACCTCGTCAATGCTTGCATGGAGCGTTTATGAGGATAGGGACGTATACGAAAAAAGCGGTCAGCTTGTATACATACTGGACAATATCCGCTGGGTAAATGACTATCTTATAAAATGTCACCCTGAGGACGACGTTTACTATTATCAGGTGGGAAGCGGCAGTGCCGACCACGCATGGTGGGGAGCCGCTGAGGTAATGCAGATGGAACGCCCCTCCTATAAGGTTGACATAAACAGCCCCGGCTCTGCGGTATCGGCGGAAGCGGCGGCGTCACTTGCGGCGTGTGCTGCGGTAATGAAATCGACGGACAAGGCTTATGCCGAAAAATGTCTTGCACACGCAAAACAGCTTTACGATTTTGCCGAGCGTACCAAGAGCGACAGCGGTTATACTGCCGCAAACGGCTTCTATAACTCCTGGAGCGGCTTTTATGACGAGCTTACCTGGGCGGCATGCTGGCTTTACATTGCCACAGAGGACAAGACCTACCTTGAAAAGGCGAAAAAATACGAGCCCGAATGTGACGACAATCACAAATGGGCGCTTTGCTGGGACGACAAGTACAACGGCGCGCTTTGCCTGCTGTCAAAGCTGACCGGTGAGCAAAAATACATGACAAAGCTCGAAAAGCATCTTGACTGGTGGACGATCGGAACGGACGGCGAACGGATTACCTATTCACCCAATGGCCTTGCCTGGCTTGATCAATGGGGCTCTTTGCGGTATGCTACAACCACGGCGTTTTTGGCGGCGGTTTATGCGGATTCCGGATGCTGTCCCGATTCGAAGGCAAAAATCTATCGGGACTTCTGTGCAAGTCAGGTGGACTATGCTTTGGGAAGTACAGGACGCAGCTTTGTGGTGGGCTTCGGTGAAAACCCTCCCGAGCATCCTCACCACAGGACTGCTCAGGGTTCATGGGCTGATAACATGAACGAGCCCGCTTATCACCGTCATACCCTCTACGGCGCATTGGTAGGCGGTCCTGACGCCTCCGACGGCTACACGGACTCGGTATCCGACTACAACAAAAACGAGGTTGCAGACGACTACAATGCGGGATTTGTCGGTGCGCTTGCAAAGATGTACGGAAGATACGGCGGTAAAACTATCAAGGATTTCGGTGCAATTGAAGAAAAGGGCGAGGAGCTTTATGTTGAACAAAAAATCAACGCACAGGGCGACGGCTTCACCGAGATTAAAGCGATGATATACAACAAAACCGCATGGCCGGCAAGAGTTACCGATAATCTGGAGCTGCGCTACTTTGTGGATCTGAGCGAGCTTTATGAGGCGGGCGGAAGCGCTTCGGACGTTTCGGTTACGATGAATTATTCCGACGGAGCAAGGTTCGCAGGGCTGTACGAATGGAATAAGGCTGAAAATATTTACTATGTGAGCATTGACTTTGGCGGAGTGAAGATATATCCCGGCGGACAGAGCGCATATAAAAAGGAGGTACAGTTCAGAATGCTTGCCTCCTCATGGAATCCGGGGAACGATCCCTCCTTTGCCGAGCTTGTCGGCACAAACGGCAGTGAGCTTATCCGTGCTGCCAATGTAGGGCTGTACGAGTACGGTAAATTAGTATACGGCACAACTCCGGACGGAAAATCCGCCGGACTTGTCACTCCCGGCAACAGCTCCGGCACAGGCTCGCAATCAACACAGCCAAGTCAGCAAGAAAAGCCAAATCAGCCTTCGGGACAGACGCAGTCGGGAAGCACCTCTGCCGAAAATAACGGTCTGGCTGTTTCGGTAAGTGCGGCAAACGGCACAAGCGGAAACACCATTCAGTTTACGGCGAGCATTGTCAACAACACAGGTGCGGCAATCGACCTGTCAAAGCTTGAGATAGACTACTTCTTCACCGCCGACGGCAAGAGCGGTATCAGCTTCTGGTGCGACCACAGCGCTACAGACGGAAACGGCTATGCCGCCCTAACCGACAGCGTTAAAGGAGAATTTATGACTGCCGACGGCAAGGATACCGACACCAAATGCGCGATTACCTTTACCGGCGGAGCTTTGGGCGCGGGCTGTACCCTGACGCTTCAGACAAGAATAACTCCGTCGGACTGGACAAGCTTTAATCTGTCAAACGACTACTCCGGCGGCGGCGCAGAGAAAATCTGCATTAAGCTCAGCGGAAAGAAAATTTTCGGCTCTGAGCCGTGATTACACAATTGCGGCATGAGTAAAATCGGACTGCAATTCTATAATGACGGGGCAAGCCCCTTATTGAACATTTTTGCAGACAAATCAAGAGTCGACGAGGCTTTATCGGAAAGGCACTGAGAAATAACCGATAAAGACCAAACAGATAAAGAAATCGGTAATTGAGGCAGGCCAAGGTTAAAATGCCGGACGATGTCATTATTCTGCGATATGCTTATCGCAGGAAGTAATCCCAAACAAAAACAGACCGCAAATTACTGCGGTCTGTTCATTGTTTCTGGAGCTGGAAACGTGACTCGAACACGCGACCTGCGCATTACGAATGCTTTTTATCACCTTTTGCGATTTTTGGTGAAGTGTCGCAAACGGCGTAGTTATGCGGTTTTATTTGTGTGATTTAATTTTTTCAAAACAATTTTCAGGGATTTATTGCGAAAATAAAACCCTGAAAAAGCCCATGACGACTGTTCGTAAGTCCGTTCTTTCTGTATACATTTTATATCAAAACAGTTGTAATGTCAAGTTTAGAAAAAGGCAAGCGATGCTTGTAAATCCGACATATTCCACCTTGCAGAAATTTATTTTTTGTGTTATAATAAATGTATAATATTATCTTCAGAACGGAGGCAGAGTGATGATTGATTTTCACAATATAGAAAAATATCGTGAGAATAATCGCATTGAAGCTAAAAAGGCTCTCGGCGGACTTCCTCACAGTATATGGGAGACCTATTCCGCTTTTGCGAACTCTTTTGGCGGAGTTATTCTGCTTGGCGTTGAGGAATATCCCGATATGTCGCTTCACCCTGTAAATCTGCCCGACCCTGAGGGTATGGTTGCTGAATTCTGGAACATAATTAACAATCCAAAAAAAGGTGAGTGTGAATATTCTCTCTGACAGGAATGTCTCTATTCACGAAGTTGACGGCAAGCGTTTTATCTCCATTGAAATTCCCCGTGCCAGCCGTAGCGACAAGCCTATTTATATCGACGGAAACCCGATGTCGGGTTCTTACCGCAGAAACGGAGAAGGCGACTACAAATGCACTAAGGACGAAATCCACGCTATGACCCGTGACGCCTCCGTCAAGACGCAGGATATGCTTGTGCTTGAGGAAATGGGACTTGATGTTTTTGATTACGACAGCGTTCACCGTTATCGCATACGAATGAAAAACTACCGTCCCGGTCATGTATGGGAGGAGCTGGAGGATACGGATTTCCTCTATAAACTCGGTGCAATCGGAAGAAACGCTGATGGTAAAATGCACCCCACAGCCGCAGGACTGCTGATGTTCGGCTATGAATACGAAATCGTGAAGGAGTATCCTCACTGCTTCCTTGATTATCAGGAGCAACTTGACAGCGACACCCGTTGGACTGATAGAATTGTATCTTCATCCGGCGACCGGAGCGGAAATATCTACGATTTCTATTTCCGTGTATATAATAAAATCGCTCAGGATGTGAAAATTCCATTCAAACTTGAGGGTGGCAACAGAATTGATGATACCCCTGTCCATAAGGCTTTGCGTGAGGCGCTTGCCAACTGTCTTATCAATGCAGATTATTATGGTAGGCAGGGTATTGTAATTGTTAAGCGTAAGGATAGCTTTAGTTTTTCCAACCCCGGAAGTTTCCGTATCGACATTGAAACTGCAAAAAGCGGCGGTATCTCCGACCCGAGAAATGCTACGCTTATCAAGATGTTCAATATGGTGGATATCGGTGAGCGTGCAGGAAGCGGTATTCCGAACATCTTTAATGTGTGGAAGAAACAAGGTTGGTCTGCTCCCGAAATCTGCGAAAATATTGAACCCGAAAGAATTACGTTATCGCTACAAATCCAAAAAAGTAGCGATAAAAAAGTAGCGATAAAAAGTAGCGATAAAAAATCCACAGAAAAAACAAAACTTCACAAAGCTGTTGTAATGGACTATCTTACCGAGAAAATCATCGCTAAAACACCTGAAATTTCCGAATTGCTTGGCATTAAAGACGCTCGTACAAGAAGATTACTTTCTGAAATGATTGCGGAAGGAATTATTGTTGCTGAGGGCGCAAATCGTAACAGGGTATATAAATTGAAAATGTGATAAAACAGCACCTCCGCCGTTAATTATGGCGGAGGTGCTTGCTATTTAGAATACTTTTGCATAGCAAGATTAAAAGCTTCAAGAAATTCTTCTCTTGATGTGGGCTTGTCCGAAAGTGGATAATCGTGAATAAGATTATATCCTTTTAAAGGGTAAGCATTGAGCTTTTTTATGCCTTCTTCGGATAAAAGCGTTTCGTCATCACTAAGATACTCAAGCATTAACTCTTCAAGCTTTGGACTATGAACGTCTAAGCCCAATCTTTTAGCCTCAGTGGCAACCAACAGTCCAGCAATTTGAGCTTTATTAAGCTCATAGCACTTCATCACCTTGATTGTCCTTGGCGACCAAGCGACCTCGAACAGCGAGAAGGCAGAATTATCCGTCAGGGTAACGAAAACAAGGAAGTTGAGGTTTACCGATATATGACCGAAGCGACCTTCGATGCCTACCTCTATCAGACGATTGAGAACAAGCAGAGATTTATTTCACAGATTATGTCAAGTAAATCCCCCGTGCGTTCCTGCGAAGATGTGGACGAAGCAACGCTCTCCTATGCAGAGGTAAAGGCTCTCTGTGCAGGAAACCCCGACACAACAAGAGGAGCTTACGGGAAAAGGGCGATTTTACGTTATTTATACAATGAGCATCACAGCGATCGGTGATGCTCATTGTTTTTAAGTATAATATTCATATCAAAAAATTATGCGGCAAAACAATCTTATATATATATTAAAATCTATATAGATATACAAATTAGATATTTCACAAGATATAAGAAAGGTGCTATCATAATATAGGGGAGATGAAAAATGTCTTTGATAATTCTGAACCGCATAGCTGTTATGCTTGCATATATGATACCCGGTTTTCTGCTTTACAAAATGCGTATAATAACTGACAATGGAGCAAAGGATATAGGCAAACTGCTTATTTATGTGATTCTGCCTTCCGCAATTATAACTTAGGCAAGATGTCCCCCGCCTCTAAGGCGGCGGGTTACATATTCAGTTTCAGTTGGGGTTCAATCCCCAACTGAAACTTCATCGCAGCTTCGCTGCGGCTTGCCACGTTGAATGACGGGGCAAGCCCCTTATTGAAATTCCTGCAATATGGAGTATTCACGTGAAAAGGCTGTTGGACTGCTCTTGTCCTTTCTTGCGGCGGCAGCAGCACTTGCATTGTCGGTGATAATGTCAAGGGTATTCTTTCACCGTAAAATGTCCGTTGAGAGCTTTGGTGCAGCATTTTCAAATGCAGGATTTATGGGAATACCTCTTGTGTCGTCCGTCATCGGTCCCGATGCCGTATATTATGCGGCGGCATTTGTGGCTGTGCTGAACATTCTCCAATGGACATACGGAGTATATCTTATCACGGGAAACAAGTCGGCTGTGTCCGCAAAGAAAATTCTGTTAAATCCCGTAATGCTCAGCTTTGTTATGGGAGTGGTGCTGTTTTTCCTGCCTGTAAGACTGCCTGTTTTCATATCCGAAATTCTCGGTACTATTTCGCAGATGAACGCACCTATCGCTATGCTCACCGTGGGATTTTATCTTGCACAGGTATCACCGAAGGAGTTTTTTTGTGATAAGCACAGCTATGCGGTTTGTGCTGTAAGGCTTATTGTTATCCCTCTGCTGACTGCGGTAATGCTTGCTTTTCTGCCTTTGGGTGATGATACTCTGAAGCTTACCGTACTTATCCTTGCGGCAGCGCCCGTTGGCTCAAATGTAGCAGTATATGCACAGATACACGGCGGCGACCACAAAAGATCTGTTTGCTAAATAGTGTTAAGTACCCTGCTGTGCGTAGTCACAATGCCCCTTGTTATCGAAATTTCCGAGCATATTCTGCAAAATATTCCATAATAGCGTCACGGCAGCTTTTTACGGCTTCTGACGAATATTTATTTTCGTTGACCGCAAGGTGAACAAAGCGTTCCATAGGCATATCGGAGATCTCTCTGTATATCAGTCCATCAACGAAAAGTGCAGACCAAGTGTATTTTGGCACAAAGGCTGCTCCAAGCCCCATTTTCAGCAGCTCACGCATAAGTGCGGGTGAATCTACATAGGTTGAAATGTTCGGCTGACAATTTGCATTTTCGCAAAAATGTGATATAATCTTATATAAGCTGCAATCGGTGCTAAGACTATAAGCTGCAATCGGTGCTAAGACTTATAAAGCTGTACTGCTCAATATCCTTTCGGCATATTTCCGAATAATGTGCCAGCGGGTGTGTTTCGGGCAGGACAATACCCATAGGCTCACGCATAAGCAGTCCGGACGAGCCGCTGTGCTCCGTAATATCCGAGTATAATGTTAAGTCCGCATCTGTGCAGCCACTCTGGAAGATATGCGGCATTATGCGGCTGTTTTTGTTTTGTATCTTCCTGATTATTTCGGGGATAAGCAGTGAAGCGGAACGCACTTCAATATTAACGTCCGCAGTTTCCGAGCCTTTAAGTTCATCAAGCTCAAGACGTGCATTTTCAATTGAAGTGGTGATTTCATCGCAGTATTTCAGAAATATCCTTCCAGCCTTGTTAAGCGTGATCTTTTTGCCGTTTCTGTCAAAAAGCGGAATGCCAAGCTCGTCCTCCAGACGCTTTAAGGTCATACTTAATGACGGCTGAGCAATATAAAGCTGTTCTGCCGCCTTTGAAATATTTTCTGTTTCGGCAATTACACGAAAATATTTTATCTGTAAAAGTTCCATACAATATCCCCTTTATATAGCTTTGCATTTATATAATTTTGAGAATATTCAATAAGGGGCTTGCCCCGTCATTCAACGCGGCAAGCCGCAGCGAAGCTGCGTTTCAGTTTCAGTCGGGGATTGAACCCCAACTGAAACTGAATATGGAACCCGCCTCCTTAGAGGCGGGGGACATCTTGCCTAAGTTATATCATATAAACAATAAAAATTCAATACGGAGGTAAATACAAATGACAGATAAGGAAATGAAAATTGAACGTTACAGAGAGGAAAACAAGACTGCCCAAAAGGGTCAGATCGTTTTTACGGGATCGTCACTTATGGAGATGTTTCCGATAAACAAGCTGCTTAATGAGCACGGCGATGACACAATAATTTACAACAGAGGAATAGGCGGCTTTATATCCGATGAGCTGCTTGCTGTTATAGATGTCTGTGCGACCGACCTTATGCCGTCAAAGGTATTTATAAATATCGGCACTAACGACCTCAGCTGGTCAACCATTCCCATAAGTCAGCTTATGAACAATTATGATAAGATAATTTCCGCAATAGAAAAGGCTGTTCCAGATGTGAAAATATATCTTATGGCGTATTATCCCGTGAATTACGAGGCTGCTGCTGAGGAGATGAAGGAGTGCCTAAAAATACGCACCAATGAGAAGATAAACGCCGCCAATGCCGAGGTTAAAAAACTTGCCGAAAAGCACGGTCAGCGTTACATTGACATCAACCGCAATCTCAAAGACGACAAGGGCAGGCTCAAAGCAGAATACACCATTGAAGGTATGCACATAAACGAGGACGGCTACCGTGCGGTATATGACGATATTATGGCGTTTGTGAAAGAGAATTGAACCGTATCTCCGTAGGGGAAAGACCGTAGTATTCCCGTATCTTGCGGCTCATATCGTTTGCGCAGCAGAAGCCTGCAGCGTCGGCAATATCGCCGAATTTCATCGACGTATAGCGGATAAGCTCGCAGGCTCTTGTGCAGCGGATATGGGTAAGATATTCACGGGGTGACATTCCCGTTTCCGCTTTGAATGCGTGAGCAAGATAGCCCTCGCTTATGAAATTTTCGGCAGCAATATCCGCAATTTTTATGTTGTCTGCATAGTTTTGCTCAATCTGTTCACGAACCTTTTCGGTAAGCACTTTTCCCCCACGTTCGGCGGACTTTTCATCACGGGGATGGACAATATCGTAAAATTCCGACACTATTTCAAGTGCCGCACCAAGCTCCGCATAAATATTTCCTCCCGAAGCAAAAAATTCAGACATTTTTTCAAAGCCCGACTTTAGCTCGGGCTTATTTTTTATGACGATGATACCGCCCTTGCTGGTGTCCGTCAGCATAGAAAAAAGGTCGGGACGGGTGAGCTGTTTTTTCAGCTCCCACGGATTTATTACGGTAATGAACCGTTTGTACTGCGGTTCGGCTTTCACCGTAACCTCATGGTGCTGACGGCTTTTGATCAGTGCAGAATCGCCGCCCGAAAGTGCGACCGTTTCATCTCCCGCAGTCAGATGAAGCTGTCCGCCTACAATGTGCATTATCTCGCAGGAGGTGTGTGCGTGGCTCACCTTATGAAGCGGAGTTTCATAGTATTTTGCGTGTTCGATAATTGACATAGTATCACCCTTTTTTATTATAACGCACATAACCTTGAATTGCAATAGAAATACAGCAGATTTTATATAATAATCAGCAGAAAATATAATGCTATTTCTCTCTAAATAGGCTAAAATAAAGATAAAGACCTTTATGGAGGAATGGATATGAATATCAGAAAATTTATATCAGCCGTAACCTGCATTGCTATGATGTCATGCGTTTTTACGGGCTGTAATCAAGAAAAGAGAGATACGGAAAGCGAGGAAACTGCTGTGCAGACCGAAGAAACTACTGCCGAAACGGAAGCACCCGTTGAGATACCTGTTGCAAATGTGAATACAACATACAAGGCTGTCACCGTTGACGGAAACACGGTGAACAGCGACGAAGGCACAGTCTGGAGAGGCCTTGGGGTTGTTACGGGAAATAACTCTTCCCGTCTGTTGATGGACTACAAAACGCAGAATCCCGACGCTTACTGGGAGATAATGAATCTGCTGTTCAAGCCCGATTACGGTGCGGGACTTTCTCATGTGAAGATAGAGTTTGGCACGGACGTCAATTCATCTTCGGGAACAGAACCGTCCATAATGCGTTCAGCCGATGAGAAAGCGGACGTTATCATCGTTCCTATTCCCATCAAAAAAAGGCAGCTCCGAGGAAGTATATCCTTGCAGGCGTCTTCTTCCAGTCCGTAAAGCTCTGTCATTTTTGCTATCATTTTTTTATTGCTTTTAAAATTCATCATTACATCAAGCAGAGTGTTCCCCTTGAAGCTGTTTGAAAGATACAGCATATGATAAAGATTTGGTTTATTTCTTGCAAGGTCAAGAACCCATTTTGTAGTTCTCGGAAGAAAATCGGGCAGCTTCTCAAATGCAAGGATCTCCCGGACGAATTTATCGCAGGCATAGTCAAAGGTTGCCTGACGGAGTTCCTCCATTGTAGGAAAATGACTAAACACTGGCTGAATGGAACAGCCTGCCGATCTTGCCACGCTTCTTAAAGTAACAGCGTCTATACCCTTTTCCTCAGCAATTTCAAATGCGTGCTCCAGTAGGTTTTCTTTTGTTATTTTCTGTTTCGGCGGCATAATGCATTTCCTCTTATAATATACCTTTGAATATATATCATAATATATATTATATAATGTATTATAGCTTTTGTCAAGTATTTCGCAAATCAATTTTGTTCTTCCTCATATAAAAAAGCCGATAAACAGTCATTTTTCACGTTCATCGACTTTGCGGCTTTATGTTCGTTTCTTTTATAGCGGTGTGCGCATAAATTTAAAATCCAGACTTGCACATGGGGAGTGAAAGCGGAATAATAACAAATACGCCCCTTTCGGAAAAGGTCGAACGAAATCAGCCCAAAAAATTTTATAGAATTTATATATCACATTTTGCACGTTTCGTCAACGGATAGTATCGCATAGATATAAAATATTCAAGCGGTCGGATAAGATTTCCGACTGCTTTTTCGGTGTAATAATGCCCTATAAATCCCGTAAATCCCTGATAAAGCCCTGACGGCTGTCGGTGAACGACGAACGAAAGTGAATTTAAGCTGATTTTCAGGGTTTTACATAAATCCCACAGTATATTTTCCAGAATGAAAAAAATAACCACACAGCCAGAAAACTGTGTGGTTAAGCCATTTTGTGGAGCTGGAAACGTGACTCGAACACGCGACCTGCGCATTACGAATGCGCTGCTCTACCAACTGAGCTATTCCAGCATATCAAATTGTAATAAATGCTTGAAAAAATGCCGACGATGTGATAGAATGTAGAAAAGAATAATTCGGAATGACGGTATTTTCAGCGTCAACGAATAACATTATAACCTATTTTTTTTTAATTGTCAAGCGGATTTTGACGGAAAAGAGGAAAGATTGAAAAAAAAGTCACCTGTGTTCAGGATTATCGGTATTGCGATAGGGGTAATTCTGCTTGTTGCGGCGGTTTTTCTGACGGTTACCGCAATGGTGTTTTCATTCGGAAACAAAAGCAGTGCGCCGGATATTTTCGGCTACAATATATACATGGTAAACGGAAGTGATTTTTATCAGCTTAAAGCGGGGGACGCCGCGATTGCACAAAAGGTGTGGCCCGATGAAATACAAAGCGGGGAGATAATTATCTATCACCGCACGGACGGCAAGGACGCACAGCTCGGCAAGGTAAATACCGCAACTCTCAAAGAGGGCATAATGAGCTTTGATATTGAGACAGAAACGCACGAAACCGCTACCATAACGCAAAGCCAGCTTGTCGCAAGGGTATGCTATACAAGCCATATAATCGGTGCTGTCATCAACTTTGCGATGTCGCCGTTCGGAGTTATGACGGTTGCAATTCTGCCGTGTCTTGCGATTGTTGCGTTTGAGATTACACGCTTTTTCCTGACAAGGCACACCCCCGAGATCGAGCCTGTCAGGATACAGCTTGAAAGCCCTACCTTCCTGCCCGAGGAGGAGCGTAAAAGGATAGACAAAAAGCGCGAGGAGGAAAAGCAAGAGAATACAAAGCTTGCGAAGGAAAAGAAAATACTCGAGCCGTCAAAGTCAGAGCCTGTCAGCAGGACTGATGAATTTACCGAGCGATTGAGGGCAAAATCCCAAGCGGCGAAGGACGCAGATAAGGTTAAGGACAGGGTAGAGCTTTCCGCAAAGGCTAAAAAAGCGGCAGGGCAAAAGCCTTCTGAAAATAAACCCGCCGAGCATAAGCCCGAAAAGGTTGCCGTTGCCGCAGTAAATATAAAAAGCAATACAGCGCCCGTCGGGGACACAAAGGAAATTCCCATACCAAGGAAGGAACAGCCTAAAGCCGAAAGCGTACCTCAGCCCAAAGCGGAAGAAAAGCCCGTATCGTCCGAGCCGGATCTTTCACTCGTCTTTAAAAATGACGAGGACAAGCGGTACGATATAGACGATATACTTGCGGATATAGACAGAAGACACAAATAAATGCAAATGCCGTGTTCAAGCAACACGGCATTCTTTCTTAACGTATTTTTTCCTGGAGAATATCCAGCACCTCGCCGAAGCGCTGAAAATGAACCACCTCACGCTCACGCAGGAACTTTATCACATTGCTGACGTCGGGATCGTCGCAGACGCGCAGAATATTGTCGTAGGTAGCTCTTGCTTTCTGCTCTGGTGCAATTATGCAAGCACAAACTTTTCAGAAATTCCAGTGGATTTCTATGGGAACATCCCTTGTTCCGGGGATTCGTTTGCCGATAGATATGTAATCAATCAGAATTTCCACGATTTCACGGTCAAGATGCTCCAGATTCGTGTATTGCTCGATCAGTTCACGACGATTATCTCCGACAGCTATTTTTCCATCAATGTCAGCTATCTGTTTTTCGCCTTCTGAGACGATGCTTTGCAGGCGATCCTTCTGGACGGTAAAATCCTTTGTCAGCTCTTCAAAATCCTTGTTTGTTATCAGACCCTTGACCTTATCCATGTAAAGCTCTCTGATGCCTTTAGCATACTCTTCGATTTTCTTGTGGTACGCAGTAAGATCTTTCTGTATGCGTTTTTTCTGTGCCTGAAGATTGTTGCAGAATTCTATGTTCTGCTGTAACTCGTCCTTGTCAAGAAATTCTTCGGATAGTCTGTTTAATTCGGCAATTACAAGCTTTTCCAGACGGTCAACCGATATAAAAGCACCTTCACAGGCATCCTTTGCAACGTGACGGTTTGAGCATTGCAGATAGTGTCTGTTGCCGTTTTTTGACGATCTCATAATGTAACCGCAACCGGAACACCGTGTTTTCTTGGCGAATAAACCGATCGTTCCGATTTCAAAGGGCTTTGCACGCTCTTTAACCATATGCTGTACTCTGTCCCACAGTTCTCTGTCAATAATAGGCTCGTGTGTTCCCTCGACAATGTACCACTGACTTTTAGGTCGTGGTTTATTCTGTTTTGTCTTGTAGGAAACACTGCCGTATTTACCCTGAACCATATTGCCGATGTAGATTTCATTCGTCAGCATATCGGATATCGCAAAGTATTTCCATAGAGTGCTGTTTTTCATCTTCGGTTGCTTATAGCGAAGACCTTTTATACGCTTGTATTCAGTTGGATTTGGTATGCCTCGGTCATTAAGTATTCGGGCGATTGCGGTTTTACCGTAACCCTTTGAAAAGAGTGTAAATACTTCACGTACCACAGCGGCGGCTTCCTCATCAATGATAAGATGACCTTTTTTATCCGGGTCTTTCTTATAGCCATACAGTGCAAATGCACCGATGTGAAAGCCATTTTCCCGCCTGCTTGTAAGAACGCTACGGATGTTTTCTGACATATCCTCAAGATACCATTCGTTTACAAGTCCGTTGATCTGGCGTGATTTCTTATTTCCCTTGTTTGCGGTATCGGCATTATCTATGATACTTATAAAGCGGATACCCCAGATAGGGAAAAGTCCGTGTATGTACTTTTCAACCAGCTCAAGCTCACGGGTAAAACGTGATTGGGTTTTGCAGAGGATGATATCGAATTTTCGCTTTTCAGCATCGTTCAGCAGACGGTTGAATTCGGGACGACGCCTGTCAGAACCCGTATAGTCATCATCGCTGTAGATGTCGAATAGTTCCCAGCCTTGTTCTGTGGCATATTGCAGAAGCATTGCCTTCTGGTTTTGTATGCTGACCGAGTCATCGGTTTCAATTTGCTTGTTTCTATCTTCTTCGGATAATCTACAATAAATAGCTACTTTCATTGTTTCACCTATAAGATAACGACAAGCTGTTCCAAGCAGTCATTATACCATAACCGCAGGTTGTGGTATAATCGTCCGATCCGCAGGGAGCAAAGCTTTGATTTGCGTATCTGCGAGGACAATTTAAATTTTTAGTATAATGACCGCCTGCGGTTATTATACCACATAACATCTTGTTTGTCATCATAATTCGCATAAATTTATAACTTTTCCTTTCTCTAAACGGTTGATAAGCTCTGTCCATATTTTTGTGTATTCCTTTGTGCTTGTAGTAGTTCCTCCGTTTTTGAAAATGCTTACGCAAATTGCCTGTTTGTTGCTTGCTTTTGGGTTACTCTTCTGTTCCATCTGTAAAATCTCCTTTCTTTATTTTCAGTACATTTTATGAGTAAAAGCAAGTCTGTTATTACTGGTATAAATGTCGGCTCTTCGGACGGCTATCAGCATAGCTCCACGGGAGTTTTACCCTTGCTCTCTCGGCAACCTTACCCATTGCTTGCGACGCTTTTAACGCTCGAACTGTAGCTATAAGGGAGTATCATTGTGCTTTTTATCTCATCCTCGCCCATAAACTGCTAAATTTATTCCACGATACGGGTTGATCGCTCGTTTGCTCTGATGCAAAGTCATGGCGACCGCTCGCACGGCTCAAAGAAAAAAAGAATGTATCCGATTTGCCATATACTGCGTGTCGTTATCTTACAACGCTTTCTTTGTCAAAATATATTACACCTGGAGAAAGGGACTATCGCAGGTACATATATCTGCTAAATCTTAAATTTAAGAACTGCCTCAATAAGCCTTGACTGAAGCCTGATTCTTACATCCTCATCAACACCATAGTATGTGTATCCCTCTTTTTTACGAAATCGTCTCACGGATAAGTAGGTGATGTACTTTTCATAGTGGCTGAGTACTATATTCATAGCTTCAGGCTCACCGGCGTTGGCTGAAAGGATAATCGGAAGCGGTAATAAAACCCTATCATCCCGATTGTGTTTGATGTCATTCTGATCCTTCATCTGCATGCTCCTCCAAATATTGTCGCAGAATTTCCAAAGCACATTTGCGTTGGTACTGTGCTGTACTTCTTGGTATGTTGCATCGTCTTGCGATATTTGCATCATTCATATTGAGATAATAGTACAAAATGATGATACTACGCTTCTTTTTTGGTAATGCCAAAAGTGCTTCAGACAGAAGTCTGGAAGTAATTCGCTTGCCGTTTACATAGATAGACAACGCCTTATTTTTGCACTGCAATTGCATTCCTGTATAATGTAGTTCTGTTATTTCGCCAGGAGTTAAATCTGAAAAGCTGACATATCGTATTCTGTACTTTTTTTCATCTCTATACGCATTGTTCGCCTCTCGCTTTAAAACTTTTTTGCAAAAGCTGTTAAAGGCACATTGTATCTGAAATGGAGTCCTTGTAGAATCGCTCAAGATAATCACCTCCTTTCGCAACCGCGAAAGCGGGTGGTTTTCCCTTTCACTACCTACAACACCAAAATTTTAAAAATGCCAAAAAAATCGGCGTATTTCACAGTAATTTCATATACATTTCAGATAGATTTCACAAAGAGGCGGTTTTTCGGGAGAAATTGGTGAGAAAAAAGCTCCTTCGCAAAAGCGAAGGAGCGGGAGGAAAACTTGTGGTAATAATCTACACATCAGCAAATTTGTGCTAATTAAGGTGACGTATATTCTTGCGGTAATTTACTTTATACAACCATAGGTCTTATAGACGGCTGTTTCTTGCAAAAAACATTTTATCTATAAAACTGGTATCTAAATTATAAACATCTTTATTTAGAATTTGTATTGTTTTTTTGTTATACAAATTGCCTACATTACTTAGAGCAATATAGTTTCAATTAAAATCTTTGATAACGCGGATAATATATTACTTTGTGTACTCAAAAAATGTTAATTATTAAAATATTCATAAAGAAACTCTTTTAAGAAAACTGCACTGATATGTGCAGCATATTCCCTATAATTATCATTTTTAAAAGGATTAGCAAAGTCTTGTACACCTTTCACTACTAACCATGGAACCTCTTTTATGCTTGTTTCATAAGCAGCTTCTGCAATGGCAAATGATTCCATATCTATACCAATAAGAGTTCGGTGATGATTTCTAATCTGTTCACTCACTGTTTCATCAGTAATAACAGCAGCGCCAGCACCACAAGGTTCAATATGTATCTGTAATTCGGTTGAAGGTTTTCCAATATCGACTCTCCAAGAATCTTTTATTTTTCTGCATAGCTCTATATCTACACTCATTCTATCAACAATTTGCTTAATTTCACCATTTAAAGTTCTTTGCCTATAATCCGGTAAAAACATACCGTTATTATATTTTCCAGCACCATAGTCAAATACAGGAGAAAAGACGATTATATCACCTAATTTAACTCTATTTTCTATACCTGCACATACACCGCACATCAATAAGAGTTTGGGATTCAATGTTTTGATAGAATATGTTGCTGCTATTGCGGCAGAAATTAATCCAATATTTTTTTGTTTTAAAATTGCTATCTTAATAATTTTTTCTTCATTAACTTCAAAAAACACAGTAGAATATTTAAATCCATCAAAGAAAAATGGTGAAGATTTATTTCCAAAGATCTCGCAAGCAAGTTTATATTCTGTTTCCACAGCAGTAATAATTACTACATCTACCGAATCCAACTCAGTATCGGCGATTGAACTTTTTTCTACAGCAATATCATTAGTTTTATCCGATGAAGCCAAACTAATATTTTTCAAAATTTCTTTTTCTTCAAATTTATCTTCATTGTTTTTATCATAAATATATGCTGGATTAGAGCCTGTTGTTGATTTGTTTTCTATTTCTTCCCAGAAATTCATTTTACTATCCTCTTAATTGCTCAATAATACTTTCCATTTTATTTTCATAATATGCTATTATACGAGACATTAAAACAGATTTTTCTTCGAGCGTTTCTAATTCTTCTAATAAGTTACATATTAAAGAGGCTTTTTCTGTCTTTTGTTCGTATTCCAAGGCGTTAATAAACTTGAATTTTTGTATTATTTCCGATAATTCATTTTGCAGGTGAATGAAATCATCATTACTCATTTTTAATCCTGAACCGATGTTAAAATAAGGACTTCTAGCGTCTATTGCTATGTAATAAACTGCAAATGCTTTTTCGGCAATGTTATTCTGATGTGCTATAATAAAGTTGTAACACCCACCCCCAAAGTGCTATAATAAACACAGGAGGGAAAAGCAATGGCAAG
>CALXBK010000009.1 GCA_944386545.1 uncultured Ruminiclostridium sp.
GTGGCGTCAGCGTCATAGGTCTGCGTCCCCTTGTTGATCCAGGTTTGCGTTCCGTTCTCTTTGAAGAAGAACGCATACCCGGTGGGATACTCTGTAAATGTGCTTCCCTTTGCCGAATAGTAAGATTTTTGTGTATTATCCGTCATAACAATCGTAATGCGGACAGGCACATAAGAAGTTACACCCGCAGGAAGGTTGCCCTCCAAAACAGGCATATTATTGGAGCCTTGCCCTCATGGTGTCCCTGTCTGCCCTTGGTTCAGCAGCCATGCCACCTCGCCGGAGGCGAACTGTTCGGCGGTTTTGGATTCAGCGTTTGTGTCGCCTCTGGGGTTGCCGATTCCGTACTCCGCTGTGCCCGCAAGCCAATAGCAGTTCGTGATGGTGCCGGTGTTGTACCCGCACACGCCGCCGACATTGTATTTGGAATCGGTACCGCTGACGATACCGCTGACGCTGCCGCTGTTCCAGCAGTTCTCAACGGTTTTATTGCTATACCCACACACGCCGCCGACACAGGAGGCAGTGGTGCTTTCGGCTTTGACAGCGCCGCTGTTCCAGCAGTTCCGGATGATACCATCGTTCCACCCGCACACACCGCCGGCATAGGCGGCGTTCCTGTCGTTATTGCTGCCATTGCAGGTGGCAGTGACGCTGCCGCTGTTCCAGCAGTTCTCAACGGTACCAGCGCTATACCCACACACACCGCCGGCATAGGCTATCTTGTCGGTGACGGTCACCACAACCGACACATCGCTGTCGGCTACCCCCAGGTTTTTCACCACTGCGTTTTCGCCGATTACGCCGAATAAGCCGGCGACATCGCTGCTGCTGACGCTGCATTGCAGCCTGGAGATGGTGTGGCCCTGGCCATCAAAGGTGCCGTTGTAGATGTAGGCGTTTTCTTTGCCTATGGGCGTCCATGCTTTATTCCCGAGGTCAATGTCCGCTGTCAGTATGGCGTTGGCGGTTGTATTTCCAGTATTCACCGCTTCCGCAAACGCGTAAAGTTGTTCCGCTGTTGAGATTGTGTATGTGGTCGGTTCCGTCTTTTCAGTGACCGTCAGGGTGGCGGCGTTGCTGATGACGCCGACGCCGCTGGCGCTCTTCACCACACAGCGGTATTGGTAGTTGCTCATATCGGTAGCGGTGCTGCTTATGGTATAGCTGGCGCTGGTTGCGCTTTCGATATTTGCCCAGCTGCTGCCGTTGTCCGTGCTCTGCTGCCACTGGTAGGTCTGCGCGTTGCTGGCGGTAACAGAGAACATGGCGGCGCTGCCCTCGGTCACCGTCTGGCCTGTGGGCTGGGCGGTGATGCTGGGGGTCTGAATATCGTTTGCGCTTCCTTTCAGTTTACCTGTCACGGTGCCGCCGCTCTCCACATTGATGGTGCCGTTGTTGGTCAGGTTGCCGTTGCAGCTCAGCGAGGAGCCATCCGGGACGGTCAGGGTCTCGCCTTCATTGATGGTGAGGTCATTCTGCAACTCCACCGTTCCGTACACGGTGCCATTCTTGCCGTCAAAGACGATGCCGCTTCTATTATTACCCGTTGGTGTCGGCGTAGGAAGCGTTTCCAAAATTCTTGATGCACTGATCCCGCCATTTCTGGCGTCCACAATGGCATTATCGCTGACGGTCAGACTGGTGGTGGCGCCGGTGGCTTTAGACGATCCCACATAAAACTGTATCCCATCATTGCCCTCGCTGGCGCTGGCGGTCAGGCTGCCGCCATTGACGGCAAGGGAGAGCTGCGGGGAGCTGGTGGCGTCACTACCGGACTGCACACAGACGCCGGCGTAGCTAGAATAGATTTGAGTAGTCTTTGCATCGACGGAAGCGTTTTTAATGGTCAAGGAGGCATCGCCTGTTCCGCTTTTGACATATATTCCGTAAGAAGAACCAGATACTTCCAGACTGCCGTCATCGTCGCTATTTTGGATGAGAAGGGAGGCATTTGTGCCTACTGTCCCTCCTTGTTGTGCATCCACATAAATCCCATAGTTGCCTGTGATGGTATTCGTGCCAATCAGTTCGATAGTCAGGGCAACTGATTGATTGCTGCTACACAGAGCATAGATCCCGGAGCCAAAAGGTGATTCGGTAGTAGACCCTCCCTGGATGGTCGCATTGTGCAGTTTCAGGGTGCCTTGGCCGTCGTAGTATATGTAGTTATTTCCCTCCGGCTGATTCTCTTGATGGGCCCAAGTTGTTCCACCGTCAGAGGATGTCCAGTATCCGGCACTAATTGTTGTACTGCCCACATACAGTGTTTGAGGCGCAGTGCCTTCCGCCAGCGCCGTGACGGGCAGCAGGCCCAGGCAGAGGGCCAACACGCAGAGCAGACTCAATATTCGTTTTTTCATAATGTTTCCTCCTTTTGACGGATTTAAGCCCGTTCCTTTTTCCGCTTCCACAGCCCGGTGCCGAGCGCCCCGCCGGATACGAACAGCAGAGCAATCCACAGCATCATATTGCTACTATCGCCGGTCTGCGGCGATTGGGTATCGTCAGTAACAGCCGCCGCCTTAACGGTAAACTCCGTTGTAGCCGTACCGGTTTCGGAAACAATCGCCAGCGTGTGCTTGCCGACAGACAGAGTTTCCAGATATTCAGCTTTCAAAGTGACAATGGTGCTGCCTTCTTTTACTGTGTAGTTGGAAGCATCCAGGTCTTTGCCGTCTACCTGTACCTTCTGGAAGTGTTTATAAGCTGCATTGGAAGTAAAGGTAAGACCGTCCTTTGTGCCTTTTTGCCAGCTACCGTTTGCCCCGGCTGTGATGATGACCTTGAAATCGGAAGCAATCGCACCGCAGACAGTACATTTGCCATTGTCATAGCTGTGGCCGGTAGCCGGGATGTCTGCCACATCCTTCGTATCCGTGTGGATCTGGCCGTTAAATTCAACGGTTGCCGTATAAATGGTTACTCCTGTTTCCGTACAGGTGGCTGGCGTCTTTACTGCTGATGTAACCGTTACCACCGGAGTTTCCTTATGGGTTTCATCCTTTTCACAGGTAAATGTCACCGTGCAGGTTTTTCCATCCTCCGACCAGCTCCAGACCGGTTCGCCATAGCTGTGACCGGTAGCCGGGATGTCTGCCACATCCTTCGTATCTGTGTAGGTTTTGCCGTTAAATTCGGCAGTCGCCGTATAAGTGGTTACGCCTGTTTCCGTGCAGGTAGCAGGGGTCTTTACTGCTGATGTTACATCTACCTTCGGGCTTTCCTTATGGTTTTCATCCTTTTCACAGGTAAACGTCACCGTGCAGGTTTTTCCATCCTCCGACCAGCTCCAGACCGGTTTTCCATAGCTGTGGCCGGTAGCCGGAAGATCTGCCACTTCCTTCGTATCCGTGTAGGTCTGACCATTAAATTCAACGGTTGCTGTATAAGTGGTTACGCCTGTTTCCGTGCAGGTAGCAGGGGTCTTTACTGCTGATGTTACATCTACCTTCGGAGTCTCTTTATGAGTTGCGTCATTTTCACAGGTGAATGTGGCAATTGCTGATTTACCATCTTCAGTCCAGCTCCAGACAGGATTACCCCATGTATGGACGTGTTCTTTGACTGTCAAGGAAACTGCATCACTTGTGATGCTTCCTGCGCTGTTGCTCACCACACAGCAGTATTGATAGCCGTTCATGCTGGTAGTGGTGGCCTCTGTGGTATAGGTAGCATCGGTGGCACCAACAATATCCGTCCAGCTTTGGCCGCTGTCAGTGCTTTGCTGCCACTGATAAGACAACGGCTCGGTGCCGCTGGTCACAACGGTAAAGGTGGCGGTTCCGCCCTCGGTCACAGTCTGGCTTGTAGGCTGGGTGGTGATGGTGGGCGCATACTTCACACTGTTGCCCAAACTATTCGCAAGGTTTTCGTCCAGCATTCCGCCGTCCACGATCACATTATGATTTCCAGCGTTCAGGCTTGCACCGTCATCCAGCGTCAGGCTCTCGCCCTCGCCAATGGTGATGTCCTCCTGCAAGGTCACATCGCCGTACACAGTGCCACTCTTGCCATCCCAAATGATGCCTCCGGTGCCATCAGACCCGCTGGCTGCAGGCTTCAATTCAGGAGCCGAGCCTGTTCCGTCCTTCGTTGTTATGATGTTCGAAGCCTTGACCATAGCGTTGCCGCTGACCTTCATATTAGCTACTGCAGTGGCACCATTTACATTCGAAAGAAAATGGATTCCATTTGTTTCACCACTAGCCTGCAAACTGCCGCCCTTGACCTCAATGGTGAGGCTCGGACTTCCGGTCTGACTTGTGATCAACCGGACACCAGAACCGCCGTCCTGACTCCCCAACGCTGTAACACTTGCTTCTTCAATCGTCAAATTAGCACTGTTTTGGGAGGACATAAATATTCCTATTCCATTACCACTGAGGCCAGACACAGTCAAACTGCCGGAGCCACTGATGTTCAGTGAAGCATCTCCCCCACTACTAACATTGATTCCATTCCATCCGGAAACCTTGTTTTCTTCCTCTAAAACGATATTCAGTGATACGGGGCCTGAACTACTCGCCGCGTAGATCCCGGCGCCAGATATGTTTACATCATCATACCATCCTTCAATGGTCGCATTCTTCAGCGTCAGGGTGGCGGAGTTTGGATCGTATTTGACATTCCAATTATTAGAAGTGTCGCTGGCTCCCTCAACCAGTTCTAGCTCCCCACTGTCAGTTGTGGCCCAGTAGGTGGTATCGTCACCACTCTTAACATTCTGATTTCCCACATACAGATTATTAGGCTTATCGTTATCCGCCGCCAGCGCCGTGACGGGCAGCATAAGAGCTGCACCGACGCAAACCTTGTCCAGTTCAGCACCCTCCACAGAGCAGACCGGGCAATCCGCATTGATTTCTTCCTCGATGCAGAGGGTTTCACAGGTACATTCTTCCGGCTGTGCGTCGGACGGAGTTGCCGGGTTCCCGCTGTCCTGTGCATTGCAAATCTCGCAAACATAGGTGCAAGGTGTTCCCTCTGTGGCGGGAACATATCCGCAGGTTTCATCATGGCTGTGATTGCAGACTTCCGGGTCGGTCAGCCCGCCGCAACTCTCGTTGTGTTCATGAGAACATGGAATTTCCTCCGTCCCCTCGGTGTAGCTGCAGCTTTCATCATGCTGGGTGTGGTGTTCACACAGCCCGCTTGCGCTTGTGACAATACCGCTGTCCTGTACGCCTGCTTCGGCAAACGCCATTGTCGGCAGCATGGACACGATCATGCACAGGCTGACAATTGCTGCAAACAATCGTTTTTTCATAATGTTTCCTCCTTGTTTGCGCCTGTGTTCATTTGCTTTGCCGAAACACAGCGCATATTTTCATTGTGGCAGACACCCAGAATGGATTCGGCTGGCTGCCGGAAGTAGACGCAGGAACCGCAGTCAATACTTGCGGGATCATCATCTACCATGACGGCGTGAGGGCAGGCGTCCTCAATAGTCAAAAGAATAGGACGTCCCTCCGGGGTGTAGATCGGGGATTGTTCTATAAACAAACTGTAATCCTCGATTTCTTTTTTAGAGTGTTCGTCCCATCGCAAAGGAATCTCTATCACCTTCCCCTCATATTCATAGCGATTGATTTTACTCATGGGCACCACCTGCTTTCCAATTTTCACTCCCTGTTTTCATGGCAATAAATGCCCGCAGGAAAGTACGAATTGCATTTAACTGTAACTGTAGATAGTCCTCGTCCTCAAACAGCGCATAATGAACACAGGCACGGACAAACAGATAGGTCATGCCCTGGATAAAATCTGTGGGCATCCCCAGTTTGCCGGAAAGCAGTTCGGCATAATTGTGATACCTGATATTAACACCTTTGAAAAATTCCTTGCCGTATTCCCGGTACTTTGGGCTTGCATACACCTGATACATAAAGCGGTATTTTGCTCCGTGGAGTTTTGCAGTGAGATAAGGCATTTCCCGCAAAAATCGTTCGATGTCAGCAAAACTGGTGGGGGCCTGTGCCATAAAGTCGTCTTCCACCTTTGCCATACAGTGGGCAGTGGCTTCGATTACAAGATTATCCTTACTTTCAAAATAATAAAGTAAGCTCCCATTGGTAACCCCACAAGCATCTGCAAGCATTTTCAAACTCGTGTTTTCCAATCCGTTTTCACAAAAAGTATCAAAGCAGGTTTCCAGAAATGCTGTACGCCTTTCCGGGATCCCTTTTTCTTGCAATATAATTCACCTCCTGCTTTTTTTGATTGACTAAGCGGTAAATTCTATGAGAAAAAATTTGTACTGTTTATCAGGCGACACAAAAAGGCGTACCCCATCCGTATAAAAACGGGCGGAATACGCCTTTGAAAAATATGCGATTGTACTCTTGACAAGGAAAAAGGGCGCAGTTATGCTGTGCTTGCTTGCTTGCTTGCTTGCTTGCTACCAGTGTGCTTCCTGCCGCCATTTTTGTCAAGCCCCTTTCTGAACATAAATATACATATAAAATTCTATCACAAACCCCGCTGATTTTCAACCTCTATTCGAGAAAAAATGGGGTGCGCTATCAACAATTCAGGTCGAATCATCTATTCCGCCGTGTAGACATTTAGAGGTCAAAAAGGCGTGATTTTAAGCCGTTTCCAGAGCCTAAACTTTGAGGGGCAAAGTGTTTGTACCCTTACCCCTCGTTTTTGCGTCTGAAAGCGTTACAGGCTCATTTTTGCAGCTTTATCATTACCTCGTCTATAAGGTCTGTATATCTGCCCTGCGCCAGCAGCTTATTGCGGTACGCAAGCAGGGCGTTAAAAACATACCGTCTTTCTTCTGCCGTCAAATAAAGGTGGTATTTCTTCTTTCTCATACGAAGATCACCTCGGCATTGACGGTTTCCGTAACCGGCAACCGAAGGGCGTTCATTCTCTGCACCCACTCCATTTGATTGTCGGTTTTCAGCGTTTCGGTAATGCCCTCACGCTCTGCCCGCTGCTTCATAAGACGGTCAAACAGCTCCTGCGCCTGTTCCTCAACATCGGCAAGGTAGGAATGCAGCCTGCCGCTTGTCAAAAGGCTGGTATAAAGCGCCTTTTTATGCTCACGGATATACCGCAAATGCCGCTGCCCCCATACGCCGATGTGCCGTTCTTCTTTTTCGGTTGGTAGTTCCAAGCAGGGGATATAATAATCGCCCCATAGCTCATACCAAAGACCGTTTTGCTCGTTGTAGATGTACTGTTTCATTTTGTAATCCTCCAAAATTATATATTCGCACATACATCACAGTTTCCCGATTGCCACACTCTGTTATATCTTGTTATGAGATTTTCTTGCCCTTGTATTTGCCCTTATGAGCAAGGAGAGAAAGAGTAAACTTGTGTGTAACCGTATAAAGAGATAAGGAGAATACATTGCGATAAATCCTTTATTTTCAGGGCTTTTGGAGGATTTTATTAAAACACTGTAACCTCTGTTGAGAGGTCATAATTTACTGATATTCAAATCCAGATTTAACCGATAAAAATTAAGGGAGTGCCAAAAGGCTCTCCCTTAAATTCTATTAATCAATCTTCAAATACCGCACCTTTATCCGAGCCTGCAACCAGCCTTGCGTAACGCTTGAGATAACCGTCGAGCACTCTTTCGGGCTTTGTCACGCCCTTTGCCCTTCTTCTTGCAATTTCCTCGTCGTCAACGAGAAGCTCAATGCTTCTTGCGGGGATATTGATGTGGATTTTATCGCCGCTTTTAACATAGGCAATAAGTCCGCCCTCTGCCGCCTCGGGTGAAACATGGCCCACTGCCGCGCCTCTGCTTGCTCCGCTGAAGCGTCCGTCCGTGATAAGCGCAACGCTTCCGTCAAGTCCCTTGCCGACGATTGCCGCGGTGGGCGCTAACATCTCAGGCATACCGGGGCCGCCCTTAGGTCCTTCATAGCGGATAACCACTACGTCTCCGGGGATTATGACGTTGTTAAGAATTGCGTCAACCGCGTCCTGCTCTCCATCAAAAACCTTTGCAGTACCCGTAAAGTCCATCATTTCGGGCTTTACCGCACCCTGCTTTACAACCGAGCCGTTCAGGGCCAAATTGCCGCTTAAAATGGCGATGCCGCCGTCCTTTCTTATCGGGTTTTCGCAGGTGTGGATTATCGTTCCGTCTGCGGGCATAGCATTGTCAATTCTTTGCTGCTGTGTGCCGCTGACTGTCAGCACATCGGTGTTTATGTGACCGCCCTTTGCAAGCTCGCGGATAACCGCCTGGATACCGCCGACATCGTTTAAATCGGTGATAAACACATCGCTTGCGGGGTTGAGCTTTGACAGCTGGGGCGTTGTCTTGCTCATTGCCTCAATATCCGAAAGCTTGATGTCCGTGCCTGCCTCGTGCGCTATTGCAAGCAGATGAAGCACGGTATTGGAGGATGCGCCTATTGCCATATCGGTAGCGAGCGCATTGAGCATATTCTTTCTTGTGATAATGTCCTTTGCCTTTATTCCCTGCTTTACAAGCTCTACTATGCGTTCGCCCGTTTCCTTTGCAAGGCGGCGTCTTGCGGCATTTACCGCAGGCTCTGTTCCCGAAAACGGGAGCGCCAGTCCGACAGCCTCTGTAAGGCAATTCATGGAGTTTGCCGTATACATACCCGAGCATGAGCCGCAGGTGGGGCAAGCGTTGTTTTCAAAATCCGAAAGCTGAGCCTCACCTATTTCGCCGTTTGAGAATTTGCCTATCGCTTCGTAAATCTCGCTATAACCCACTCTCTTGCCCATAGCCTTGCCGGGATTCATCGGGCCGCCGCTTACGAATATGGAGGGCAGATTAAGTCTTGCCGCCGCCATAATCATACCGGGTACAATCTTGTCACAGTTGGGTATGAACACAACGCCGTCAAGCGGGTGAGCCGTCAGCATTACCTCAATGCTGTCGCAGATAAGCTCGCGGGAGGCAAGAGAGTATCTCATTCCCCTGTGATTCATTGCCAGACCGTCGCACACGCCGATAGTAAAAAATTCAAACGGCACGCCGCCCGCATTTCTTATTCCGTCCTTTACATGTCTTGAAATATCATGCAGATGGGAATGTCCCGGCACATAGTCGCTTGCCGCGCACACTACCGCAATAAAGGGCTTGTTCATCTCGCTGTCCGTTACGCCGAGCGCCTTTAATAACGCTCTGTGAGGAGTTCTGTCAGCTCCGCTTTTTATAAGATCGCTTCTCATAGTTTTACCGTTCCTTTTATTTTACTTTTTTCCGAGCATTGCGCTGCCTATCATTCCCGCCTCGTTAGCAAGGGTGCATATCACTATCTCGGTATTTTTCTTGCTGTCCTTGGAGTAAATCTCCTTTGCCACAAGGCTTTTGAGGGGCTTGAGCAGATTATCGCCCTCGTTGCACACTCCACCGCCGATGCAAAGAATATCCGGCTGGAATATGTTTATGACATTGGTTATTCCGCAGGCAAGGTATTTTATGTACTTCGACACAACCTCCATGCCCTCCGGGTCTCCGAGCTTTGCCGCATTGAAGGCTGTCCGTGCGGAAATTTTTCCGTCCCTGTCAACCATCTCGTGCAGTCTGCCCGTGGGATATTTTTCTATCATCTCGTCCGTCATGCGGACAAGCCCGGTAGCAGAGGCATACGCTTCAAAGCAGCCTTTTCTGCCGCAGGTACACTGCGCACCGTCAACCTCAATAACCGTGTGACCTATCTCGCCGCCCGCATTATTTGAGCCTTTGTATATCTCGCCGTTGATGATAACGCCCGCGCCCACTCCCGTACCGAGGGTAAGCACCACGGCGTTTGTCGCACCCTTTGCCGCGCCCGCAAGATATTCTCCGTAAGCGGCGGCGTTAGCGTCATTTTCAAGAATTATCCGCTTGCCGGTAAAATACTCCGACAAATCCTTTGCAAGCGGAGCGTTCTTCCAGCCTAAGTTATTGGAATACAGCACAACGCCCTTTTCGCTGTCCATGCTTCCCGGACAGCCTATGCCGATGGTTTTTATTCTCTCAATCGGCTCGCCCGACAGCTCTGTCGCCTGCTCTATCGCCTGCTTTACCGTTTTAAGCACGCTTTGATAGCCGTCCTTTGCTTTGGTCTTAAGCGAAACATGAGCAACAAGCTGTGCGTTTTCGTCCACAACGCCTGCCTTTACATTTGTACCGCCTATGTCAACACCGATATAATATTTCATAAATACACCGCCATTTCCCGTAAATTAAAAGCGATTAAATCATATCCGTAACGATTACTTCGACGCTTCCGCTTATTTCATATTCTCCGTTTCCTGCGGGAATAAAGAAGCTGTCGCCCTTTCTTGCATTCATGCCGCCGACCTTGCCGCTTCCGTCAAGCACAAGCACGCTGTTGAAGGATTTTTCAGACGCAGTGAGCTTAACTGTGCCGTCAGCCTTAATCTTATTTACGTTGAAATACTCACAGGAGCGAAGCAGAGTTTTCTCTCCGCCCTCTATCGCCATGGGCGTACCCTCAGGCTTTGTATCATATTTCGGAGGGCAAAGCTCGGTTACTTCTATCGCCTTGTTGATATGAAGCTGTCTGGGCTTGCCGTCTGCGCCCACTCTGCCGTAGTCGTATACACGATAAGTAGTATTGGAGTTCTGCTGAATTTCGGCAATGAGTATGCCCTTGCCGATAGCGTGGAGCGTTCCCGCTTCTATAAAGAACACGTCGCCCTTGTGTACGGGTACGTTGTTTGTCACCTCAAGCAGCGTGTCACTCTTTATTCTCTGCTCAAATTCATCTCTCGATATTTCTTTTTCAAAGCCGTAAATGAGCTGTGCGCCCTCGTCGCAGTCAACGATATACCACATTTCGGTCTTGCCGTACTCGCCCTCAACCCTCATTGCGTAATCGTTATTGGGGTGAACCTGTACCGAGAGGTTATCCTTTGCGTCAATCAGCTTTATAAGCACGGGGAAATATTCAAATCTGTCACACGCCGTACCGAGCGCCGCCTTGTTAGCCTTTAAATATTCGGTAAGCGTCTTTCCCTTATACGCGCCGTTGTCAATCACGCTCTCGCCGTCCTTGTGGCAGGAAAGCTCCCAGCTCTCCGCTATCTTATCGGCAGAGGAAGCCTTGTAATATTCTTCTCTCAGTCTGTTGCCTCCCCACAAATAATCCTTGCAGGGTGCAATAAGCTTTAAAATTTCCATATTTGTTCTCCTTTAAAAAAATACCTGAGGCTGATTTATTAATTCCGCCGGAGCGGGGATAATCGTATCAAGTTAATTATATCACAGACGCACCGAAAAGTCTATTAAAATCTTGACATTTTACAAAAAATAAGTTATATTAGTACATGCTAAATAACTGCCCTTCGGACAGTTATTAGCTGAAAATCCTGTAAAAAGGATTTTCAGCGGCACAAATCAAAGATTTGCGCCGCATTCCCTGATTAGTGTCTGCTTTTGCCGCCGCTAACGGGCGGCAATGTGCAAGGATTTCGGCATTTTTAGCTTATAATCCTTGCACATAACAACTGAAAAAGTACTCCGAAGCAAAGCTTCTGCGTGCTTTTTCAGCTGTTGAGCAGACACTGTATTAAAAGCAATGTAAGCTTTATTTGCGGAAAGGATAAATATTATGAACGAAAATGTAAAAGCGGCTCTGAAAATAAGAGCGCAAAAGGTTATTGCCGCACTTGAAAGAAACAATATGAAGGGCTACCTTGTAGATACTCTGCAGCAGGCCAAGGAGCTTATCGCAGAGCTTATAAAGGACGATCGGCTGATTGTGTCGGGCGGCTCGGTAACTCTCAAGGAAACGGGCATACAGCAATTCCTCAGCGAAAACTATCCCGCATATGCAGACAGGGAAAAGCTCTCCCCCGACGAGATAAACGAGCTGTACAGAAAGGCGTTCAGCGCAGATACATACTTTGCAAGCACCAACGCCGTTACGGAATCCGGCGAGCTTTACAATGTGGACGGTACGGGCAACCGTGTAGCGGCAATGATTTTCGGGCCTAAGCAGGTTATCATCGTTGCGGGACTCAACAAAATCGTCACCGACCTTCATGCGGCGGTTGACAGGCTTGAAACTATTGCCTCCCCCGCAAACTGCGTGCGCCTTGACAGAAACACTCCCTGCGCAAAAACCGGCAGGTGCGCTCACTGCATGAGCGAACAAAGAATTTGCTCGGACTATGTAATCATGGCTCACCAGAGAGATAAGGACAGAATTAAGGTTATCTTCATAGCTGACGAGTACGGATATTAATGAAGATGCCATTCATGCAAAAATGCCTTGCGGATTTTTCCGCAAGGCATTTGTTATGGCAACGCCGCACAAAGCCGTCAGGCGGTCTTTGTGCGGTGTCGCCTTATTTATATCTGTAAAGCGAAATCTTCTGGAAGCCGTCAAGCAATTCATCGGTGTAGTCAAACGCCTTTGAAACGCCCCTTGCAACGCACTCAATCGGATTGTCCGCAACACGGCAGGGCGCGCCGATCTTTTGCGAGATAAGCTCAGGCAGACCTTTGAGCATTGCGCCGCCGCCCGTGAGGACAATGCCGCTTGTGAGAATATCGCCTACAAGCTCAGGCGGCGTCTGCTCAAAAACTTCCCTTACCTTGTCGATTATCTCGTTTACACTGTCGATAAGGAAATCGTACATATCCCTATCCGTCACCTCTATGCTTTCCGGAAGTCCCTTAATGAGATGTCTGCCCTTTACGGTTATCCTGTTTTCGCCCGTAGGGTCAAAGACATTTGTTATCTGCTTTTTGGCATTTTCTGCGGTCTTTTCTCCGACAAGCACCTTGTATTTCATGGTAATTCCTCTTATGATTGCGGCGTCAAACTTATTCCCCGCCATTTTAAGAGAACAGCTTTTTACAATACCGTTAAAGGAAACCACCGCAATATCCGATGTGCCTCCGCCTATATCCACTACCATTGAGCCGCTGGGCTTTGAAATGTCCACGCCTGCGCCTAAAAGTGCGGCGATAGGCTCTTCGATTATGAATACCTTGCGTGCGCCTGCGGAAAGTGCCGCTTCAACCACAGCCCTGTTTTCAACGTCTGTTACCGAGGAGGGTACGCAGAGAATAATTCTCGGCTTTACCAGTCTGCCCATAACCTTGCGGATAAACTCCACAATCATCGCTTCGGTCATTACATTGTCGGAGATAACTCCGTCCTTGAGTGGCTTTACCGCAACGATGTATTCGGGCGTTCTGCCTATCATTTTGTACGCCTCATTACCGACAGCCAAAACGCACTGCTTTTTCTTGTCGTATGCAACAACGGAAGGCTCATTTACAACTATTCCCTTGTTGCCCATTGTGATTATTATGTTGGCAGTCCCTAAATCAATTCCTATATCCGTAGCAGCCATTCAGTTCTCCTTTCAGTTACTCCTATTTATTTCTTCAAGCCTTTTTAAAAGCTCCTGCCTGTCGTTTTTACATTCGCCGTCCAGCACGCTGTCGAGCAAAAGGTCAAGCATTCTGCCTATCTGCTCGCCCTTATAGCCCATTTTAACAAGGTCGCCGCCCTTTACCTCAAGGTCGGACATTTTAAGCGGGGCGTTATGCTTTAAATATTCCCTTGCGCTGTGTTCAATTCCCTCAAAATGCAGGGTTAGCCGACGGTATGCCTCTGCCTTTGAGCTATTGTCAAAGCGGTGGATTTTAAGCAAATCGAAATAATTCTCCTCGCCGTATTTTGCAAGACCGCGTCTTATACTGCGCTCGGTGTCCTCCATCACTATACTGTGATTTTCAATTAGAAACAGCACCTTTGAGATTACCTTTTTGGGAAATCTCAGCCTTGTGAGTATTGTCTGCGCCATATCACGGCTAACCGCAGCATGGCCGTGAAAATGCCCCGCACCGTCACGCATAAAGAAGCACCTCGGCTTTCCTATATCGTGAAGCAGCATAGTAAGGCGGTAAATAAGCGTTGGCTCTGCTGCCGCAACAGCTCCCGCAATGTGGGCATATACCGTCCTGTCGTGATACTTAGAACGTTGCTCAAAGCCTATGCAGGGGCGGATTTCGGGAATTATTTCCCTTATTATGTCGCAGTAATTTATAAGAATATCATAGCACTCGCCCGTGAGTATTCCGCAAAGCTCGGCGTTAATTCTTTCCGCAGAGATGTAATCAAGCAGGTAGCTCATACGGTGCACCGCGTCGCTTGTGTCCCTGTCCAGCGTGAAATTGTAGCGTGAGGCAAACCTCAGCGCACGCAATATTCTCAGCCCATCCTCGTTGAAGCGTTCCTCAGGATTTCCGACGCACCGAATTATTCCCGCTTTGAGGTCAGCCTTGCCGCCGAACATGTCGATTATTCCCCTTTCGGTGTTGTACGCCATGGCGTTTATCGTAAAGTCGCGGCGTACAAGGTCCTGCTCAAGATTTGAGGAAAATCCCACGGCAGACGGGTGTCTGTGGTCGCGGTAATCGCTCTCGCTTCTGAAAGCAGTTATCTCAACCGGCTTGCCGTCAAGTATTACCGTTACGGTGCCGTGCTTTATCCCGATTGTCAGCAGCTTATGAGAGGAGAAAATCTGCATTATCTGCTCGGGCAATGCCGATGTCGCTATATCATAATCATCGGGGCATTGCCCCAGCAGGTAATCCCTTACGCAGCCGCCTACGCAGTAAGCCTCATAACCGCATTTTTCGAGCTTGCTTATTACATATTGAACGTATGCGGGCAGCTTCATGATTTACTCCTTAAAAAACTTATATAGTACGTACTCAATAACTGCCCCTCGGACAGTTATTGGCCGAAAATCCCGTAAAACAGGTTTTTCAGAGGTACAAATCAAGGATTTGTTCCGTACTTCCTGATTAGTGTCTGCTTTTGCCGCCGCTAACGGGCGGCAAGGTGCAAGGATTTTCGGCTGAAACGCCCAAAAATCCTGCACTCAACATCTGAAAAAGCACTTAAAAGCTTTGCTTCGGAGTGCTTTTTCAGATATTGAGCAGACACTATATAAAAACAATATCCGCTTGTGAAAGCGGATATTGCCTTATATAATAAGCTAAACGCTTATCAGTCAATTATTCGTTGATAGCTGTAACTACGCCCGAACCTACCGTTCTGCCGCCTTCACGGATAGCGAAACGAAGACCTTCCTCAATAGCGATGGGAGTGATGAGCTCAACATCCATAGTTACGTTATCGCCGGGGATGCACATTTCCTTGTCAGCGGGAAGTGTGATTACGCCGGTAACGTCAGTTGTTCTGAAGAAGAACTGAGGTCTGTAGTTTGAGAAGAAAGGAGTATGACGTCCGCCTTCTTCTTTCTTAAGAACGTAAACCTGGCCCTTGAATTTCTTGTGGGGATGGATAGAACCGGGCTTGCAGAGTACCTGGCCACGCTCGATTTCGCTTCTCTGAATACCACGGAGAAGAGCACCGATGTTGTCGCCTGCCTCAGCAAAGTCAAGGAGCTTACGGAACATTTCGATACCGGTTACAACGGTCTGCTTGGGCTCATCGATAAGACCTGTGATTTCAACAGTGTCGTTGAGCTTAAGAACACCACGCTCTACTCTGCCGGTTGCAACGGTACCACGGCCGGTGATGGTCATAGTATCCTCAACAGGCATAAGGAAGGGCTGGTCAGCCTTACGGTCAGGAGTAGGAATGTAGTCGTCAACAGCGTTCATGAGCTCGATGATGCATGCGTACTCAGGAGCGTTGATGTCGTTGCTTGCACAGTCAAGAGCAACCTTAGCGGAACCGCGGATTACGGGGATGTCATCGCCGGGGAAGTCGTGGCTGGAAAGTGTATCACGGATATCCATCTCAACGAGGTCGAGAAGCTCGGGATCGTCAACGTCGTCGCACTTGTTGATGAATACAACCATTGCGGGAACGCCTACCTGGTGAGCGAGAAGGATATGCTCCTTGGTCTGAGCCATAGGACCGTCTGTACCTGCAACTACGAGGATAGCGCCGTCCATCTGAGCTGCACCTGTGATCATGTTCTTGATGTAGTCAGCGTGTCCGGGGCAGTCAACGTGTGCATAGTGACGCTTGTCAGTCTCGTATTCAACGTGAGCTGTGTTGATTGTGATACCACGCTCTCTTTCCTCGGGAGCCTTATCGATCATATCGTATGCTTCGAACTGAGCATAGCCCTTGAGAGAAAGAACCTTGGTGATAGCTGCTGTTAATGTTGTCTTGCCGTGGTCTACGTGACCGATTGTACCAATGTTTACGTGGGGCTTGGTACGTTCAAATTTCTGCTTTGCCATTGGAATTTACCTCCTTAGTTTGTGTGTATTCCATACACTGATATTTTAACAGAAAATCTCATAAAAAACAAGTACTTTTTGTACATTGTTTAAATTTTTTTATCAATCCTTGCTTCTCTTGCTGATAATGCCGTCAGCAATCGACTTGGGAACCTGAATATAATGGCTGGGCTCCATTACATACTGACCTCTGCCCTGTGATCTGGAACGAAGGTCGTTTGAGTAGCCGAACATCTCGGACAGCGGAACGAATGCATTAATCTGCTTAACGCCGTTTCTGTCCTCCATACCCTGGATTTCGCCTCTGCGTGAGCTGAGGTCGCCGATTACGTCGCCCATGTATTCCTCGGGAACAGTAACAACAACCTTCATGATAGGCTCAAGAATAACGGGGTTAGCCTTACGGCAAGCCTCCTTGATAGCCATAGAGCCTGCTATCTTGAACGCCATTTCAGAGGAGTCAACCTCGTGGTAAGAACCGTCGTACAGCTCAACCTTAACGTCAACCGTCTGATAGCCTGCAAGCACACCGGACTCAAGAGCGCCCTGGATACCTGCGTCAACAGCGGGGATATACTCCTTGGGAATGGAACCGCCGACGATAGCGTTGACAAACTCGTAGCCCTTGCCGGATTCGTTGGGGTATACGTGCAGCTTAACGTGACCGTACTGTCCCTTACCGCCCGACTGACGCGCATACTTGGTATCAACATCTGCGTTGGTGGTGATGGTTTCCTTGTAGGCAACCTGAGGAGCGCCTACATTCGCCTCTACCTTGAACTCACGGAGAAGCCTGTCTACGATGATTTCGAGGTGAAGCTCGCCCATTCCGGCGATGATTGTTTGGCCGGTTTCCTCGTTGGTGTAGGTCTTAAAGGTGGGGTCCTCTTCAGCAAGCTTTGCAAGAGCGATAGCCATCTTTTCCTGACCTGCCTTGGTCTTAGGCTCGATAGCGAGCGAAATAACGGGCTCGGGGAACTCCATGGACTCAAGGATAACGGGGTTATTCTCGTCGCAAAGGGTATCACCGGTTGTGGTGTTCTTTACGCCGACTGCTGCCGCAATGTCGCCGCAGTAGCAAACCTCAAGGTCTGCTCTGTGGTTAGCGTGCATCTGAAGAATACGTCCCATACGCTCCTTCTTGTCCTTGGTTGCATTGAGTACGGTTGTACCTGCCGCAACAACACCGGAATAAACTCTGAAGAAGCAGAGCTTACCTACAAAGGGGTCGGTTGCAATCTTGAATGCAAGTGCGGAGAACGGCTGATCATCGCCTGCGTGTCTTTCAACCTCTTCACCTGTATCGGGGTTTACACCCTTGATGGATGGAACGTCCAGGGGAGAAGGCATGAAGTCAACGATAGCGTCGAGCAGCTTCTGTACGCCCTTGTTCTTGTATGAAGTACCGCAGGTTACGGGAACGATTGCGTTGTCAATCGTAGCCTTTCTGAGTGCGGTCTTGATTTCTTCCGGGGTGATTTCTTCACCCTCGAGGAACTTGTTCATAAGCTCCTCATCCTGCTCAGCAATTGCCTCAAGGAGAGCCTCGCGGTATTCCTGAGCCTTCTCCTTCATGTCATCGGGAATTTCTTCCACTCTCATGTCCTTGCCCAGATCATCGTAATAAACGTCTGCGTTCATTTCGATAAGGTCAACGATTCCTCTGAAGGTGTCCTCGGAACCGATAGGGAGCTGGATCGGAACGGCGTTACACTTAAGTCTGTCTCTCATCATGCTGACAACGTTATAGAAGTCTGCACCCATAATGTCCATCTTGTTTACGTAAGCCATTCTGGGGACATGGTATTTATCTGCCTGACGCCATACGGTCTCAGACTGGGGCTCAACACCGCCCTTAGCGCATAAAACCGTAACGGAACCGTCAAGTACTCTCAGCGAACGCTCAACCTCAACGGTGAAGTCAACGTGTCCGGGAGTATCAATAATATTGATTCTGTGCTTCTTCCAGTATGCAGTAGTAGCGGCGGAGGTAATGGTGATACCTCTTTCCTGCTCCTGCTCCATCCAGTCCATTGTAGCAGAACCCTCGTGCGTCTCGCCTATCCTGTGGTTGATACCTGTGTAGAAAAGGATACGCTCGGTGGTGGTTGTCTTACCTGCGTCAATGTGAGCCATGATACCAATATTACGGGTCATTTCAAGAGATACTTCTCTGGCCATAATTCCTCCGTTTTATTGATTACCACTTGTAATGTGCGAAAGCTCTGTTAGCTTCAGCCATTCTGTGAGTATCGTCACGCTTCTTGCAAGCTCCGCCCTGACCGTTCATAGCGTCAAGGATTTCGTTTGCAAGTCTTTCCTTCATTGTCTTTTCGTTTCTCTGTCTTGCATACAGAGTGATCCATCTCAGGCCCAAAGTTCTTCTTCTTTCGGGACGAACCTCCATGGGCACCTGATAGGTAGCACCGCCGACACGGCGAGCCTTTACCTCTAACTGAGGCATGATATTTTCCATTGCTTCTTCAAAAGCTTCGAGCGGGTTCTTGCCGGACTTTTCAGCAACGATGTCGAATGCACCGTATACAATCTTCTGAGCAACACCCTTCTTGCCATCAAGCATGATATTGTTTACGAGTCTTGTTACAAGCTCAGAGCCGTACATAGGATCGGGTAATACATCACGCTTAGGAACATTACCTCTTCTTGGCACTTTACTTCCCTCCTTCATAATAATGAAAATCATCGGTACTCGAAAGCGATTAACTCCCGCCGTCCAATTGCAGAGGTAATACTATATATATTACTCCACAAAAGTGGCTAAAGGTTTAAGTTACGCTTTTTTTGCACCGGCCTTCGGACGCTTAGCTCCGTACTTTGATCTGCCCTGCATTCTTCCGTCAACGCCCTGTGCGTCGAGTGTACCTCTTACGATGTGGTAACGAACACCGGGAAGGTCCTTAACACGTCCGCCGCGGATGAGTACAACGCTGTGCTCCTGGAGCTTGTGTCCGATACCCGGAATGTAAGCCGTAACTTCATATCCGTTAGAGAGTCTTACTCTGGCAATCTTTCTCATAGCCGAGTTAGGCTTCTTGGGGGTAGCGGTACGAACAGCTGTGCAAACGCCTCTCTTCTGGGGAGAAGACATATCTACCGTCTGCTTCTTGAGAGTGTTCATGCTCTTCTGAAGTGCGGGAGCCTTTGACTTTTTCTCTGCAACTGCTCTACCCTTACGAACGAGCTGGTTAAAGGTTGGCAAATGTTACACCTCCTTGCAATAATTTTTGTAGCCGTATGCTGGAAATCAGCGCAATTACGCATTTATTCTGCACACATTTCATTATTATATACAAAAAGGCGGCAATTGTCAAGCATTTTTGGTTTTCACCGTAAATTTTTGTAACAATTGTCGCCTTTAAATTTTATTGATTTTTGCTTTTGTGCAGTTTGCCTAAACGAGGATTATTCCGCTGTTAGGGCAGTATCCCCAGCCTCGGTAATTCCTGAAGCAGCGCTCTGTGACATAACAGCTTCTTCAGCCGCTTCACCTTCAGCCTGTGTTCCTTCAGCTGCGGCATTTTCCTTTTCGCGCTCCTTTTCAAGAGCCTCAAGTCCCGTGCCTGCGGGTATGAGCTTACCGATGATAACATTTTCCTTCAACCCGAGCAGAGGATCAACCTTGCCGTGGATAGCGGCGTCGGTGAGCACTCTCGTTGTTTCCTGGAAGGAAGCCGCAGACAGGAAGCTGTCGGTTGCAAGCGAAGCCTTGGTGATACCGAGCAGTACGGGATCGCACTGAATATCCTCAATCTCCTCGCCTGCCGCCTTGCGCTGCTCAAGCTCCTGCTTTACCTTTACAAACTCGCTCTTGTCAATGATAGAGCCGGGCAGAAGATAGCTGCTTCCAGGGTTGGTAATACGTACCTTTCTCATCATCTGACGCACGATAACCTCGATATGCTTATCGTTAATATCAACACCCTGCAAGCGGTAAACCTTCTGTACCTCTGCGATGATATAGTTCTGAACGGTTTCCTCGCCCTTTACTTCAAGCACGTCGTGGGGATTTACACTGCCCTCGGTGAGCGAATCGCCCGCGGTGATGTATGCACCGTCCTCGATTTTGAGCTTGTAGCCGAAAGGAACAGCATAAGGATGCTCCTCGCCGTCCTCGCTTGTAATGATAACGTGTCTGGTCTTTTTAATCTCGTCAATTCTCGCCTTGCCCGTATGCTTTGCCATAATTGCGGCATTCTTGGGGCGGCGGGACTCAAAGAGCTCCTCGACACGGGGAAGACCTTGTGTAATATCCTCTGCCGACGCGATACCGCCGGTGTGGAAGGTTCTCATCGTAAGCTGTGTGCCGGGCTCGCCGATAGACTGTGCCGCGATAATTCCGACTGCTTCGCCGATTGTAATCTTCTGACCGTTTGCAAGTGATGAGCCGTAGCACTTTGAGCATACGCCGTGCTCTGCTTCACAGGTAAGAACGGAGCGAATTTTTACCGTCTTTGCGCCCGTAGCCACGATAGCCTTTGCATCAGCCTCGGTAATGAGCTTATCCTTGGATACTATCACATTGCCGTTTTCGTCGCAGAAATCCTCAACGAGGTATCTGCCGGTAAGACGTTCTTCAAGCGACTCGATAAGCTCCTTGCCCTCGCGGATTTCGTAAATGTCGATACCCTGTGCGGTATGGCAGTCGTCCGTTCTGATGATGACTTCCTGAGAAACGTCTACAAGACGTCTTGTAAGGTAACCGGAGTCCGCCGTTCTCAGCGCCGTATCCGCAAGTCCCTTTCTCGCACCTCTTGAAGAAATGAAATATTCGAGAATGTTAAGACCTTCACGGTAATTTGCACGAATGGGAATTTCAATCGTTTTACCCGAGGTGTTTGAGATAAGGCCTCTCATGCCTGCAAGCTGTCTTATCTGGTTCGTACTGCCGCGTGCGCCGGAGTCCGCCATCATAAAGATGGGGTTGTACTTGTCAAGACCGTTTGTAAGAGCTGTTGTTACATCGGCAGTAGCCTTGTTCCATACGTCCATCACCTGAGCCTTTCTTTCCTGATTGGAAATAAAGCCGTTCTTGTAGAATTCGTCTATTTCAATTACCTTTTCGTCTGCCGCTTCGAGAATATCCTTCTTTTCGGCAGGAATGGTGGCGTCGCATACCGCAACGGTTATAGCCGCCTTGGTGGAATACTTGAAGCCGAGCGCCTTAATCTTATCCAGCACCTGTGCAGTCATTGCCGTGCCGTGTACCTTAAGGCAGCGGTCGATAATCTGACCGAGCTCCTTTTTACGAACCTTGAAGCTGATTTCGAGATCAAACTTCTTTTCGGGATCGTTTCTGTCAACAAAGCCGAGGTCCTGAGGAATATGCTCGTTGAAGATGATACGTCCTACCGTCGTATTTATGAGAGCCTGCTCGGGCTTGTTTGCACCGATGTCCCTTTCAACTCTTACCTTAATTGCAGAGTGAATGTCAATATAGCCCTCGCTATATGCCATAATCGCTTCGTTGAAGTCGCGGAATACCTTACCTTCGCCCTTTTCGCCCGGCTTTTCGATAGTCAGATAGTACGAGCCGAGCACCATATCCTGTGTAGGTACGGTTACGGGGCGTCCGTCGGAGGGCTTGAGCAGGTTCTTAGCCGCAAGCATAAGGTTGCGCGCTTCGTTCTGTGCTTCGTTTGAAAGCGGCAGGTGTACCGCCATCTGGTCGCCGTCAAAGTCCGCGTTGAATGCCGTACATACCAGAGGATGGAGCTTTAACGCCCTGCCCTCAACCAGTACGGGAGAGAACGCCTGAATACCCAGTCTGTGAAGGGTAGGCGCACGATTGAGAAGCACGGGGTGGTCCTTGATTACATCCTCAAGCACGTCCCATACCTCGGGAGCCTTCGCCTGCTCTACCATTTTTCTTGCGCTCTTTATATTGTTGGAAAGACCTCTTTCGCAAAGCTCCTTCATTACAAAGGGCTTGAACAGCTCGATTGCCATTTCCTTGGGCAGACCGCACTGGTCCATCTTGAGGTCGGGACCTACTACGATAACAGAACGTCCGGAGTAGTCAACACGCTTACCGAGCAGGTTCTGACGGAAACGTCCCTGCTTACCTTTGAGCATATCCGAAAGGGATTTCAAAGGACGGTTGGACGGACCTGTAACCGCTCTGCCGTGTCTGCCGTTGTCAATAAGCGCATCAACAGCCTCTTGCAACATTCTCTTTTCGTTTCTTATGATGATTTCGGGAGCATGAAGCTCTTTCATCTTCATAAGACGGTTGTTTCTGTTGATAACTCTCCTGTAAAGGTCGTTGAGGTCGGAGGTCGCAAAGCGGCCGCCGTCTAACATTACCATAGGACGAATATCGGGCGGAATTACAGGGATAACATCAAGGATCATCCATTCGGGGCGGTTGCCGCTCTGTCTGAATGCTTCGATAACATCAAGTCTTTTGAGCAGCTTTACGCGCTTTTGTCCCTGCTGTGTATCCTCAAGCTCCTTTTTGAGCTGTGCAGAAAGCCGGTCAAGGTCAATTTCGCAAAGAAGCTCCTTAATGGCCTCTGCGCCCATTTCGGCTCTGAAATCGTCCTCGTAACGCTCTCTCATGTCGGCGTATTCCTTCTCGTTGAGGAGCTGTCCCTTTGTGAGTACGGTATCGCCGGGATCTACTACAATATACTTTGTGAAGTACAGTACCTCTTCAAGTCTCTTGGGAGAGATGTCAAGCACCTGTCCTATACGGCTGGGAGTGCCCTTGAAGTACCATATATGCGATACGGGAGCCGCAAGCTCAATATGTCCCATGCGCTCGCGTCTTACCTTGTTGCGGGTAACCTCAACGCCGCAGCGTTCGCATATCTTACCCTTGAAGCGTATTCTCTTGTACTTGCCGCAGGAGCATTCCCAGTCCTTTGTAGGTCCAAATATCTTTTCGCAGAACAAGCCCCCTCTTTCGGGCTTCTGTGTTCTGTAATTTATGGTTTCGGGGCGTTCAACAACTCCGTAGCTCCATTCACGAATTTGATCGGGAGAAGCCAGACCGATTTTCATTGAATCAAAAGTTTTGTATGCCAATTTACAGACCTCTTCTTTCTATGGAAGTAATTTACTTTAGGATTAACGCTGTCAGTTTTCGTCGTAGTCCTCTTCGTCGCCCTCGGGGAAGTCGATGTCATAATCGTCCTCGTCCTCCCTGTCGGAATAGAAATCGCTGTCGTCGTCTATATCCTGCGTGATGAAGCCCTGGTCAAGCGAATCATCATCGGCAACATAATCAAATGTGTCGTCAGCCGAGATTACGCCGACCTCGTCGTCATCGTCAAATGTCTGCTTAAGGTCAATTTCGTTTTTATCTGCGTCAAGCACCTTGATGTCAAGTCCGAGCGACTGAAGCTCCTTGATAAGAACCTTAAAGCTCTCGGGAACGCCTGCCTGCGGAACGTCCTCGCCCTTGACGATAGCCTCGTAGGTCTTTACTCTGCCCACAATATCGTCGGACTTAACCGTGAGGATTTCCTGGAGGGTGTAAGCCGCGCCGTATGCTTCGAGCGCCCAAACTTCCATTTCTCCGAAACGCTGACCGCCGAACTGTGCCTTACCGCCCAGAGGCTGCTGGGTTACCAGCGAGTAAGGACCTGTTGAACGGGCGTGAATTTTATCATCAACAAGGTGGTGCAGCTTGAGATAGTACATATAGCCTACCGTTACGGGACTGTCGAACTTCTCGCCTGTACGTCCGTCCGTAAGCTGCGTCTTTGCGTCGGGATTCATCGGTATCTTGGAGAAGTCAATTCTCGGAGAATCCTTATCCTTATAGTTTTCACGCTCTGCGTCTGCCTTTTCAAAGCAAGCTCTGATGTCCGCCTCGTGCGCGCCGTCAAATACGGGAGTCATTATCCTCCAGTCAAGGGCCTTACAAGCATAGCCGAGGTGAACCTCAAGCACCTGACCGATATTCATACGTGAAGGTACGCCCAAGGGGTTGAGCACGATGTCAAGCGGAGTACCGTCAGGTAAGAACGGCATATCCTCCTGCTTTAAGATACGAGAAACGACGCCCTTGTTACCGTGACGTCCCGCCATCTTGTCGCCGACGGAGATTTTACGCTTCTGTGCTATATAGCATCTTACTACCATATTTACACCGGGAGCAAGCTCGTCGCAGTTCTGTCTTGTGAACACCTTTACGTCTACTATGATACCGCTTGCTCCGTGAGGTACTCTCAAAGAGTTGTCGCGGACTTCTCTTGCTTTTTCGCCGAAGATTGCACGAAGCAGTCTTTCCTCGGCAGTAAGCTCGGTTTCACCCTTGGGTGTAACCTTACCTACCATAATATCCTGAGGATGAACCTCTGCGCCTATACGGATAATACCTCTCTCGTCAAGGTCCTTGAGCGCGTCTTCGCCGAGGTTGGGAATATCCCTCGTTATCTCCTCGGGACCGAGCTTGGTGTCGCGGCATTCAAGCTCGTATTCCTCAATGTGAATTGATGTGTAGACATCGTTGTATACTAACTTTTCATTGATGAGAACGGCGTCCTCGTAGTTATAACCCTCCCAGGTCATAAAGCCGATAAGAGCGTTCTTGCCGAGCGAAATTTCGCCCTGGCTTGTTGCGGGACCGTCCGCAAGCACGTCGCCCTTCTTTATCTCCATGCCCTTTGATACAGCAGGATGCTGATTTACGCAGGTGCCCTGGTTTGAACGCTTGAACTTGATGAGCTTGTAGGAATGTTCAACGCCCTTATCGTCCGTTACAACGATTTCGTCTGCGCTGCACTTTGTAACAACGCCATCCTCCTTTGCAACTACAACCGCACCCGAGTCAACAGCCGCCTTGTATTCCATACCGGTGCCGACAATCGGGTTTTCGGTAACCATCAGCGGAACTGCCTGTCTCTGCATGTTCGCACCCATCAGAGCACGGTTTGCGTCGTCGTTTTCAAGGAACGGAATCATCGCGGTAGCCACGGATACAACCATCTTAGGAGAAATATCCATGTAGTCTACTCTGTCGCGGTCAACCTCGAGAATTTCCTCACGGTAGCGGGCGTTTACACGCTTTCTTGCAAATCTGCCCTGCTCGTCAAGCGGCTCGTTGGCCTGCGCTACAACGTAATTATCCTCCACATCTGCGGTCATGTAGGTTACCTCGTCGAGCACGACGCCGGTTTCCTTGTCAACCTTGCGGTAGGGGGCTTCAATAAAGCCGTACTTGTTTATCTTCGCAAAGGAAGCGAGATAGGAAATAAGACCGATGTTAGGACCTTCAGGAGTTTCGATAGGACACATTCTTCCGTAATGGGAGTAGTGAACGTCACGCACCTCGAAGCTTGCACGGTCACGGGAAAGACCGCCGGGGCCGAGTGCGGAAAGTCTTCTCTTATGAGTAAGCTCCGCTAAGGGGTTATTCTGATCCATGAACTGCGAAAGCGGAGAAGAGCCGAAAAACTCCTTGATAGCCGCTACAACAGGTCTGATATTGATAAGTGTATTGGGGGAAATCATCTCGGTTTCCTGAGCCTGAAGTCCCATACGCTCGCGGATTACTCTTTCCATTCTCGCAAAGCCTATGCGGAACTGGTTCTGGAGCAGCTCGCCTACCGAGCGTATTCTTCTGTTGCCGAGGTGGTCGATGTCGTCAACCTCGCCCACGCCCTCGCAAAGATTGATAAAGTAGCTTACGGTTGCGAATATATCGTCAATTGTGATGTGCTTGGGGATAAGGTCGTCTGCTCTGTTTTTAATTGCGTTGCTGAGCGCTTCCTCGTCGTCGCCGCACTCGGAAACAATTTCTGCAAGCACCTTGTAGCAAACCTTTTCGTTTACTCCAAGCGCTTCGGCATCAATGGTATCGGGGATATATCCCTTTATGTCAACCATGCCGTTGCCCAGCACCTTTACGGTCTTGTCCTCAACGAGGATAACACATTCCATTACGCCGGCCTGCTCAATTTCGGCAGCCTTTGCAGCGGTGATAAATTCATTCTCGTCTGCAAGTATCTCGCCTGTCCCCGGGCTGATTATCGGCTGTGCGGTCTTGTGGCCCGCAATTCTTGAGGCTATGCCCAGCTTTTTGTTGTACTTGTAGCGGCCAAATCTTGCAAGGTCGTATCTCTTTGCGTCAAAGAAAAGGTTTGTAAGATGAGTATTTGCGGATTCTACCGTCGGAGGCTCGCCGGGTCTTAGCTTTCTGTAAACCTCAAGCAGGGCTTCCTCGGTGTTCTTTGTGGAATCCTTTTCCTGTATCGTCTGCAGTATTCTTGCGTCCTCGCCGAAAAGGTCGGTAAGGTCTGCGTCACTGCTTACGCCGAGCGCACGGATAAGGGTTGTTGCGGGTATCTTTCTGTTCTTGTCAATACGCACATAGAACACATCGTTTGAATCCATCTCGTATTCAAGCCATGCGCCTCTGTTGGGAATAACGGTGGACTTGAACAGCTTCTTGCCCGTCTTATCGTAATCAAAGCCGTAATATACGCCGGGAGAACGCACAAGCTGTGATACGATTACACGCTCCGCACCGTTGATGACAAAAGTGCCGCTTTCGGTCATAAGCGGAAAATCGCCCATGAATATCTCATTTTCCGTGACCTCGCCGGTTTCGGTGTTGCGAAGCTGTGCCTTTACTCTTAAGGGGGCGGCGTAGGTAACGTCGCGCTCCTTGCACTCCTCTATGGTGTATTTGGGATTTTCGTCGATGCGGTAATCAACAAAGCTGAGCACCAGCTTGCCGTTAGCGTCTGAAATGGAGGAAATATCCTTGAATACCTCTTTGATACCCTCGTCCAAGAACCACTGATATGAATCCTTCTGAATTTCAATGAGATTAGGTAATTCCTGAACCTCGTTGATTTTGGAAAAACTCATACGGGTATTTCTACCCAGCTTTACCTGCTTGACATTCATCATGGGCTTTACCACTCCTTAACTATTACGGTTGAATATAGTTTTTCGCTTATTTATACGCTTTCAGCCCTGTTTTCGGGGCGGGATTATTCACCCTGTTTTCAGGCTTATTCGCATATAAATCCATTATAATGCATTTTACTATTTTACCACATCTTTTTCTCTCTGTCAATAATAAACCGACTTAAAAATTGATAATTTTTTGCATTTTCTTGCAGTTGCTTTATCCGAATACTGATAAAATTTCCGCTATGATATATAATTTTTATATGACTGTATTTCATTTAGATATGACGAGCATATCCCTCATTACATTATCGGCAGAAAAAGACGCGGCAAACAGCCCTTGTTTTGAAGGTATGCTTGCCGTGATATTATTCAATTAAAGTGTAAATGTTATTTTGTCCTTGCGATTAGATAAGTGTAGCCGCTGTAAATAGCAATATTTCCGCTCATTTTGTATGTCTTAACTCTGAACTTGTAGATCGTACCCGATGCAAGTCCCGATTTTCTGAACTCAACCGTGCTGTTCTTGGTAATCTTAGAAGCGCGTACCCACTTGCCGTTCTTGTACATCTCAACGATATAACCGTCGGCAGAGGTGTTCTTCGTTCAGCCTATGCGAAGTGCATCTGCGGCTCTGCCCTTTAATTCAAGATTGCTTACATTTGAGGGAGCAACGACGGAGCCGTAATTATAATGAATAGTTGCACCTGTCAAATTATCGTTACCGTCACCGACAAATATATTGTTCCACTGCTCTTGCGTGCCGGTATAATATACATTGGTAAGAGCGTAACAGTACGCAAAAGCTCCAGCTCTTATGCTTGTTACACTGTCGGGGATTTTATAGCTTGGTGCAATCTTCCCTGCGGGATAACAAATCAGCGTTGTCTTATCCTTATTAAATAATACTCCGTCAACAGAACAGTAATACTTATTAGTGGAATCTACATTTATCAGTGGAATCTACATTTATCGTCGAAAGAAGGGAACAATTTTCAAAAGCAGCATATTCTATGATTGCTACGCTGCCGGGAATTGTTACCGAGGTAAGTGCGTCACAGCCATAAAAAGCATAATCTCCTATGCTTGTTACGCTGTCGGGAATTGTTACCGAGGTAAGAGAGGTGCAGTACTTAAAAGCATCAACTCCTATACATGTTACCTTTTTCCCGTCTATCTCAGACGGAATTGAAAGCGTTGTTGCAGAGCCTAAGTAGTCGGTGATTTCAGCAGTACCGTCGTCAAGCGCTTTATATTAATAATCGCCGTATGTAGCCGCACTTGCATTTACTGCTGTCTGCGGCAGTACCTGCGGAGCTTTTATCACCTCCTGCAAGGGCGTTGCCGCCGCCGTAAGGGCTATGACAAATGCTGAAAGCCCTGCCATGAATTTTTTAATATTCATGATTTTACCTTTTCCGGGGATTTTATCGGCTTTTATTTTTGTCGGCATAACGCCAGAAGGCACAGTACGGCCTGTTTCGCATACTGTGCCTTATAAACAATATTAAATTATTGTGCAGAAGCTATAAGGGCAGAGGTAAAAAGCCCCCTATTTACATAAATTGCAAATTAATACACTGCACATAAATATTTCCCTCGCTTTTATGAGATTATTTTACCATGTTTTCCTTACAAAGTCAATGTTTTGGTATGATTTTATGAAATATTACCATTAAACGAAATGCGCCGGACTGCTCCGACGCATTCAGTATTTCTTATCTTGCCGTAATAAACGGACCTATTGCCGCCGCTACCGCGGAAGCGGGCATTGTCTGGAGCCATATTCTGCCCGGTCCCGTTACTCTTGTATTAAAGAAGCCTTCGCCGCCGAATATCTTGTTGCCGATACCCTTGACGCTCTCAACAGAAATCTGGACAGACGCGTCCATTGCCGCAAGATGTCCCGTATCAAGAAGCATTGACTGTCCCGCCTGAAGCTCGTAAACGATAACCGAGCCGTCTATTTCGAGGAATACCATGCCGTTGCCCTCGAATTTCTGCATGATAAAGCCCTCTCCGCCGAAAAAGCCTACTCCGAACTTTCCCTGAAAGTGTATGCTCATGTTTACCGACATTTCAGCCGCCATAAAAGCGGATTTCTGCGCCACAATAGGTCCGTTTGCGACGTTGATTGCAAGAATTTCGCCGGGGAAGCTTGAAGAAAACGCTATCTGTCCCGGACCGCCCTGCGCGGTGTAGATGTTCTGGAACATGGATTCGCCCGAAAACATTCTTGACATTGCCTTGCCAAAGCTGCCGCCTGCGTTGGTTGACATCTGCATATTAGGCGTCATCCAGCTCATGCCGCCCTTGTCGGTGTACATGGACTCACCTGCGTTAAGATTGCAGATTGCCACGGGAAGCGGTGTACCTTTGATTTCGTAATTCATATTTACCCTCCGGATTAAAATTAAAGCATCGCGGGATTCGTATCCCACGATGCTTCCCATATTAGATTTTACTCTCATTCTTCCGTTTTGTCAATATTATTCGGAGATTTTTTCCACTTTTGCACCGTTTAATGTCAGCGGATAGGTTTCAAGGACATAGCCGCCGTAATACACGATAACCCTGTCGCCGTTCTTAAATTCTCCGTCACAGCCAACCGACACCTTATCGCCCGAGCTTCTTATATCCTCGCCCTCGTCAATCAAGATAAGCACCGAGCCGTCATACACTTCGAGAATACTGCCCTTAAAGCTGTATGCGTATTCATCGCCCGACGAGCCGTCCGCACTCCGGGAATTGCCCGCAACACCGCTTTTACAGCCTGCAAGCGCAAATATCATAAAAACAGCGAAAATACCGCAGATTAATCTCTTCATAGCTCCTCCTTACAGCTTTGACAGCTTTGATACGCAAAGCCCCGCAACCGAGAATGAGGCGAGCATTATAAGGTTTGCGACAACCACGCTTGCCCCTGCGGGAAAGTCGAGGTGATAGCTTATTTCCATGCCGACAATAAAGTTTATGCAGGATATTACCGCAGAGCATATTGTAACTCCCTTAAAGCTTTTGAATATCCGCATTGAGGTCAGCGCAGGGAAAATGATAAGCCCCGATATAAGAAGCGCACCCATTATTCTCATTCCCACAACTACCGTCAGCGCAGTGAGCAGAGCAAGCACGGTATTGTACCGTCCCGCCTTTACTCCCGTAGACTTTGAAAAGCTCTCGTCAAAGGTTACTGCAAAAATCTTGTTATAGAACAGCACAAACAGCGCCAATACCACAACCGAGCAGGTTACGCTTAAAACAAGGTCCTCGGAGGTTACTGCAAGAATACTGCCGAACATATAGCTGTTCATATCAGTGTTGCCGCCGGTCTGCGATATTATTATCGCACCTATCGCAAGCGCAGATACGGACAGCAGAGCAATGGCGGCATCGCCCTTTATCTTACTGCTTGAGCTTATCTTAAGCAGTATAAATGCGGCAACGGTCACAACGGGTATAGCCACATAAAGCGGCGCAACGTTCATCGCCGAAGCGACGGCAAGCGCACCGAAGCCAACGTGAGAAAGTCCGTCGCCAATCATCGAATAACGCTTCAGCACAAGGCTTACACCGAGCAAGGAGGCGCAAAGCGACACGAGCAAGCCGACAATTAACGCCCTTAAAAGAAAATCGCTTGTGAATATATCAAACATATCAGTCCATCTCCTTTGAGCCGCCGTGAGTTTTACAGTCACATCTGCAATCGCAGGTGCTCATTGTGTGGAATATATCGGTGCAGCGGTATTCCTCCGTACTGCCGAAAAAGTATGCTCCGCTTTCAAGGTGAAGAATTTTACTTCCGTATTTCAGCGCACCCTGCAAATCATGAGAAATCATAATGACAGTAACCTTATTTTCACGGTTAAGCCGTGCGATTATCTCGTACATTTCAGCCGTCACAACAGGATCAAGCCCCGACACAGGCTCGTCGAGCAAAAGCAGCTTTCCGGTAGCGCACAGCGCTCTTGCAAGCAATACTCTTTGCTGCTGGCCGCCCGACAGCTCCCGGTAGCTTCGCCTTGCAAGCGTAGCTATCCCAAGAAGCTCCATATTGCGGCGGCAAAGCTCTCTGTCCGCCTTTGTATAGAACGGCAAAAAGCCTTTTTTGCCAAGACAGCCTGATATTACCACCTCGGTTACCGAAGCGGGAAAATCCTTCTGCGCCTCGCTTTGCTGGGGAAGATAGCCTATTTGGGTCTGCAAAAGTCCGCCCGAAAAGATTATTTCGCCCTTTTGCAAAGCTTTAAGTCCGAGCAGGGTTTTCATCAGCGTTGACTTGCCGCTTCCGTTTTCACCGACTATGCACAGATAGTCGCCCTCGTCCACCTCAAAGCTGAGGTTATTCAGCACAGGCGTACCCTCGTAGCCCGCGCACACGTTTTTACATTCTATCAAAACAGCCATAGTTTACTCCGTTTTGCCCGCAAAGGCAACCTTTAAATTTTCGAGATTTTGCTCCATAAGGCTTATGTAGGTCGCTCCGCTTTCCAGCTCCTCCTTTGATACATTGTGACAGGAGTGGAGCATAAGCGCAGTCGCCCCTGTGCTTTCGCAAAGCGCATCGGCAATCTTGCGGCTGCTGAATTCAAGATAATACACAACGGGAATATTCTCGCTCTTTATCTTTTCAATAAGCTCCGTCATTTTAGCGGCGCTCGGCTCGGATTCGTCGGAGCAGGAGGCAAACGCCGCATGGCAGTCAAGCCCGTATTCATGGGCAAGATACCTGAACGGGAATTTATCCCCGAAGATTACCGTCTTGCTTTTTGCGGCTTCAACCGCCGCCTTGTACTTGCCGTCAAGCTCGTCCAGTTTTTCACAGTAAGCCTGCTTATTTTCGGTGTAGGCGTCCTTGTTTTCGGGATCAGCTTCGCAAATTGCCTCATATATTGCGTTCACCATCAGCTTTGCGTTTTTCGGAGAGGTCCATATATGCTGGTCGTAGTCGTGATTATGCTCCGTTTCTCCGTGCTCATGCTCATGAGCCTCCGCTAAAAGCTCATCAACGCTGTCAATAAGCTTTACCGCTTTCACATCCTCTGTGTTGCTTCCTGCAAGTATCTTCTCCGCCCATTGCTCGTTTTCGCCGCCTATGTAAAGGAATATATCACAGCTTTCAACGGCGAGTATCTCCTTTGGCGTAGGCTCGTAGGAATGGCTGTCGCTGCCCGGAGGGAGCAGTATCGTAAGCTCCGCGTTATCCCCCGCTATCTGTTTTGCAAAGTCATAGGGAGTAAAAACCGTGGATATGATTTTCAGCTTGCCGTCCGAGTCTGCGCTGCTCTGCGAACCGCCTGCGTCACAGCCGGCAAACCCCGTGAGTACCGCCGCAAGAATACCTACCGCCGCTTTTTTCAGTATATCTTTCTTCATTTTGTATCTTCCTTATCTTATATTATAGTGTCGGATTATTCTTCCGTGTTGCTTTCATTTTTTTTGCACTCGCCGCATATTCCGTAAAATACCGTGCGGGACGCGTCTATGTCAAAATCATGCTCAAGGCAGATATGCTCCTCAATCTGTGCGAGCTGTTCACACTCTGCATGGATAAGCCTGCCGCACCTTAAGCATTTGAGATGAAAATGCCTGTGGCAGTCCTCGCCCAAAGCGTATTGATAGCAGGCGCTTTTGCCCTCGCTCAGTATGTACTTTCTCACCGTGTGCTGTTTGCAGAGCCTTTCAAGACAGCGGTAAACCGTGGTTTTTCCCACCTGCTCGTCCTTCAGGGCGCTTGCTATTGCATCGGCGGTCAAATGTTCGCTTGCGTTCTGTTTTATGTAGCTTAATATAAGCTCCTGCTGGCGCGTATTGTACGGCATGGCTTAATCTCCTTCCAAATTGAAAATGGATTTCATTTTCAAATCATTAGGTATTATATCACCGCAATAAAAAAAAGTCAAGCATTGCGACTAATCTTATTGAAATTTGCTGTTGTGTATGTTAAAATCATTTTAAGAGATTTTTAAAGCGGAGGGTAACGCGATGAATAACAAGGCAGTTATAACAAAAAGTGCAAACGGTGTATATATGCTCCGCTTTGAAAAGCGGGAGGACTGCACAAGCTATACCGTTTACTTCAAGAAGGAATACGGCAAGTTCAAGCCGATACTCACCACCGACAAAACCTCGGTAAGGCTGTCAAAGCTGAACGGCGCTTCTATTTTCAAAATCACAGGACAAACCACAGACGGCAGAACGGTAAATATCGGGACGGCAGACAACTCCGCATTTATCGACCGCACGAGCTTTACCGTAATGGGTTCAAAAAATACTGAGCTTATCGTAAATCAGAGCCTCACCCGTGTGTGCGATTCCGGCCTTATTGATATTTCTCCGCTGACGGTATTTTACAGCAAGGGCAAAAAGGGCGACGCGGATATTCCCGACACAAAATATTACGAATATTTAAGCGCTCACCGTTCCGATCGGTTTTTGTTTGATTTTTATTCCACCGCAGTAAACGGCATTTTAAAGACGAAAAGCGGCTTTGTTTCCCCTGCCGAAAACGAAAAAGGGGCAGAGGCGCTACCTAAAATCCTCCCCGAACAGCTTTACAAGCCGCTTATTGATATATTTGCGGCAAAGCTGTGCCGTATTTATCATCCCGCAAGGATAATTCTCGTTCGCACTGCCGCACCCTGCTACTATGCTCTTGGCAGACAAGTGAAAACCGCCTCGCCCAAAACCGAAATAAACAATTATGTAAGACAGCTTGAAAACTATTTTATCAGCCTTGTAAAGCCGCAGATTATTGACCTCAGAAATATGTATTACGGCGACTTGGAGCAAAAAACGCAAAGCGGATTTATATTTGACCGTTTTTATATTCAGAACGCCTCGCTCGGTCTTGAAAAAATCATGTCCTCAAAATCCCGTATAATCTATAACACGAGAGAGCCGGACGTGAGAATACCGCAGGTGCTTTGCTATTATGAAAGCGTGAGGACGAGAGGCTTTTCCGATTCGCTTTTTGACAGGCAAAACGCCGTGGATAAAATCATGCTTCACACCTCAAAGGAATTTATTGCGGAAAATAAAACCGAGCTTAAAGAAATGCTGCTTGAAAATTACCGAAGCGTCACGGATATTTACAGATTTTTTGATTTCGGCAAAAATACCGAGCTTAAAAATACCGTCAAGGTTATAGCCGCCGTTGAGAGCAACACTTTGCAAAGGGTGAGCTGTATCGAGCTTTTGCGGCTTTTAGACAAGGGCTATCGGTTAAAGCGCCCCGTTGCAAACTTTATCAGGGCAACTCTTGAAAAGGTGTTGGGCGAAAGGGTTGAGATAAAGGAAAAGAACATCAAATTCATGACGCGGCTTGCCTTTAAGGTGTGGGACGGACTTTCCGCCGCCGAAGCAAAAGCCGGGATAGAGGAATACAATCTCATCAACAGCCGCACCGCAATTGATGCGCTCGGCTGCGGCATGACCGTTCACACGCTTCAGAAATGTCACAGCTCAAAAATGGGCATTTTTATAAATTCAGCCGATTTGTTGAGGTATATAGGCACGGATAACAGAAAAGCCAAAATGTATATGAACGCCATACTCCAAAGCCCGTCAATGTTCATTGCGGTTGATTTTGCGGGAATTGTGGGCAATAACCGTGATAAGAATAAATTTTTCAGTCGTCCCAACAAGGATAAAATTCTCGCGGCATGCGATGAATTATCCGAACTGCTTTATTCAAAATACGAGAGCAATATTATTCTGTCAAGAGCCTCGCTTAATAAAAGCTACGCCGACGAAACGGGAGAAATAAAGCCGCTTTGCGAAAACATCGACTATAACGAGGCGCAGGAGCTTTTAAAGCTGTGCGAGGAACGGTTTATAAGCAATACCGGCTGTTATGTGACAGACTGCGCCAAAAACTATATCTCGGACGAGTGCTTTGCCTACGGCGGAGCCGGAATTACCCGATATGAAACAGAATTTTATTATACCGCGGCGGCATATATCGACTATATCACGAATAATTCTCCCATGATTAAATATTACGATAATTTGTAAGTCTATATAGGTTTACAAAGAAAGGAATTTATGAGCGACAAATTATCAACCCCCGTAAACTCAAAGGCGTTTACAAGCGTTAAAAATGTACTTGAATATTTTTCGGAAATAACCTATAAAAAAATAATTACGGGGCAACACACCCAGACAATGGCAATGGAGGAGCTTGAGCTGATAAAAAGCGTAACGGGAAAACAGCCTGCCCTGCTCGGCTTTGAGCTTCTTTCCTATTCTCCCAATATTAATTATTCCGATACCGACGACGAGTGCATGACAGAGGTTACCGAAAACTACGGCACGCTCAGAAGAGCCTCGGAATGGGCAGAGCAAAAGGGACTGATAACCATGTGCTGGCACTGGTTTTCTCCGCTGTACGGACGTTCAAAATCCTTTTTCACGGTAAACACTCCCTTTGACGCATCTAAGGCGGTTATAAGCGGCACTCCCGAAAACAGGGCGCTGATTTCCGACATGGATGCAATGGCAGGAATATTAAGGCCCTTTTGCGAAAAGGAAATTCCGATACTGTGGCGTCCGTTCCACGAGGGCGACGGCGACTGGTTCTGGTGGGGTGCAAAGGGCTCGGACACGGTAAAAAAGCTGTACCGCATGATGTACGAAAGATTTACGAATATTCACGAGCTTCACAATCTTATATGGGTATGGAATGCCCCGACGCCCGAATTTTACCCCGGCGACGATGTGGTGGATATTATTTCAAGGGATATGTACCCGCCCGAGCATGAACACGCCTCGCAGATAGAGATGTACAACCATCTTATAAAAGTCACACCTCAGAAAAAAATTGCCGTTATCGGCGAAACAGGCACTCTGCCAAGCCCCGAAGCGGTGATTTCCGAAAAGGCGGGCTGGGCGTCCTACATGACATGGTCAAAATCCTTTTGCCTTAACGAGCAGTACAACACAAGGGAATACCTCAAAAAGGTATATGACAGTCCCTTTGCAATAACAAAAGAAAATTTACCCGTACTTTATTAATCAAAGGAACAAAAAATGAAGCAATTATTCAACGATGGCTGGCTGTTTGCAAAAACAAAAGCCGACAAAACACTTGAAAATGACTGGGGCGGAGATTATTCTCCCGTACAGCTCCCGCACGACTGGCTTATTTATCACCCCGATAATTTATACGAAACCTCTTTCGGAAGATATGTAAAAAAATACGATTTCGGCGATATTAAAAACAAGAGCGTGCGCCTTTATTTTGAGGGCGTGTACATGGACAGCACCGTTTATGTAAACAAAAAGCCCGCATTTGACTGGAAATACGGCTATTCCTCATTTGAAGCGGTTCTGACAGACTTTTTAACCGACGGCGAGAACGAGATTTCCGTGCTTGTACGGCATTATTCCCCCAACACCCGCTGGTATTCGGGCGCGGGAATTTTCAGAGATGTATATCTTATTGTCACAGAAAAAAGCTACCTTGCAACAGACGGAATTTATTTTCACACCGATAAAACAGAAAACGGCTTTGATGTAAAAATATCCGCAGAGGTTGTAAACCCCGACAGGCTGACCGTTGAATTTTCATTAAAATCGGGAGATGATATTTTACATAAAGAAAAAATCCCCGCAGCAGATATTTCCAAAATAGATTTTTCGGTAAATTCTCCCGACAAAAAATATATTTGGGATATTGCTTCTCCCAATTTGCTCGATTTAACCATATCGCTTATAAAGGACGGCGAAATAATCGACAGCTGTTCGCAAAAGGTCGGACTGCGTGAAATTGAATACAAGCCCGACAGCGGCTTTTATTTAAACGGCAGACATATTAAGCTCAACGGCGTGTGTCTGCACCACGATTTGGGGTGTCTGGGGGCGGCATTCAACAAGGCGGCTGCAAAAAGACAGCTCGAAACAATGCTTGAAATGGGAGTTAATTCCGTGCGTACCTCGCACAATCCCCCTGCAAAGGCATTTATGGAGCTGTGCGACGAAATGGGCATACTCGTAAACAGCGAAGCATTCGATATGTGGGAGCGTCCCAAGACCGAATTTGACTATGCAAGATTTTTTGACGACTGGTACAAAAAGGACGTCGCTTCATGGGTGCGCCGCGACCGCAACCATCCGAGTGTTATCATGTGGAGCGTGGGCAACGAGATTTACGATACCCATGTTTCGCCGAGAGGAGCAGAGGTCGCAAAAATGCTTCATGACGCTGTAAGGGAAAACGATACGCTTTGCAACGCTCCTACCACGATAGGCTCAAACTATATGCCGTGGGAGGGCGCGCAGAACTGTGCAAAGCAGGTTGACCTTGCGGGCTACAACTATCTTGAAAGATTGTATGAGGAGCACCACAAGCAGTACCCCGACCGGAAGATATACGGAAGCGAAACCACCTCGGGCGTAAAGAGCAGAGGCATATATCACTTTCCGATTGACGCTGTCTGCCTTACCCACTCGGATTTACAATGCTCGTCGCTGGGAAACTGCCGTGCGGGTGCGTCGGCAGATACCGCACAGAAGATTATCGCATATAACAGGGATATTGACGTATGCGCAGGTATGTACATCTGGACGGGCGCAGACTATATAGGCGAGCCCTCTCCCTATTCAACAAAAAACGCATACTTCGGCAATATCGACACCGCAGGACTTAAAAAGGACAGCTTTTATCTGTACGAGGCGGCATGGACTGATAAGCCCGTGCTTCATATAATGCCCTACTGGGATTATAACGAGGGACAGCTTATAGACATTGTTTGCTACACAAATCTTGAGGAGGTTGAGCTTTTCCTAAACGGCAGATCCTTAGGCAAAAAAACTCCCCACGAGTATACCGCAATATGGCGCGCAGCATACGAAAAGGGCGAGCTTAAGGCGGTAGGAATAAAGGACGGCAAGACTCACGAAGCGGCAAGACATTCATTTACCGACAGCAAGGCAATACGGCTTGAAGCAAGCAAGTCGGAAATTCTTGCGGACGGCGAGGATATTACCGTTATCACAATATCCGCCGTTGACAAGGACGGCTACCCCGTTGAAAACGCAAGAGACAGAATTGCTCTTGAAGTTACGGGCGGCAGACTGCTGGGCTTTGACAACGGCGACAGCACCGATTACGACAGCTATAAATCCGTAACAAGAAGGCTTTTTTCGGGACTTGCGGCGGCGTACATCGCTTCCGACACAAAGACGGGAGAAATAACCGTAAAGGCAAGCGCAAACGGACTTGACAGCGCAGAAATAACGCTTAAAAAGCTCCCCGCTTCACCGAGAAACGGAATAAGCACATCTGAAAATATAACAAACAACCCCGACGGCTGTGACACAAACGAAATACCTTTAAGAAAGATAGAGCTTAAAATGCAGGACAGCACGACGCTCACCCCCGAAAATCCCGAATGTCGGATTATCGCCTCGCTTCTTCCCGCAAACACAAGCTACACCGACATAAAGTGGAGCGTTGTCACCAATACAGGCATTGAAACCAACGTTGCAAAGGTAGAGGCAAACGGCTTAGAAGCGGTAGTTTCGGCGTGCGGCGACGGAGTGTTCAGATTAAGGTGCAGCTCAAATAACGGCAGAAGCCAGCCCGAAATCATTTCGGAGTACGAATTTACCGCCGTGGGCTTCGGAAGCGTAACCGTAAACCCCTACGAGTTTACCTGCGGCTGTCTTTGCAATTACAGCCTTGCTCCCGTTGACGAGGTACGCTGCGGCGGCGTCAGCATAAAGCCCGACAACAACATTATAGGCTTCAAAAAGACCGACTTCGGAAAATTCGGAAGCGACAGCTTCCTTGTGCGGATAATCAACTGGCACAGTGACGATCCGTTCAATTTCAGACTGTGGGAGGGCGAGCCCTTTGCCTACAATTCAAAAATTCTCGGCGACTTTACATACAGGGCGGATTTTGAATGGCAGACCTTCAAGGACAACAGCTACACGCTCCAAAATCCGATATGCGGCGAAAAGGATATTTACTTTGAGTTTGACAAGAACGATTTCCGCATAGACTTCGGCGGCTTCCTGTTCACTCCGAGAATAAAGGCGTACCAATATCTGACTGCCGCAGACTGCGATTTAATCCATGGCGACAGCTTCAGGCGCGACGGCACGGCAGTAAAGGAAATAGGCAACAACGTATTCCTTGATTACTGCGATATGGATTTTTCAAAGGGCGTAAAGGCGGTGCGGCTGACAGGCGTGACGCGCCACGACAACGACTCGGTGCATATCCACTTCCACACCGACAAGGGCAGAGTTGAGGAAATAATCGAGTTTGCCGGCAGCGACGAGCCTGTGACAAAGGAAATACCGCTCCCCGATGTAAGAGGAACGGTCAAGGTGGAATTCAGATTTTTACCCGGCTGTGATTTTGACTTCTACGGCTTTGAGATAATTCCGAGGGAGGAATAAAGCTTATCACTATCAGCGATGATTTAATTTGCACAACATAAACGTTTCGGGATAGCATAGCGACAATACCATGCTATCCCTTTTTTTAAACACTTTCGATTGTAAAATCAAGTAAAAGTTTAAATGCTGATGTGAGGGTTTGCCGATACAGAATAATTTTAAATCCGTATTGCTATAAATGCGGATTTAATTTTTAATAGTTTAATTGTCTATTATATGCTGCAAAGGAAAAATTACAATTTGAAGGTTGTATGAGAAATTATTGTATTTCCGGTAGCAAACAACAATTCAAAAAGGCTTTAAAACAGAAAATATTCAATAAGGGGCTTGCCCCGTCATTCAACGCGGCAAGCCGCAGCGAAGCTGCGATTCAGTTTCAGTTGGGGTTGAACCCAAACTGAAACTGAATATGGAACCCGCCGCCTTAGAGGCGAGGGACATCTTGCCTAAGTTATATTCCTGCAACAAATGTGCTATTTTCTTCTCAATATATTGCACACGTTTTAAAAACATGATAAATCGTAAGAAGCTTTTCAACATTAGAAGGAGCATTTGAACTATCCAAATCTCTGCCCGCTTTCAATTCCATTATATTCCAGCATTCTCCGTCAAAGAAAGCCAAATCGACAGGCTTTGTAAAGAAAGAATCAGTCTTATATTTTTCTGCAAGCGGAAACAGTTTTTCCCTGATAGACGCTTGAGTTACGCCGCTATCGATTCTGTTTTGTCCTTTACCCCGAGCTTCATTGTTAGCACGGAATGCTGCAATTTCTCCACGCAAGTCACCGCTGTGAGTATCAACATCAGTCACAACGATCTGTCCTGAAGCGGGTTTGGAAATGCTATGCTTTAATCCACGAGGATTAACAATTGCAGGTACATTTTCCTCGCCGAATTTAAGTCTGGCAATCCTTTTTGCACAAGCTTCGATGGCAAGTCCGCTTTTCGACTCAAAACTACTCACAAAAACCATGCTGGCGGTTATCCGCTATCCATTTGGCTCAAAAGAAAATTGTTAACTTTGCGTTTGTAGTTTGCAACAAAATCATTCTCAATCAGAACTGTAAGTTTTGAAAACTCATCGACAATAATGTTTTTAATAGTTTCTCTCATAATCATATCCCCCTAAAAAGCTCTGAAAGCGATATACCAAGACCATTAGCAATTTTTTCAAGGTTAACAATTGATATGTTCCGCTTGCCGTTCTCGACAGAAGCATAATATGTTCTGTCCATACTAATTTTAAGGGCGAACTTTTCCTGGCTCAGCCCTGTGTGTTTTTGTAATTCTTTAATCCTATTACCTATTCTTTCTTGTATCACAAACTTCACCCCTTTCAATTTTATCAATTGACCGCAAATATAACAACGGATTATAAGCGACATTAGACGTTTAAATCAATACACTTTTTTTATTTCTATAAAAACTTGAATTTTATTTTCGTGTATGCTATAATTAAAGTGTATTTTTTGAAACATTTACAGGGAGTTATACTATTTCACGGAGGGCATTATGTTAAGCGATATTGAAATAGCTCACAATGCGAAAATGATAAAGATTAAGGACATCGCCGCGTCTTTAGGGGTAGACGAGGATGAGCTTATTCCTTACGGTCATTACAAGGCTAAAATTTCCGCGGAGTGCATGGAAAGGCTTAAAGACGCACCGGACGGAAAGCTGATTCTTGTTACGGCAATCAATCCCACTCCCGCAGGAGAGGGAAAAACGACTACCTCGATAGGTCTTGCACAGGCAATGTACAAGCTCGGCAAAAAAGCAGTGCTTGCTTTAAGAGAGCCTTCCCTCGGTCCTGTATTCGGTATCAAGGGAGGTGCGGCAGGCGGCGGCTACGCACAGGTTGTTCCCATGGAGGACATCAATCTGCACTTTACGGGCGATATGCACGCAATCACGGCGGCTAACAACCTGCTGTGCGCAATTATAGACAATCACATTCAGCAGGGAAACGAGCTTGGCATAGACGCAAGGCGTATACAGATAAAGCGCTGTCTTGACATGAACGACAGAGCGCTGAGAAACTGCATTATCGGGCTTGGCGGCAAGATAAACGGTGTGCCGAGAGAGGATCATTTCCAGATTACCGTTGCAAGCGAGATTATGGCTATACTCTGTCTTGCCGATGACCTGGCGGATTTAAAACGCAGACTCGGGCAGATACTCGTTGCCTACACCTACGATTCAAAGCCTGTTTACGCTTCGGATTTATCCGCAGTAGGCGCAATGACCGCACTTCTTAAAGAGGCTGTCAATCCCAACCTCGTGCAGACGCTTGAAAATACTCCCGCCATCATTCACGGCGGTCCGTTTGCTAATATTGCGCATGGCTGTAACAGCGTAAGAGCGACAAGACTTGCTTTAAAGCTCGGCGACTATGCGGTAACAGAGGCGGGCTTCGGCTCGGACCTGGGCGCGGAGAAATTCTTTGACATCAAGTGCCGCTATGCGGGATTAAAGCCCTGCTGTACGGTGCTTGTAGCTACCATAAGAGCGCTTAAATACAACGGCGGAGTGGCTAAGGCTGACCTTGCGGCAGAAAACGCCGAGGCTCTTAAAAAGGGTATCGTAAACCTCGGCGCACATATTGAAAACATGAAGAAGTACGGCGTTCCCGTGGTGGTTGCAATCAACCACTTCTACACCGACACCGATGCCGAAATTAAGATAGTAAAGCAGTATTGTGCCGAAAGAGGCGTTGCGGTTGCATTCTCCGACGTATTTTTAAACGGCGGCGAGGGCGGCATTGAACTTGCAGGGGCTGTCATTGACACAATAGAGCAAAACGAGGGCAGGACCGGCTTTGCTCCCATCTACGATGAAAAGCTCCCCATAAAGGAAAAGATAGAAATTATAGCAAAGCAAATTTACCGTGCAAAGGGGGTAAATTTCACAGCGGCGGCTGAAAAGGGCATAAAGGAAATAGAACAGCTCGGCTTTGACAAAATACCCGTCTGCATAGCAAAGACGCAGTATTCCCTCTCGGACGATCCCGCAAAGCTCGGACTGCCCGCCGATTTCACCATTACCGTGCGAGAGGTAAGACTCTCGTCCGGCGCAGGCTTTGTGGTTGCGCTGACAGGCGACATCATGACGATGCCCGGACTTCCTAAAGTTCCTGCCGCAAACGGAATTGACATATCCGATAGCGGCGAAATAAGCGGTCTTTTCTGATGGACAGATACGTTTCAAACTCCCCCGAGGAAACAATAGCCGCAGGAATGAAAATTGCGAAAAAGCTAAAGGGCGGCGACTGCATTTTATATCTCGGAGAAATGGGAGCCGGCAAAACCCACCTTACAAAGGGCATTGCAAAATATTTCAACAGCCCCGACGAAGCGGTAAGCCCCACCTTTGCGCTTGTCAACGAATACGGCGGGGATATTCCGATATATCATTTCGATTTGTTCAGAATATCCACCCTTGACGACCTTTATGCGATAGGCTTCTTCGACTATCTCGACATGGGAGGTATAATGTGCATTGAGTGGAGCGAAAACATACCTGAGCTTAACGAAATTATAAAAAATCATTCGATTGTTAAAATAACCAAAACGGGAGATAATTCAAGGATAATTGAGTTTACTCCCTCGGAGGAATTATGCTGATACTTTCGGTTGACACTGCCGCCGCACCCTGCTGTGTTGCGGTTTACGACACGCAAAAGCAACAGGTGCTTGCGTACACGGTGATAAACAACAAGCTTACGCACTCGGTTTCGCTTATGCCGACCGTTGATTCGCTTCTTAAAAATGCAGGTATTGCGATAAGGGATATTGATCTTTTTGCCGCCGCAAACGGTCCCGGCTCATTTACGGGGCTGAGAATAGGCATTTCGGCGGTAAAGGGAATGGCGGCGGCGCTCGGCAAGCCCTGTGCGGCGGTTTCCACCCTTATGGGCATAGCTTACGGATTTACCGCCTTTGACTGCATTGTCTGCGCCTGTCTTGACGCAAGGTGCAATCAGGTGTACTCGGCGCTTTTCAAAATTGAAAACGGCAGGGCTGCAAGGATTTCCGATGAGGAATGTTTAAAATCTGACGAGGCAGCAAAACGGCTTTCGGATTTGAACGGTAAAATAATTCTTGCGGGCGACGGCGCACCGCTCGTATATGAGCAGACCGCAAAAGCGGGACTGACAGGCGTTACTCTTGCCCCTGATCCGCTTCGTTATCAGAACGGCTTCGGGGTATGTATTGCGGCACAGTACGAAAAACAGATAACGCCGGGCGAGCTTATGCCCATGTACCTGAAAATTCCTCAGGCGCAAAGGGAGCTGCTCGAAAGGACAGGCGGCAACACAGAAAGGAAAGATTAAAATGCTGGCAATAGGAAGCGACCACGCAGGCTACACTCTTAAATGCGAGGTAAAAAAATATCTTGAGCAAAAGGGCGTGCAGTACATTGACTGCGGCTGTAACGGCGAAAGAGCCGATTATCCCGATATTGCAAAGGCAGTCTGCGATAAGGTAACAGGGGGGGAATGTGATAAAGCAATCCTCATTTGCGGCACGGGAATAGGAATTTCGATGTCTGCAAACAAGATAAAGGGTATAAGGGCGGCGCTTTGCCAGGACTACTACACCGCAAAGTACACAAGACTTCACAATGACGCCAACGTGCTTTGCATGGGCGGCAGAGTAATCGGAGCAGGCACAGCGGAGGAAATAGTCGAGGTATTCCTCGATACCGAGTTTGAAGGCGGCAGACACGCCGACAGAGTTGAAAAAATGATGAAGCTCGAACAAGGCTGAACAACAATACACAGCGGGATTTTTCCCTATGAAAATCACGGCTGGAATTAAAAATACAATCATAGGGAGAAAAGAGTATACCATGACTAACGAAAAACTTCACATCTGCGATCATCCTCTGGTACAGCACAAAATTTCTCTTTTAAGAGATAAGACAACAGGCTCAAAGGAATTCAGAGAGCTTGTAAGCGAAATTGCAATGCTCATGTGCTACGAGGCAACAAGGGATCTTCCCTTAAAGACCGTGCAAATCCAGACGCCCGTAGCTATTGCCGAATCAAAGGTAATATCGGGCAGAAAGCTTGCCTTTGTTCCCATTCTGCGTGCGGGACTTGGCATGGTTGAGGGCGCAATGGCTCTTGTTCCTGCCGCAAAGGTAGGTCACATCGGAATTTATCGTGACAAGTCAAATGCCAACACTGCGGCTGAATACTACTGCAAGCTCCCCTTCGACATCAGCGAGCGTGATGTTATCGTCACCGACCTTATGCTTGCAACGGGAGTTTCCGCCGTACACGCAATCAAGAAAATCAAGGAAACAGGCGCACATTCCATCAAGTTTATGTGCATAGTTGCCTGCCCTGAGGGTGTAACGGCACTTCACGAGCAATTTCCCGATGTCGAGATTTACTGCGGTGCAATGGATAAGGGACTTAACGACGAGCTTTACATCACTCCCGGTATCGGCGACGGCGGCGACAGACTTTTCGGCACAAAGTAAAATTACGCATTAACAAATTACCCCGGAGCATTTTTTGTGCTTCGGGGTTTTTGATGTTTTTGATACATTAAAAGGGCTGTCGGTTGACAGCCCTTTTGGGATTTTATCAGGTAAGCATATACTTTCTGGAATACTCGCCGAACTTTTTGCTGAACTCTCCGTTGTCAACAGCCTTGAGCTCTGTCATGTAGCTGTGGGTATCGAAGTTGTTCTCGTGAATTTGAATCATGCAAACCGCAATGTTGGAGCAATGGTCAGCGACTCTTTCATAGTTTGTGATAAGGTCGGTAAGCACAAAGCCCATTTCAATTGTACATTTGCCCTCGCGCAGTCTCTTGATGTGACGGTTGCGTATTTCGGTGCGCAGATTGTCAATTACGTCTTCAAGAGGCTCAACGGATTTTGCAAGCTCTGTATCGCCGTTTATAAAGGCAGTCATAGAGGTTTCGAGTATTTCGTTCAATGCAGAGTTGAATACCGCAATCTCTTCAAGCGCCTTTTTGGAAAAGCCGATGCCCTTGTCGCGCATTTCCCTTGCACATTCCATAATGTTTACCGCGTGGTCGGAAATTCGCTCGAAATCTCCTATGCAATGCAAAATCATGTTGACGCTCTTGCTTTCCTCGTCATTGAGGTTTTTAGAACCGAGCTGGAGCAGGTAGCTTCCGAGCTTGTCCTCGTACCGGTCTACCTTTTCTTCGTTTTCGGTGATTATCTCGGCGTCCTTGTCGGTGAATTTCGACAGCATGGAAATCGATAGCTTCAAAGTATCTCTTGAACATTCCGCCATTCTGACAGAAATGTTTTTGCACTGCTCAAGTGCGATTGAGGGAGTGGAGAGAAAACGGGAATCAAGCACGGTAAATTCGTCGTTTACTGCTTCTGCCGCATTCTTGCCCTCTCTTACTGAGATGTATGCGAGCTTTTCAAGCAGCTTCATGAAGGGTAGCCACATGATTGTTGCACATACATTAAAGGTAGTGTGAAGTGTAGCGATACCTGTGTAGTTTGCGGGTTCGTTAAAGAATTCAAATTGAACAAACGCATTTATTGTGTAGAACAGTATCATAAATACGATAGTTCCAATAAGATTGAAATACAAATGCACGAGTGCCGCACGCTTTGCGTTCTTGTTTGCGCCGATTGATGAAAGAATTGCCGTAATACAGGTGCCGATATTTTGTCCCATGATAATCGGAAGCGCCGTACTGTACGGGATTGCTCCCGTGTCGCACATTGCCTGAAGTATTCCGACGGAGGCTGAGGAGCTCTGAATAATAGCCGTAAGAATAGCGCCTGCCGCAACGCCGAAGAAAGGGTTCTGGAACAGCAGCATGAAGTTCTTGAAATCATCATTGTTTGCAAGAGGAGCTACCGCGTCACTCATTGTCTCCATACCGAACATGAGTATTGCAAAGCCCATCAGGATAATACCAATGCTCTTTCTTCTGCTGGATTTTGTCATCATTATAAGGAAGCTGCCTATTATAGCAAGAATGGGTGTAAAAGATGAGGGCTTAAGAAGATCGAGGAAAATATTACCTCCCTCAATACCCGTAAGCGAGAGTATCCACGAGGTCATCGTAGTACCGATGTTCGCACCCATGATAACGCCGACCGCCTGGCGCAGTGTCATTATGCCGGAATTTACAAAGCCTACTACCATTACGGTAGTTGCGGAGGAGGACTGGATAATGGCAGTTACCACCGCACCGAGTGCAATTCCCTTGAAGGGATTGGATGTCAGCTTTTCAAGAATTCTCTCAAGTCGGCTTCCCGAGAGCTTTTCAAGTCCCTCGCCCATGGTGTTCATACCATACAGGAACATTGCAAGGCCGCCGAGCAAGGTCAGAAAGCTGAAAATGTCAAAAGTGTCCATACTTTACCTTTCCTTTGGGTTGTTGCTTTTGCACTTTACAAAAACATTAAATAACCTTTTCCTATGTAACAGATAACCGTTACGTTTTCTTTACAAAAAACACGCAAAAATGCCCCATAACCGATTTGTCAATCGGCTCAGAGGCTTTTATGCGATTTTTTCCGTCAGATTACGGCAAGAGTGAAAACTACCTTTCCGAACGTAAACTCAACAGGTATTTTTAACACCTTTTTAGCCTTTATCGCTTCTATATCGGCGGCAGTTGCCGCCTCCTGAGGAGTAAGACCGAGCTCCTTGCCCATAGTTTCGGAAATATTTACATTATAAAGTCCGTTGCTAAGGTTTAAAAACTCGCTGATTACATCCTTGGTGTAATCGTCGTTTTCGGTAAGCTCTTCCTCGGCAAAACGGCTTGCAAAGGCAACGCACGCCCTATCATCCGCGCTGATTGAGGTAACGGCGCAAAAATCGCCGCATATCTCCTGGACTACGGCGCACTGTGAGGGATCACACTCCGCGCTTTCAAGAGGGGTAAAATCATCGCCGATAAAACGGATAAAATTTTTAAAGAGAATGCTGACATACTCGCGGCAGTATTCGGCATAGTCGCCCTTGAGCTTATAAAAGGAGGAAATGACGCTCTCGGTCTTTTGGTTGTCCTCCTTGCTGAAATCTGCGTCGGTGATGTTGTTATCCTCCTTGTAGGATTTAAGCACCGCTTCAAATTCCTCGTTTGTAAGACAGCCCATGTCAACCAGCGCCTGTCCCAAAAGCAAGCAGCCTGTTTTCTGAGTGCCGAGAAGCTCGTCAACCTGAGCCTCGGTAAGATAGCCCATTTCAACGGCAATGTCGCCTATTCTCTTATCAACAGTCGTCTGTTTTTTATGTACTGCGTCAACCTGCTTTGCGGTCATGTAGCCCGCATTTATCGCAAGCACGCCCAGCTTTACTCTCGTCTTGTCCTTCGCCTCAAGCGCCTCGCAAAGATTTTTGGAAGAAACGATTTTATTATTTAATAGGTAGCTTCCGAAAAATTGTGTCAGCATTGTCAAGCCTCCTTTTTAAAGTAATTGTCAAGCAGCTTGAAAAGCTGTTCGCCGTCTATGGGCTTCTGGAGAAAATCACTTGCGCCAAGCTTTATTGCTTCGGAGAGATTTCCCTCCGTACCGACAGAGGTTGCCATAATAACAGCCGCTTCGGGAGAATTTGTCTTGATGATTTTCAGCGCCTCGATACCTGTAAGACCGGGCATTACAATATCCATGAAAATCATGTCGGGATTGAGCTCGACAAATTTTTCAACCGCCTTTTCACCGTTCTCGGCCTCGTAAATTTCGGTAAAGCCGTATTCGGTAAGCAGCTTTCTCATCTTTTTTCTTACCATCATGGAATCGTCGCAGACAAGAATTTTTGCCTTGGTTACATCTGTTGTCATTAAAAAATCCTCCTTGCATAAGCAAATCCCTTAAAGCGCAAAAGCTAAAAGGATATACTGCCCCAATTTATTTTAACGGCATTATAAGCCGAATACAAACATACTGCTGACAGCAAGCCATTCTCTCACCCAATACATCGGGATAAGATAAATTGGCGTTGCGGCATTTACCGCATAGGAATTAAGTCCGAGCCTGTCTGCGATAAGCGAGGCTCTGTACTGGTGAAAGCCGTCGGTCACTATAACAATGTTCGGGTTGTAGCCCCGCTGTATTATGATTTCCTTTGAAAAAAGCAGATTTTCCTTTGTGCTTACCGAGCGTTCTTCCTTTATAATACGGTCTTTATCAATGCCGTTAGCACAAAGCCATTCCTGCATTGCCTGTGCCTCGCTTTTCGTTTCGTTATCGCCCTTGCCGCCCGAAACAATACACATTGACTGCGGGTTGTCCTCAAGATACCTTAAAGCCGCCTCCAAGCGTTTTTCGAGCATAAGAGAGGGCTTGCCGTCCTTTACCTGACAACCGAGCACTATTACCGTGCCGCCGTCCTTCGGAGAATTGTTCATACCGACAAGCATAAGCGAGGATAAAACCGCCGCATAAACCGCCAAAGCCGCATAAACTGCCAAAGCCGCGCGGTAAACGTACCGGAGCGCCCTTTTTGAACAATTAAACGCCCGCGGCAAAAATACGCAGAGCAAGACCGAGATTATAGCTATTGCCGCCCCAAAGTATGCTCCGTAATTAAGGTTGCCCCACAAAATCGGCAGCGCCGCAAAAATACCCACAGCCGCCCCGATAATACACAGCGAAAATACGGCTGTGTGCAAGGGCTTAAAGCGCTTCATTCTGCTTCTCCTTAAAATCGGAATTACTTTGACAGAAGCTTTTTAACTCTCGCCATTGCCTCAACGGTGTTTTCGTGAGTGCCGAACGCAGTAAGTCTGAACCAGCCGTCGCCGTTTTTGCCGAAGCCCGCACCGGGAGTGCCGACTACCTCTGCTTCATTGAGCAACTTGTCAAAAAAGCTCCAGCTGTCCATTCCGTCGGGACACTTAAACCATATATAGGGAGAGTTCTTGCCGCCTGTATACTTTATGCCAAGCTCGTCAAAGGTTTCACACATTACCCTTGCGTTCTGCATATAGTAGGCGATGGACTCTCTTGTCTGCCTATAGCCTTCGTCGGTGAATACCGCCTCTGCCGCGCGCTGTACGGGATAAGAAACGCCGTTGAACTTGCTTCCCTGTCTTCTGCACCAGAGCTGCATAAAGCTGATTTCCTCGCCGTCGGGAGTTTCGAGTGTGAGCTCCTTAGGTATAACCGTGTAGCCGCATCTTGTACCTGTAAAGCCTGCGGTCTTTGACAGCGAGCATATCTCAACCGCACACCTTCTTGCGCCCTCTATGCAGAAGATACTGCGGGGGAGCGTGCTGTCGGAAATGAATGCCTCATAAGCCGCGTCAAAAATGATGACGGATTTATTTTTAAGAGCGTAATCTACCCACACCTTGAGCTGTTCTTTTGTATAAACCGAGCCTGTGGGGTTGTTGGGTGAACAAAGATAGATAATGCCGGGCTTTAAATTCTCGTCGGGCATTGCCGCAAAGCCGTTTTCCTCGGTGGAGTTCACATAATGCACCTGTCTGCCGCCCATAACGTTTGAGTCAACATATACGGGATATGCGGGATCGGTAACTATTACGTCCTGGTCTGCGCTGAAAATGTCAACAATATTGCCGCAGTCGCTCTTTGCGCCGTCGCTGATAAGCACTTCGTCTGCGCTTATCTCAACGCCGAAGCTGCCGTAATACTTTGCTACCGCTTTTCTTAAAAAGTCGTAGCCCATACCGCTGTCCTCATAGCCCCTGAAGGTCTCGCACACGCCCATTTCGTCCGCCGCCTTCTTCATAGCCTCAACTACAACGGGAGCCAAAGGCAGGGTAACGTCGCCTATACCCATTCTAATAATCTTGTTGTCGGGGTGAGCCGCAATATACTCTCTGACTCTCTTTCCGATTTCTATAAAAAGATAGCTTTTCTTCAAGTTAAGAAAGCCCGCATTCATCTTTGCCATAACAAAAATTGTCCTTTCATTGTCCTTTCTATGGTTTCGCCGTTAAAACGACACAAATATACACAATATCATTATAGCCCCTGAAAACGCAAATGTCAAGAAGATTAAAATTAAAAATCCTTAAACTTTGTTCAGTTGTCAATGATGTATTACCCTCGATAGGGACAAACTTCATATGTAAGGCGGCAGGAGAGATACTTCCTGCCGTTTTGCCTGTTGTCAAGCAGTTTTAGATGCTTGCCGCAAGGCAGCGTGTTCCTCAATTTCTTCCGCAGTCGGAATGTTAATAATCCCCACATAGGAATAGTAAATATCAATGGACTGTGTGCGCTTGCCGTCTTTCTTTTCCGCTTCGTGAACAACGATCTTGTCCACAAGTGCATTTAAGATTTCAGGTGTCAGTTCCTCAATGCGAGTGTACCGCCTTGTTACTGCAATCAGCTTTTCCACATTGTTGACTGTTGTATCATCGGATTGGATTTCTTCTGTCAGCGTGATAATTTCAGACTTAACATCTGCAAGTTCCGCTTCGTAACCCTCCGAAAGACGGTAAAACTGTTCATCGGTAATTTTGCGGTTTGCATTGTCCTCATAGATTTTACGGAACAGGCGGTCAATTTCACCAACGCGCTTGTTAAGATATTCCAATCTTTGTTCTTTCAGATACAGCTCGTATTCCTTGTCCGCAATGCTGCTGTCAATCTGCATTTTCACAAATGTCCGTTCAAACTGCTGCAGATAAAACAGAAAACTTTGCAACTGCTTTAACACCAACTCCTCCAACACCGATTCGCGGATATAGTGGATACTGCACGCTTTTATGCGGCTGTTGCGTTTGTAACCGCCGCAACGAAAATACTTGTAGCCGTTCGATACATTCAGATTCAGCTTTGCACCGCAGTCGGCGCAGTAAAGCATTCCTGAAAAGATACTTGTTGCTCCCGTCTTAGTCGGACGGCGTTTGTTTTGCCGAAGCAAGGTTGCCTTGTCCCAAACTAACCTGTCAATAATCGGCTTGTGGCTGTCCTCAATGGTCGCCCGGCGCTCTTTCGGTGACGGTACACGCTTTTTGCTTTTAAAAGTAAGTCTTGTGCTTTTCAGACTTTCCGTAATCCCGATATATGCGGGATTGTCCAAAATTGCACCGACCGCCGATGTCTCCCAATAGTACGGATTTTCGGATTGCTTTCCCACGCCGATCCCTTTTGAAGCCTTCTATGCCGACGGTGTAAGCACCTTACCCTCCCACAAAGCCGTTGCAATAGCTGAGCAACCGCAGCCATCCATTGCCATCTTGAAGATGCGGCGGACAATAGTGGCAGCTTCCTCGTCAATCAGCCAGCGTTTCGGATCATCCGGATTTTTACGGTATCCAAACGGCGGCGCTCCGAGATGCTCACCGTTCATCGCTTTGGAACGCTTAACCTGCCTGACCTTTTTGCTTGTGGTTTTAGGATAACCCACTATGACACTTTCACGAATACTCCGTGCAAAGATGTCAGTGGACTCTCCGAGGGGGAGTGGGGCGTTGCCCCGACAACTGCGGTTGTCTCCCCAATGCTCATTGCCCTTTGAAAAGGGAAGCCGCATAGGCTTCCCTAAACCTTACGGTTGCGCAGACAGTTGTTTTGCTTCTTGGCAAATTTACCTGCCGCCGCCCGTCGCTCATCACTGTACGGCTCGGTCAACCGAAAGCAAAACCGGCCTTTCGCAACCTCAAAGGAAAGACCGCCATCCTCTGTGTCATCGGTCAGTCTACACAGATCGGGATGTTTTACTGAGTAGGCGGTCAGTCTCTTTTTGAGATCGGTGTTATAGGTGTTGACTGTAATCCACCGACTTGCTTCATCGAATAATATCTCTGTTGTTTTCTGCGACTTATTCAAACCTGTTTTCATCACATCACGCTCTTTTCTAAAATTGGCTTATTTTTTCTTTGCTTTTTCATGAGAGGCATTTTTGACCGATTTTTCACAGCTTAAGACCTATAAAAAATGCAGTTTTTCTGATAGAAATGCCCCGAACGATGCGAACATCGTTTAAATCTTTTCTATTGGAAAAATCCCGACTTTTACAGCTCAAGAGCCATTTTGCCGTTTTTCCCGAATGTCGTTCCTGCCCCGGAATCTCACCGCAGCGTTGCCATGCTCGCTCCCGACAGGGAGGTCATCGCACAGTCATATCCCATTCGGACGGTCATTCAATTTTCAAAGTACAATTGGGGGGTATATGTCACGATCGTAAATTCGATTTAAGTGCCAAGAGAAAAATAAAAAGCCGTCACATATCAACACTAATAATCGGCGAAAGCTTTGCTCTCGCTTCAAATCAGATGCTCATATGTGACGGCTTTGAATTATTCAAAAGGCCATACTGTTTGCGTCGACCTCACTCCACCTTAAACAGTACAAAAAACAACGGTGGCGAGTCACGGCACACTCCGAAAGGAAAAAATATATGCAATCAAAAAAATTTATTGCAGGATTATCGGCGTTTATCATAGCCCTTACGGCGGCGGCGACGCCCTTGCAGGAGGTGATAAAAGCTCCGCAGCTGCTGCCGCAGACAGCAGTA
>CALXBK010000010.1 GCA_944386545.1 uncultured Ruminiclostridium sp.
CAAGCAGCTACCTAACACAGCAGCTGCTTGCATAATTCCATTTTAACTTTTTACCCCAACTATTGACAAAGAGCCCATAAAAATAAGCGGAGAGCCTCGGCTCTCCGCTTATTTTATTCTTTTTTATTCTATTCTAAGCGCATAATTCACCGCGTCACAAACGGGATTTTTATAATACCCGCGCCTCACTCCGATTTTCTTAAATCCGTACTTCTCATAAAGCCGTATAGCAGGAATATTATCCGCCCTGACTTCAAGAAAAGCATTTGCGACGGAATTTGCACGGCACTTATCAATAAAAAACCTCATCAGCATATCCGCAACGCCTTTTTTTCTGAAGCGCTCCGACACGGCTATGCGGTAAAGCTCGCACTCGTCTGCGGCAATCTGTCCGAAAACGTAACCCGCTATCACATTATCAACCGTTACCGCGCCGAATACCGAGCTGTTCTGACTTAACTGCCTGTCAATGCTTTTTTCACTCCAGTAATCATAAAAGCATTCTTTTTCTATTGCGGCGACGGAATTAACGATATAATCTCTGTCGTCGGCCTTTGTGCAATCAATGAGTTTCATACCAAGTCTTACCTGTCTTGACGTCAACTATCATCGGCACGGACAGCTTGACGGCGTTTTCCATTTCCTCCTTCAGAATAGCGGCAACCTTGTCTGCACAGCTTTCGTGCGCCTCGACGATAAGCTCGTCATGCACCTGCAAAATCAGTTTTGCGTCAAGCCCGCTTTCTTTCAGTCTGTTGTAAACCTTAATCATCGCAATCTTGATAATATCCGCCGCAGTACCCTGAATGGGAGTGTTCATCGCAATTCTTTTGCCAAGCGCCTGCAAAATTCTGTTTTTTGCGGCAAGCTCCTTGATATATCTTCTTCTGCCGAAAAGCGTTTCGACATAGCCCGTCTTTTGTGCGTCAAGGACGGTCTTTTCCATATATGAAGCAACGCCGGAATACTTTGAGAGATACTCCCTTATATAAGCGTCCGCCTGTCTTACCGTAACGCCTATATCCTTTGAGAGGGAGAACGCTCCGATGCCGTAAACTATGCCGAAGTTTACCGCTTTCGCCTTTCTTCTCAGCTCGCTTGTCACCCATTCCATAGGCTGATTGAATACCTGCGAGGCAGTGACGGTGTGAATGTCAACTCCGTCGTTGAACGCCTTTTTCATAATTTCGTCATTTGAGATATGCGCCAGCACACGAAGCTCAATCTGTGAATAATCCGCGTCTACCAGAAGATAGCCGTCCTTTGCGGTAAAAAATCGCCTCATCTCACGGCCAAGCTCGGTGCGCACGGGGATATTCTGAATGTTCGGCTCGGCGCTTGAAATTCTTCCCGTCCTCGTTTCGGTCTGCTTGAAAGTGGAGTGAATACGTCCGTCCTCTCCCACAACCTTTAAAAGTCCCGTCACATAAGTGCCGGACAGCTTTGTCAGAGCGCGGTATTCCATAATAAGCGGAACTATCGGGTGCTTGTCTGTAAGCTGTTCAAGCACCTCGGCGTTGGTGGAATATCCCGTCTTTGTCTTTTTACCGAAAGGCAGGGCGAGCTTGTCAAACAGCACCGTGCCGAGCTGTTTGGGAGAAGCGATGTTAAATTCCTCTCCTGCGTATTCGTATATTTTTGAAGTTATTTCGTTTATTTCTGAGTCAAGTCGCTTTCCGAAGGCGTTTATACCGTCGGTATCTAATTTTATACCCTCACGCTCCATAGAGCAAAGCACGCTTGCAAGCGGAATTTCCACGGTTGTGAGCAGCTCCTGCGCCTTCTGTCCGTAAAGCTCGGCGTACAGCTTTTGGTTTAAATCCGCAATGGTTATGGATTTTTCCTGCGGAGTTGTACCTAAAGGCGTGCCGTACCTTACGCACAGTTTTTCCGCCGAATAGTCTGCGCTGTCAGGCTCTGCAAGATAAGCGGCAAGGGTAGTGTCGAAAACCGTGTTGCTTATGTTCTCAAGTCCGGTAAGCGATAGCGTTTCCTTTAAATTAAAGGTGTGCTTAAGCTGTTCGCTTTTTGCAAAATCAGCCAATCTGTCCTTTTCGACGGGGGCGGGCATACCTATATCGCCAGCATAAACCGTACCGCCGTCATCAAAGACAATCTGCGCCTTTTCCATCAGCGGTATTTTTTCTGCATCAGCCGCTTTCTTCTGCTGAATAAGCGGCCGGGGCTTTATTTCAAGCTTTTGCAGGAGCTTGTACATTTCAAGCTCGGAGAGGATTTGGCTGAGCGTTTCCTCATCTCTCTTTGCGGGAATATAGCTTTGTAAATCAAGGTTAATGGGTGCGGTAAGACAGATTTCGGCAAGCCTTCTGCTCATATAACAGCTCTCCTTGCCGTTTTCAAGCTTTTTGCGAAGTCCTGCGGTTATAGAGGGCGAGCCGATATTCTCGTACACGCCGTCAATGCTTTTAAATTCCTTGATAAGCGACAGTGCGGTCTTTTCTCCCACTCCCGCAACGCCGGGGATATTGTCGCTCGAATCGCCCATCAGCGCCTTGACATCTATCATCTGAAGCGGTTCGACGCCGTACTCGCAGAAAATGTCGTTCGGAGTGTAATATTCGTCCCCCTTTGTTCTTGCAAGCCTTACAGTGACATATTCGTTTACAAGCTGAAAGGAGTCCCTGTCACCCGTGGAAATTGTACATTTTATTCCGTTTTCAGCACAGTGCGCGCTTATTGTTCCGATAATATCGTCCGCCTCGTACCCTTCTTTTTCGATAATCTGTATACCCATTGCCCTTATTATCTTTTTGGTGTAGGGAAGCTGTTCTGCAAGCTCGTCGGGCATACCCTTTCTGTTTGCCTTGTAGCCTCCATACATATTGTGCCTGAATGTCGGAGCTTTTAAATCAAATGCTACCGCTATATATTGGGGGGTTATATCCTTTTTCAGCATAAGCAGGGTATTCATAAAGCCCGTTACGGCATTTGTCGGAACGCCCTTTGTGTTTGTCAGTATGCGTATGCCGTAAAAAGAACGGTTGAGTATACTGTTTCCGTCAATGATAAGAAAGCTCATGTTATATTCCTTTCAAGCTTTTCATAAGCGTTTATTTAAATTTGGAGCGAAGCTTTGCAAACAGGGACTTTGAAGGCTTTTTGTACAGCTTTTCGGCTTGCTGTGCCTCCTTGTATGCCTGCTCGTAGAAAAGACGGTGCACCTCAAGCGGGGCTTCGCCCTCCCTTGGCTCCTTGCGGCGGTAAATACCGTCGCTGCACTGTATTCTCGCCTTGACGTTGTCGCAAAGCATGGTGTTGAATATCTCTACAACCCTGTCGGCAATTTTGCTGTCCTTGATGGGAACGGCAACCTCCACCCTGCGCTCGGTATTTCTTGTCATGAAGTCGGCGGAGGAGATGTAAACCCTGCGCCTGTCGTCCTTGCCGAATATATAAATTCTGCTGTGCTCAAGAAATCTTCCGACAATTGAAATTACGCTGATGTTTTCCGTATAGCCGGGTATTCCCGAAATAAGACAGCATATACCTCTTATGATAAGCTCAATTTTTACGCCCTTACAGCTCGCTTCAATCAGCTTGTCGATTATGTCCTTGTCGGTAAGGGAGTTCATTTTAAGCCCGATATATCCGTCGTTGCCGTAGGTTATCTCATTATCTATCATTTCCACAATGCGGGATTTTAAGCATTTCGGCGCGACCAGCAGATTTGTACTGCTTTCTACCGTTGCGCCAAGCGACAGGGCATTGAATACCGTGCTTGCGTCTGCGCCTATCGTCTTGTCCGAAGTCATAAGCGTAAGGTCGGTGTACAGCTTTGAGGTTTTTTCGTTGTAGTTGCCTGTGCCTATCTGGGTGAAATACTTTATGCTGCTTCCCTGTCTGCGGGTAATCAACAGCAGCTTTGAGTGTACCTTGAGGCAGTCAAGACCGTAAATAATCTTTACGCCCGCTTCCTCCATCTTTTTGCTCCAGCCGATGTTGTTTTCCTCGTCAAAGCGGGCTCTCAGCTCAACCAAAGCCATTACCTGCTTGCCGTTTTCCGCCGCCCTGATAAGTGCGCTGACAATCTCGCTGTTGCGGGCAACCCTGTAAAGAGTAATCTTGATTGAAGAAACATACGGGTCCTCTGCGGCTTCTTCAAGCAGACGCAAAAAATTCTTGAATTTGTTGTAGGGGTAGGAAAGCAGAATATCACGCTGTGAAAGCTGGGTAAACATACTCTCATACGGATTTACCATAACCGAGCTTTGCGGTGAAACAGGGGAGTAGAACAGCTCGGGTCTGTCGCTTAATCTGTCCTCAATATCCGACATAAAGCTCATATCCAGAGGACAGCTTTGCATGAACGAAAAGTCCTCGGACAGCTCAAGATGCTGTAAAAGCTGTTTTACGAGTGCGGCAGAGGCATCGTAGGAAAACTCAGCTCTGACGGGCATCAGCTTTTTTCTTTTGCGGCAAAGCTCCTCCATGACGTTTCTGAAATCCATGTCATGGTCGTAAAGCGCCTCGTTTGCGTCAATATCGGCGTTGCGGGTAACTCTGAACAGACAGCGGCTTTCAACGGTGAAGCTCGGGAACATCATATTGGTGAAGTGCAGTATTGCGTCCTCAACCAGCACATAGCGGAGCTTTTCTCCGGGCAGGAGTATAACCCTCGGAAAATCAATGTCGGACTGCGCGTTCATAAGTCCCAGCACCGTCTTTTTCTTTTCGTCGTTTTTATGCTTTAACAAAGCGGCGGCATAAACCGTGCGGTTTTTTACAAAGGGGAAGGGGTGATTTTTGTCGATTATGCCGGGGGAGAGCAGGGGCATAACCTCTCTTTCAAAATACAGCCGCAAAAATAAAGCGTCGTCGCTCTTTAAATCCGAGGGCTTTACAAGCTCGGCGTATTCCTTAAGACAATCGTTTATCTGCGAGTAGGCAAAATCCTTGACGTACAGCAGCTCCCGCACCCTAAAGGCGATATAGGTAAGCTGTTCGCTTGCAGTCATGTTGGTTTTGTTTTCCTGCTTTTTCGGTTCAACGAGATTTTGGTCGTACAACGAGCCTACCCGCACCATGAAAAATTCGTCCAAGTTACTGCTGAAAATGGAAACAAACCTCAGCCGTTCAAAAAGCGGAACATTCTCGTCCTGCGCTTCTTCAAGAACTCTTTTGTTGAATTTAAGCCACGATAATTCTCTGTTGTCATATACGCCGCTTGTCTGCATAAATTACCTCTCCCATAGTCGGTGGTGTGAAAAATCTGTTTAAATTATGGGTAAAAATTCCGTAAAATACCCTCAATTATTAATATAACCGCCCACCTTACGGCGGGCAGTTATACTGCGGAAATTTATTTGCCTGCCTGTTCAAGCGAAGCTCTTATAAAGTCCTTGAACAGAGGATGCGCTCTGTTGGGACGGGATTTAAATTCGGGGTGGAACTGCACCGCAACAAACCACGGATGTACTTCACGGGAAAGCTCAACAATTTCAACGAGCTTGCCGTCCGGCGACTGACCTGCGATAACAAGGCCGCAGTCGGTAAGAAGCTTTCTGAAGGTGTTGTTGAACTCATAGCGGTGACGGTGTCTTTCGTAAATAAGCTCGTCATTGTAAACGGCTCTTGAAATAGTACCCTGCTCCAGCTTGCAGGGATAAAGACCGAGCCTCATTGTGCCGCCCATGTCAACGCCCCTCTGGTCGGGCATGATGTCGATAACATTCTGATCGCCGTCGGAAAATTCGCTGGAGTTGGCATGCTCAAGTCCTGCTACATGGCGTGCAAATTCAATGGTAGCCATGTGCATGCCGAGGCAAAGTCCGAGATAGGGCTTTTTATGCTCTCTTGCAAAGCGTACCGCCTCAATCTTGCCCTCTATTCCTCTGTCGCCGAAGCCGCCGGGAACGAGTATGCCGTCACACTCTCCGAGAAGCGCATCTGCTGTATCGGGTGTAACCTCCTCTGCGTTGATGAGCTTTATCTCTACATGGGATTCATTTTCAAAGCCTGCGTGACGAAGCGACTCCATAACGGAGATGTATGCGTCGGGCAGAGCAACGTATTTACCTACAAGTCCTATAACGGTGTTCTTGGTAGCGTTGTACTGGCGCTTAACCATCTCTGTCCATTCCGTAAGGTCGGGATCTTTTGCTTCAAGTCCGAGGTGCTCGCATACAACCCTTGCGAGTCCCTCTTTTTCAAGCATAAGCGGAACCTCGTAAAGCGAGGGCGCGGTGAGATTTTGAATAACGTCCTGACGGCGTACATTACAGAAGCTTGCTATCTTATCCCTCATATCTGCGGGAATGTCCATTTCGCTTCTGCAAACGAGAATGTCAGGCTGGATACCAAGCGACAAAAGCTCCTTTACGCTGTGCTGTGTAGGCTTTGTTTTAAGCTCGTTACTGCCCGTGATGAACGGAAGCAGGGTAACGTGTATGTACAGCACATTCTCTCTGCCTACATCGGATACCACCTGGCGGATAGCTTCAAGAAACGGCGTACTCTCAATATCTCCGACAGTACCGCCGATTTCGGTGATAACAACATCAGCCGAGGTATCAGAAGCGTTTGCCACGCTGTATATTCTTGACTTGATTTCGTTTGTGATGTGGGGGATAACCTGCACCGTGCCGCCCAGGTAGTCGCCTCTGCGCTCCTTATTAAGCACCGTCCAGTAGATTTTACCCGTTGTAACGTTGCTGTTTACCGACAGATTTTCATCAATGAAACGCTCGTAGTGACCGAGATCAAGGTCTGTTTCCGCACCGTCGTCGGTTACGAAAACCTCGCCGTGCTGATACGGGCTCATAGTGCCGGGGTCCACGTTGATATAGGGGTCGAATTTCTGTATGGTTACCTTATAACCCCTCATTTTAAGCAGTCTTCCGAGTGAAGCCGCAGTAATTCCTTTTCCGAGTCCCGACACAACACCGCCGGTGACAAATACATATTTAGCTGCCATTTTTCAGTCCTTCCCGTGAACGGCAGACAGTAAAAGTTACCGTTCAAAAAATTTTTATATATATATATCAAATATAATTATACTAAATCAGCAGATTTTTTTCAAGTGCTTTTGAATTTTTTAAGCCTGTATAATCATATACAAAATAAACAAATAACTTGACGGCGATTTGTGCATTTCGTTTATTTTTAAACAAAGTGTAGAAATACAGCCTGAAAAATGATAAAATTAATTAGGTAGTATCAGTAAACCTTATAATTATATAATATATACTGTATGTTGGGAATTTTTCCATGATTTGACGAAAAAATTTCTTAAAAGAAGAGAGGAATAGAAAATGAGAAAACCGTTTGTGAAATTTACCGCTGCTGTTGTCGCCTGTACCTGTGCGATGAGTCTTAGCGGCTGTTATTTTTTCCCCGAAGAGGAAAAGCTGCTCGATCCCCCTGTTTTAAAGGTTGAGGATGTAACATATTCTACTTACAGAGCGGTAAAAAAGACGATAGTAAACAAGGCAAGCTCTACGGGCTACTGCGTTTCAAAGTTAGAGGAAAACTGCGCGTTTACAAGAGCTGACGGTATATTAAAGACAATTTACGTAAAATCCGGCGATACCGTCAAAGAGGGCGACCTTTTAGCGGAATACAACACGGGCGACCTTGAATACCGTCTGCGCGAGCAGGAGCTTAAAGTACAGCAGGCGCAGAACACCTACAACGCAACAGGCAGTGAAAATGACAGATTACAGCTTGAAATAGAAAAAAACACGCTTGCCCAGTACAAGGACGAGTATGACGGCTCAAAGCTGTACGCTCCCTGCGACGGACTTGTGAGCTTTACTGAGAAAATGGACCCCGGCGCGTCCGTCAAGGCTTATCAGACTATCGTCAAGATAATCGATCCCGACAGTATATATGTAAAGGCTACCGTAAACGACGAGCGCAAATTTACTCTGAATCAGGATGTCACTATTACGATTGACGGTGTGGATTACGAGGGTAAGGTTGTAAAAACCCCCATTGAAGCAAAGGAACAGGGCGACGAGGACGTGACCTCGGTATACGCCGAATTTAAAGGCGTGCTTCCGAGCTTTACAAAGGTCGGCACAGTCGCCGACATTTCCTACATAAAGGAGCAGGCGGAAAACGCGATAGTAATACCCAAATATCTCGTCAAAACGTTGTCGGGACAGGATTATGTCCAGGTTTACAAGGACGGCGTAAAGACGGAGGTTAATGTTGAAACCGGAATTACCAATGCCACCGAGGTGCAGATTATATCAGGTCTTTCCGAGGGTGACGAGGTTGTGGTAAAGTAACTCTCGGCACCGGCAAAATTACCTGTACAGGAAGGATTTTAAGAAATGTTTACCTTGCTATGGCGCAAAATGCGTAATACAAAATGGATGGTAATGTGTCTGTTCATAGGCTTTTTGCTTGCAGCAGGCATGATGAGCACCATTCCCATATATATGGACGCGTCGCTTCAGCGTATGCTTATCAAGGATATGGAGCAGTATCAGCTTGATACGGGAAAATTCCCCGGCTTGTACTCCGTTTCAAAGCAAAGTCAGCTCGGAATGGCTGAGGCTGACCAGCAGGCGCTTATCGACAGTATCGTATCGGGTGCGGATTCAAGAATTTCAGCGATAGGAATATCTCCCGAGGTTTCCAAAACCACCCTTATCGACGACTGCCTTTACATAGTCAACGGAGAGCGCAACGGTGCGGAGCTTTCCACCCGTCTTAAAATGGTAGGAATGTCCGACCACCTTGAACACATGAATATAGTAAGAGGCTCTCTGCCATCAGCCACCCCTGTGGACGGAGTTTACGAGGGCGTTGCAACCGAGGACGCACTCCAGACGCTCGGAATAAATATCGGCACTACATATAAGGTAGTGTCCTTAGCGTCGGGAGTTGAGCCGTACTATGTCAGAATAACGGGCGTATTTGAGCAAAAAACCGACAACGATACCTACTGGGCGGAAACCCTTGACGGTTATCTCAACGCAATATTCGTTGATATTGACACCGTGAGAAATGAGATGATGCCCGCAGGCAGATTTAACGCCGTCGATATTTCCCGCAGATATTCCCTTGACTATCATTCGCTTGATATGAACCGCATTTCCGATGTCACTGCAGAGCTTGCCCTTGACGAGCAATATTACGCACAGGCGGGCTATACACATGAATTCAATGTTGCGGATATTATCGGAAACTATACCGAAAGGGCAGAGCGTCTTACCCGCATACTGTGGATATTGCAAATTCCCGCTATGGTAATGCTGGCGTTCTACCTCTTTATGGTATCCCAGCTCAGCGTTGACCGTGAAAGAAACGAAATAGCCGTGTTCAAAAGCCGCGGAGCAAGCTCGCTTCAGGTGTTCGGGCTGTATGCGGCGCAGTCGGGAGTTTTAGGACTTGCAACGCTTGTCACAGCCCCCTTTATCGGACTTTTGCTGTGCCAGTTCCTCGGCGTTTCAAATGGCTTTCTTGAATTTGTAAACCGCACGGGCATAGCAGCAAAGATTACGGGAGTGAGCGTTTTATATGCGCTTTTGGCGGTTGTTGTTTTCTTTGTAACCACCGTTTTGCCGGTAATCCCCGCTTCAAAGCTCACAATTGTGCAGTACAAGCAGAGCCGCACAAAGGTTGTAAAAATGTCGCTTTGGGAAAAGTGCTTTGTTGACATTATACTGCTTGCGCTTTCCTTCGGCTTCCTCTACTTCTATTCGCTTAATATTACAAACTCGATAGCCGACGGCTCGTTTGAAGCAACAGGCGAGATAGATCCGCTTCTGTTTGTCTTTTCAACCCTTATGATTTTAGGCTTCGGACTGCTGTTTGTCCGTGTTTACCCTTATCTTCTGAGGATAATCTACTATGTCGGCAGACCGCTGTGGTCCCCCTCGCAGTATATGGCGATTACCTCGGTGTGCCGTTCTCAGGGCGGAAAAGAGCGTTTTCTCATGCTCTTCCTGGTGATGACCTTCTCGTTCGGATTGTTCTCTGCCAACACCGCAAGAGCGATAAACAACAACATCAGCGACAGAATTTATTACGAAAACGGTGCAGATGTCGTAATAAGCGAATTTTCACTATCCACGAGCGAGGACGGAGAAAGCAGCTTTGTGGAAACCGACTTTGAACGCTACGAAAACCTTGAAGGCGTGGATATTGCCACAAAGGTGCTTGTAAACGATACGGTAAAATTAAGAGGCTCTGACAAAAAGAATATCGGTCTTACCTTAATGGCAATAGAGCCGGATAAATTTGCGCAGACGGCATGGTTCAGAAACGACCTGCTCCCCGTGCATTGGTGGAACTACTGCAATGCGCTTGTAGAAAGCCGGTCGGGCGTCATTATTTCAAGCGGACTTGCACAAAAGGCGGGAGTACAGCAGGGCGACGTCATCTCCCTCAAATGGTACACAAACGACGCGCTTGATACAACAGTAATGGCGATAGTGGACTACTGGCCCGGACTTAACCCGAACGAATGTGACTTTGCGGTTATGAATTACGGCTATGTCCGTTCAAGAACGGAGCTTGAACCGTATCAGATATGGCTTAAGCTCGCCGACAATGCCACAAGCGAGGCGCTGTACAACAGCATAGAGCAGGAAAATCTGCCTATAGAAAGCATTAAGGACAGCTCGCAGATGCTTATTGCCGAAAAGACAGATCCATCGCTGCAAGGTATGAACGGAGCATTGACCTTGGGCTTTGTTATCATTATGATAATGACCGTAATCGGCTTCCTTATCTACTGGATACTCTCGATAAAGGGAAGAACGCTCCAGTTCGGTATACTAAGGGCTATGGGGCTTTCCTTCGGAGAGGTTATAGGCATACTCGGCTACGAACAGCTTCTAATTTCGGGAGTTTCGATAGCTATGGCATTTATTATAGGCGGCGTGACAAGCGATTTGTTCGTGCCGTGGTTCCAGTATATGTACGCCATAAACGACCAGATACCGCCGTTCAGAGTTGCGGCAACTCAAGGCGATTATATAAAGATATACATTCTAATCGGAATTATGCTTTTGGGCGGCTTTGCGATACTCGGAAGGCTGATACGCAGAATAAACATAAATAAGGCGCTCAAGCTCGGCGAGGATTGAGTCTAACATAAAAGAAAGGGGGGTTGTTTTGAAGCAGGTTCTCGCAATTTTAAAGATAGCAAGGTTTATTTTTGCGGCAATTGCGGTTGTCGCAGGAGTTTTCGGGATTTTCCGCCAAATGGATGCGGCGTACATTGTCTGCATAATAATGATATTTCTGGCAATTGCCGCAGACGCCGCTGTTGTTGCTATAGTGCTCAGCCGCAAGCTGAATATTCCCATAAAATATCAGCAAAATATGTATAAGTTTAAAAGCAAGGACAAAAAGTGATATGCAGAAGATAATGGGATATGTCAGAAAGGCATGTCAGGAATTTAACCTCATACAAAACGGAGACAAGGTAGCTGTCGGCGTATCGGGCGGCAAGGACAGCCTTGTACTGCTGTCTGCGCTTGCAGGTATGCGCCGCTTTGCCGAGTTTTCCTATGACCTTGCGACAATAACTCTTGATCCGTGCTTCGGCGGCAGGGAGAACGATTATTCCTCGGTACAGCGGCTTTGCGAATCTCTCGGAGTTGAGTTTCGGCTCATCCGTACCGACATCGGCGAGATAGTGTTCAATATCAGAAAAGAGCCTAACCCCTGCTCGCTTTGCGCTAATTTAAGACGCGGCGCGCTTCATGACGCGGCAAAGGCGATGGGGTGCAACAAAATTGCACTCGGCCATAACAAGGACGATGTGATAGAAACCTTTATAATGAATCTTTTCAGAGAGGGCAGGATAGGCTGTTTTGCACCGAAAACCTACCTTTCAAGAAAGGATATTACCATGATAAGACCTCTTGTGTTTGCTCCCGAGGGGCAGGTTATTTCAGCCTGCAACAGAAATAACTTGGAGGTAGTAAAATCCGCCTGTCCCGTTGATAAAACCACAACAAGACAGCAGACAAAGGATTTTTTATCCGAGATGGAGCATAAGGATAAGGGCTTTAAACTCAGAATTTTCAGCGCACTGCGGAAAAGCGGAGTGGACGGCTGGGGATACAGGGAGTGAGGTTTTGAGACCGCCTAAACTTAACATACCGAGCCAGGCTCTTGACGTTTTAACGGCGATAGAGAGTGCAGGGAGCAAGGGTTACTTTGCAGGGCCCTGCATAGCCGAGCTAAAAAGAGGCGGCTCCCCGATGGATTACGATATTATCACAAATGCCGATTTTGAGGAACTGCTTTATATTTTCCGAGATATGAGGATAATTTCTCAAAACGAGGCTATGAGCACCGTAATGGTTTCCGCTTTGGGGCTTGTGGTGCAGGTTTCCACGTACAGAAGCTCCGTTTCGGACGGAAAAGCGGTATATACCGATAACTATATATTAGACCTTGCCTCAAGGGATTTTTCGGCGTTTGCAATGGCGTATCACCCAAGAAAGGGTATAAAGGATCCGTTTGATGGGGAAAGCTGTATAAAGGACGGCAAAATCACGCTCAAGGCTCTCGGAGAATACCCCATAAGGCTTTGGCGTGAAAACGACCTTGACAATAACGAGCTTACCTTAAAGCTCAGCGTACAGTCGTCGCTGATTTCCGAGCCCTTTAATATATTAAAGGCATTAAGGCTTGCGGCGGGGGAAAACTATCTTATTGACCGGGTTACTGCAAGCTCGATAAGAAAAAATGCAGAGCTTATAAGGGGACTGCCGCACCGTGAGCTTTTCAGAAGCCTTACATCTTTACTGCTGTCAAGGAATATTTCCTCGGTAATCAGGGATTACCCCGAGGTGTTTACGGCGGCTGCGCCGGAGTTATCCGATGCGGCAGGCTGTAATGACGAGTACGGCGGACTTGCGCTGTGGGAGCATATCGCAAGGACGGTGGAATTTTCGCCGCCGTTTGAGGATTTGCGTTATGCCGCACTTTTTCACAATGCGGGCTTTCCCCATTGCAAGTGTATTTGCTCGGACGGCTCTGTCCGAAGATACGGTCATGCAGAATATGCGAGAATATTGCTAAGCTCCTTTTTTGAGCGAAGCAAAGCGGATAAGCAATTGCGGCTTGCGGCGGATTTTCTGCTGGAGCTTCACGACACTGTGATAACTGATGACAGGGTAGAGCTTAAACGACTTATGAAAAGGCTCGGAGAAAAGGATTTAAAGCGGCTTATAAAGCTGAGAATTGCCGACGATACCGCAAATCCTGAGGTGCATGAGGGCAAAATCGCCATGTACCGCAGAGCTTTACAGACAATAGATGATATTGTAGATACAAAAGAGTGCTACTCTCCTTCAATGCTTGCCATAAAGCCCTCAGATCTTGTAAGAACAAGGCTTGCGGCGGATATGGGGCAGGCGGAGAAAATTATAAATACGCTGTTTGAGGCGGTGCTTGAACAACCAAAGCTCAACGTCGCGCCCGTCCTTACGGACATGGTAAAAAAGAGCTGTCGCCGATAAACCACACTGAAAGGATTTGACCGACATGATAAATTGCTGTCTTTGGATAGGCGGAAAAAAGGTTTCCGACCTTGATGGCATTAAGAAAAATTTTGACATCACCGATGTCAGAGGCTACTTTCTTGCAGGCACGCTCGCCGACTGGCTTATAGCTCACAACGCCACGAAGGAAGCCGAGCTTTTAATGTCAATCTCCAAGGATGCAGATGATATAGATAAAGAGCTTAAAAGAATATTCACCGAAGAAATCACGGCACAGGTAAAAACCGCAACGCAAACAAAGAGCTTTCACTTTAAATCCGACAATTTGCCCCGCCCCCTTGTTTTCGGCTGTTCCTTCCCGTCAAGCTTTAATGGCAGCTTTTATGAATACGAGTATGAATATCAGCTCGGCTCGTTCTCGCCGCTGAGTTTTAACACAAGCTATCTTCTGACAAGCTATCTTTTAACAAGCTTCAACCTTTCGCTTTTACTCGGAAGCTTTAACCTATCAAGCTTTGTTTCGGGCAGCTTTGATTTAAGCAGTTTTCTTTACGGTAGCTTCAGCTATGACGATTTTACGGCAGGCGGCAAATTCACTCCGCTTGCAATGACGCTTTACCTTTCATCCGAGCCGCTTAACCGCTACGGATACGGAATAAACCTTATATGAATGCTTTTCATAGCTATTCCTCGGCAACCTATTTTGCCAAAAATCCGGGCAGGAAGCTCACAATGGATTTGCCCGACATATACTGCGCTGTAATATCCGCCCTGCAATGGCGAAAAAACGGCGGCAGTATCACAATGATAACCGACAGCCACGGCGCGGAATTTTTTTCAGCGCTCGGTATAGAAAAGGTGTGGGACGGCGGCATTGTCACCGCCATACCCGATGACCTTGAGGGAATAGATCCTGTTATGTTCTGGGCGGGCGGCAAGCTTTTCGCATTACGGAGCTTTAAAGCGCCCTGCGTCATGATTGATACGGATTTTATAATTTGGGAAAATCCCGATTTTTCCGATAAAATTATAGCGGCGCACGAGGAGTATTTAAACCCCGATATTTATCCGCCGCCGACCGTTTTTAAAGTCAGCCCCGATGCACTCGGCGCAGGACTTGATTATTCGACTCTCCCGCTTAACACGGCGTTTTTATACATTCCCGACGAGGATTTCAAGCAGTATTACACCTCGCAGGCAATCGCCTTTATGAAATCGGCAGAGCATTGCGGAGATTACCTCACATATATGGTGTACGCAGAACAGCGGCTTTTACCCATGCTTGCAAAGCGTTGCGGGATAAAGTACGGAACTCTCCTTGACAAGGACAGGCTGTTTTTTCCGCAGAAAAAATACACTCACCTATGGGGCGCAAAGCAGAAGCTGCGGGACGATAAAGAGCAGTACGAAAAATTCTGCCGCAAGTGTGCCGACAGAATTTATACCTCCTTTCCCGATTATAAATTCGTGATAAAGAAGCTCGAAGCATTTAAGAACGGTAAATAATGCTTTAGTACACTGCTTTGTTCAATGTAAAAAAATATTTCCGTTTCCAAATAAAAACATTATTTTGTTGTAAGTGATTAACAAAAACTCGAATAGTACAAACCGATATATTGTGAATAATAATGAAATAGTTACAAAATGGTAACAAAAAGGTAACGAAACATTGCTTTTTTGTTACCGATTTGTTATAATAACAAACGGATTTTAAGAAAACAGTATGTACTATATATTATGTAAAAGCAGGCTATAACTCAGGCAAGGTGTCCCCCGCCTCTAAGGCGGCGGGTTTCATATTCAGTTTCAGTTGGGGTTCAATCCCCAACTGAAACTGAATTGCAGCATCGCTACGGCTTGCCCCGTGCAATAAACAGAGAGGAACTTGTTATGAACGATTTAAAGCTGACGGGGATATATGACGATGAAATTGAAGAAACGGTCATTCCGGATAACGATGAACCAAAAAACAATGAAATAACAAAATCGGCGGCTCTTCCCGCAACAACCGCAGAAACGGATATTTCAGAAAAAACAGACGGCAAAGCAGATGATAATACCTCAAAGCACCGCATTTTAGCAGGTGATTTCAAATCGCAGAAAAACACGCTTTACGGTTTAATTGCGAGCTTCGGCGAGTTTATAGGCGGTGTGGCTATAAAGACTCTTACCTATCCTGCGTATATTCTGGCATATCTGTTGCAGTTTATATGGAAGCACACCGCGCTTTTCAGGGACGCTGTTGTGCGTACCGCAAAGGAAATTTTCAATTTCTGCTTCGGCTCGCTGTTCAGAACACGCCGTGTTTTAAGACGTACCAACCGTGAGATAAAGAACGCCCGCAAGCAGGGTGACACAAAGACAACGGCAAAGCTGTACGGCAAGCTTGCAAAGAACGCCGTATTCGGCAAGCGCGGCATTGCGGTAACGCTTTTCAACTATGCCGCCCCCATAATAGCGCTTGCGTTTTTAATGAGCGTTGTGGGTTATGCCACCGGTACGGATTACGCAATCAAGCTCACAGTAAACGGCAGGTTTGTCGGCTACATAGAAAGCGAGCAGGTTTACACCGATGCGGAGAAGATTATGCAGGAGCGTATCAACTATGTCGGCGATGACGAGATCGTAAGAATGACGCCGTCCTATTCGCTCGAAATGCTGGGAGATCAGCAGTATATCACAAAGTATCAGCTTGCAAACAGACTGCTTGAAATGAGCGAAACTCCCATAGAATACGCCTATGGTTTCTACATTGACAACAAATTTTACGGCGCGCTCGTTGACAATACTCCGGTTGTTGAGGAGCTTGAGGATATACTTGCTTCTTATGCAATAGGCTCTGAGGACGAAGAGGTTACTTTTGAAAGCGAGATAACCTATGTGCCCGGACTTTATCTTTCGGACAGTATCGTTTCTACCGACGAGATAATCGAGCTTGTAAACTCAAAAAAGAGACAGGCTTCTTATTATACCGTTGAAGAGGGGGATTCTGAATACGCAATAAGCGAAAAGCTCGGAATAACGATAGAGGAGCTTGAAGCTCTCAACCCCGAAATAACCGAAGAGGATTATGTTTTCCGCATTGGAGCAAAGCTTGTCAAAACGCAGGAGGTGCCTTTCCTTTCCGTCAGCATTTCAAGAACAGAGGTGTACGATGTAGATGTACCCTACGATACCGAATACACCGAGGACGATACCAGATATCAGGGTGTTGAAACCATTCTCCAGCAGGGTGAAAACGGCACAAACGAGGTAACAGCAAAGGTTTACTATGTAAACGGTGAGGAGATAAAGCGTACCGTATTAAGTTCAGTACGTACAAAGGATCCCGTTACCGAGATAATAGCGCAGGGCACACTTCCCCCTCAGTCATCTCACTATTCCGACGATACTGTAGATTACGATAAAAAGTATATCTGGCCCGTTGACGGCGGCAGGCTTGTTGAATGGGGCTGGTGGGACGGCGGTTATGCGGGACACAGAGGCGTTGATATTTGGGCACCCCACGGTACTGATGTATACGCAGGCGCAAGCGGCGTTGTAACCTTCGCGGGCTGGAACAGCGGCGGACTTGGCTATGCGGTTATGATTCTTCACCCGGACGGATATACCACGGTATATGCTCATAACAGCGAGCTGTTCGTGTACGAGGGACAGCAGGTTACACAGGGGCAGTGTATAGCCGCAATCGGTGAAACCGGCAGAGCATACGGTCCTCACTGTCACTTTGAGGTGCGCCTCGGCTCTGAAAGACTTAATCCGAGATATTATTTAAGCGGACTTCCCGAATTATACTGATAAATCTCAGCACAAACGAATATCAAACGGCTTGGAATGACCGATTCCGAGCCGTTTATTTTATCGTTTTCTGTCGGAGCGTTACATGTTGGGTACAACAACACTTTGCAATATCTTCATTATTATCCTGCATTAAAAGATATTTTATATCGTTTATCCTGCAATAATTTTAAATTTTAGCATAAATTTTCTTAGCGCCGATTGTAAATTAAATGTCAAATTAGGCAAATATTTATGGCAATTCGACATACTGAAAATATTGGGGGTAAAATGAAAAAAACAGCATAGAAAAGCCATTTGACGCATTATCTCACGGCGTGGGGCTGATATATTGCTTGCCGTTTGCATAAGCTTTGGCACAAATAATTTGAATTTAATATGCAAATTTCACAAAATGACAGAAATTAAAAAAATCCTTGCAAAAAAGTGTTGACAAATCGACCTCAAGACATTATAATATGTTTGTAAGCAACGGAGCTGCACGAACAAAGAAGTTCGTGCGGCTCATTTTGCTTTTAAAAGTGGTATTGCAAAAGATGTCGCTCCAAAAGGACAGATGAATTTTTCGATACCATTTATTAAGAACCAAAGCTTTTGAAAGGGGCGATTATTAATGTTAAGCGAAGTAATTTCGACCTTAACGGTGGCGGCTGAAGCGGTTAGCGATACGTCAATTGTCGAACAGGTGAACGAGGCCGCAAGCGATGTCATGTTCTTCGGAAGTGACGCAAACGGTATATGGTACCTCATCGGTGCCGCATTGGTATTCTTTATGCAGTGTGGCTTTGCAATGGTAGAAACAGGCTTTACCAGAGCAAAGAACGCCGGCAATATCATTATGAAAAACCTTATGGACTTCTGTCTCGGTACTATCGCATTCGTAGTTCTGGGCTTCGGCCTTCTGTGCGGTCAGGATGCACTGTTCGGTCTGATAGGTATTCCCAATATCGACATCCTTACTCAGCTTTCAGACTTTGACAGATGTGCAGAGTTCGTATTCAACTTAGTATTCTGTGCAACGGCGGCTACTATTGTATCAGGCGCTATGGCAGAAAGAACAAAGTTCATCAGCTACTGTATCTATTCATTCGTAATAAGCCTTGTTATTTACCCGATCGAAGCTCACTGGGTATGGGGCGGCGGCTGGCTTGCACAACTCGGCTTTGTTGACTTTGCAGGCTCTGCGGCTATCCACATGGTGGGCGGCCTTACAGCTCTTATCGGTGCGGCTATGGTTGGTCCTCGTATAGGCAAATTCACCAAGGACGGCAAGCCTAAGGCTATCTTAGGTCACTCCATTCCTCTGGGCGCACTCGGCGTATTCATCCTCTGGTTCGGTTGGTACGGCTTTAACGGTGCGGCGGCAGGCGATGTAAATTACCTCGCAAACATCTTCCTCACCACAACAATCGCTCCTGCGGTTGCAACGGTAGTTACCATGGTATTCACATGGATTAAAAACGGCAAGCCCGACGTTTCAATGTGCCTTAACGCTTCCCTCGCAGGTCTTGTGGGTATTACCGCTTCTTGTGCGGACACCGACGCTCTCGGCGCTGCGGCCGTCGGCACAGTATCCGGCTTACTCGTAGTATTCGGCGTTTGGTTACTCGATTATGTGCTTAAGGTTGACGATCCTGTCGGCGCAGTTGCGGTTCACTTGTTCAACGGCGTCTGGGGTACTCTCGCAGTCGGTCTTTTTGCAACAGGCAAGGGTCAGAACGGTATCATCGGTCTGTTCTACGGCGGCGGATTTGAGCAGCTTGGCAAGCAGGCACTCGGCGTAGTTGCTATCTGTGCATACACCGCATTCTTCATGTGGCTTACATTCTTCATCATCAAGAAGACAATCGGTCTGAGAGTATCAAGAGAAGAAGAAATCAAGGGTCTTGACAGCACAGAGCACGGTCTTCCTTCTTCCTATGCAGATTTCGTTATCGCAGGCGACTCCGTATACAGCGGCTCCGAGGTTACGGACAGCGCAGTTGCTGCACCGGCTGCTTCTGTTGAACAGGCAGTGCCTGTACAGCATGTTAAGAAGTCCGCAACCGTTACTGCAAGCGATGTAAAGATGACCAAGGTTGAAATCATTGCTAACCAGGAGAAATTTGAAGTTCTCAAGCATGCACTTTCATCTATCGGCATTACCGGTATGACGGTAACTCATGTAATGGGTTGCGGTATGCAGAAGGGCTCGACGGAATTCTACCGCGGCGTTCCCGTAGACGCAAGGCTTCTGCCTAAGATGAAGGTTGAAATCGTAGTATGCAAGGTTCCTGTGGAAAAGGTTGTTGAAACCGCTAAGCAGGCACTCTACACAGGTAGTATCGGCGACGGCAAGATTTTTGTTTACGATGTTGAGAATGTTGTAAAAATTCGTACCGGTGAAGAAGCTTACGACGCTTTGCAGGATAACGAATAATGTTTGTGGTCTACTTTGAAATGTGTTTTTTCCAAATAATTCAGATTTAATTCGCAAGGGGGCTGTCTTCGGACAGTCCCTTCGATTTTTATCGGTTGACGGAATTAATATAATGATGTATAATAAATTCACGCGATAAATTTCATTTACAGCATTATTGGGGGGTGCATGAATGGATACAAAAAAGAAAATATTAATGCTTGCAGGCGGCTTTGTTTTGCTTGCGGCAATTGCGGCGGGCGTTATTGCCCTTATACTTTCTCTTATCGGAGCAGGCGGCGGTGAAAGCTCATCCGGCACACAGACATCAATTACGGTAAGCGGTTCGGAAAGCCGGACAGAAAATTCTTCCGATACGCAAGGCTCGCAGATTGACGCTTCTTCACAGCAAAAAAATACAAGCATCATTGAAAGCTCACAGCCGCAGAACAGCCCGGACGGAAATGAAAGCTCCTCTTCGCAAAGCAGTACAGAAAGCTCATCTCAGCCTGTACAGTCAACGGACGACAGCAACACGAGCATTCCAGATAACACAAGCAAGCCCGAAGAAACCTCAAGCGATGAAAAGCTCAGCCTTTCGGTTACAATAAACGCTTCAAACAGTTGGGAAAGCGGAGCTGACAAGTTTACACAGGTGGAGGTTATAATAAGGAACAATTCCGAGAAAACAGCCAATGGCTGGCGTGTGAATATACCCGTTTCGGGCAATACCTCGGTTGAACAGAGCTGGAGCTGTTCGCTAAGCGCAGAGGGTACCGCTTTATCGGTTACTCCCGCTGAGCATAATGCCGTTATCAATCCCTTCTCTGAAGTCAGCTTCGGTATGATACTCAAAAATCCCGAAGCTATTGACCAATCGGCAATAACTGCAACCGTGGATAAAACTGCAATCCCCGAAAATAACGACGATAACAACAGCAATAATAATAACAATAATAACAATAACAATAACAATAAGCCCAACACCACGGCAAAGGACGTTCCCGAGCCTACAACCGATGACTGGCTGTACACCGACGGAAACAAGATTTTCGACAAGGACGGCAAGGAGGTATGGCTGACGGGCGTAAACTGGTTTGGCTACAATACCGGTACAAATACCTTTGACGGACTGTGGGCAGGTGATCTTAACACCTCCATTGCCGCAATTGCGGACAGAGGCTTTAACCTTATCCGTGTGCCTATCTCGGCAGAGCTGATAAAGAACTGGTCGGAGGGTAACTGTCCGTCGGCAAACTTCAACCAGGCGACAAACTTCTACCTTGTCGGAATGGACAGCCTTGAAATTTTCGATTATGTTGTAGGACAGTGCCGCGCAAATGGTATCAAGATAATGATAGACATTCACAGCGCAAAAACCGACGCCATGGGACATATTACCCCGACATGGACGGCGGGCGACATCACCGAGGCTGACTTTATAAACGCCCTTGCGTGGATGGCGGACAGATACAAGAATGATGATACCATAATTGCATACGACCTTAAAAACGAGCCTCACGGGAAGGCAAACGAAACTCCGAGAGCAAAGTGGGACAGCTCAACCGACGCCGACAACTGGAAGTACATAGCGGAAAAGGCGGCGTTTGCCGTACTTGATAAAAACCCCAATGTGCTTATTATGGTAGAGGGAATTGAGATTTACCCTAAAAATATAAGCACAAACGGCAATTTCTCCTCAACCGATATGGAGGATTATTATTGCAACTGGTGGGGCGGAAATTTACGAGGCGTCAGAGATAACCCGATAAATCTCGGCAAATATCAGAACAAGCTCGTTTATTCTCCCCACGATTACGGTCCGACTGTGTACAAACAGCCATGGTTTGAGGGCGACTATGATTTTGACCGCCTGTACAACGAGTGCTGGTACGATAACTGGTTCTATATACATAAGGAGAATATCGCGCCGCTTCTTATCGGCGAATGGGGAGGCTTTATGAAAGAGCCCAACCTCAAATGGATGACCTGTCTGCGCACCCTTATCAAGGAAAACCGTATTCATCACACCTTCTGGTGCTTCAATGCAAATTCGGGCGATACGGGCGGACTTGTGCTTGACGACTTTACCACCTGGGACGAGGAAAAGTACGCATTTGTAAAGGAAGTGCTGTGGCAGCAGGACGGCAAGTTTGTCGGACTTGATCACGAGATACCTCTGGGCGCAAACGGAATAACCTTAAGCGATGCACGCTGATTTTCCGAAAATAGCATAATTTCGCTAAAAATTTCATGTTATATTCGATATTGCCGTGAACATAATAATGTTGCGGGGCAAAAAAGCCTTGCAGATATGTAAAACCAACGGAGGATATAACAATGGCTGGTTCCAATAAAAAGAACAAGGCAGCTTTAAACAGCATCAAGATGCAGGCTGCAAGCGAAGTGGGCGTACCCCTCAAGGACAACGGTTACAACGGTGACCTTACCTCTAAGCAGGCAGGCTCTGTCGGCGGTCAGATGGTAAAAAAGATGATTGAAAGCTACGAGAACTCCAATCGCTAACCATGAGTAAAAAAACGGGCAGTCGGAAGATTGCCCGTTTCATTTTTTGCGGCAAAAAGTTGACTTAAAGCTTGTTTTGTGGTACAATAAAATCGTGAATATGTTTAAGGCAGTGAGTATATGAGCGACATTAAAACCGCAGCAGGCGGATTATATGTAATAGAGGGACTTGACGGGTGCGGAAAAAGCACACAGCTTGAAATGCTTAGGGCAGATTTCGGTTTATCTGCACGCTTTATCAGCTTCCCGAACTATAACAGCGCAAGCGGAGAAATCGTGAAGGATTACCTTGCGGGAAAATTCGACGAACAAAATCCCGTTGCGGGTTGTTATTCGGCGAGCAGTTTTTACGCCGTTGACCGCTATATAAGCTATAAAACCGACTGGGAGGCGGATTTTAAAGCGGGAAAATGTATTATTGCCGCCCGCTATACCACTTCAAACGCCATATATCAGATGACAAAGCTGGCGAGATCCGAGTGGGACGCTTATCTTGAATGGCTGTGCGATTACGAGTACAACAAGCTCGGAATACCCCGTCCCCAAAAGGTGGTATTCCTTGATATGCCGATTGAGATTTCTCAAAGACTGCTGTCAGACCGCTACGGCGGGGACGAGCAGAAAAAGGATATACACGAAAAGAATACCGTGTTCTTGAAGAATTGCCGCGAGTCTGCGCTTTATGCCGCTGAAAAATGCGGATGGGATATTCTGCCTTGCTCAGACGGTGAAAATCCGCTGTCGGCGGAGCTTATCTCCTCAAGACTTCGTGAGCAGATGTTTAGCCTTAGAATAGGATGATAATGTGCTGGAATTTAAAGAAATAACCCTTGCCGACAAGCAGTGGATAGACGGGCTTTTGAAGCTGTCGGATTACAGGGGCTGTGAATATAACTTCACAAATAACTATGTGTGGCGCGACGCTTATAAAATCAGGGCGGCGAGGCTTCAGGATTTTTACATTACCCGTCACGGCGACGAATTTGTATTTCCCGCAGGAAAGGGCGATATTGACTTGCTTTTAAAGGAGCTCGAAAGCTACTGTGACAGCGAAGGCATACCGCTTAAATTTGCCAGTATGGACAAATCCGCAAAGGAGCTGCTCGAAAGCCGCTATCCCGATAAATTTGTTTTCGGCTTTGACGAGGGACATTTTGATTATGTCTATGAATCGGAGTCGCTGAGGACCTTAAGCGGCAAAAAGCTCCACTCCAAAAGAAATTATATCAACCGTTTCAAAGCTCTCGACTGGAGCTTTGAGGAAATTACGGCGGATAATATAGACGAATGTAAGCAGATGAGCCTTATCTGGTGCGAGAGAAACGACTGCGCACAGAGCGATGAAAAATCGGAGGAGATGTGCGCCGTAAAAATCGGACTGGATAATTTCTTTGAGCTTGGTCTTATGGGCGGAATTTTAAGGGTAGAGGGAAAAATACAGGCGTTTTCCTACGGAGAGCCGCTTAATTCCGACACCTTTGTAACCCATGTGGAAAAGGCGTTTACCGATTATGACGGCGCGTATCCCATGATAAATATGCTTATGGCAAATAAATTCTGCAAGGATTTCAAATACATCAACCGTGAGGAGGATATGGGCGAGGAAAACCTGCGCAGAGCAAAACGCTCCTACCGCCCCTGCTTCATGGTGGAAAAGTTTACGGCAAGCATGAGAAAGGAAAGCTGATATGATTTACGTATTTTTGGCAAACGGATTTGAAGAAACCGAAGCAATTGCGCCCATCGACATTTTGAGAAGATGCGGCAAGGAGGTTATCACCGTCGGAGTGGGCGGGGGAGAGATAACAGGCTCTCACGGCATTACCGTTATCCCCGATATAACCGAGAGCGACGTTATTCTTTCTGATTTGCTTGAAATGATAGTATTGCCGGGCGGTATGCCGGGCACGTTGAATTTGGAAAAAAGCTCTGCCGTACAGGCGGCAATAAGCTATTGTACGGAAAACGGCAGATATATCGGCGCAATCTGTGCCGCCCCCTCAGTGCTTGGCAAGCTTGGATTGCTTGAAGGCAAAAAGGCAACCTGCTTTCCGGGCTTTGAGGAATTTTTGCTTGGCGCAGAATATACCGGCGACCTTGTAAACAAGGACGGTAAAATAATTACCGCAAAGGGCGCAGGTGCGGCAATAGAATTTGGTCTTGCCCTCGGCGCGGCGCTGTGCGGAGAGGCAAAGGCAACCAAGATAAAGCAGTCGCTCCAGTGCAGATGACCGTGCATGAGCAAAAAAAGCTGCTAAGGCGTGAGCTTATCGCAAGGCGTTCACAGCTTGACGCCGCCGAAAGGAAAGCGGCTGACGAAATAATATATCGGAAACTGCTTTCTTTAAAAAAGGTACAAAACGCAAGCGCCGTGCTGTGCTATGTTTCTGCACACAGCGAGGTTGATACAAGGCGGTTTATAGAAAATTGCCTTGAGCTTAAAAAAACGGTTGCAGCGCCTAAATGCCTTGACGGGCAGAGCATGGTATTTAAAGTGATAGACAGCCTTTCCGACCTTGAAAGCGGAATGTACGGCATTGACGAGCCTAAGGCGTATTGCAGGGATATTTCCCGTGAGCGTTTTTGCGGCAGCGTGCTTATTGTGCCGGGACTCAGCTTTGATAAGGACGGATACAGGCTCGGCTACGGCAAGGGCTATTACGACAGATTTATTTCCCGCTATGACGGATACTGCATAGGGCTGTGCCGCAAGGATTTTTTGACGGACAGCGTTTTGCGTGATGAATACGATATGCCCGTAAGCCTTGTTATTACGGATTGATAAACCCGACGCATTGATTTTACATAAAGGAAGGAATGTTTTCGCAAATGGACGAAAAGCTTCTTAACGATTTTGATATAAGAGAAACGGAGCAGTCTGAAAGCCCTGTACGCAAAGAGGAAACCGACCGCTACAACTCGAAAACCGAAATTTTTGATACTGCCGCCGTAAATCATGAATACTCCGAGCATATTGAAAAAGACAAATCCGGAGAAACCATACAGATAAACACGATAAAGGGTATTACCGCCGAGGCAGAAAAGGCTTCGTCGGCACAATCGGCGAAGGATGCCCCTAACGGCGAGGACGAGGATGAGGTTACCGAGGAAGAATACAGGGAATATTTAAGGGAAAAGCGCGAGCGGCAAAAAAAGCTCAAGGCGAGAAAACGCCACACAAGAACCTTTACGCATATCTTAGGCGGCGTGCTTTTGTCGGTGTTTATCGTGTCGATTTCCGCATTTTTAGCTGTATACATAATTAAATCTGCGCTTGACTTTACGGGAATAGGCAAAACCTACTGCCAGGCTCAGATTCATATTTCTGAGGATTCGACCATTGACGATATTTCGCAGGACCTTGCCAACATGGGTATAATTACAATGCCCGATGTATTCAAGTTCTATGTGAATACCTTTGGCTCGGACGATGAGTTTATAAAAGGCACGTTTACCGTTGACACCACAATGTCATACAGTACTCTGTTATCTACCCTGCAAACCGTTGCAACAATAAATCAGACCGTTACCATTCAGATAACGGAGGGTATGCGGATTGACGAAATAGCCGTGCTTATGGAGGAAAATCTCGTATGCCGTGCCGAAGACTTTATGGAGCAGTGCAAACAGCTTGAAAGCACCTACAAGTTCCAGAAGCGTCTTGAAAACGAGCCGCTGAAATACTATCAGATGGAGGGCTACATTTTCCCCGACACCTACGAGTTCTATATTCTCCCCGCGCTTGAGGAAAATCCGGAGCTTGATACCACCGAGTACGCAAAGGACGCGCTGAATTCCATCTATGAAAACTTCAATAACAAGATTACGGGCAGATATTATAACCGTATGAGCGAGCTGGGACTTACGCTTGACGAAACCGTAACCCTCGCTTCAATCGTGCAAAGAGAAGCGGATAACGCCGAAAACATGGGCAATGTAGCCTCGGTATTCTTTAACCGTATAGCTATCGCTGACACCTTCCCGCACCTTGAGTCCGACGTTACCGTGCATTATGTTGACGAGCAGATAAAGCCGCATCTCTCGGTATCGGAATATGACCAGGATATGTTTGACGCTTACGACACCTATGTGTGCAACGGTATTCCCGTCGGACCTATCTGCAACCCCGGACTTGATGCGATTAAGGCGGTGCTTTACGCCCCCGAAACCTCCTACTACTATTTCTGTGCAGACCCCGAAACCACGGAAATGTACTTTGCACAGACTATGGCAGAGCATGAGGAAAATCTCCGCATCTGCGGTCTTGACCACGCAATAGCCGATTAAAAAAATTGCCGCAGGGGCGTCCTTGCGGCAAAACTGTTAATATCATAAAATGAGGTAGCTTATGCTTGAATTATTATCTCCCGCAGGCGATACCGAAAGCCTGCTCTCCGCCGTTGATTACGGGTGTGACGCAGTTTATCTCGGAAGCACCATGTTCGGTATGCGTGCTTCTGCCGCAAAATTCGACTTCGATACGCTGAAAAAGGGCGTTGAATATGCCTCTACAAAGGGAGTGAAGGTTTATCTCACCTGCAATACCGTTCCGTCAAACGATGAGATAGAACAGCTCCCCGAATTTATAAAAAACGCCGCCGAGTGCGGTATAAGTGCGGCAATTGTCAGCGATATAGGCAGTATCGCCCTTATAAAGCGCACCGTACCCGAGCTTGCCGTACATGTATCGACGCAGGCGGGCGTTGTAAACTATGTTACCGCAAATGAGCTTTACAGGATGGGGGCTTCCCGTATTGTGCTTGCGAGAGAGGTTGATATAGACAACATCAGGCGCATACGGGAAAAAATCCCCACAGATATGGATATAGAGGCTTTTGTACACGGCGCAATGTGCGTTTCCTTTTCGGGCAGATGTCTGCTGTCGAGCTTTATGGTAGGACGTAACGCCAACAAGGGCGAATGTGCCCAGCCGTGCAGATGGAAGTATCACATCGTCGAAGAAAAACGCCCCGGTCAGTATTATGAGCTTTGCGAGGAGGACGGCGGCTCGTATATCCTTAATGCTAAGGATATGTGCATGATAGAGCATTTAAGGGAGCTTGCCGACGCAGGCGTTACCTCCTTCAAAATAGAGGGCAGGGCAAAGTCTGCTTATTACACAGCGGTAGTGACAAACGCCTATGCGGCGGCGTTGCAGGCTGTGAGAAACGGCGAGCCTATCCCTGAGTGGGCAGTGAGTGAGGTTTACAAAGTCAGTCACAGACAGTACTGTACAGGCTTTTACTTTAATAAAGAGGACGCCTTGCAATATTACAAGGACAGCGGATATATAAGGGAATGTGACTTTGTGGGCGTTGTGGACTCCTGCGAAAACGGCAGGGTAAACATCACCCAGAGAAACTATTTTACCGTACAGGATGAGCTTGAGGTGCTTTCCCCCGGAAAAAAGCCCGTACAGCTCAAAATACCCTATCTTATCAATTCCGCAGGTGAAAAAACCGAGATTGCAAACAAGGCTACCGAAAAGCTGTGGTTTGAATACGACGGGCAGTTCCCGCCGCGTTCGATTATCAGAAAGCCCGTATTTGAAAAATAAACCGCAATTTTGTCGGAGGTGAAGCATGGCTGTGAAATTCTTTCTGCAAGGCTCTGCCGTACTTAAAAAGCTTTTTTGCGGCGCAGGGTATGAAGCTGACGACCGTGCGCTTATCCTCTCTCCCTTTTCGCTTGTAAGCGGCAGACAGGGTGAGTACACCGCCTGTAATGAATCCCCCAAGGCGGCACTCGATATAAACAAGGATTTTGAAGCCTATATACAGCAAAGCGATGCGGACTTTGCCGTAATCGACCTTTACACGGCGGCGTCACTTTCCTGCTATAAGCTCGGCGCCAGCCTTTTTACCGCCTGTACGGCATTTGAAAAATCAAATTTTTACAAAACCCACAGGGACGAATTTGAAAGGCTTTCTCCTCCCTTTGATAAAACGCCGCGGCAAGGCTCTCTTGATAATTATGCAAAAATACTGCTTTCCCGCTTTTCGTCCGACAGGATTATTTTTATACGTCTGCAATTCAGCGAGAGAAAAGCAAAGCACGAGCAGCTCAGAAACGGCAGGCAGTACAGCACGCTGAACCGCAGGATAAGGGAAATTGAGGATTACCTTATACCTCTGTTAAACCCAGTGGTGATTGATATAGCGGGAGACTTCTTTTTAAGCGGCGAGGACAGCTCTCCCTCGTCCTTTGAGCCGTACTTTTTTGAAAATGTGAGGCTGATACTTAACCGCATTATCGGCGGAGAAAAGAAAAAAATATACGATACGCCCGACATTGATTTATGGCTTTGGCGTATTCTGAAATACTATGACAGCATGAGCGCAAGAGCCTTTTATTCATGGCTTCTTGACGATAAACGCTATGCCGCAGACAGGCTTATCCGCTACACCTCAAAAGGCTTTATCGAAAGCAATGCGGTGGCATTAAAGAGGCTGAAGCTGTCCGAAATATCCGATTTATCGGAAGTGGAGGTCTTTTTCGACGGAGATTTATGCGGCAGGCAGGTTGTTTTGGCGGCAAGGGCAATTTCCGCTCTGCTTAAAAACGACCTCTCAAAGCCCGATGAAGTATATTCCGTTATTTTTAAGATAGGGGGCAACGCTCTTTCATTGCTCGCAAAGGTTCTTGCTGCAAAATTCGGTAAGCAGGTGGGAGCTCACAACGCCGAGGAGGTTTTTTATCTCAGAAACGATAGCATTGCGCTTTCGCAATATTTTGATACCCACGCTCCCGTTTTTGTGGATATATGGGGAAGCTGTATTTCAAGAGAATCGGTAAACCCTGCTTTGCAAAACGTATGCGTTCAGAATTACATCTTCAAACAGCCCTGCGTGCTTGCCTTTGAGCCGCCCGTGCCGCAAGCCGTACCGACTGACCTTGCCATGTTCGACGGCTCATCATGGCGCAGGAAAACCGTATCCGCCGCCTTTTCGAGAAACGGTGCTGAAATAGTAAAAATGAGCCGCTGTGAGTGGCTGATAGTGGATTTTTACGACCTTATCTGCAAAATGAGAAGCCTTGACGGACATCTCTTTGAAGCGGACGAATTTCTTATCCGTATGCCGTTTTACGTCAAAATGGCGAATAAATGCAGGGAAGCGTACATTTTCAGCGATATGGCCGAAGACGCTTTGAATAACGCTTTCAAGCGTTTTGCAGAGTTTGCTGTAAACAAATACAGAAAAAACATCATACTGATAAAGGCACAGCCAAAATCGGAATATGTCACTCTTGACGGCACGCTTGCCTCTTTAGCGGATCCCGACGGACTTCTGCCGCGCAAAAGGGAGTTTATAGCACGGTATGAGGAGCTTTTTGCAAGCCTTACCGACTGCGCCGTAATAGATATATCAAAGTATTTCTATTCAGACGACAGCTTCCCTCTGGGAGGTGCGCATATTGTGCATTACGAAAAGGCGTTTTATGAGGAATGCTGTAAATGTATATGCGAAATACTTGGAGGAAGCTCTAAAAGGCTTTATGATACTGTTTCTCCCGATTTGGTATATAAAAGAAATCTTAAACTGAACAGAAGCTGATAAACAAAAGCCTTGCAAAAATTGCAAGGCTTTATTTTTAAAAAACAGGGTACGGGGGAAAATCCCGAAAACGTTTGTTTTATTCATATTTTTCTTTAAGAAGCTCTGTTATTCTGTAAGCGACCTTGTAGACATCTCCGCAGCCGAGTGTGATTATCATATCTCCCGATTCGGCATTGTTGGCAACGAATTGCGCTACCTCCTCAAAGGTGGGAAACCATTTACAGCCGTCTATTTTCGCCGCCAAGTCGGCGGAGTAAACATTGTAAGTGTTCTTTTCACGGCTTCCCATAATTTCCGTCAGCACTACCCTATCCGCAATGGAGAGCGCGTCTGCAAAATCGTCCATCAGCGTTGCGGTACGGGAGTAGGTGAAGGGCTGATGTACCGCCCATACCCGCTTGAAATCCGTCATCGCCTTTGCGGTCTTCAGTGTTGCGGCTATCTCGGCGGGATGATGCGCATAGTCGTCAACCACGGTTATCCCGCGGATGTCGCAAAGCCGTTCAAAACGCCTGCCTGCGCCGAAAAAGGTTTCAAGTCCCTTATTCAGCGAAGCAATTTCCGCACCTGCCGCAATTGCGGCGGCACAGGCGGCTACGGCGTTAAGCACATTGTGCGCGCCGGGAACATGAATGGAAATGCGGTCAAGTTTTCTGCCGTTCTCTATCAAATCAAAATCAGTCCTGAAATCCGTTATTCTCTCGATATTTTCGGGGTAATAGCGGTTTTTTGACGTTTCGCCGAAGGTGATTATCTCCTTGTCAAAGCTTGACGCATTTACCGCCTCTACGGTGTTGTCATCATCGCCGTTTATCACAAGAATATCCGTTGTCCTGTCGCAGAATTTTGTAAAGGACGCCTTTAAATTGTCCATAGTCTTGAAGTAATCAAGATGGTCGGCGTCAATATTGAGTATTACAGATATGTTCGGGAAAAGATGTAAAAAGGTGTTTGAAAATTCGCACGCCTCGCATACCATTACATCGCTTGAGCCTGCTCTGCCGCTTCCCGCTATCGCCCTGAGCTTGCCGCCGATAACAGCGGAAAGGTCAATGCCCTGTGCCAAGAATATATGGGTGAGCATTGATGACGTGGTAGTTTTTCCGTGCGTACCCGAAACGCATACCGCCTTGTCGTACTTGCTTGTCACAAGACCTAAAAGCTCGCACCGTTCAAGCGTTAAAACTCCGCTTTCCCTTGCGGCGATAAGCTCGGGGTTGTCGCTCATGATTGCGGCGGTGTAGATAATAAGGTCTGCGCCCTCTATATTTTCGGCGCGCTGTCCCATATACACCTTTATTCCCATGCTGCGTACAGCTTTAAGGGTTTCGGTTTCGTTGTTGTCCGAGCCTGTCAGATAGTAGCCCTTGCTGTGCAGGATTTGCGCCAGCGGATACATTCCGCTTCCGCCTATTCCTATAAAATGAATGTGTTTTTTTCCTTTGAGGAAATCTTCCATAGATGCGATCCTTTCGCCTTATGTCGGTATGTTTTTGTGTTTCGTCAAGTATTTCCTTACGCCCATTGTATATTATGCCGCCAAAATACATAAAATAATCACTGAAAGAAGAAAGGACAGGTTTTATGACAATAAGCGACATTAAAATCAGAAAGATTATGCAGGAGGGCAGGCTCAGAGCCGTTGTTTCATTGACGCTGGATAATTCCGTTGCCGTGCATGATATACGCCTTATTCAGGGCGAGGACAGGCTGTTTGTTGCCATGCCCTGCCGCCGTGACGAAAACGGGCGTTTTCGGGATATTGTGCATCCGATACACACTGAAATCAGAAATGAGATGGAAAGCCGTATTATCGAAGCGTATAACAGCACGATGTCGGATTAGCCCAGCAGAGCCTTTGCCTTAAGCAGGGCAAGCTGTGTTTTGCCGTCCTCTATTTCGCCGTTCAGCACCATTTCAACCGCCTTGTCGAGAGGAATTTTTTCAATCTCCAAAAACTCATCGTCGTCAAGGTGCTGCTCGCCGCTTTCAAGTCCCGTAGCGAGATACATGTGAGTTATTTCACGGCAGTATGCGGGAGTTGGTATCATGTATCCCATATAGCGAAACTGCTTGCAGATACAGCCGGTTTCTTCCTTAAGCTCACGCAGTCCCGCCTCTCTGTGGTCCTCGCCCTCATTGAGCTTTCCTGCGGGAATTTCCATAAGCACCTTGCCAAAGGGGTATCTGAACTGCTTTACAAAGATAACCTCGCCGTTGTCGGTTATCGGAACTACCCCCACGCCGCCGCTGTGACAGATAACGTCGCGGCTTACATTTTCGCCGTTTTCAAGCTCTACCGTGTCACGGCATACCGTGAGAATTTTTCCTTCGTATTTTACTTCGCTTGCTATCTTTTTTTCAAATAAATGCATATCGCTTGCCTTTCTCCAGCCTGATTTTCGGCGGGTGTTTTTATTGTCGGTTTTCTTTATCCTCTGTTTTGGACGTATCCTTTTCGCTGCTTTGCTGAACGTCGGCTTCCTTTTCACTTTGATTGATTTTCGTCTGCTTTGAAAGCATACGGATATAAGCGTTGTGGTTTGCCACATTTTCAAGCTGATAATCCCCGTAAAGGTGTGCGTCGGGATTGGGAGAATAATGGAATACCTTTTTCAGCACGAGGTAGTAAATTACAAGAATAACTATTGATATAACGGTAATCAAAGCTCCTGCTTTAAGTCCGGGCGTAACATAGCTGAATACTATCTCACAGCTTCCCGCAGGTATCTTTATACCCATAACTCCGCAGTTTACCTTTTCAACCTCCACAGGCTCTCCGTTTACGGTTGCGCTCCAGCCGCTTTCCCAAGGAACGGTAAATACCACAAATCTGTCTGTATCAAAGCTTGATGTTGCGGTAAAGCCGTTTGAAACAGGGGTAAAGGTATCGACGGTTGTTTTCGCAAGCTCTGCACAGTCCTTTTTAAAGGTTTCATAGGTAAATGTTGTCTGCTTGTCAATGGGAAGCTCCGTAAGCACATCGGAGTATTTTTCAATCTGCTCGTCTGTCAGCACAACGGCACGGACAAGCATATTGTCGCGATTGCTCTTTCCCGTATCGTCATAATCCTCTGTGCTGATATATGCGCTGTTTGAGTAGCCCATCGGGATAAAGCACTTGTTTTCATAAATCGTAAAGCCATCCTGCTCGTCGATTTTTTCAAAATTTGCAAGACCTTCAAGCAGATTTTTGGTATCCTTGTAATTTGTTTTATAATCTTGTATTACAAGATATTTTGTTGAATTTACCGAGCGCATTGCGTAAAATGTGCCGTCAGGATCGGTGTTTACCGAACGGTTAAAGCCCATTTCGTCATAGTATTCAAAAGCCGGGCCGGGCAGAATACTGTGGAAGCTTCTGAAGCCGTATTCTCCCCACAGCATATTTGCGTTGTTGGTAACGCCGTAGGTTTCCACTCTGTAAAAGCCGTCGTCCTCAAATTCTATCTCGGCGTCCACAATGCTGTTGTAGTCCCCGACCTTAGGACCTATCGCGCGGCCGTAAATTATTGTATAATAGGAAAAGCCGAGGCAGGCAACAATAGTAAAGCAGAATGCCCTGTGCAAAAATGCGCCTGTTTTTTGCTTGCCCTTGTTTTTTACGAGATACCAGCATACTATGATTGCGGCAACGGCAAGCGTAACCGAAATCCAGAACGGAATTACCTCTCCGGGCAGCCGGAATAATTCCGACACCTTTGTCGTAGTGGTATCGCCTGTTGCGGCGTCGGTAACGTTCTTTGAAACCTTTGACGGGAGTATTCCGACCATGGAAATAAGCGCAACCGCAAAGGCACACCATTTAAGTCCGTATTTCATATCCGCACTGCGGCTTTCAAGAATTTGCGCAGTCATGAAGCAACAAATGAGAATGGGCATATAGAACCATCTCGTATAGAAATTGTTGTTGAACATTACAAAGGTCGAATTAAGCACGGGTACAAGTGCAAACAACAGGCAGACAGGGATAAGGAATTTTGCCCAGTGTTTTTTCTTGAACTTTAAGAAGGTGATAACGCCCGACATCGAGAACAACGGCAGATATGCCGCAACGCTTGCCCATCTTGCGGAGGAGTCGGGGAAGAAATTCTGTCTTGCAGGAATATCCGCAGGGAAGAAAAGGCTCTGGAATATAATGCCGTAACGCTGTGAGGGATTGTGGAATACCATATTCCAGCCGTCAAGCGTTTCTCCCGAACGGGGAACGTCAAAACAGCTTATCGCCGCAGGCAGGAACATTACACCTGCAAGCAGTACGCCCATAACCGACTCAAAGGCGAGAATGAGAAAGGTTTTGAAATCAACCGTAAATTTGGGGTCCGAACAGCGGCAGACATAGTAAATAATCAGGAATACACATTCTCCCGCAAAGAAGAAGTAGTTGACAAAGGCGTTAAGCGCAACGGTAAGCGCAAAAAGCACTCTGCGCTTGTTGATTACCGCTTCTTCAAGGGCAATCAGCATAAGCGGGAATACAACCATTGCTTCATGGAAGTGGTTGAAGAAAACGTTGTACATCGAAAAGCCCGAAAAAGCGTACAGCAGACCGCCGATAAGCGCAGACTTAGGATTTTTTACAAATCTTCTGATATACGCAAAGGCAAACAGACTGCAACAGGAGAGCTTGAGTATCAGAAGCGGAGCCATCAGATACTTTGAAAACTCTGCGGGGAAGGGTACAGTCAGCCAAAAGAACGGGCTGCCGAGGGTATAGAAGGAGTAAGAGCCGATGAAGTTTGCCCCCATATCCGTTTGCCAGTCCCACATAAAGCTGCCGTTTTTTATAACCTCGTTGCAATGATAATAAAACGGTATCTGCTGTGCATTGTAATCACCGTAATAGATGAAATATCCGCCGTCAATGATAACAAACGGCAGAAACAGAATAAGTCCCATCACAGCGGCGGTAAAAAACGCCTTGCGATAGTATTTCATTTCGCTTTTGTACATTTTTTGTCAATTCCTTTTCTGTATGAAGCCCTGCGGAAAGCAGGGCGTAATTAATATTCAGAGCGTCATTAATATGAATTAAGCATCAATAAATTACTGCTCCGTATTTTTTTGCTATTCCTTCAAGCGTCTGCGGCTCTATTGAAGAATTAGAATCTATGATAGCCCGCCCCTGATACAGCATAAGAGCCATTTTGAGGGAAATTACGTTATCCGATAAAAACGCGGTCGGCAAAGTCGCCATGTGCATATTCCGTCCGAAGTCGATAGCGTCATCGGGAGAATTTATGCTGATTGTAAGCACGTCATAGCTTTGCGAGCACATTTCCGTAATGGCGTCGGACATATCCGGCTCACATCGGACAGCGGGAGAAAACTCCGTTGTCTGCGGGTCAAGGAAGAACATCTGGTTTTCCGTTGCAAAGGCAAGCGAGGTATCCTGCTTTTTCGTATCGCTGCAAACGGAAAAATCATTATCGGACAGCATATCGGATATTGCCCTTAAATGCTCGCCCGAAGCAAAGCGACAGCCGCCTGCAAGCTCTGCGCCGTTTTGCATTGCCTCTTTTACCGAAAGCGCAAGCTCGAAGGGTGGGATAATACGCTTTTCGTCGTTTTGGTATTCCACTGCGTCGGGCTTTGCTATAAGCGGAATTTTGGCATAGGGTGCGAGCGTTTTTATAATATCTGCGACAATTTTCGGCGAGGTACAGCTAAGTCCGAACGCGCCGACCCCCATTTCCTGAAGCACAAGCAGAGCGCACAGAGCGTTCGTGCCTATATCCGTATCGCCGTCCTCGTCCACCTGCATTGTAAGTATTATCGGTTTGTTTTCCTTTTTGCATGCAAGCACAGCGGCACGCATATTCCAAAGCGTGGGTACGGATTCGATTGAAAACAAATCGCAGTAAGGCGACAGCGCCTTTACCTGATTTGAGTAAACCGACATTATCTCCGTAAAGGTGCTGTCACCGTAAGGCTCGATATAAAGTCCCGTGGTTGAAAGACAGCCTGCTATCAGCGCCTTGCCGTGAAAGTTGTCATAAGTAATTTTTGCGGCGGCAATGTTAAGCTCCTCGGTTTTAGAATCAAGTCCGTATTTTTTCAGGTTTTCGCTGTTTGCACCGTGCGTTGCGGTACGCAGTATCTGTGCACCGCCGCTTAAAAACTCACTCTGGAGCTCTATAAGAGCGTCGGGGTGCTGCAGAGCAAAAACCGGCAGCGGTACGCTTTCGTCATAGCCGTATTTTGTAAGTCCTGTGCCGATACCGCCGTCAAGGAGTATCGGCTTTGGTAAGGGTATATCCATAGGGGCGGGATAACTGTCCATAGGTTTTCCTTTCTTGAATTGTAAAGATATTTACATCTTTTCGGGTGCTTCAACCTTGAGCAGGTCAAGCATGTTTTTGAACACCGTCTTTGCGCTGACGCAAAGAGCAAGGCGTGAATTGAGCGTCTGCTCGTCCTCTCCCTTTATTTTGCAGTTGTCATAGAATTTGTGAAAGAGCGAAGCAAGCTCATAGAGATACTTTGTTATCTTTGAGGGGTTGTAGTCCTTTGCCGCCTCGTTTATACATTCGGGTAAGGATGCAATGTGGCGGATAAGAGCAAGCTCTGCGGGGTGTGTATAGCAAAGCTTGTCGGGCGAAACGGTCTTGCAGCCGCAGCCCTCTTCCTCCATTCGTCTTAATATACTGCAAATTCTTGCATGAGCATATTGAACATAGAAAACGGGATTTTTGGAGCTTTCTTCAATTGCAAGCTCTAAGTCAAATTCAAGGTGTGTGTTGGGATCTCTTAAATTGAAGAAGAAACGAGCCGCGTCAATAGGCACCTCGTCAAGCAGGGTAGTAAGAGTTATCGCCTTGCCCGAGCGCTTTGATAGCTTTACGGTTTCGCCGTTTCTTACAAGCATAACCATCTGCATGATTACTATATCGAGCTTTGCCGCATCAACGCCGAGAGCAGTCAGTGCCGCCTTCATTCTTGCGACATAGCCGTGGTGGTCTGCGCCGAGAATGTCGATAGCCTTGTCAAAGCCTCTTGTCATGAGCTTGTTGTAGTGGTATGCAATGTCAGGTACAAAGTAGGTAGGTATGCCGTTTGCACGGACAAGCACTCTGTCCCGGTCATCGCCGAACTCGGACGCCTTGAACCATATCGCTCCGTCCTTTTCATAAGTGTGTCCCTTTTCGGTAAGAAGCTTAACTACTTCGTCAACCGCACCGCTTTTGTGAAGTGAGCTTTCCTTAAACCAGGTATCGTAAACTATGCGGTATTTTTTAAGGTCGGCTTCAAGACGCTCAATATTAAGCGGCAGGGCATATTCGGTGAGAGCCGCCTTGCGCTCCTCCTCGGTTGTATCGGCATACTTATCGCCGTTTATCTTGTAGAAGTTATAAGCGTGCTCGATTATATCAACGCCCTTGTAAACGTCCTCGGGAACAGGGAAATGCGCTTCGTCCTCAAAGATACAGCGGCAAAGCTCCTCGTCGTTTTCCTTTGAAAAGGCGGGGTGGTTTTCCTTTATACCCTCGATTATCTGTAAATAGCGGATAGACAGTGAGTTGCCGAACTTTTCAATCTGGTTTCCCGCATCGTTGATGTAAAATTCACGCTCTACATAAAAGCCTGCGTACTGAAGTAAGGAAGCAAGGCTGTCGCCGAGCGCACCGCCTCTTGCGTTTCCGATATGCATAGGACCTGTCGGGTTCGCCGAAACGAATTCGAGCAGTATCCTCTTTCCCTTGCCGTAATCGGTCTTGCCGTAGCTGTCGCCGCTTACAATAACCTCGTTTACAGTGTCGGAAAACCAGCTCTTGCTTAAAAAGAAGTTAAGAAATCCGGGGCCTGCTACCTCGATTTTTTCAAAGCAGCTGCCTGCAATGACAGCTTCCTCAGCTATCATCTGTCCTATTGCTCTCGGATTTAATTTAAGAGCCTTTGCAAACGCCATTGCCGCATTGCAGGAAAAGTCGCCGTGAGCCGTATCCGCAGGACGCTCCACATTGAATGCGGGAAGCGGCGCAGCTTCGATTTTGCCCTTTGAAACAAGCATTCCGAGGGCGTTCATTACTATCTTGTTAATCTGCCTTTTTGCTAAGGTATTCATATCTGTCATAATCAGCACTCCTTTACGCTAATTGTCATTTCATTTTCGGATAAATAAACGGAATTTATATCCAGCGTGTATTTTAGATATATATTACCCCCGCTTTCGGTAAGCTCGTTTTTAATTTCGTCTGCGCTCACGCCTATCATAAAGTCGCCAAATTCCGTGCCGTAATGGCAATGGTGCTTTTTGCCGCGCTCTATTACAAGCGAGCTTGCCGCGTTGCCCTTTCGTACCATCGCAACGGTGTCGTCCTGTACACTCAGCGTAACGCTGTTTCCCTCAAAGCCCGTAGCCTCGCTCTCCTCATAGCTTAAAGCAAAGCCGCTGTCCAGCCTCTCCATTTTGCCGTAGGTGAAAAGCTCGGTTGTGTCCTTTTCGTTGTCCACAGTCTGAGTGCTTTTTATCGTTATTTGCACTTCTTTTTTCAATTATTTCTTTCCTTTCTCAGTCTATATCTATTACGCTTGAAATAATTTTTTCAAGCATTTCTTCATAGCTTTGTGTTTCGCTTGTCGCAAGCATTGAGAAAACGCTTTCCTTATCAAGTCCGGGCAGGGCATGAACACGGCTGACGCAGATTTCTCCGCTGTTTAAAAGCTGTAAATCAACCGTTGCAAAGCCCTTACAGCACAGCGTTGAAAAAACCTGCCGTGAAACCTCAAGAGCCTGCTTTCGTGTTTTCTCGCTTATATTTGCGGGAACCTCAAAGCGTGAGGTGTGAGTTGCATATATCCTGTTACAAAGGTCGGTGCTTTCCGTGATTATTTCACCCACCGCCGCACAATCTGCCGATTTTCCGAATACAGCGCATCTGAGACTTCTGCTTTCTGTTTCGCTTTCGGCGATTATCACGGGGTGGTGCGAAAAGCTAATCTTTACCGCTTCTTCAAGCTGCTTCTTGTTTTCCGCGCGGCATACTCCGACTGCGGTACTGCAGCTTGTCGGGACGGTGTAAATCGGAAAGCTCAGCTTATCCGTAATTTTCTTTATTACAGCGTCCATGTCATTCATCTCGCTTCGGTAAAGCGTTACATGGTCGGGGGTTTTTATTCCCACAGAGTCAAGCATGGCGTAAGTCTGCTGTCTGTTGTGGCATAGGGCGGCTGCCGCAAGGTCGTTGCCTATAACGGGAAGTCCTGCGCATTTGCACAGCCCCTGAATTCTTCCGTCCTCGCCGTACTTGCCGTAAAGCAGGGGAAATACCGCGTCAATGCGGTGAACTGCGTGTTCGTTATCCGAAATTATCTTGATTACCCCGCGGCTCAGCGCATCGGGGCTTATTACACAGCTGCAACAGTCGCTGTCACGCTCCCAGCTTCCGTCCTTTATGTTTTCAATACTGCCGGGATAGAAAAGCCAGCGTCCGGCTCTTGTTATTCCAATTGGCAGGGGCTTAATTTTCTGCGGCATAGCTTTGAGCACGCTGTACGCTGTGTGAAGCGAAGCGGCATGGTCTGCCGAAGCTCCGCCGAAAAGCACCGCAATTTGTTTTTTAGCCATATATATCATTCCTTTTAAATTGAAATAGGGATTTTACGTGTAATCCGAATGACACGGTATATAAAAATAACCGCAATATGCCATAATAAATAAGTATAGCATATTTCTCCGTTCAATTCAAGTACCATAAGGCAATTTCTGCAAAATAAGACAGACTGCAAGAAACACACGCAGACAAGGAAACAGCCTCCGTCGCTGTATAACGGGCAAAATTAATGCGCAAGCATCCGTGCTTGCGCTCTGTGTTTTGCTATTGCAACATCCGTGTTGCATACACGATAGGAGACTGTTGATATCGTCAAGCAAAAACAGCTTAGCAGAGCCGATGGTCGGCTCTGCTAAGCTTAAAACATCAAATTGGTTTACAAAAAACAGAATATGAAAAAAACTTGTGTTTTTGCGGACGTGAGTTTATCGACAGTCTGAATCCCCCTGTAAAAGGGGGATTATGCAATTTGTTTAATCAAGTCTGTCCTCAACAATTTCCTCAGAACCGATACCCGGAACTGATTTCGGTGCAGTATCCTCATGCTCCTCATCAGGCTCGCCGCCGATGACGTCAATCTCCTCAACCGTTGTGGGAACGGGAGAAACGGAAGCTGTTTTCCTGTTGAGTATTCCGAAGTTGGATTTACCGCTTTTCTTTATCTTGTACATTGCGTCGTCTGCCATGCCGATAATCTCGTCAACGTGCATTGAAGAATCCTCAATAACCGTAATACCGATACTTGCGTTTACCGTGAGCTTTTCGCCGTTATCCGACATGAAGCCTTCCTTGAGGGTATTGAGTATATCCTGCGCTACTCTTGTAGGCTCGTTGATTTCGACATTTCTTATGCAGGCTACAAATTCGTCGCCGCCGTATCTGCCGACAACACCGAAGCCCTCAGTAATCTTGGAAATCGTGTTGGCTACGAATTTAAGCACCTGGTCGCCTGTAGCATGGCTGTATTTATCGTTGTAAATCTTGAAGTCATCGACATCTATGAAAAGTATCGCAAACTGTGACATACGAACGGAAATAAGCTCGATTTCGTTCTCAATGGTGCGCTCAATGGACTCGCGGTTGTAAAGTCCGGTAAGGCTGTCGTAGCTTGCACGCTCCGTCAGCATCATTTCGCTCTTTTTAGCTCTGTCTATATCCACTACAACACCGACAATTTTTGCGATACTGCCGTCTCTGTTCCTAATGGTAGCGGTACGCAGAAGAATCCAGATATAGTCGCCGTAAATATTCTTCCATCTGTACTCGTTGCCCTTGAATTCCTCACCCTTTGAGAGCTTTTCAAGGTCCTTGTGGTATCTTTCGGAATCCTCAGGGTGTACCTTAACCTTAAGCAGGAAGCTGTCGCCGAAGTGGTCGGACGGAGCGCGGTAGCTGAACTTCTTGTTGAAGTTGTTGGAGAAGAATACCTCGTTGGACTTGAAATTCCACTCAAATATGATATTGTCGGAGACCTCGATAATGGTACGGTATCTTCCTTCACTTACCACTATATCGTCGATAAGGTCATTGAAGGCTCTTGCAATTTCGCCGTATTCGTTGTTTGCCATTACGTTGATTCTCGCCTCATGGTCGCCTCTGCATACCTTTACGAGAGTTTCTTCAATAACCTTGATGGGCTTTGTAATCATGACGGTAAGAATTATCGCAACGGTAACAAATACTATCGTAATCAGAACGATAAGTTCCACAATTTTGCCCATAGCCGCCACCGAAGCGTCATAAGCCTTGTCGGTCTGTGCTATTACCGCAAGCGTCCATTCGCCTTCTGCCGTTGCCGCTTCTTCGCTGAGCGATAATTTTTGTGTAAAGCCGATAGTGGAAACTACATTCGCACCCGTACCGTTGAAGTTGTCAGCCTGTGTTACGGAGTCTGCCTGTGCAGAGGATACAAACTTGTTGTACGCCTGGTTCTTGTTATCTCTGACATTTCCTATATAACTGCCGTGCATGATAGAGCCGTTGGGGTCTATCAGAATCAGCGCGGAGTTATTTGAGAACTGTGTAGAGGTTGCAAACGCCTTGATTGCCGTGTCGTTGAAGAATACTATAACATAATAATCACCGACGGTGTACTTGCACATCAGCTTGATATCCGACGACTTTGTGGTGTCGGTGAAAAGCGGATCGGTGCGCTCTCTGTCTTCCTCGTCAAACTGCGTGTAAACGTCTGCCGCATAGAAGGTAACTGCACCGTCCTCGCAGTTGTTTCCTATGTTAAGCGCAGTCTTAAATGCCGCAGAATCGTCCGAAGGCGCGCCCATTGTATCGCATACAATATTTCCGTCGCTCTTCTTTGCAAGAATTATTCTTGAAATCTGTACCTTGCCCGTACCGTCGTCATTCTCTATCATCCTCTTGTATACGTCAAGAGCGGCGGTTGAATCCCCTGCTTTATTGAAATCAAGAATAGCAGGGTTATCTGCAATCTGCTTTGCCGATACCGATAACGACTCTATATACTGTGCCAGGTTGTAGCTCTGGTTTTCCGCCATAGCCTTGGTAGTAGAAGTGTAATTTGTCAATGCGAGAGAGTTCATCTCGATACCTGCCGTTATTGCAAATGCCACGGGCGGAACAATAACAAAGATTATCAGCACAAGGATAAGCAGAGTTTTAATTTTCATGTTATGTATCCAATCCTTTCATGCATCCGGAGCTTGGTCTATATATTACAGCACCGGACAACGGATAATTTATTTCTCGTAACAGTATAGCATATTTTCGGAAAATAGTAAATGAGTTTTGCGCTAATTCATTAAATTTCACTAATTGAGATAGTTGCATTTTGGTTAAAAAGCTGAAAAAATAAATCAATATTGAAATCGTTTTCCGCTTGCATTATAATATTCTGCGGTAATTAAGGAAAAATAAGGAGAAATTTCCATGACAAACAAAAGGAAAAGCTATCGCTTTACTTTTTTTGCCTGTTATGCAGGATATATAACCCAAAGCGCGGTAAACAATCTCGCACCGATACTATTTATAGTATTCCGTCAGCAGTATGGGCTGGGATATGACAAAATAAGCACGCTGATACTTGTAAACTTTATAACCCAGCTTGCGATTGATGCATTCAGCATAAAGCTCAGCAGAATGATAAGCGTAAGGTCAATGGTAAGCTCGGCGCATTTTCTGTGTGCGGCGGGACTTGCCATGATGGGCGTGCTTCCGCTTGTCATGGCGGATACCTTTGCGGCATTGCTTTGCTCGGTGGTGGTTTATGCTGTCGGCGGCGGTCTGATTGAAGTAATTATCAGCCCCATAGTCGAAGCCGTGCCTGCGGACAGCGGAAGCGCAAAGGCGGCGGCAATGAGCCTGCTTCATTCCTTCTACTGCTGGGGACAGGTTGCCGTTGTGCTTATCAGCACCTTGTTTTTGCAAACAGCGGGACATGAACTATGGTATGTTCCTCCGCTTGCGTGGGCGGTGCTTCCTTTTGTCAACGGAATTGTCTTTACAAGGGTACGTATTCCCGATATGCCCTCGGAGCATGAGGGCGGCGGCATAAAAAATCTGATGTGCAACAAAGCCTTTCTGCTTATACTCCTGCTCATGCTGTGCGCAGGAGCAAGCGAGCTTGCCATGTCGCAATGGTCGTCGCTCTTTGCCCAGAACGGTCTTAATGTGGACAAGGCACTCGGAGATATTTTGGGTCCGTGCCTTTTCGCTGTTCTTATGGGAACGGGCAGGGCGCTATACGGTGCGTTCGCTAAAAAAATCAACATATATATCGCACTCGGCGCAAGCGGAGCGTTGTGCGTTGGCTGCTATCTTGTGACAGCCATTTCGGACAACGCCGCTGTAAGCCTTGCCGCCTGCGCTGTTTGCGGACTTTCCGTTGCGGTAATGTGGCCGGGTACATTCAGCCTTGCCGCTTCGCGCTTCAAGTCGGGCGCAACCTCAATGTACAGCGTAATGGCGCTGGCGGGCGACCTCGGCTGTGCAACGGGACCGTTTCTTGCGGGAATTGTATGCAGTGTCTTTCAAAATCAGGTGGGAGAATCCGAGGCGATGAAATCGGGACTGGGTGCGGCGGTATTTTTCCCCGCATTGCTTATCCTCTGCGTTATTCTGATAAAACGCATTAAAAAGCAAAAAACGGTACAAAATACTGACAAAAATGATTATTCCTCTTGACAATAAAGCCAAGTTGTGCTAAAATACCCATGTTTGATAAAAGGGAGTAGTCAGGGAAGTAATTCCCGCACGGTGTCGTCAATACACGATCGTAAGATCCGTACCGTGATAGGTCATAAAGACTGATGACAAGACTTTTGTCGCATCGGAGTGCGGCGAAGGTCTGTTTTTTTTCCTCGCCGTATTCACTATGGCAAATCGAAAAAAGAAAGGTAAAGCAAAATGAATTATTATTCAAACAAAACCGATGAGGTACTTGCCGAGCTTTCTACAGGCAGGGACGGTCTTACATCCGCAGAGGCTGTAAAAAGAGCCGAAAAGTACGGAAAAAACGAAATTTCAGAGGGTAAGCGCAAGGGCGTGATAAGAGTATTTGCAGAGCAGTTCCTGGATTTGCTTGTAATTATCCTTATCATTTCCGCAATCATCTCCATATTCGTGGGAGAGTTGACCAGTACTATCGTTATTCTATGCGTTATCACCATGAACGCAATTTTAGGTACGGTGCAGCACTTCAAGGCGGAGAAATCGCTTGACGCGCTCAAGTCCATGTCCTCTCCCGCCGCAAAGGTTATCCGCGACGGAAGCGTTCATTCAATTGACGCCGCCGACCTTACCGTAGGCGACATTGTTATGATAGAGCAGGGCGACATTGTTCCCGCAGACGGCAGAATGATAAGCTGTGCGTCACTTCAGGTAAACGAAAGCTCGCTCACGGGCGAATCAAACGGTATTGATAAAATCTGCGAAACACTGGCAAGCGAGGAAATTCCGCTTGCCGACAGAAAGAATATGGTTTACACAGGCTCTCTTGTAACGGCGGGCAGAGGCATGTTTGTGGTTACCGATATAGGAATGAACACGGAACTCGGAAAGATAGCGGGACTTATCAACACCGCACAGAGGAAAAAGACTCCCTTGCAAAGAAGTCTTGACAAGTTCTCAAAGCAGCTTTCCATCGCAATACCCATACTGTGCCTTTTGGTGATGATACTTTATGTAGTCAGAGGCACCGCCCCGCTTGACGCACTTATGTTCGCCGTTGCCCTCGCAGTTGCGGCAATTCCCGAGGCTTTAAGCTCCATAGTTACAATTGCTCTTGCAATAGGCACACGTAAAATGGCAGAGCAGAACGCAGTCATTAAGGATTTGAAGGCGGTCGAGGGACTGGGCTGTGTATCCGTTGTATGCAGCGATAAGACAGGTACACTCACTCAGAATAAGATGACCGTAAGAGAGGTTTATTTAAACGGTGAAATCACCGAGGCGGCAACCGCTATCTGCTCCGACGGCGTTTCTCTGCTCAAAAAGGGTATGGCACTGTGTAACGACGCTGTTTACAGCGACGGCCACGTTCTGGGCGATCCTACCGAAACAGCGCTTTCTGACTACATGGGACAGAGCGAGTATGAGAGAATACGCACCGAAACTCCCAGAATAGCAGAGCTTCCCTTTGACAGCGACAGAAAGCTGATGAGCACCTTCCACATGATTAACGGCAAGGAAATAATGTTCACAAAGGGCGCAACCGACAACATAGTGAAAAAGCTGACATCTATAAACGACAACGGCACCGTCCGCACCATAACGGACGAGGACAAGGAAAAAATTCTTGCCGCAAACGACGATTTCTCAAAGAGAGGCATGAGAGTGCTCGGCTTTGCATACCGTATAGTTGAGGACGGAAATCACAGCTTTGACGAAGAAAACGAGTTTATCTTCATCGGCTTGTCTGCTATGACCGATCCGCCAAGACCCGAAAGTAAGCTTGCCGTTGCCGACTGTATCAGCGCGGGTATCAAGCCTGTCATGATTACCGGCGACCACAAGGTTACCGCAAGCGCAATTGCTACCGAAATCGGCATTATGCAGCCCGGCGATATGAGCCTTGACGGTATGCAGGTTGACGCAATGAGCGACGAGGAGCTTGACGCAGTTATCGAAAAGGTATCGGTATATGCGAGAGTTTCTCCCGACAATAAGATAAGAATTGTAGACAGATGGCAGAAAAAGGGTATGATTGTCGCAATGACCGGCGACGGCGTAAATGACGCTCCTGCGCTTAAAAAGGCAGACGTCGGCGTTGCAATGGGTATCACAGGTACGCAGGTATCAAAGGATGCGGCTTCCATGATACTGATGGACGATAACTTTGCTACCATCATAAAGTCCGTTGCAAACGGCAGAGCAATTTACGCAAATATAACGAATGCGATCAAGTTCCTGCTTTCGGGCAACCTTGCGGCTATCATTACGGTACTGTTCACCGCAATTCCCGGCTTCCCCGCACCGTTTAACGCCGTTCAGCTTCTGTTCATAAATCTGCTTACCGACTCGCTTCCTGCAATTGCAATCAGCATGGAGGAGGCAGACAGGACGCTTCTTAAGGATAAGCCCCGTGACAGCAAGGCTTCCTTCCTTACAAAGAAAATGATAAGAGGACTTTTGTCGGGCGGTTTCCTTATCGCTTTGGTTGTAATCGCAGCATATCTTATCGGCACTTACACCGTGCTTCCCGAATTATCGGCGGCTCATGCGTGTGCAATGGCGTTCACAACGCTTTGTATGGCTCGTCTGTTCCACGGCTTTAACTGCCGCGGCAACAAATCGATATTCAAGCTCGGACTGCTGAGCAACAAGTATTCTCTGCTTGCGTTCATCGCAGGAATAGTTCTGCTTTGCTGTGCCGTATTTATCCCCGGCGTTACGGAGATATTCGGTACATCGACAATGACGCTCCAAAGCTTCGGTATTGCGGCAGGACTTGCATTTATCCCCACATTTATAATCCAGCTTATTCGTGTAATCAAAGAGTTAATCGGAAAGGGTAAGTAATTGAGCTTTAAAGAATGTAGGAAAAATGTCGCTTTCGGTGCGATTATAGGAAGCTCCATGCTTCTTCCCGGCGTCAGCGGCGGCACCTGCGCCATTATCCTCGGAATTTACGACAGGCTGATAAAGGCTGTCGGAAGTCTGACAAAGGATTTTAAGAACAATGTGCTGTTTTTGCTCACCGTGCTTATAGGCGGCGGTATCGGAGTTGTCTGCTTTTCCTGGATAGTTTCCTATCTGCTTGATAACTTCGGGCTGTTTATGAATTTTCTGTTTATGGGCGCCGTACTCGGTACGGTCCCCATAATATACAGACAGTCCGGCGCAAAGGGCGTGAAATTCACCGATTTAATCTTTGCGGCGTTAGGTATGCTTATTTCCGTCGGAATTGCCCTTATCCCCAAAAATCTGCTGAGCGTTCAGTCGGTATCGGGTATAGGCGATGCGGCGATACTCTTTGCGGCAGGCTTCGGTGTTGCGGTTGCGCTTGTGCTTCCGGGTATTTCGGTGTCGCATACGCTCCTCGTAATCGGAATTTACGACAGATTTGTAACGGCGGTTAAAACCCTCGATGTGCTTTATGTGCTTCCCGTGGGGCTGGGCTGTCTTGTCGGAATATTTGCAACGACAGGCTTTCTTGACTATCTTATGACAAAGTATACAAGAGCCGTCTATATGGTAATCGGCGGCTTTGTACTGTCCTCAGTGCCGCAGATACTGTTTGCGGATGACGGTAAGCTTCTCCTTCCTGCGGGAATAGAATGGCTGCCCTGCATTTTGCTTTTCGCAGTCGGCTTTGCGGGAATTGCGGCAATAGCATTAATCGAGAAAAAACGCACAAAGGAAAGCACCGCAGAATAATTAACGAATATAACAACACTACATACCTAGAGATTATATTGATTCTTCAAATGGAATACTGGGTTTTGTAAGGTTTTGTTTGAAGAAAAATAAATATTTGTCTTTGCATCTTAATGAGAAATATGTGCCTGACAAATGGGCATATAATATTACAGATTTCGAACATGAAAGTCTAATTTATGGAATAGATGATGAAAATAAACAGTTGCATTTAATGGGATTCAATAAAAACCAAACATTTGAACCATACTCTCTATCATATAACGATTTTTCTTTGGCATACAAAAATGTATTTTGTAATAAAGACCTTGTGATGTTATCATTCAAAATTCCTGACTTGGCTTATACATTAGATACTAAGAGGATAGTTGATTTTTTAAATGAATATCTATTAGGTATTAATTCTACATACCGAGAAACATTGATGTATGATGAAATGAATTGGGTCTTTGGTATTAAAGTATATGATGTAATGGTTGACAATGTTACTAAACTAAAGGATAAAAAGATCTCTTATTTATTATCTGAACATAAATCAATTATGAAAGAACGCGTTCGATATCTATATAGTCGTAATAAACTCAATAGAATTGATTTTGAAGAGCTTTTTGAAATGGCAGCAAATATTGAAGAATTATCGCAAATACTATTGATGATGTGTATTAAATTTAAAAAAAGCTCAAAGGAAAAATACGGAGACAAAATAACAGCTCATATTTTGAAAATGAAAGAAGAGGATAGGTGTTTTATTGAAAAATTCATTGAAAAACTAAGGTAGTAGTTTAGAGCCTGTTTATATAAAAAACGTTTCAAAAATATAGCAATCAAAATGATTGAGGTTAGGATAATTTCAAGTTATCATAACAAGTTAAAGCTTTATATATCTATCTTTTGGACCTTCAGTAAATTGTGAACTTTCAACACAATTTTACATTCGACCATAGAAAAAGTGGAAGAGACTTGAAAAGCGTAAAAAATTGCAATCTTCCGAAAAAAGAGTATACAATCGGTCGAAAATATAGTATGATATCGAGTGAGAAGGATCAATCAATATCGGATGCAGAAAGGAGATGCTTATGTATATGAATAGTACCATAAAAATTCCGACTGAACTGGGTAAATTCAGTCGATTAAAGAAGAGAAATATAATCTATAGTCGGTATACTGGGTGGCGAAACTTACCATCCCGAAAAGAAGTATAATGTGCCTAATCATAAGTTCATTGGCAAGATTCCTAGCCTTACTTCAAGAAAGATCACTACGTCAGAAGCAATTGATCTGTATAAAAGCCGAGATATATCGGAATAATTGTTCCGCAATGACAAGAGCAATCTCAATGACTAAAATCTGCGAAATCACAGTAATGAAATCGGCATCGGCAAAAATATTTGTCGAGTTTATTGCTTTGATCATTCGATGCAGAATTTACACCTTGCTGCAAAAAGAGAAGGTAAGACCACAGCATAGCATAATAATGTAATCGTTAGAATTATAAAAGGAGTACATGTAATGAGAAATCTAATAACCTTAAATGACATATCTAAAGAAGAACTTTTTTTAATATTTGATAAGGCTGATTATTATAAGGAAAAACCTTTTGATAAACGTTTTGATGAGAAATGCTTTGTCTTGTTTTTTCCAGAATCAAGCATAAGAACAAGAGTAACATTTGAACGTGGAATAGCTGACCTTGGGGGACAAAGTATACTGTTTCCATCAGATTCGCTAAACAAAAAAGAAGATTATAAAGATGTTATTGGATACCTTAACAACTGGATAGATTGTATCGTTATAAGATACAATGATCTTGAAGTGATAAAAAGGCTAGCAGAATACAGTGAAAAACCTATAATAAACGGACTTTCAAATCTTAATCATCCATGTGAGATTATAACAGATCTTTATGGCTTATATAAAAAAGATAATAATTTCCTAAAGTACAATTATTTATATGTTGGGGCAAACAGCAACATAGGATATGCGTGGAAAGAAGCTTCAGAAGCATTCGGAATTAGTTTCATGCAAAGTAGCCCTGATGAATACAAAATTGAAGGAATAAGACATAATACAGATATAAAAGAAGCAATAAAATATGCAGATGTTGTAATAACGGATTCGTTATCAAAAGATCGTGTTGAAGCTTTTAAATCGTATCAGATTACAAAAGAACTCCTGATTTCTTCAGGAAAGAAAATAATTTTTAATCCCTGTCCACCGTTTTATAGGGGGGAAGAAGTGTCAGCAGATGCTATTTCAAGTGAATGCTTTGTTGGATATGTTTTTAAAAAGCCTTTGATAAATGTTCAAAAAGCAATAATGGATTTTTGTATTTTTTCATAATACATGGGAGAGACACAATGTGCGATAAAAAAGAACTGTCTATTTTACTACCTTTATCAAAAGCGTATCATAGAATATCATTTTTGCATAAATAATTATATCAATATGTTTATGGAAGCAAATTTTATCAAGAATGCTTATAATACATTTTGGGGCTATGCAAATTCAGATATAACTTAGGCAAGATGTCCCCCGCCTCTAAGCACGGCAACAGCATTTACTTTTTCGCAGAAAAGATGTATAATAGGAGATATGAATATAGAAGAATTAAAAATGGGG
>CALXBK010000011.1 GCA_944386545.1 uncultured Ruminiclostridium sp.
AACTTCCTGCTCATGCACGCAATGGGACCGAACGTTGCGGGCGTTATCGGCTCTGCGGTTGCCGCAGGCGTATTGCTTAACATTTTCCAGTAATGCCGCAGGCGTATTGCTTAACATTTTCCGATAAAATAAATTTGCTCCCCTGTTAAAGCAGGGGAGTTTTTATTCAATAAGGGGCTTGTCCCGTCATTCAACGTGGCAAGCCCCTTATTGAAAAAGCTCTCCATGGTAAACAGACAGGAGAGCTTTAATTTTATCTGCTTAGTTGCATTGCGATAACGGAAATATCGTCGCTTTTACCATCGCCCGCATAAAACTTTGCCGTTTGTGCAACAGTTTTTGAAAATTCCTTTAAATCCGTTACGGGCTTATCCATTTCGCGGTACAGCCATTTTTCGTTAAGCTCCGCACCATCGCTTGTCATAACAATAATATCGCGGTTGCCCACGGTAAAGCACCGACGGTCATAGACGGGATAATCCCTGCACCCCATAGGAAGTCCCTTGCAGGAAAGCTTTGCGAATTTCCTGCCGCACTTTATATAGGTGTTTGCGCTTCCTGCCTTGTAGATGCAGGTTTCGCCGCTGTATAAATCAATACTGCATATTTCAAGAGTAGCAAAGCTCTCATCGCTTGATTTTAAGGAAACAGAGGTGTTTATTATTCCGAGCGCCGCTTCTATGCCTATCCCTGCCTTTAACAGCCTAATCAGCATACCGCAGGCAAAGGAAGAATCCACCCTTGCTCTCGCACCGCTTCCCATGCCGTCCGACAGCACTATATACGCCACTCCCTTGCTGTTTATAAAGCTCTCACAGTAGTCGCCGCAAACAGTTCCTTCATTCTTGCTTATCTGACTTATCTCTATATTAAGGCAGTAGGTGGTTTTTGAAAACATACTCAGCTTATAGCTGTCGTTTATCTTTGAAATAACGGGAAGCTCAAATCTCTGTCCCAAGGCATAGCCCATTGCCTCGCAGATTTCTTCGCGTGAAGCGTAAAAGCCCTTTTCGCTGTACGCTTCAAGCGACATTCCCGCACCCTCTCTTACGTCAACGCAGACAGCGCTCACATCCTCGCAGCCAAGCCTTAAAAGCACGCTGTGGGCGGTTTTGTTAAGCTCGCTGTTTACTTCTCCCCCGTCTGCGTCTTCACCGAAGCTGTCCAGCATCTGCTCAGCGCAGGAAAGCTGTGCGCTTAATATTTCCCTCATGCGTGAGATACGGCGGCGTTCATTTTCAGCCGAGGTGTACGCTTCAAAAAGCGTTGTCAGCTTGTCGCACAGCTCACGCTTCTGAGGGCATCTGTCGTAAAGCGGCTGAGAAAACATCTGCCCGTCCAGTCTTTCGCCTGATTTAAGCCTTGTGACAAGAGTTGAAAACTGCTTTGTGCTGTCGCCGTATTCCTTGCCCCAGCATTGCATATTATACCTGCACCGTCTGCATATCTTATCGCAGGCGGTATTGCTAACCCAGCTTATATCCCGCTTTTTTTCGAGCTTATCCGCAGTCAGTCCCAGAGTCCTTCGCACATCAAGAATTGCCCCCTTTGCAAACTGAAGCCGCTTTTTAAAAAGAGCTTTTACATCAGCCTCACTTTGGCTTATTTTTTCATAATCTGCGTTGTCGTTTGTAATAAAAGCCGGCATAAGCATAAACACCGCGCTTCCCATAAAGGCGTTTGCGATTAACGCAAGCCCCGAATTATCGGTAACGGTAAGAGCCGTGCAAAGGGTAAACACAAGGATAAAAGCCCCTGCACAGCTGAATTTTCTGCTTTGATGAAAGGTTCCCGCAACAGCCGCGCCGACAGGGAGCGACATACAAAGAGCATACAGCTCACCGACATTTAAAGCTACCCCGAAAGCTAACGCCGAAGCGCATATTGCCGCCTTGCCGCTTTGATACCTCATTGCCGCAAGTAATGAAACACAGCAGGAGAAAATAACGCCGATATTGAATATTCCTATGCTATACGAGGACAACACCGAAGAAGCTATAACTCCCGCCGTTATAACCGAAGCCATGCCCACTGTATCCGAGGACAGCGTCAGCGACACAAGCTCACGCTTGCGGTACATACTCCTCAGCCTCAGCATTACAAAGGCTCCGCCGCCCGCCATTACACCGAGGGCAACACAGCTCAGCAGCTCGCTTACCGAATGTGAGGTCATTGCGGTTGCAAATAGCGTTGCCGTTCCCGCAGTTACAGCGCTTACCGTATTCGCGATACGGCTTTGGCTTCTTGACGCTATCAGCCGCACCGCAACGGTTGCCATCAGCGCAGAGCATACCGTAACACAATTTTCAAAATCTCCCGTAAAAAAATAACCCGCAACGCTTCCCAAAAAGGCGCTTACGCAGTCAATACCGCTCATTGCCGCGGTAAAGGACGCACAAAACGGAGAGGGCTTTCCTAATATTCTCGTCATAGATATTATCAGCGCAATAACCGCAACGGCGATATGCCTTATTACACTTTGCGGCGAAGCGGCTTGCTTCAGCTTGGTTACAGCTTCCCTTTGCATTTTTAACAGTCCTTTCTTTTCCTAAAACAAAACGGCGTACAGCGGGTAATCCTTTTTACCTATTGTACACCGAGCAAAGGCTGTATTTTGTCAAAAGAAAGACTGAAAAATTTTTCTGCCGACCGAATAAGCTATGATTTTTTATATTGAGCTATAATCCGATAAAGTGCTTCAAAATCCTGCATGGAAAGCTCCTCTGCGCGGGCGGTCGGGATTATGCCGTTTTCGGACATTTTTTCGCAAAGCACCGCCTTGGGAATTTTAAAATACGCCGATACGGGATTTGCAAGCTGTTTTCTGCGCTGAGCAAAGGATTGCTTTATCACTTCAAAGAAAAGCGGCTCATTATCTGCCCTGAAGGGCGGCTCGTCATAGCGTTCAAGGCTGATAACGGCGCTGTCCACATTTGGGGCGGGCATAAACGAGCCTCTGTTCACTCTGAAAAGCTTTTTCGGCTTTGCGTAATAATTCACCGCCGCCGTCACTGCGCCGCATTCTCTGCTTCCTACCTTTGCACATATTCTGTCCGCCGCTTCAAGCTGCACCATTACGGTTATGGACTTTATCGGGAGCTTTTCCTCAAGCAGCTTCATAATGACGGGCGAGGTGATGTAATACGGCAGGTTTGCACATACTATCACTTCCATACCCGAAAAATGCTCCTCTATCAGCTTTTTAAGGTCGGTTTCCATAACATCGGCAAATATCACCTCGGTGTTATTGCAGTCGGCAAGGGTTTCGTCAAGTATCGGCTTTAAGGTTTTGTCTATCTCTATTGCCACAACCTTTTTACAGCGTGCGGAAAGCTCTCTTGTAAGCACGCCGATACCCGTGCCTATCTCGATTGCGCCGACATTCTCACCCGCACCGCCAAGCTGCGCTATTTTCGGGCAGACCGAGGGATTTATGAGAAAGTTCTGTCCGAGCGACTTTGTAAAGGAAAAGCCGTGCTTCTCAAACAGAGTTTTTATGGTGGAAATATCCGTCAGCTTCATTTATTCCTCTTCTTTATCCTTTCCGAGCATTTCCAGCACCTTAAACGCCTGTCTTAGGTTTGACGCACCGTAAATGCTTATTCCGTATTTTTCGGATTTATCTAAATTCTTAAGCGACGCCTTAGGAACAATGCACTTTGTAAAGCCCATTCGTTCTGCCTCTCTTACACGCTCTCTTATATACGATACGGCTCTTATCTCACCGCCGAGCCCTACCTCTCCGAATACCGCCACATCGTCCCCTATCGGCTTATCGCATAGTCCCGAAAAAAGGGCAAGCGCTATGGCAAGGTCGCTTGCAGGCTCGTCTATTTTAAGTCCGCCTATCACGTTTATATACACATCAAAGCCGCCGAAGCTGTACCCCGTGCGCTTTTCAAGCACGGCAAGCAAAACGCACAGCCTGTTGTAATCAAAGCCCTCGGACATTCTGCGCGGTGAAGTGAACGCCGTCTTTGAAACAAGCGCCTGCACCTCTGCCAATACAGGACGCGTACCCTCGATAGTGCAAAGCACAGATATTCCGCTTACGCCCGCAGGTCTGCCCGTGAGCAGCATTGCCGAGGGGTTTTGTACTTCAGCAAGTCCCTTATCCTGCATTTCAAACACGCCTATCTCGTTTGTTGAGCCGAAACGGTTTTTAGCCGCACGCAGTATGCGGTAGCTAAGCTGCTTGTCGCCCTCAAAGTACAGCACGGTATCAACGATATGCTCAAGCACCTTTGGTCCTGCAATACCTCCGTCCTTGTTGACGTGACCGACAAGAAAGATTGATATATCCATGCTCTTTGCCGCTTGCATAAAGCTCTGGGTACATTCTCTTACCTGTACAAGACTGCCGGGCGCTGACTGAATCTCGGAAAGCTGCATCGTCTGAATAGAGTCGATTATCACCACATCCGGCTTATGCTCATTTATACCCTGTATAATAACGTCGCAGTCGGTGCAGGAGCTGATATAAAGTCCCTTTGAGTCAACCGACAGCCTTTGCGCCCTGAGCTTTATCTGCCTTTCGCTTTCCTCGCCCGATATGTAAAGCACGGATTTATCCTTTCCGAGCGAGCCGCAGATTTGCAAAAGCAGCGTTGACTTGCCTATGCCGGGATCGCCGCCGAGCAGTACAAGCGAGCCTTTTACAAGTCCGCCGCCCAGCACCCTGTCAAGCTCGGACATTCCCGTTTGATAGCGGGTTTCGTCCTCAAAGTCAAGTGAAGCAATACTGCTGACAGACAGCCTTCCCGCCGTATTTACAACACTATGGCTTTTGGGCTGTATCAGCGTTTCCTCAAGCGTGTTCCATGCCCCGCAGGAGTTACAGCGTCCCGCCCATTTTGGGTACTGCTGTCCGCACTCACTGCATATATAAACCGATTTTGTCTTTGCCATTTTGACTTCCTTTCGTTTGCAGGCGGTTATACTATACCGTCGCCGCTTTCGTTTATCGTCTGCAAATACCGCACTATTCCGTTGTAAATGATAAACGCCGTTTTGCGCTGATATTCCTTGGAGGATAAATTTGCGGCGTCGTCGGGATTTGACAGAAAGCCGCATTCTATCAGCGCGGCGGGTACCTTTGTATCCTTGAAAAGATACAGCTCGTCGCCCGACAGCTTAATCTGCCTGTCGTTTTGGGGCTGTATCACCTTGAAATTATCCTGCATTATCTGCGCTAAGAGCTTATTGTCGGGATTGTTTTCATTGTAGAAAATCTGCGCTCCGAAATACTCCGGCTGTGTGAATTTATTCTGATGAACGGATATGAAAATGCAGTCGCCGCTGTTTTTGATTATTTCAAGGCGGTTTTCCATATCCGAAACCTTCTGATTGCGTATGCCCTCAACTCCTGCGTCATGTATCGAGGTATCAGTATCACGGGTAAGCACAACGTTAAAGCCCGACAAGGTCAGCATATCCCGTAAATCCTTTACAATAGCGAGATTGATGTCCTTTTCAAGCTCGCCGTTTACTCCCACAGCGCCGCTGTCAAGGCCGCCGTGTCCCGCGTCAAGCACAATTGTTTTCCTTTCGGTAACGCCCGATGAGGAGGCACGCACGCTTACTCCCGAATAATCCGCCGTTACCGCTATTGCTGTAAAACAGCCCAGCAGTATAAGCAAGGCGGGAATTTTATTTTTCAGCCTTTTCAATGTAAATCGTTTCATATTATCAGCACCTTTCGGTTTTTTTACATAATATGAAACAAGCCGTGCTTTTATTCACTATAAGAACAGGCTTTATTGACAAATGTAAACGCTTGTGATAGAATAATTTCACACAACGCGGTAAGGAGATTGATTATGTATAAATATGAAACGCACGCTCACACGAAGCAAGGCAGTCATTGCAGCATGATAGACGCCGCAGAGCTTGCGGAATTTTATAAATCCAAGGGATATGACGGATTATTTATAACCGATCACTTTTTCAACGGCAACACCGCCGTACCCGACAATCTGCCGTGGGAAGAACGTGTAGAGCTGTTCTGCAAGGGGTATGAAAAAGCCAAAAAGCGCGGAGATGAAATCGGGCTTGATGTGTTTTTCGGCTGGGAGTCAAGCTTTTGGGGACCTGATATATTAGTGTACGGGCTTGATAAGCAGTGGCTTTTAACGCATCCCGACGTCATGAAAAAGACCGATATACGTCAGTTTATAAGCTATATTCACCTTATGGGCGGGATTGCGGTGCAAGCACACCCGTTTAGGGAAGCACCCTATATAGACAGATTTATTTTACTGCCGGATTATTGCGACGGGGTTGAAGTCATCAACTCCCACAATTCGGATACCGCAAATGAGATGGCTGAGTTTTACGCCGAAAAGTACACTCTGCCCGCCGTGGCGGGAAGCGACAATCACGTCGGTGAAAGCGAGCGCCTATCGGGTATAATTACCGAGGAGAGAATAAAAGACAGTCTGCACTACGGCGAAATACTCAAGAGCGGCAGATTTAAAATCTTTGACGAGCATTATAAGCTTAGCTGACTCTCTGCTAATTCTATCATAATTTCAGATTATAGTCAAGAAAATGCTAAAAGGGTGGGAACGCAAATTCCCACCCTTTAAATTTACATCTGAAGCGAGTCAATTACCGCTCCTACCGCCTTTATCGCCTTGCCCGTGGCCTTCTTTACCACATGGGTTTTGGTGGCGGTCATGGCTCTTGCCGCCGCAAAGGTAAGTCCGCCCGCAACCATAGCTGCGGCAACGCATTTCATATTTGAAGCTGTTTTCTTGCTCATATTACTTTCCTTTCATTATCGGCATAAATTTTGCCGTATGCATCATTTCCTGCTTGCAAAATTATAATTTGCCGTGAAAGAAAAAATATTACCTGAAAAATTTTACGAGAAAAATTGACGGAGCATTAAAATTTCGGAATTTCAGGCTTTTTGCGCAGTCTTTGAAAACACCGCAAAATCCGCCGATTTACAGCCGTATTTACTTACGGCTTCATACATTTCGGCAAGCGTTGCTCCCGTTGTCGTTACATCGTCAATAATAAGCAGTCTTTTGCCCTTTATATCCATGCCGCTTAATACTTCAAAGGTGTTTTTGAGATTATCCCGTCTTTGCGTCTTTGAAAGCTGTTTTTGCTGTTTTGTACGGCGAAGCTTTACTACTGCGTTTTCGGTCGGCACGCCGATAATCATACTCATCTCGCGGGCAATTTTTTCCGACTGTGAAAAGCCTCTTTTAAGCTTATCGCCGCGGTACATCGGCACAGGGACAATAACGTCAAAATCCCTTGCCGCTTTGTATTTTGCAAGGCAGGCGCAAAGCGTGTATGCCATAAATCCGAGCTTTGAGCCGTCGCGGGAGTTTTTAGCTCCGTATACGATACGGCGGTTTTTGTCGTTGTATTCGCACACCCAAAACAGCCTGCCGCCGCAAAATTCCTCGCAGCGGTTATCAGCCTTAAATGAAGCGGCACAGCCTTCGCAGATATAGTCCATAGCGCCGATTATGCGGGAGCAAAATGGGCACCTGTTCGGAAAAAACAAATCCGCAAGCCTTCTTTTAAGCTCGTAAGAATTATTCTTCATTTCCATCGTCTAAGAAGGGATTTCTGTTCTTTGACGGCTTTATTATACCGTCTAAAAGACGTTTTGCGCCGCCTGAATTTCTTGTGCTTTTTCTGCGCTTTTCATTTCCCGGTATTTCATCGGGCGGCGTCTGCTCGAAATCGCCGAGAGTGATGACAGGGGGAGCGCTTTTTTCTTTCGGCTTTCTTTCAGCCTTTTCCTCAGTTTTTTTCACGCCTTCACTGCTGAAATTCTGAATTACCGAATCCGGCTTTGACGGCAGAATATCAAAATCATCGCCTGTTATCTCTGCGTCATCGGGTATATCCAAGGTCATTTCTGCGGTGCGCCTGTACATACCTGCGGCATATCCCGCCTTTGACGAACGCATATAGCTTGCCCTGGCAATTGCTCCTGCAAAGCCGCTGTCGGGCTGTTCCCCGTCATCGGCTTCAGTCATTACGGGAAGCTCTATTTCCTCGTCGCCTACCCTGATTTCGGTCTTGCCGATTATTTCATCAGACTCTGAGGGAGTTTCGTTTATATCGTCGCCGAAATCGAAAATGGAATCAAGCGGATCAAGCTCGCGTTTGTTTACCTTTTCAAGCTCTGAAATTCCCTCGTCGAATACTCCGTCAAAGGGATTTTTAAATTCGTCAACCTCAAACGCCTGCGCCTGCTCTGCCTTTACAACACGGACAGTCTGCACGGGCTGTCCGGAAACAGCCGCTGAAATATCCTGTTGCTCCTGCTGCTGTTCTTCTTCCGCTTTGCTTTCTTCAAGCTCCCTTTCAAGCTGCTCCTGTCTGCGGCGGCGGTTTTCCTGCTCATATAATGCGCTTCGGTCTATACGTTCAAATACAAACGGCTTTACCTTCTGCTGTGCGGGCTTTGCTTCGCCCTTATCGGGTGCGGCAGGCTGTCCTGCGGGCTTTTCTTCGGCAGGTCTTGCGGGAGTAAATCGAAGCTCTCTTGAATATTTGTCAAATTCCTTAAATTCCGCTATGCTGAGCGTATTGTGGAGTATGCTCTCCTTTATTGCCATAAAGCTCTGATACCACTCGGCAAACTCACGCTGGGTAAGGTCAACGTTTATTCTGCGGGACATATATGCGTAAAGCTCTCCGGTCATATCGTCAAGCTCGCGTACCTCTTCGGGAGTGCGGGGAGGAAGAGCCGTGCTTATTTCAAGGCAGGTTCTGCCGCCTGTCTGCGGTCTGCTGCAATAGTCGTGGTCATATTCCTCATCACGCAGGAAAAACTCGCCGCAACGCTCGCAATGTTGAAGCACTCCGCCGCTTTCGAGGAGTAAATCAATCTCTAAATCAATAACCGCCTTAAAGCTCTCGGAAACATACACTCTCTTAGGCATTGAGCGCATGGTGGTGATTATGGTTTTAAGCACCGAATCCGGCTTTTCGGGGATATAATTCTTTATGACGGTGAACACGTCCATCGCTTCCGAATCCGCCTTTAGCGGTGAAAAACGCTTTACATTTTGCCCGCTGTATTCAATTTCGGGAAGGGACTGCTTTGCTATCGCCTTTGAAACGTTATTCACGATAAAGGGAGCAGACGGAAGCCTGCCCACGGAATAAAGGCAGGCGCCCGTAAAGCAGTCTGAGGGATAGCCCATCTCGTTTGCGGCAATTCCGAACGCCAGATCAAAATAATCCCTCTTTGCGTATGCGCCGGTTATATCGGTTTTTTCCGAGAAAATGAAATCTATCTTACGCTTGGCGTACTCCTGAAGCTTAAGCAGATTTACCCACTGATTTACGCCCTTGTTATGGCGATATTCGGTAAGGCGGGTAAACAACAGCTTTTCAAAAGGGCTTTGCGCGTTTATAAGGTCGTTCCAGAGGGTTGTTGTGCCTATTCCCCTCTCGCGGCAGATATATTCAATGAAAAAATCCTGTATAATCTTTTCGTACAGCCCGTGAGCGTTTGCCTCTACATACTTATGGCAGGCGCAAACCGCAGTCCTCAGCGAAATAATATCCTCAATGCGGTATTCTCTGTTAGCCTCACAGCGCTTGCAGTAATCGGTACAGCGCTTTATAAAGCCGGAAAAATCATAGCTTGCAAATCTCAATACCGAATCGGGATAGCGCAGGCTGTATATTTCGTTTGAATTTTTTCCGGTAAGGCTTACAGTCCTGTTTTTCGCCATTATTTGCGCCCCTTTCATGAAATACTATATAAATCAATAATCCTCGTCCTCTTCTGTTTCAATATCAAGCGAGTCAAAGTCAAATTCTCTCAGTCTGCCGTCGATATACAGCGTGTGGTCGTCCTTCCATTCAACGTCCGCAGGCTTTGAGTAATCAGAGGTTATAAGGTGAATGCTTCTTCTTGCGTTACGACATTCTACAAAGGGCAGGCTGATGTCGCCCTCGGTTTCTTCAAGATAGAAGGATACCGTACGGCTTTTATCGCTTTCGGGATCGACATACAGCACAACTCTGTACAAACCGTCCGACGAATAGCGGTAACCCGTGCTTCTTCTGGACAAATCCACATCCATAAAGCTGATACTTCCGAAAAGCATCTCAAAGGTGAGATAAACAAGCACGCCTACAACATACATTATGAGATAAATCGTGCCAAGTACGATTTTGGTGGTTTCTCCGACGCCGGTAATAAAAAAGATTACTATGCTCGACACAACGCACGGAACAACGAAAAACCAGTTGCCGAAGCCGAACAGCAATATCGCAAAAGCAAAAAACGGCGACAGCACCGATACTATTCTCGTAATTATCTGCTTGCGCGTAAACAGCGAAAGACCCACAAAAATAACATTTATAAAAATATGAAGCGTATAGAGCGCGCCCTCGTGAGTAGGCTCAAGATAATACCCTGCAAGCAACAGCGCAATACCGCCCAAAAATACGGGATAAGCGAGCGTCAGCACAGATACGCCTAAATTAAACCATTTATTTGTAATAAATTTAACAAACTTTTCCATTTAAGATCCTTTCAGTCCGAATCGGGACGATGGCAAAATTCCGTCTATTTTATTTTATACTAAAAGGGGAAAAATTTCAAGTATATAGACGGATTTTGCGTATAAAACTTTTGCGTTGCCTAATGGCAACGCAAATAAGTATTTAATCTATGTCGGAAATCAGTTTCCTCTGCTGTTGAGGATATTCATAAGATCCGAGAAGCTGTCGTCCTCACTCATCTCTCCGGGGGCAGAGGGGAACTCAAGCGACTTTGAATCAAGCGTCTGAAGCGGCTCGTCCGAAGAACCTGAAAGCACGCTCTGAACAGCGTTATCGGAAGTAACGAGAGAGTTGCCGGCATCATCCCTAAAGCAGGTTGCAATAACCGTAATATTCATCTCGTTTGAAAGGCTGGGATCAAAGCTTACACCGTGAATAACCTCTACATTGGGTGCGGCAGCCTCGGTAAGCAAATCCATAACTCTTGCAACATCGTCAAGAGTGGTATCCTCTGAAATTGAGAAGTTCACAAGCAGCTTGCCTGCATTCTTGATTGAGGTTTCAAGCAACGGGCTTTCCACTACCTCGCGGACAGCCTGCTCTGCGCGGTCGTCGCCCGTACCGTGGCCTATTGCCATATGTGCGTCGCCTGCACCCTCAAGCGTTGCCTTGACATCCTCAAAGTCAATGTTGACCTCTCCGTCCACGTTTACAAGGTCGGAAATACCCTTCACCGCCTGGTAAAGCACATCGTCAACCATTGCATACGCCGCCTTTATGGAAATGTTCTTTTCCTTGATTGTAAGAAGACGCTGGTTAGGAACGATAATCAAAGCGTCAACGTGCTTTCTGAGCTCTGCAATTCCCTGCAAAGCGACATTCATCTTGAATTCACGCTCAAAGGCAAAAGGCTTTGTAACAACGCCGACGGTAAGTATACCCATCTCCTGGGCAATCTCAGCGATTACGGGAGACGCGCCCGTACCTGTGCCGCCGCCCATACCTGCCGCTACGAACACGAGAGAAGCGCCCTTTAAAACACTGGCCACATCGTCCTTGTTTTCCTGTGCGGATTCAGCCGCCTTTGAAGGTCTGCCGCCTGCACCTCTGCCCTTTGTGGTCTTTCTGCCTATCTGAACGCGCTCCATAGCGTCGCCGTCCTTGCTTTTCAAAGCGGCTACATCGGTATTTACTATAATAAAGTCAACGCCCTCAACCTTGTTGCGCACCATGTTTTCAACGGCGTTTCCTCCGCCGCCTCCGACACCGACAACCTTTATCTTGACGTCTCGCTCAAACTCTTCTTCATCGAATTCAAAATCCATTTTGCATTCCTCCGTTTTCGGGTAAAACCTTTTACTTTACTATTCTAACAGATTTTATAAATAAATGCAAGGGTTTTTATAAAAATAATTCGCATTTGTAGTTTAAAATTTGCAATTTGGCACAACATCTTGTATTTTTCGTGATTATTCTTCGGGAATTTCCGTTGTATCGCCTATCTGAGGACCGTCATCGGAGCTGTCAGAGGTGTTATCTGAAGTACCGTCATAAACAGGTCTGAACGTAACCTTCATGTTGTAGGCGTCATCTGTCAGCTCAGACAGTATGATAATTCCCCTTTCGCCCTCAAATTCACCCTTGTCAATGAGATTTTTTGCAACCGACAGCTTTACCTGTGCATTTGAAATGTCTCCGAGCTCCAAAGTAAGCGTGCTGTCATATTGCAGGGTTATTTTGTATATACTTGAAATGTCAATTGACTTGATTTTTTCCTTCAGTCCCGTTTTCTCAATCACCTCAAGCAAATCGAACAGTATTGCGTACTTCTTTTCGGAATCTGCTTCATACTCCGAATCAATATCCGAATACAGCTTGACGCATTTGAGCAGGCGGCTCAGATAGTTTCGGCTCTCCTCGTTTGACACGGAGAGAAAATCGCCGTCTACCGCATATTCAGGCTCAAATCCCGTTACAACAACACAGCTCTTGTTCGGCGTTTTAAGGTCGCTGTCCATTATTCTGCCGTTTTCGGAAACAAGATAATATACGCCGTCCTTTTTCACATTTGCCGCAGAATTTGCCTGAACTAAGGTTATTTCAAGAGTATTGCTGAATATATGACGGCTTACCGTTGCCTTGTCGATGTAGGGCAGATTGTCAAGAAGCCGTTTTTCAACCGCCGCAACATCCATCACCACCATGTTCTCGCCTTTGTTTACGCCCAGCGCCTTTACAACCTCGTCATAGCTGTACACGGTTTCGCCCGTGACAACAAAGTTTTCCGCCTTGAAAAGCACCGTAGTAGAAAGCACGCCCAGCACAACTGCGGCGATAATACCGAACATGATGTAATAAATCAGATAAGCTGAGAGCCGTTTTCTTCTTGTGCGGGTACGGCTCTTTTTTACACCCTTCTGACGCAGAGCCTTTGCTTGTATGTTTATGGGCTTTACCGTCTGAAATTCACCGGTTGAGCCGTCCTCGGCATACTGCGGCTTTTTGTAAAGCTCCGCTTTTTTTTTGCGTGTCGCTTCTGCCCTTATTTTTTCGGGAGAACGGGGCGGCATTTCGTCTTTTTGCGTTACCGAGCTTTTAGCTTCAGCCTTATTCGGCTGAATGTTTTTTGATGGCTCTTTACCTTTTCTTTTTCCGAAAGGCTTTCTTTCGGGTTTTGCCCTATCAGCTTCTTTTATACCTGATTTTGCTTCGGACTTTACGCTGTCCTGCGTTGTTTGTACGGGAGCTGAGCCTTGCCGCTTTTTACCCGAGGGCGGCATTTCAAACGACAGCCCGTTTCTATTGTTATTATCCGCCATTTTGCTCAGTCCTTTCCTTTAATTTATACACGCTTTATACAAGCTCCCACGCCTCTCAAAGCCTTTTCGATTGATTCATAGCCTCTGTCGATGTAGGCTGTGCCGCTTATTACGGAGCTTCCCTCTGCGGCAAGCGATGCTACCACAAGAGCCGCGCCGCCTCTTAAATCGCAGGCGACGGTTTCTGCCCCGCTTAAAGCCTTCACGCCCTCGATAACCGCCACTCTGCCCTCCACCTTTATTGAAGCGCCCATTCTGCAAAGCTCTCCCACATGGCGGTAGCGGTTTTCAAAGATATTTTCCACAAATACCGATGTTCCCCTTGCAATACAGCACACTGCCGTAAGAGGCGCCTGCGCGTCGGTCGGAAAGCCGGGATACGGCATTGTCCTTACGGTATGGGGAGCTTTAAGCGTCGCTCCCGAGCTGATATATACATTGCCTTTGCCGAAGCTGTATACCTTACAGCCCATACTGCGAAGCACGGGTATGACCGAATCAAGGTGCGCCGCATTCGCTCCGCTGAGGATAAGCTCTCCGCCTGTTGCCGCCGCACAGCACATATACGTTGCCGCCGCTATTCTGTCGGGTATCACCCTATGCTCACAGCCGTGAAGCTCAGCTACTCCGACGATTGTAATGCGGTCGCTTCCCATTCCGCTTATTTTCGCTCCACAGGAGTTGAGAAAATCGGCAAGGTCACAGATTTCCGGCTCTCTTGCGGCGTTGTGTATCTCAGTAGTACCCTTTGCAAGCACCGCCGCCAAAATGATATTTTCAGTCGCTCCCACAGACGGGAACGACAGCGTTATCGCCGTGCCGCAAAGCCCCGACGGAGCAGAGCATTCAAGATAGCCGTAACGCTCCTCGATTACCGCACCCATGCTTTTAAGCGCGGAAAGGTGCAGGTCGATAGGTCGCGGTCCAAGCTCGCAGCCGCCGGGATATGACAGACGGCAATGTCCCATTCTGCCGAGCATTGCACCTAAGAACACAATGGAGGAGCGCATTTCACGCATAAGGGAAACGGGTACCTCGCAGCCGCTTACACCTTGCGCATTTGTAATCACCGTACCGCCCTCGCGCCTGCATTTTACCCCGATATGGCTTAAAATGCGGCAAGCCGCATCTATATCGGTAAGCCTCGGACAATTATGTAATACACATTCTCCGTTTACAAGCACCGTTGCCGACAAAAGCGGGAGCGCGGCATTCTTTGCGCCGTGTACCGCAATTTCGCCCTCAATGCGCTTACCGCCGCTGACTATCAGCTTTTGGTTTTCCATAGTATCACCCTCTCATGGCTTTTTACCATATTATGCGTTTGAGAGGGATTGTGTTATTTTAAGAGCTTAACCCCATCAAGGTGATAATCTCGCTTAATATCTTATCTGCGGCGCTGCCGTTTGAAAGTGACGCCGCATTTTCGCCCATAAGCTCAAGCAGGGCAGTATCGCTGATAAGCTCGCCGACCTGCGCTATAAGATTTGCCGCTGTCAGCTCCTTATCGTTTATTATTCTGCCCGCATTGGCGTTCTGAAGCGTAAGAGCGTTATAATACTGGTGATTTTCCGCCGCATAAGGATAAGGAACGAGTATGCTCGCTCTGCCTATTGCCGTAATCTCCGTCAGCGTCATTGCGCCCGCCCTCGTTATAATGAGGTCGCTTGCACACATACAGGTGTACATATTGTCGATGTACTCCTTGATTATAAAATGCGGATTATCTGTATCAACGCCAAGCTCCTCAAGGCTTTTGAGAAAGGTTTCCCGTCCGTGCTTGCCGTAGCCGTGGATATGATTGATATTGCCCTTTTTCTGCTCCCATGCGAGAAGCTGTGATACCGCCTCGTTTATCCTTACCGCGCCCTGGCTTCCTCCTGCTGACAGCACCGTAATGCAGTCAAGAGGCAGACCGAGCCGCTTTTTCGCCGCCTGCTTTTCCTCTATGGGAATGTTGTTTCTCAGCGGATTTCCCGTTACAACGCACTTTTTACACTCCTTAATGTGCTTTTTTGCGTCAGCCGAGCCGAGCATTACTATATCCGCCTTTGAAGCGAGCATTTTGGTGGACACTCCGGGCAAAGAGTTGCTTTCGTGTATTGCGGTTTTAATGCCGCATTTTACTGCGGTTTTAAGCACAGTACCCGTAACATAGCCGCCCGTGCCGATAACAAGGTCGGGCTTAAATTCATCGAAAATCTTCTTTATTTTTTTTCCTGCGGTGATATAGCACTTTGCCGCCTTAATATTCAACTTTATGCTTTCAGGGGTAAGTCTGCGCTGTATTCCCGCCATTTCAACGGGAGAAAAGGCATAGCCCGCCTTTTGCGCAAGTTTTGCTTCAAGTCCCGACGGTGAGCCGATAAAGAGTATTTCGGTATCCGGTAAAACGTTTTTCAGCTTGTCGGCAATAGCCAAAGCGGGGTTTATATGTCCGCCTGTACCGCCTGCGGCAAATGCAACCTTCATTTTTGTTTCTCCTTTTGTGTTTATGTTTCAGCCTGTCTTGAAATACTCAGCAGTATTCCCGCTTCAACAAGCTGTGTTACAAGCGCTGTTCGCCCGTAGCTGAAAAACGGCAGGGATATACCGGTATTCGGGATGGCATTGCAGGCAACGCCTATGTTAAGCAGCGCCTGCAAGGTTATCTGAAGCGTTATTCCGAGTGCAACAAAGGAGCCGAATCTGTCCCTTGCTCTCATGGCTATGGTAAAGCCTCTCACGGCAAACATAACAAACAGAAGTATTATAACCATTCCGCCGAAGAAGCCGAGCTCCTCGCATATTATCGAAAAGACAAAGTCGTTCTGGCTTTCGGGCAGATAATAATATTTCTGCCGCGAGTTACCCAGCCCCAGTCCGAACCAGCCGCCTGAGCCTATTGTTATAAGCGACTGTGCAGTCTGGTATGTAGTATCCCGTGCGTCCGAAAAGGGTTTTTGCCAGCTTTGTATTCTATCGTTCAGATACTCCCACGAGCCTGACGCCAAAAATATTGCTCCGCCCACCAGTGCAAGTGCGATAAATATAATGAAGCCGTATTTGTTACATCCGCCTACAAACATCATGGCGAGTATAATCACCGCAAGTATTACAAGTGCGGACATATGTCTTTGCAAAAGGCAGAAGAAACAGCACACGCCGATAATGAGTATGTATTTCATAAATCCGCACACCATAGTACTACGCTTGTCATAATTACGCTGTAAAACGTATGCGGTCAGCAAAATTGCGCCCAGCTTCAGAAATTCCGACGGCTGAAAGCGCACTCCGAAAATAACTAACCAGCGCTTTGCGTCGTTTACGGATTCGCCCATAAACACAACCAGTACCATAAGAAACAGGCAGAACAGGAAAAACAAATGCGTCATGTTTACGCCGTTTCCGTTTTCCTTGGGTACAAGCCTGCCCTTTACCCATGTTTTGCGTCTCAGCGGCATAATCAGCAAGTGATAATCAAGGCGGGAAATAAACAGCATAGAGGCAAATCCGATTATTGCCGCAACAAGCTGTCTGCTTGCATACGCAAAGCTGTCGCCCTCATCTTTAAGCGCATAGGCATAGCTTGCAGAGGACATCATGATAACTCCCATAACAAGCAGTATTACAACCACCGTGAAAAGCGGCATATCAAATCTGCCTAATGAGCTCATACGAGTATAGGTTACTGTCGGCGCATCGGGGGCTTTACAGCTGTATATCAATCCGTCAATTATTCCGCCGGGAGTAACCGACCTTTTCCTTGCCGCTGTGTTGTCGGTTTTGTTTTCTTTTGCCGTCTGCTCAGTATTCTGAGAGGCTTTTGGGCTTTGGGACAGGCTGACTGTCATTCCCGATTCATTGCGGGGTTTATTAAAAACTATCGGCTCTATTTTAGGTCTTTCGGCTTTTTTGGCGTTATCCGCAATTTTGTTGCCGTGTCTGTCACGGACGTTTTCCTCGTAAAGAGCCTTTCTTTGCTCATAGCTGAGTCCCTTGCCTTGTGACACCGTTCTCCCTCCCTTAAAAGTATATCAAAAAGAATTACATCATTCCGTAATATGCAAACGCTATTGCCGCACAGCAGGCCGCAAGTTCAATAAGGGAGAACACCGCAACGATTTTTCCCTCTTTCCAGCCCCGTATTTCAAAGCTGTGGTGAATGGGCGTCATCTTGAAAAGACGCTTGCCGTGCGTGAGCTTGAAATATGTCATCTGAATAAGCACCGACAGCGCCTCCCAGATATATACCGCACAGCATATAACCATTATAAATTCGGTATTTGTGCCAATCCCGAGCGAAACGACAATTCCTCCGAGGAACATCGAGCCCGTATCCCCCATCATAACCTTGGCAGGATGTGCGTTCCAGATAAAATATCCCATACAGCCTGCTCCCACCGCCGCAGAAACTATGCTCATCTCCTGCATACCGAAAAGCGAGCAGATAACGAGATAGGCCGCACAGAAAACAATCGTAACGGAGGAGCAGAGCCCGTCAACGCCGTCGGTTAGATTTACGGCGTTTACAAGATATATTATACCCAGTCCCATTATGATATAGTAGAAATACCACAAATCAAGCTGACCGAGGAAAGGAAAATCAATTACGGTAGACGTATCTCCCGAAATAATCCTTGAAGTGAAATAAGCGGCTATTACCAGCACCTGCATAACTATTTTCTGCATGGGGGTAAGTCCCTCATTGCGCTTTTTCTTAACCTTGATAAAATCGTCAACAAAGCCGATAAAGCCGAACATCACCGCCATTATAACGGCAGATACGGAATTGAGCAAGCCTGCCGCACCTACCGTGTCGAGCTTGAGTGCGCCTGTCAGCCATAAAACAGTTATACCTGCGGCAAAGGCTATTACCGTGCCGCCTATAAACATAACTCCGCCCATTGTGGGAGTGCCGTTTTTGGATTTATGCCATGCAGGTCCTATATCAAGTATAGTCTGACCGAATTTAAGCCGTCTTAGCATGGGGATTACAAAAAATCCCGAAAGAGCAGTTATCGCAAAGCTTATTACCGCCGCTATAATTGTAGCAGACAAATCCATTTTTTTCAGTTCCTCTCCTTCATTATTTCGTTTACGATTTCCGCTTCACAAAACGGAATATATTCATCGCCTATAATCTGATATTTTTCCTGCCCCTTGCCCGCAAGCACAACCACATCGTCCTTTTTTGCACCGGCAAGAGCGTATTTTATCGCCTGTTTTCTGTCGGTAATCTTCACGCAGGGCTTTTTGCCGCTTGTACCCGAAAAAACCGCTTCAATTATATCGTCGGGATTTTCGTGGGCGGGATTATCCGAGGTTATAACGAGCATATCCGCAAGCTCCTCGACCGCTTTTCCCATCAGGGGGCGTTTTTCTCTGTCCCTGTCGCCCGCCGCGCCGAATACGCAAATTACTCTGCCCCTTGCCGCCTGCCTTACTGCACTGAGCATTTTGCTAAGTGCGTCGTCGGTATGGGCGTAATCCGTTATTACCGTAAAGTTGCCCTTATAGACAACCTTCATTCTGCCGTCAACGCCTTCAAGGGTTTCAAACGCCTTTACGCAGTCCGCCGTGTCAATTCCCGCCGCCGAGGCTATCGCAACCGCACAAAGGGCATTCTGAACATTATAGATACCCGTCATGGGAATTTTCACCCTGAAGGCTTTCTTTTCCCTCTCTGCTGTCAGCATGAATTCTGCGCCGTCGGGCGCAAGCCTAATATATTCGGCATAATAATCCGCCTTGCTCTTTACGCTGTAGGTTATGCATTTTTCCGAAAATTCACCGCAAAGCATTTTGCCGTACTCATCGTCAATGTTTATGACAGCGTTTTCGCAAAGGGTAAACAGCCGCTTTTTCGCTTCATAATAATTTTCCATACTGCCGTGATAATCAAGGTGGTCTCTTGTGAGATTGGTAAAGCCTGCCGCCAAAAAGCTGTCACAGCCTATTCTGTACTGGTGCAGAGCTTGTGAGCTTGCCTCAGTTACGCAGTATTCCGCGCCGTTTTTTACCATCTCGCAAAGCCAGGAGTAGAGTATTACGGCGTTGGGCGTAGTGGGCGTGCCGTGGAGAGAAGAGATTATATCTCCGCCGCACAGGTCGTTTCCCGCCGTTCCTATACAGCCGCATTTTTTACCCGCATAATTAATTATGTGCTTTACAAAGTGAGCCGTTGTCGTTTTGCCGTTTGTACCCGTCACCGCAAGCATTTTGAGCTTTTGTGCCGGATTGCCGTAAAAGCGTGAAGCGAGTATACTCAGCATAAGGCGTGTGTTTTCGCAGATTATCTGCCTTTCACAGCCTGTGTCGCGAGACACGACAACCGCCGCCGCGCCTTTTTCAAGCATTTCCTTTGCCGCATTGTGACCGTCAAAGCGCGCGCCCTTAATACATACGAACACACTGCCCTTGCAAACACTGCGGGTATCGTCAGTAACTGAGGTTATTTCGGTATTTTCTATGCCGCAGTCCTTTGCTTCGGGGCATAATTCGTAAAGCGTCACCTTGTTCACCCGGCTCTCTTTTTGTTATTCTACGGCTATCAGCCTGTTTCGTCGTTTATCAGGAAGTTTACTTCAACAACGCTTCCTCTGTATACGGTAAGTCCCGCTTCAATGCTCTGTGTAACCGCCTTTGCTTCGCTTCCCGTTGCAGAACCCGTTACGCAGATATTCAGTCCCGCATCGGTGAGCGCCTTGTTCGCTTCTTCTACCGTCATTCCTATTACATTCGGTACTTTCGAGAAGCGGTAGTCCGACAGCGGTATATCTCCCATGTAAAGCAGTACCGTACCGCCGCTTGGCATTACAGTTCCGGATATAGGCACCTGACCTGTTACCACCGTACCGTCGGTGCTTCCGATTATCTCAGCCTTAAGTCCCGCCGCCGTGAGCATACCCTCTGCTCTTATACTGTTGTAGCCCGCAACATACGGTACCGTTACATCCTGCTGTGCAAGCTCCTCTGCGGTGTATTCGGGGTATATATTGAGATATTCAAGCCCCTCCTTGAATACCGCCGATACAACGGGGGCGGCTATCGCGCTTCCGTAAATGTAGCCCGAGGTCGGCTCATCGCACACTACAAGCATTACGTATTCGGGATCGTTTATCGGTACAACGGCGCAGAAGGTCGCCACATAGCGAAGCTCCTCGGTCTTGCCGCTGTTATAATCGTCTATCTTTTCGGAGGTTCCGCTCTTTCCGCCTATGCGGTAGCCGCTGATATAGGCGTTGCTTCCTCCGTTGAAGGTTACTACATCTTCAAGTATCTGACGCATTGTTGCGCTGGTTTCTTCGCTTATAACCTGCCTTTTTACTATTGTTTCGGCAGATTTAATAACATTTCCGTTGCTGTCGATTATCTTATCCACAACATAAGGAGTAAGCAGCTTTCCGCCGTTTACGACCGCTGCCGCAGCAGCAACCATCTGAATGGGAGTTACCTTGTTTGTCTGACCGAACGCAGAGCTTGAAAGCTCAACTATTCCCATTCTTTCAAGAGGGACGTAAAGCGACTGTGCCTCGCCCGGCAAATCTATACCTGTCTTTTCGGTAAAGCCGAACGCTTCAAAATACTTGCTGAACTTATCCTCGCCCAGAAGCTGGCCTATTGCGATAAACGCAGGGTTGCAGGAGCGTATCATCGCCTCGGTGAGAGTAGATGTGCCGTGTCCTCCCGAATTCCAGCACCTGATTTTCGTACCTGCGACATCGGCAACGCCCATACAAGTAAAGGTGCTGTCAAGAGATACTACCTCTTCTTCAAGTGCGGCGGCGCAGGTAAACATCTTGAATACAGAACCCGGTATGTACAGCTCGCTTACCGCCTTGTTCTGCCATTGCCTGCCCCATATCTCCTGCCTTTTCTCGTGTATTTCGTCCTCCGTCTTTCCATCGTCGGACATCTGCGCTAAAGTCAGCCGGTCCTTTTCAAAAAAGACGTATGACGGATCGTTGGGATCAAAGCCGGGATAGGTTGCCATTGCGACAATCGCTCCGGTTTTTGCATTCATGATTATTCCCGTACTGCGGTTTTCAAGCTTGTGCTGTGAAACCGTCGTTTCAAGATTTTTTTCAAGATAATATTGGAGCGTTTCGTCAATGGTAAGCACAAGGCTGTTTCCGTCTATCGCTTCATAGCGGGCTTCATGCTCGTACGGCATTGCGTCGCCGTCAGCGTCGGTAACGGTTATATATCTGCCGTCAACGCCCTTTAAATATTCGTTATAGTAGGCTTCTATTCCGTAGCCTTCCTCGTTTTCGTTGATAAAACCGATAACGCTTGAGGCAAGCGAGCCGTTAGGATAGCTTCTTACGCTGTTCTCTACCGCATAAATAGAGGTTTTCTTCAGATTGTTCTTAAGAATAAAGCTGTCAACCGCTTCAACCACATCACGGTTTACTCGTTTTTTTGCAATGTAATATCCGTTGCTTGTATCCTCGCACGCCTTTGCAAGCGTTTCGTATTCCACATCAAGTATTTTCGACAGTCCCTTGCAGATAAATTCGCGGTTATCCTTTTCGTACAGCTCTATATAGCTCGGAGCAATTATTATATCCCACGCCGCCGTGCTTTGTGCAAGCACCTTATTATTGCGGTCATATATTGTTCCTCGGTGAGCTTTTATCGTAAAACTGCTCTGCTGCTGCTCGTTCGCCATGCTCTGCATATCTCCGCTTTTTACTATACCCGCGTCAAAGAGCTTTACGCTGACATAGCCCGCAAACAAAAATGCTGAAAAGATTGTAACCCACACTATGCGGTTACGCATACTTTTTGTCGGCTTTATACTCATTATTGCTCCTTTTTATTAATAATTTTTCTTCATAAAACAGCTTTGCCCTTTCCCATAACGGCGCTCATAAGCCGTCGGAAAAGGAGCTGTGCGGTGTGCCCTCGCCTGCTTGTTCATTTAGATTTATATGTCTTAAAAGCCCAAATATTCCATTATGTCCGTAAAGCGATTCTGTATACTTACAAATATGTTTTCTTCCTCTTGTTCAGCCGCTTCTGTCATGGTGCCGGTGTTCATTTCGACATATTTTTCCTGAGAGGCGTTTACCTTCTGCATGCCGAGCTCATTCTGTGCATACTGCTCAACATTGTCAAGCGAAACAGAGCCCTGAAGCTGTGCGTTAAGCGCGGTGTTTATGCTTTGCGCTTCCTGCAAAGCCTGCGTCTGGTTGCTTATCCTTAAATTAAGCTCGCTGAGCATTGCCTTGCTGTACAGGAACATTGTAAACACGGCAAGGAATACAGCCGCTATCAGTATTATCACAACAGGCTTTCCGACCTTCGCGGCAGAAACCGTAACCATTTTGAGTTCAGGCGCTTTTTGCTCCTTGGGCTGTTCCTTTCTGACGGAAGTATCAAAAAGGGACATATCGTAAGCTACGCTTGTTTTGTTATGAAGCGTTTGCATTTAACATTCCTCCTTAAAGCTTTTGGATAACCCTCAGCTTTGCGCTGCGTGAGCGGTTATTCTCCGAAAGCTCGTTTTCGTCTGCCGTTACCGGCTTTCTTGTTACAAGCTCGCCTGCGGGCTTTTTATGACACACACAGACGGGAAATTCCGGCGGGCAGATACAGCCCGTGCAGTACTCCTTAAACTTGTTCTTTACTATTCTGTCCTCAATTGAGTGAAAGGTTATCACCGCAAGCCTGCCGCCCTTTTTCAAAGCCGCAAAGCAGTCGTTAAGCCCTTTTTCAAGCTCGTCAAGCTCGCCGTTTACCTCTATTCTTATCGCTTGGAAGGTCTTTTTGCAGGGATTTTTCTCTCTGCGCACCTTCAGCGGTACGTTGCATTTTACTATTTCTGCAAGCTGTAAGGTCGTTTCTATCGGCTTTTCAGCTCTCGCCCTTGTTATCCCCGAAACAATTCCTCTTGCGAAGCGTTCCTCGCCGTACTCAAAAAGTATTTTTTCAAGTCTGTCGGCAGGATATTCATTGACTACATCGTAAGCGCTAAGTCCCGATTTGCTCATTCTCATGTCAAGCGGCGCGTCCTCGTGATAGGAAAAGCCTCTTTTTGCTGTATCAAGCTGATAGGAGGAAACTCCGAGATCCATCAGAACGCCGTCTACCGCTTCTACCCCAAGCTCACAAAGGCTGTCCTTAAATGCGGAAAATTTACGGTTCAGCAGAATGTGCTTGTAGGGCTTCAGCTTTTCCTCTGCCGCCGCTACCGCATCGGGATCGCGGTCAAGGCCGATTAGCAAGCCGCCGTCAAGCCGCTTTGCTATTTCGAGGGAATGTCCCGCAAAGCCTGTCGTGCAGTCAACGTATGTTCCGTCCGGCTTTATGTCAAGCGCTTCAATTGTCTGTCTTAGTAGTACGGGTATGTGAATTTGTTTTTCAGCCATATCGTACCCCCGTATCAGATTGAAAGCGTTGCGGCAAGCGAAACAAGCTCGTCCATATCAATGTTGTCGTTAAATTCGTTGTACTTGGTCTTATCCCAGATTTCAGCCGAGCCTTCAAGTCCTACCACAAGAACGTCGCAGGAAAGATCTGCATATTCTCTGAGCGAAGGCGGAACGGACACTCTGCCCTGCTTGTCCACCGACACCTCGTAAGCCGAGCCGAACAGAAAACGCTTGATATTCTGCGTCTGTACCTGGGGCATTGCGTTGATTTTATCCACAAGCTGTTTCCAGCCCTCTTTTGAATATACCTTGATACAATTTGTACCGATGGTTTTGGCAAGGACAAAGTCTGCGCCCATTTCTTCCCTGAGCTTAAGCGGAATGTTCATTCTTCCCTTGGCGTCAAGGGTAGATTTGAAGGTTCCTGTCATGACTTGTCCTCCTTTCGGTAAAATTGCACCCGACACGGGTTAAGCCCTTATTTTTTAAAAAGTGAAACTTGTTGGGAAAATAAGTGGCTAAATCACCTCAAAAGTGCCTAAAAGTGTCTAATAATATTATAACCCTCACGTTTACAAAATGCAAGTGGTAATTTTATCATTTGAGCCGAAAAAATAGCTAAATACGTAAAATCAATTTAGTGGATATTGCACAAAGTTTTCGGTCTTTTTCACCAAAAAGTTTAAGAATAATTATCATTTTACAAGATGTTGTTGTTTAGAGAATTTTGATTTCTTTATTTTGTTTCAGAAGAAAATTCGGGAGCATTTTGCCGATATGACAAATTTCTGCTTTTTTGATATGATTTTGAGCAAAAAGAAACGGAACAGTCAGATAACTGTTCCGTTATTAAATTATTTAGTTGTATTCAAAAGATGGGAAATTTAAACTTATAATATATGCTTGATTTTTTCCAAATCACCACTGCAAAGTGCGTCCATATTTCTGAATATTTTCTCCGCGTCCCAGTCCCACCATTTCAGCTCAAGCAGATAAGCAATCAGTTCATCGTCAAATCGCTTGCGGATAACCTTGCACGGATTTCCGCCGGCGACGGTATACGCGGGAATATCTTTTGTGACAGTTGAATTTGCCGCTATGATTGAACCGTCTGCGATATGTACGCCCGGCATTACCGTCACATTCTGCCCAATCCAGACATCATTTCCGACTACCGTATCTCCTTTAAAGGGCAATTCTTCAAGGCGGGGGGTAAACTGCTCCCAGCCTCCGCCCATAATGTTAAAGGGGTATGTTGTGACGCTGTTCATTCTGTGATTGGCTCCGTTCATGACAAACTCTATGCCTTTAGCAATAGCGCAAAACTTTCCGATAATCAGTTTATCGCCGAGAAATTCGTAATGATGGGTAACATGCTCTTCAAATCTTTCTGCGCCGTTCACATCATCATAGTAAGTGTATTCTCCCACAATAATATTAGGTTTTGTAATTATATTTTTGATGTACACAATCTGTCTGATATTTTCGTTTGGATATAGATGCTCCGGATTAGGTCCCACGGTCTCACCCTTTCAAAATTCCGATTTATCGTGAAGTTTAACTTTATATTATTTTATCTCATTGAACAGCATATCCGTAAAGCTCAAATATCCACACGGTCGGCTGTCACTGCTTCAAGCGTCGCCTTTCCGTCCTTAATGCTTACAATAGCCGTACCCGCTATGTATTCATTGCCGTAAACATCAATCGGTATCGCAGTATACTGATAATATCCGTCCTCCAGTACATCAACCGTAATGCGGGTATTCTCGTCATAAATACAGCCGTTCTCGCTGTACGACAATACAGCGCCGTCATCTGTCAGCTCACACCTTGCAGGGTACACCTGCGTGCCGTATTCCACAGAATGAATCCTGCCGTATTCCGTCCGGTAGGTTACACCGATAAGCTCGGTTTCCCTCGATAGAGCGTTATAGGAGAAGATGATATACGCCTCTTTTGAATTTACAAGCGCAGGCGTAACAAATATTGTCACATCATCGGTTTTGTCAATTACCTCACAGCTAAGCCATTCCTCACCGAAACGCACCCATCTGCCGTTAAAATTCACAGTGACGGTACTGCCTGTCTGATTTGTATCATTATCGGTTCCGAGGTAAAACAGACGCTCTTTCTCGCCGTCCTCTTCGATTTTATAAAGCTTATACTTGATGCTCTGCAAATATTGAAGCGAATTATCCGTAAAACGCATGGACAGCTTGTTGTCAACAATCTGAGCATATGATAAAAATGAGATTATTTGGTTATTTCTTTCCTCGTAAAACGCTTCTATCAAGTCCGAATATTTTTCTATTGGCGAGATTTGAATGTACTGCTCCGTTTTGTCGGGGGCGTTGAGAGGGAAGAATATGCTGAGACCCGAGGCATCCTCCTTTGACTCTCCGTTTACCGCTGTGACACAATTGGTCAGACCTTCTCCCAGACCGTAATATTCGACAAGATTGCCCAAATCATAGAAATCCGAGCCGCGAACTGACATTCCGAAGGAGTGGGCGTTATCGAGTGCGGTGACAAGCGTTCTCAGAGAGTCGTCGCGGCTGACGGTATCAATAAAGCTGTCAAGGCAGGACACAAGCTCGTCAAATTTTGAAAAATCCACATGGGAAAGGGTATAACAGTCGTTGCTTTTATGCTTGTCGGAATAGCCCGACAATATTGCGTTGTACAGCTCCTCGCTCAGAAGATTTTCCGCAAGCGACCTATAATCCCAGCCTCCCGAAGGCTCAAGCTCCTGAGAGGCTATCATATTATCCGCATAGCGACTGACGATAAAAGCGGTGTCAAGCGTCGCCATCATGCACGAGTCAAAGCCGACAAGCTCAAGCTTTTTCCCTAAGCAGTCCGTTGCCGCACAAAGAGCTTTATCAATCTCGGAAAGGGAAAGCGAGTCGTTGTGAAACTGCTCGTCATAGCATACTCCGCCGACGCTTCCGCCCCCGTGATTCCACAAAACAAGCGAATAACGCTCGGCAGGATACTGCTCTATGCCCCAAAGAAGAAAATCGGACAGTGACGAAGCAAGCCCCATGTTGACAGGCTCGCTTTTCCATACGGATTGAAGCTTGCCGTCCCGAACCAGATACCGACAGCTTTCATCAGCCGATATATCATGTCCGTGCCAGCGCTTTGCTCCCCCCGTCTGAATAACAATTTCAGCTTTCTTCGGAATATCACTGTGCAGGATTTCGGTTATGTTCTTTGACGCAGAGCCGCCGCCGCTTTCAAGAGTGTTTCCGCACATATAGATAAAAAGGACATGCTTTACCTGATCACAGCTCAAAGAGCTTTCGTCCGACGACTGCCCGGCGGAAACCGATGTTTCCGCCGTATCGGAGACAGACTCATCCATCTGCTGCTTGCAGGAGCATAACATACAGCAGAAAAGGGAAACCGCAACAAAACCGCTAAGTAATTTTTTCATGTTTTAAGAGGTAGCAAAAATCATAAAAGGCTTTGACGGCGAAGCACGATAAAAGAAAGATGCTATTTCGTCGTGGAACCAGTACCAATGTCTTTCACTATATCCGGCAACGGCAATCAAACGATTAATTACAGAGCCGTCGGATAAGCTGTATGCCTGTCCCATGAGCTGAGTACCTCTGAAATATTTGGCGCTTCGCTTTCCGGAGCTTCCGATAGAATAATCGCTGCCCACCTTAAACCAACTGCCGGTTATCACATTATAGCACTTCAAAGTAACGGAGTTATCTGTCGGCAAGCTCTGCTTAATGGGAGATTCAGTCAGCACATATCCGTCTTTCGCTTCAGATGTAACAAGTCCGAGGCTCTCAAGATAGCCGTTAAAGGACGAGGCTTTGGTTTCTCCCGCCTTGTAAAGATAGCTCCAGCGCTTCTTCATAAGCTCAAGCTTAGGCAGGTTAAGGCAAGAGGAAGGAAATTTAAATCCGTCATCTCTTCCGTAATTTACTGTTGTCAAATATGTCTCTTTATCACTAAAATTTGCATATACATAACTTACGGAAAGCACGCTGTCCGAAATAAAGCAATACTGCTGATTTTCCTTTAATTCATGTAAATATTTGAAGCCTCTTATATATGTTACCGCCGAATTATACGCTTTAGAAAGCTCATCTCCCGAAATAATGCTTCCCTTATCCAAATCATTTGCGATAACGGCAATTCCCGCACCCTTTGTTATAATGCCGGACAGCCACGCCAAAACATCCTCCATATCGTCCTTTGCTTCCGATTCAAAATTATAGTAGTAGGAAAGCATATCATAATAATCGCTGAGAGGAGAGCCCGACGCACCGCTTACGGGACCGCCCGCAACAGAGCCTGTTATGCGAGAACATAAATCAACGTATGCGTCAATTAATTTACCGGCATCTATCTTGGATAAAGCTCCGTAAACGCAGTCAAGCTGTAACGCCTCAACAAAGCGGTTGACCTTTTGCTTATCGCCGTCAACACAATTTGAAAGCTCCTCTTTTATATCATCGAAAACACCCGAATAGATTTTTCCGCCGTTAGCCGCAATTTTCTGATGTACTGCCGTAGGGGCTTCGGTAAAGGTTAATGTGAGGGTTTCCTTACGGACGAACCTTCCGTCAACAGAAAGGCTTTCATCATAAGCAGAGGGTACGGCAATATTTCCGTCGCTGTCAACCCATGTGTCTATCGAAACTTCATTTTTACCCGAATATTCATTTTTTATGTAATCCAGTAAATAGGAATTATAGGCACGGGTAAATGCGTTTATCTGATTATTCATCTCCTGCACAGGGCCAGTAAGAAATGCATTCCAATCGGAACGGGCGGCACGGTAAAGCAATAGGTAATTTTGCCCCTCCACATCTACAAGCTGGGTACGCAGAGAAGCCTCCATGCTTTCTACCTTGGCATTCAGCCGAGAAACAGACTGTGAGAGCTGCTGCATGGATTCATAAATTTTATCAAGCTTGTCATCTGTGGTTTCTACTACTCCCACCATTCCCAAAATGGTATATATACCGCTTGCCGCACTCGCTATGCCGCCGATAGCGCTGCCGACCGTGCTGATAGTTTTAAAGGAGCTCTTATGCTCGCTGACGAAAGCCTTTACAAGATCCCACGTTTCGCCTCTGTCGGTTGCTGTGAAATAGATAATATCAGCCGTCAGATTGTCACTTTCACTTCCCCAGAGGTTGATAAGCTTGCCCGGCGCTAAATACACATCACCGTTAAGCTCAAGCGATTCGTCGGATTCGGCGTCAACCGTAAAGGAAAGCTTTGCAAGATACGAGCCGTCGCTTTGTTTTTCAAGGCTTGTAATTTCGGCTGTGGCAAAATCACCGTCAAAGGTAAAATCCTCGGGCGCAAGGTCCTCGGCACTGCCGTGAGAAATATAAATATATGCGTCTGCGGTATATGCTCCGTCTGCTTCGCTCTTTTCCGCATAATCCACCGATACTCCGAAAGCGGCGGAAGCGGCGCAAGCAGTTACGGCAAAAGCAGAGCCCGAGGCAACAGCCGCACCGTCAAAGGATATTTCTCTGTCCCTTACGGCAAGCACGGCATTATCTGCGTTGTCGGCTTTAAGCGCAAGTACCGCAGTTGTCTTTTCGTCGGAAATTGACTTTACCGTCAGCCCCTCTATCTGCGTTGTCATATTCTGCGCAAGCTGCTCAGCAGAAAGAACAAAGGTATCATTCGCAAGGACTACGCTGAATGTAAGCTCTCCGTCAGAATATGCGTAAGAGGCTTCATCTACAAAGGAGTCGGCATATTCAACAGGCACAGTCGCACAAAGCTCTGTCTGAGCTTCCGTAGCCTCTGCCCCGACTATTACCGTGCCGCTCAGAGAGGAGGTGTCGGTAAGCTTTCCCTCGGTCGCAATATGTATGGCAGAGCCTTTACCACTGACAGATTTTACCGTAAGCTCGGCAAATGCGCCGTCAAGCTTGAACATGTCGTTTGAAAGCGACGATACCACGGTTGTATTACCCAACGTAAGTTCAATGGTCGGGTTTTCGTCCTTATTAGTATATGTTCCCGCTATTTCAGCGGTGTAAGCCATTTCTGACTCAAGCTCCTGCGTATAGGGGACAAAAACGCTCGCTACTGCGTACTTGCCCGACTGGACGGCATTCTTGTTGACATATACATAGTAGCCGTATAAATTTTCAGCCGAATGACTGAAGGAAAGCTCCAGCTCTCCTGCGCTTATAAAGGTAACCGTCACATTCTTAATCGAGCGCTGTTCAAGCGTGTTGTAATTAATTATTTCCTTATCATCAGGCTCTTCAGACTCTTCGGAAGCCGAAGCTTCTGTCTGCGCCGAAGCCTCCGTTTCAGCCTGCTGCTGTTCAGCGTCATCGGAGATTTCATCTATCAAAGGGACTACATATACATCTTTCTGTGAAATTTCAGACTTGAATAAGTCATCCTCACAGGTAACGGTCAGAACCTTATCCTGAGAATCCGGCCCCTCAACGGTCGCCGTCAACTCAATAAAATCAGATATATCCTGTTGGGTTATATTCCAATTGTCCGCTGCTCCGTTGTTGCAGCCTGTCGATGACAAAAGCATCGAAGCTGTCAGAACAAAACATATAAACCGTGTTGCTAAGCTTTTTTTGTGTTTCATGAACGCCTCCAAAATTGTAACAACGATATTACTCGGAGTATGACGGTGTAAATCTGATTTGAAACAATATACTTTTTCACAAGCTTGCAAAACCGCCGCACACTTCTAAAGTAATTATAGTTTTATATTTCAAAAAAGTCAACATAAATCACCAAAAATCAACATAATTTGTTTCTATGTACGGCGTTAAAAAAGAAAAAATTATCAGATACTGATATGTATCTGCGAAAGGGGACGGCGGTTCGCCGTGTGTATTTTTTTGAGTTAGCACTACCGTTCAACCCGCAGGCACAATCGAACATAAAAATTCGCAGACACATGTATGTGCCTGCGAATAGAGGGCGGCGGCCCGTCGTGTGCCTGCGAAAGGGGACGGCGGCCCGCCGTGTGTATTTTTTTGAGTTAGCACTACCGTTCAACCCGCAGGCGCAATCGAACATAAAAATTCGCAGACACATGTATGTGCCTGCGAATAGAGGGCGGCGGCCCGCCGCTGGCTGGGATAGCTGGATTTGAACCAGCGAATGACGGAGTCAAAGTCCGTTGCCTTACCGCTTGGCTATATCCCAATATTCGATTATACAAATATACCGCCGGCACTTGCCCACCGCCGACGGCACAAATTTCGTAAGAAAAATATGGGGTGGGTGATGGGACTCGAACCCACGGTCTCCGGAGCCACAATCCGACGCGTTAGCCAACTACGCTACACCCACCATGTGGCACGCCACACAGGATTCGAACCTGTGACCTACCGCTTAGAAGGCGGTTGCTCTATCCAGCTGAGCTAGTGGCGCAAATATTTGTCCTACATAAATAAAGCTCTCACCGATGTGAGAACTTATGGAGCGGGTGATGGGAATCGAACCCACACGACCAGCTTGGAAGGCTGGGATTCTAGCCATTGAACTACACCCGCAAAGGTGACATTATAACGAGTGTTAAGCCTCTCTCGCCGTAACGCTTATAAATTATAACACACATTAACCCCGTTGTCAAGCACTTTTTAAAATTTTTTAAAATTTTTATTACAAAAATTACAGCGGCGGATACGCACATCCGCCGCCGGTTTCATTTTAATTTCAGTCCACAAGCTCGGGATCAAAGGTTTCGTTCCAAGGCAGTCCCCATTTGTTGAGTGCATCCATGAACGGATCGGGATCTAACTCCTCGACATTGTAAACGCCGGGCTTCTTCCACTTTCCTGTCATAACCATCATTGCGCCTATCATGGCAGGCACGCCCGTGGTGTAGCTTATCGCCTGTGAGCCTACCTCCTTGTAGCATTTCTGATGGTCGCAGACGTTGTAAACCTTGTATTTTACATCCTTGCCGTCCTTTTTACCTATGCAGATACAACCGATGTTGGTCTTGCCGACCGTTCTCGGACCGAGGGAGGCAGGATCGGGAAGTACAGCCTTTAAGAACTGGAGAGGAACTATTTCTTTTCCCTCGTACATGATGGGCTTGATTGAGGTCATTCCCACATTTTCAAGGCATTTGAGGTGTGTAAGGTAGCTCTGTCCGAAGGTCATGAAAAAGCGTATGCGCTTGATACCCCTGATGTTGAGTGCGAGGGATTCAAGCTCCTCGTGGTGAAGCAGATACATATCCTTCTGTCCTACCTGCTCAAAGTTATATACGCGCTTTATCTCCATAGGCTCGGTTTCAACCCACTTGCCGTCCTGGATATAGCTTCCCTTTGCACAAACCTCTCGGATATTGATTTCGGGGTTAAAGTTGGTTGCAAACGGATACCCGTGGTCGCCGCCGTTGCAGTCGAGAATATCAATGTAGTTTATCTCGTCAAAATAATGCTTCTGAGCATAAGCGCAGAACACGCCCGTAACTCCGGGGTCGAAGCCGCTTCCGAGAATTGCGGTAATGCCCGCCTTTTCAAACTTTTCGCGGTACGCCCACTGATACTTATACTCAAACTTTGCCGTATCGGGATGCTCATAGTTTGCGGTATCAAGATAATCTGTCTTAGTTTCAAGACAAGCGTCCATTATGGTAAGATCCTGATACGGCAGAGCAACATTTATCACTATATCGGGCTTGCAGCTGTTGATAAGCTCTACAAGCTGAGGTACGCTGTCTGCGTCAACCTGTGCGGTTGTAACTTTTGTGGCAGTACCCTTTTTCTCAACCTGCTCCTTTAAAGCATCGCACTTGGATTTTGTGCGACTCGCTATGCAGATTTCCTCAAAAACCTCGCTGTTCTGACAGCATTTATGAACAACTACGCCGGCAACGCCGCCTGCGCCTATAATAAGTGCTTTTCCCATATTCTGTCCTTTCCGCCGCCGCTTTTTACGGCCTGCAATAGAATTATACACTATTGCGAGCCAAAATACAAGCGGTATGCAGGCTGTTACTTAAATTTTACACAATACAACACCGTAGTCGAACGGCGAGAGCTTCAACTCATCATCCTCGCATTTATGCGGCTTGCGCAGGAATTGCGGAGAACGGAAGCCGTCCTTAAAGTATTCCTTGAGCTTGAATGTAGCGGGATATTTTGATTTATTCAGGAACACCACAGCCGCCTGTCGGTTTATCTTATCAATTCGTGCAAATATACACCGTTCGGGTGTACATTCAAGAAAGAACATTTCTCCCTGTGCAAATGCGGGAGATGATTTTCTTATCTTTGCAAGCTCCTTTGTAAACTCGATAAGGCTGAGGTTTTCCCTGCCCCACGGATAGCCTCTCCTGTTGAAGGGATCCTTGTAGCCTTCAAGTCCCGCCTCGTCGCCGTAATATATACACGGCACGCCCGGCAGGAAGAATTGCAGTACCATAGCGCATTTAAGCAGAGAAATGCCGTAGGAATACTGTTCGGGGGTGAGATAACGCTCTGCCTGCCATTCTCTGTCGTGCCAGCCTACCTCCTCGCCCGCGAGCCTTGTCAATATTCTCTCGGTGTCATGGGTTGAGAGGAAATTCATCAGCATATCCGAGCAGGGCTTGGGATAATGCTCAAGTATCGTCATTATTCCGTCTGTGAACGCTCCCGCGTCGCCGTACTTGACATAATTTACGATAGCCTCCTTGAAGGGGTAGTTCATAACGCTGTCAAGCTGTCCTCCGATGAGGTAGCGGCGGCGTATGCCGTAGCTCTCCTTGTTGGAAGCGTCCTCCCAGACCTCGCCGTACACAATCTTATCGCTTCCCTTTGCCTTTACCGCCTTGCCTATGTTGTCAAGAAATTCATCGGGAAGCTCGTCTGCGACATCAAGACGCCAGCCTCTTGCGCCCTTGTCTATCCAGCGCTGGAGAATACCGCCGTCGCCGCAGATATATTTTGTATAATCGGGGTTATTTTCGTTTACATTGGGGAGCGTTGAAATTCCCCACCAGGATTCATAATCAAACGGATAGCGGGAGAAGCAGTACCAGTCCTTGTATTTGCTTTCGGGATCGTTGTATGCGCCCTCGCTTTGTCCGTATCTTCCGAATTTGTTGAAATAGATACTGTCTGCGCCCGTATGGGAGAACACGCCGTCAAGGATTATGTCAATGCCGTACTCCTTTGCCTTTGTGCAAAGCTCCTCAAAGTCATCATCCGTGCCGAGCAGCGGATCGATATGCTCATAGCACGCAGTGGAATAACGGTGGTTTTCGTGGGATTCAAAAATGGGGTTTAAATAAAGGCAGGTTACACCAAGCTCGCTTAAATACGGGAGCTTTTGCATAATGCCCTTAAGATCGCCGCCTAAAAAGTCATTATTGCGGATTATTCCCTTGTCGTCAGGTCTGAAATAGGGGGTATCAAACCAGTTTTCGTGTATAACTCTGTCCTTCGGTACATTGGGGTGTTCTTCACCGCTGCGGCAAAATCTGTCGGGAAATATCTGATACATAATTCCGCCCTTTATCCAGTCGGGAGCATACATATCCTTATCAAAAACGGTAAGCTGAAACAGCTCGCCGTTGTCAAGCGCCCCGTACCTCACTCCGCCGCGCTTTATGTAGCGGCGGTTACCGTCCAGCATGAGGAAGAAATAATAGTGATGAAGCCCCGTATGCTGAGGGTTAAAGGTGCAGGTAAACACATTGAAGCCGGTAGACGTATCCTTAAGCGTCAGCGGAATAAAACGCTCCTTTTCGCCCGGTCTGAACATTACGAGCGTAGGATCGGCAACATTCCATTCCTTTGGAAACCTCAGCGAAAATGTGCCCGGCTGATAAAGTCTTACTGCTCCGAACGGGCTTTTGTAATTCATATCAAAGCAGTCATATATCGGAGTATCCATATTATCTTCCCTTTCTTTGCATAGCTGCAAGCTCTTAAAGCCGCGTTTTCGGCAGGGTTCAAAAACGGCTTTTGGCAAGCCGTATTTTCAGCTTGCCAAATCATCGCCAATAATAGTATTTCTGACGCAGATTATATCAGCTTCCAAATATCCCTTGCATAGTCCGTAACAGCACGGTCGGCAGAGAAGATACCCGCAGAAGCGATATTTGTAAGCGACATCTTGTTCCAGAGGAGCTTATCCTTGTAAATCTCGCTTGCCTTTGCCTGTATTCCTCTGTAGCTGTCAAAGTCTGCAAAGCACATATATCTGTCCGTGTTGCGCAGAGTTGCGGCAAGCTCGTCAAAGGTTGCGCCGTTTATGCCCTTGTACATTTTGTCGATAACAGCCTTGATTACCGCATGGTTGTTGTAATAGTCGGCAGGCTTGTAGCCCTCCGCCTTGAGCTGATTAACCTCAGGCGTGCTCATACCGAAGATAAAGACGTTATCATCACCTACAGCCTCGTTTATTTCAACGTTTGCGCCGTCGTAAGTGCCCATTGTTATTGCACCGTTGAGCATAAGCTTCATGTTACCCGTACCCGAAGCCTCAGTACCTGCCAGAGAAATCTGCTCGGAAATCTCACTTGCGGGCATGAGAAGCTCAGACAGCGTTACCTTATAGTCCTCAAGAAATATAACGGACAGCTTATCGGAAAGCTTGGAATCTTTCTTCAGCTCCTCACCCAGACACCAGATCATCTTGATTATCTGCTTTGCCATGTAGTAGCCGGGAGCCGCCTTTGAAGCAAAGATATAGGTCTTGGGAACAAAATCCGCGTTGGGATTGTTCTGAAGATAGATATAATCTGCAATGATGTTCATTGCGTTGAGCTGCTGACGCTTATACTCATGCAGACGCTTTACCTGAACATCGAAAATGCTGTCAACGTTAAGCTTTGTGCCGGTAGTGTTAAGCACATATTTTGCAAATCTTTCCTTGTTTTCTCTCTTGATTTCGCAGAGCCTTGTAAGTACGGATTCATCGTTTGCAAACTTCTTGAACTTTGCAAGCTCGGAAGCGTCCTTCTTGAAGCCCTCGCCTATGCACTCAACAAGGAGCTTTGTAAGTCCCTTGTTGGAGGAAAGCAGCCAGCGGCGGTATGCAATACCGTTGGTGACATTCTTGAAAGCTGTGGGATTAACGCTGTACTGGTCGTTGAATACGTCCTTTTTGATAATCTCGGAGTGGAGCTTGGAAACGCCGTTTACAGAGCTGCTTGCCGCACAGCAAAGGTTAGCCATCTTAACGCGGTTGTTGTGAATGATGGACATTCTTGTTACCTTTTCGCTGTCGCCGCCTGTCTTTTCCATAAGCTCAGCGCAGTAACGGTTGTTTATTTCAACGATAATAGAAAAAATTCTGGGAACAATTCTCTTCATAAGATCCACATCCCAGGTCTCAAGAGCCTCCGCCATTACGGTATGGTTGGTGTAAGCAAAGGTGTTGCGGATTATGTGCCATGCCTTATCCCAGTCATAGCCGCAGTCATCAAGCAAAATTCTCATAAGCTCAGGGATAGCAAGCGTCGGGTGAGTATCATTAATGTGGATAGCCACCTTCTCATGGAGATTTTCCAGCGTGCCGTACACATTCATGTGACGCATAACAATATCGCCGACAGAAGCCGCACTCATAAAGTATTGCTGACGCAGACGGAGCGCTTTGCCCTCTAAGTGGTTATCATTTGGATACAGCACTTTTGTGAGCGAATGGGCTATGTTGTTTGCGCCCAGAGCCTTTGCATAATCTCCCTGGTTGAACATATTCATATCGAAAGACATGCTATCCGCACTCCATAAACGCAGCTTGGAAACACCCTTTGAATCATATCCCGATACATACATATCATAAGGAATGGCTTTGATTTTGGTGTAGTTTACATGATTTACGCTGTGATACTCATCATCCCACTTCTCATAAACCTCGCCGTTAAAATGCACCTCAATGGACTGGTCGAATACGGGAACGAGCCATACTCTGCCGCCGGGAAGCCATTCGTCGGGAAGCTCGGTCTGCCAGCCATCAATGATTTTCTGCTTGAAGATGCCGTATTCGTAAAGAATTGAATATCCCGTTGCAGGGAAATCACAGGTTGCAAGTCCGTCAAGATAGCAAGCCGCAAGTCTTCCGAGGCCTCCGTTGCCGAGTCCTGCGTCGGGCTCCTCCTCATAAATGTGATCGATTTTGACGTCGAGCTTCTTAAGTGCCTTTTCAACCTCATCCTGCATACCGAGGTTATAAAGGCTGGTCTTGAGCGAACGCCCCATGAGGAACTCCATAGAGATGTAATAAACCTGCTTTTTGCCGTTAGAGTTGCTGTTTGTCATAAACCTTGAGCGCTTCTCTTTGAGATAGTTTACCACTATCTTGGAGAGCGCCTTGTAAAGCTGGGTATGCGTTGCGTCGTTAGCGGTAACTCGGAAATCGTATTCAAGAACCTCCGACAATTTTTTTGTGATCTCTGCTTCGGTAAACGGTGATATCATAATTTTTCCCTTTCTGTAATTGCTCCTTCACTCTGTCACTACAATTATACAGCATTTTTTTCGGGTATTCAAGGAGTATATTGACTTTTTGTAAATTATAAGGTGAATTTGCACTAATTTCACCTACAAAATTTGTTAAAAATAACAACGTTTTAAGCTATGCAAACAACATTAAACGAAAAAATAAAATTTAAATGTACACTTATGTTGATTATTTGACGATACCTTGAGGTTTTCAAGGCTATTTTTTTATTTTCAAGGCTTTCAATATGTCTTTTTTATCTTTTTCCTTTGTCAGCACCAAAAGCCTGTCCCCGATTTCAAGAGTTGTCTGACCTCTGGGGATTATCAGCTCGGTTTCGTTGCGTATAATGGAAATAATATTAAGGGTAAGCGGTATATCCATTTGCATAAGCGGCACGCCCGTAAGAACAAAGCTCTCGTCCAGCACAAGCTCAAACACTCCCGCATCTCCCGCTCCCAACGGCAGAAGCTCCTTTATTTTACCGCTGTCAGCCTCTCTTTCAAGCTGTCCCGTAATATTATCCGTGGAATTAACCACTATATCTATGCCGAGTTGCTTTAGGGCGGCTACATTTTTAGGATTATTGACCTTTGCGATAGTTTTTTTAACTTGATACAAACGCTTTGAAAGCTGACAGGCAACAAGATTGTCCTCATCCTTTCCTGTCACGGCGATAACGCAGTCCGCGTCCGCCGCACCTGCCTGTTCAAGCACCGACACGCTGGTGCCGTCGCCCTTTATGACAGTTATATTCAAATCGTTCGCAAATTTTCTGCAAGCCTCTTTGTCTATTTCAATCACCGAAACACCGTGTCCCTTTTCAAGCAGAGCTTTGGTGAGATAATATCCTATTTTTCCGCCGCCGATAATAACCGAATGCATCAGTACACCTCTTTCCAAATCATAGTATCTTTGAGAATATGAGCTTGTCGCCCTCTCTCATTACTACATCGTAGTTTTCAACCGTGCGCATTATTCCGTCAGCGCCGATAATGGCAAACAGCCGTTCATTATCCTCAAACTGTATCTCGCTCGCAGGCTCGTCAATGTATTCCTTTGGTATGTCCATGGTTGTAAACCTAACCATGTGAGAGCCGAAGTTGATATACCTCTCATCAAGCATGGGCTTCACCGCAGAGCATATTGCTTCAACGGTCAGCCTTGTGGGAGATACCGTTTCCAGTCCGAAGTGCGAGAAAATATCTCCCCTTTCAGGGTCAAGAATACGAGTTATTACCTTGGGTATTCCGTAAATCTCCTTTGCAAGCTGAGCAACCATTATATTGGTGTTGTCGTCACCCGTTACAGCACACACGACATCACAGCTTTCTATGCCTGCCTTTTTGAGGTTATCCTGATCGATAGGCACTCCGCACAGGATACTGCCTCCGAAATCCTCGTCAAGCTGCATTTCCGAGTCGGAATTGCTCCTTGCTACTACCGACACATCGTGTCCCTCATCGACAAAGCTCATCGCAAGTCTGGCTCCGACCTTACCGCAGCCTACAACTAAAATATTCATCAGAAATCAAGCTCCTCTCCGGCGTGCAGATACTGTATCTGATCGCCAAGCATTTGTTTCATTGTTTCGCACCCCTTTACGCCTGTAGTGTGGCAGGCGTAAATATACCCTATATTGAGCTTTGACAGCTCCCTTGCGGTTTTTTCGGCAAGCGTTACCGAGGCTGTCTTACCTGCGCCCGTAAAGCCGAAGCCGCCGATTAGCGCACCAACAGGCACATCCCACATTGCTTTTGCGGTTTTTACCGCAAGCACAGCACCGTCCGCCGCACAATCGGTCAAAATAACCATCTCTCTGCGGCGGCTGTCCGGAAAGCACACCGCAAAAGCCTCGCCCAGTCCGTCATCAGGGATATATGTTCCGTTGCGCCTGACAAAGCGTTTTTCTCCCTCAACCGACTGCGAAAACGGCGTTTCGCGCCTTACAAGGAAAAAATCCTTACACACCTCGCAAAATCGGTCAAACCGCACGGTGTCATGCTTTTCGGATTTAAAAAAGGATGATGAAAGTCCCGTTTTTACTTTAAGCAGTCCTCGCTTTTCGGTCGTATCCGTTGCGGCAGGCAATGATATAAACAGTCTTGCCTGCGGGTTTAGCTTCATCAGCGGCTCAACGCCCCCGGTAAGCTCAGAACGGTTAGCGGGCAAAACAACAAAATCCGCCTGCTTTGCCGGTACTCCGAGCCGTTCTGCGTTGCTCATAAATAAAGCGGAGGCGCCTGTTCCGAATAAAATTTTAGCGCCGCCCTGCTCAATATAAAAGCAAAGCCCGTGTTCGGTAAAAAGCTTGTCGCTTACAGCCGAGTCATCAGAAAGAGAAATCAGTTTCATTCTACGCCCTCTGTATATTCTACGATTTAACGCTGAAATGGCAGGAACATAGCTCCTGCCACAATTTTCATATCATGCTAAATCAGCTTAAAATCTGAAGCAGTCTTTCAATAAGAGAACCTATCTGCGGCTTTGAGAACTGTTCGTCTGCGCCCACCGAGATTCCCTTTCGGTACATCTGCTCGTTTATAAGCGAGGAGAAAAGGAAAACGGGAATTTTCCTGAGCGTTTTATCGCTCTTTATCAGCTTCGTAAGATGGTGTCCGTCCATCTGCGGCATCTCTATATCGGTAATAACCGCCGCTATTCTTTCCGTTATATCGCCCTCATAGCCGGAGAAGGAAGAGATGTAATCCCACGCCTCTTTTCCGTCACGGAAGGAGCGTATTTCCTTGAAGCCGATGTCGGAAAGGCTGTTTACAATCATTCGGTTAAGGAACTGCGAATCCTCTGCGATGACAATGTGCTTCTTTGCGGTTTCGGCGGTTGCAAAGGCGTTCTCCGCGCCCTGCAAATCAAGTCCCGCTGTCTGATTGAGGTCGGAAACTATCTTCTCAAAGTCGAGAATTACAAGAATTTTTCCGTCCACCTTAGCTATACCGGTGGATATTCCCTTGCTCGGATCTGAGGATACATGAGGAGGCTTTTCAATGGAGGTCCAGCCTATGCGCTGTATGCCTTGCACCGAGCTTACATGAAATCCTATGTCAATACCGTTAAACTCGCAGATAATGAAAAGTCCTCTGCAATTTTGCGGCTTTTCCGTACCGAGCACCTTATGAAGGTCTATAACCGTGATAAGCTTTTCTCTGGGCATAAACACGCCCTCTATCTCGGGAGAAGCCTGCGGCATCGGAACAAGCTCCTGCTCCATCATAATTTCGCGCACCTTGGCAATATTTATTCCATAGGTGTTGCCCGCTATGCTGAATTCGAGCAGTTCAAGCTCGTTTGTTCCGCTTTCAAGTAATATTTCGCTCTTTTTTTCGTTGTATGCCGACATCTATGTATCCTCCGTAAAAGTTAATACTCACTATCTGTAATTATACACCGTTTTGCCAAAAATGTAAAGCGTAAATATAAATATTCAGTTAAAGATAACCAACTTTTTTCATTCGATTTGGTAATATTGCACAAGCTATCCTATAAATTCCTTTATAAGTGAATCCTCAGGAACTACATCAACGGGGAGCGCACTGCAAGCGTCCACAAATCTGCTGAGCTCACCGCTGTGCCTTGCCCTTTTTACGCACTCGTCAAATTCGGGACAGAGCTGTAAAAGCACCGTCTTATACACGGGCAGCTCGTATGCGAAAAAGGTATCGACATCAAAATCCGCAAGCTCCTTATACGGCATTATATAGCGGTTTTCGCCCCTTTGCACGCTTTCAAACTTTTCTAAGGTCTGGCTTAATTGCCTGCCCCGGAACAGCTTATCGCGGGAAAGTCTGCGAAGCAGTCTTATTTTTGACGGGTGAAGCTTTTCTCCGTTCGGCGCTTCTATGCGGGTTCTTACGCTGACATATATAAAGGTCGCCTTATCGTGCAGTGAGCCTGTCACCTGCGGATTTAATGCATGAATTCCCTCTATTATCACGACCGTGTTTCCGTCACAGCGCACTCTCGCACCTTGTCGGCGTGTTCTGTCGGAGAAATTGAACTTGGGCAGTCGCACCTCCTCGCCGCCGGCTAGCTTAAGCAAGTCCTTCTGCAAAAGCTCCGAATCTACCCTTTCGGGAGATTCAAGGTCGGTCACCTTACAAATATCGCCCGGCACGAAATAATCGTCCATCGAGATTACCACCGATTTGATGTTATACCCTGCAAGACGCTTTGCTATGCGGTAGGCGGTGGTAGTTTTGCCCGAGCCTGACGGCCCCGACAAAAGCACAAGCGGCTTTTCGGCGTGGCACTCGGCTATACTCTGCGCCGCCTTTTCGATATTCTCACGGTATACTCTCTCACAGCTCTCCGCAAATTCAGCGGGATTTTGTGAAAGCCTGTTTATTTCTTCAAGAGTTATTGTCTTTATTGTCTTAGGGTTGTTCTGCATTTATCCTGCCCCTTTCCTGTTACAATAAATATTAACATATTGCGGGGAATATTGCAAGGGCTGTGAGGCAATTAACGGCGAGCCCCTTATTGAACAGGCTATGTATTGAAATTTGAGTGGTGGTGTGGTATAATAAAACGCAAAGCGTTTATTATACCTTATTTAAATGTCCTCGTGCATACGTTCGCCCTCGTCTCACTCCGCACGTATCGGACAATTATACCATAGCCTTGCGGCTATGGTATAATGAAGAAAATTATGAGTTTGTAGAACTGGAAACACTCTATGATTATGAAAACAGTACTGTAAGCATTGAGACAACTCATTTCAGCAGATATATGGTTGTTGACAAGTATCTTTGGTACGAAGCTTGGGCTGTTGAGTTCAACTACAATCCTGCCGAAGAAGGTACTTATGGCGAACCTACTATTCGATATAATACAGTATTGGCTATTGATTGTTCTGGCAGTATGAGTAGCAATGATCCAATAACAACCATATCGGGAATTGACTCGTTATATGAATCACAGCATTCAAAAACGTGTCAAAGAATCAAAGCTGTAACGGGTTTTATAAATAACATGAATGATTGTGACAAGGCTGCGGTCGTTTTGTTCACAGGAAGTGCTTATGAAGCTGCCAAAATGACCAATGATGCCGAAACACTGAGATTGGCTTTGCAAAAAATTTCCAGCAACGGTGATACAAGTTTTAATGCAGCAATCTCAACCTCAATTAATGCATTTAATGCTGATGATATTGGAGCGTTTTATACAAATAACAGAATTATTCTTTTATCTGATGGTGGTTCTTCTGTTTCTGATAGCATTTTGGACACGGCGAAATCTAAAAACATCAAAATATACACTATTGGACTTGGTTCAAGTTCCAATGATACACGTCTGGAGTATATTGCTAATTATACAGGCGGTGAATTCTTCAAGGCATATACTGCTGATGAATTAATTGACATCTACACTGAGGTGGGTATTAATAGTGATTTTGATACTACTGATACCGATGGTGATGGTTTATATGATGCTGTAGAAACGGCGGGCATAAGACTTCAAAACGGAATCATCTTAAAAAACAAACCTGAAACCGATACTTTCTATGCTAATCCAACTAAGTTAGATACAGACGGAGATGGATTGAATGACGGAGTTGAAATAGACCCTACTATTCGTTGGAAGAGTGGCAGTGCTCATTCCGGTCAAAGAGAGTATTTCTTCGTAATGCTTTCTAATCCTGGTGACAAAGATTCTGATGGAGATGGTATTTTAGATGCTTATGATATTGCTCCATTAGAGGTTGAGACAGATCCATTATCTCCGTGTAATGTCGAATCAGTTGAATTTATCAATATACCTTCCGATCATTATGGACAGCCTGATTTTACAATTAGTCTTGTAAAATCCGAAATGTATAGTGACAAAATCTTTTTTGCAAATGCAACGGGCATAACAAATACAGGTGGATTTTTAGTTACCGATGATCTGAAAGACGAATTAGAACGCCTTGAAAATGGATATCAGGGTCATTTCTTAGCAACATGGGCAAGCACCAATGAAGCCGCCGCTCACGCCGCCAAGCAAGAAACAGACCAGCTTGTGCCACGCTATTTTGATTATGGAAGTACTGCATATTATGGGTGTTGGGCTTACAATTATCAGGCGGAGTTATTCCAGTTCTCCCGAACGCTTCTTTGAACGCTCCTGTTCCTGACTAACATCTCTGCCCAAAATCATATCAATGTTTTTCTTCATTGTTTCTAATTCGGAGAGTTCCGATTTTTCAGAATAGTAGCTCTCATAGAGTTTGCCTTTTTCAGCTTGGAGAGCTTTCTGCTCGGCTCGGAGTTCCTTAATCAAAGGAGCTTTTCCACCGTTAAATCTTTTCTTCAGATACTTTTCAGCAGCAGTGAAGATAATCAAATCTGCTTCGTGTTCTTTGCGATAACGCTCCCTGAAAACAACAGTTTCCGCTTTATCAGCTATCGGCTTTGTCTTGCGATAATTGTCGATGTTATGAATATCCTCGTCAATGGTTTTCAAGCGTTTCTCAATCTCCTTAATACGACTACGAGTGCTGTTATAATTTTCTCTTGTGGTTTCGGTTTTCTCCGAGAGTTTATCATACCAAAATATCGCTTTAGATTCAATGGGAACGACCTCATAGGACATACAATGTCGTAGAATGTTCAAATACAAAAAGCGCCAATCGATCACGATCAGAGCCAAATGTGTTTGGTAGATGTATTTACTTTTCGATCAGGTCCTCTACCGTGCATCCGAGCACCTTAGCCAATCGGTATACGGTATCTGCACCTGCTTTATTGATGTCCTTATTTCTTTGCTCGTACATTTGAATGGAACGAAGACTGACACCGGAGCGCTTGGCAAGCTCGGTTTGGGTACATCCGTAAGCGGTTCGGATCCTCTTCAAATTCGTTTCCGAAAAGTACTCTCTCATTTGCTTGTCAAGGATCTCAACGGTTTTGGATATGTCTGCCTCATGCAGCGTATAGTACATTCTCTCCAGCTCATCGTAGGAAACTACCTTGAAGATATCGCTGTACTTGCGTCCGGAATGCCACTGATAGAACGCTACTGCCCATCCGATCCAATACTCCCTGGAACGACCGAAGTTTTCTTGCGGATCCACTTGCAGTTCCTTGCCCGTAGTCTCAAGAACTACCTCTATGACGATCTCAATGCCGCTTTTGCCCGCAAGATAGGCGGGTTCTCCATTCTCCATCCTCTTGCTGACAGAGCTTGCTATAAATTTCTTGACGAAATCAGCTCCGCTCAGCTCGCAAGCATTGACCGCATAATCGAAAGCATCACCCAGAACCGATTGCGCCTTATTCAGATATATTTCTTGGTATGCGTGCGTCATCGTTTTTGATGCCTCCTCTTATGATATCCTGGATATAAAGCCCGTCGCTTTCTTCCTCGAGCATCTGAAGATACATCTGATTTGCTTCATCATCTCCCGCCTTTCTCAAGACGTAGAAAACATCCTTTTCTGCTATGTCATATCCTTCATAGGTCAGCTTAGAGAAAGCGAACTGCGACTTAATAACGATCTGCTCACCAAGCTTACCAAGTCTCATTGCACGGGCAAGCTGCTCAACAGAGATACCGTTGTTCAAGAAGGACTCCGCATAATCGAAATAAGAGTCGTCTGCTCGATATCCAGTAATCAGATCATATGCGTTTACATTCACACCAAAGTTATCAATGAGATACCGCTTTGCTCTTCTCGCAATCGGAGTCTTGATCGAGAAAAGACGGTGCTCAACCAATATAGCGATCCAGTTAAGAATCGTGTATTCCGGGCTGTTCAGGTTCAGTACATTCAAATATTCCGTATCTAAGGTATACCGATTGGAAAATCCGTTTCTGAGAGAGGATACTGCCCACTCCTTTGCCAGATTGTCGCTTTCGGTACAGTAAAAACCAAGGCCGAAATCATTGTTCTTTCTTCCCTTTCCAAAGGTCGGAACCTCTACGATCTGCTCAGAGCCGTGATATATTGTAATCAGTTTTTCCATTCTCATTCCCTCCTATTCGTTGCTGATTACATTATATCACCAAAGTGGTAGTCAGTCAATAGATTTTACGAAAAATTTGAAATCTTATATCACCACAGTGATATAAAAGGACAGAGCAATCCTTATGCTCTGTCCTTCACGTTTTGTATGAACTTATTTATGCGACCTTTTGTAAGTGTGTTTTCAGAATATACACCGGCTTATCGATCCCGATATCGCATCGACATCGTTTCAGAGCTATTCCAACCACTCGAACGATCCTTCCCTGAAAGGATTCCAGTTTGCCGTTCTTTCTGAGAATGCAGATGGGTCCGGAAATGGTAACAAGGTCTCCGCATTTGAAATTACGCATAGCCCTCACTCCTTTGCCTTGTGAACATTTCAATTCTGAGTCCGTTTTCCCTGGCAAAGCGCAGAACCTTTTGCATCTCTCCAATGAGCAGCGTTCCTTCGTAAATTACGCAACTCCGCAATGTCAAATGGTGCAAGTCTTGCACCACAGGAAATGAGGATTGATTTTGCGGTCTTTCCTGAAACGAAATGTCAAGGACTTTTTAGTACCCTGCATTTCATTGCATGAAAAAAGCCACTGTAGATTTATCGTCCACAATGGCTCTTAGGTCATTTGTATTTAATTCTCTTTGCATAAACTCAGGTACAACCTGAAAGTTTCATGTTTTTACTCGTAAATAAATTCTTCAATCTGTCCATTTTCAGGATGCTCGATATCTAATACATATTGCATTAGTGTTCCGTGACATACAACAATAACAGTATCATATTCCATATATTTTTTCAAAACACCCATAACCCGCTTTTTCATCTGTTCTGCTGATTCCCATTTACAGTTTTCACCGTTAGGATGATGTCCTGCACTTTCATTCAAACACCTATATGCACTTGAAGCTTCCTCATCAGACAAAAATTCATATGTAATACCATCTGCTAACCATTCGTGTAAATCGGTTTCAATCTGCATATCTAGATTCAATTCCTTTGATAGAATCGCTGCGCTATGCAGAGTTCTTCCAAAGGGTGATGCAATAATCAACTGTGCTTTAGCCAACCTTGCATCTTTTGCCGTTTCTTTTATCTGATTAATTCCTTTTTCAGATAAAGTCATCATATTGTAACTAAAACCCTTGTAAAATTTTTTCCCAGCCATGGATGTATCCATTTGTCCATGTCTAACAAAATAAAATGTTGTCATCTGTACCTCGTCTTTCCTTAATCAATTGTAATAATTTGGTATCTCTCTTTATCATAATTTCATTAAAATAATCTTCCGTACTATACTTCGAATTAGTATCAATTGCCTCGTCCAAATGTACAAATCTAAGAATAAATCCTGCCTCTGCTTCATAATCATCCAGATTCTGTTCTGTAAGTACTTTCTCCACCTTGCATAAATAATAAAAATTTTCCTGTTCGAAAATAGTGTTTGAAGTGGTATTACTTTTTTGACGACGTAAAACACTTCCGAATTCCTCTATCGATTCGGGAATAACAACCAATCCTGTTTCTTCCCTGACTTCACGGATAAGTGCTTCTTTTTTATCTTCATCCATATGAATTCCACCACCGGGAAATTTATAATATTTTTCTTTTTGACTATAAACAAGAGCTATTCTTCCACAATCATCAAAAATAACCCCTCTCGCTGATGGCCTGCAAAAAACATTATCCTTCACCTCATAATCATGTAAATCTATTTCAAATAACCGTTCCATAATAATCTCCATATATAAATAAAATATAGTCACCTTCAAATTCAAAGTTTCAGTTCTATCTTATCAAAAACCAGAAATCTCAAATGTGCATTCAGATGCACCATTAACAATTGTATCGACAATTTCAACATTAACGTTCTTTTCAAAAACTTCAGAGAACAATCTCATATACCATCCAGCAGAACATTCACAATAGTTTTTATTAAGATTCTCAACCTTTTTCGGAATATTACAATAGCATTTTTTATATACAGCAATTATTTTGTCACCAGAAATATGCAAGTTCTTACCACCAATATCCGCCTCGTTAAGAAGATTTAAAAATTCCGTAAGATTGTTTGATTTTGCATAAAGTTTCTTTGATATTTTTACAGCATTTGCAGATAGACAACACCCACCACATTTACGCATGGTATTAGTCATACATATATTCATTTTCTCGGTAACATTCAAAATGTCATTAATATACCTTGCCTGCTTAAGCGGAGTTGCTTTTTCGTCAATCGTTCCAATTTGGGAACAAATTACAACCGCATTTTCCTTTTCCATATTATCTATGATTCTTTTTGCTTTATTCACATCGCTTCCTCCATAACTTCAAAGTTATCACTCCAAATAGCAATTATACTATTCTCTTTTCGTATTCATATAAGAAAAACCCATTCTTATCTTCCTTTGGCTCTGTTTCACCTATTTTTCTATACCCCATTTTTTCGTAGAAATGATGATTTCTGTAATTTTTGTACGGCGTATGTAATCTCCAACATTTTGCGTCAGGGAACTCATTTTCTAAAAAAGCAATTGTTCTTGTCAAGCAAAATTGTAACGCTTTCCCCAAAAATCAAGCCATCCGTTTCTGCCAAGGTGTAAGACCGTTGTTGAATGAATGAGGTCTGACGGAATTATACCATAGCAGGACGTAATCATCAATATCAGCGAATAGCTTGGTGTGGACACAAAGCGCATATTATAAGAAATCCAAAACAGAAAAGGTAGTTCACGAGATTTTGAGTTGCAATTTTTTCTGAAATTCATTTTAGCTATGCCAAAAGCATTGTATGCTT
>CALXBK010000012.1 GCA_944386545.1 uncultured Ruminiclostridium sp.
CAAGCAGCTACCTAACACAGCAGCTGCTTGCATAATTCCATTTTAACTTTTTACCCCAACTATTGACAAAGAGCCAAAAAAACGGCTGTCAACACAGCCTTAAAGCAGATGACAGCCGATTTTGATTTTGGGCAGAAAAAAACGCCGTGAATACTTCCACGACGAATTTACTGGAGCGGATTACGAGGCTCGAACTCGCTACCTCCACCTTGGCAAGGTGGCGCTCTACCAGATGAGCTAAATCCGCATATTAATGGTGCCTCCGATCGGAATCGAACCAATGACACGAGGATTTTCAGTCCTCTGCTCTACCGACTGAGCTACAGAGGCAGAAAATACAGCGTAAAGCTGGCGACCTGGATGGGACTCGAACCCACGACCTCCGCCGTGACAGGGCGGCGTTCTAACCAACTGAACTACCAGGCCGTATGGTGGAAGTTATAGGGCTCGAACCTATGACCCTCTGCTTGTAAGGCAGATGCTCTCCCAGCTGAGCTAAACTTCCATCAATAACACAAGCAGCGTACCGTTTTTGCGAACCTTGTCCGCCGCCTGACAGTATTATATTTTACACGAATGTTTATCGTTTGTCAAGAGATTTATTTAAATTTTTTCAGCTTTGGCGTTTTGCCGTTTTTACGTTAATATTTTTGCGTGTTTTTATATAATATAAACAAACGAATAATTCCGACACAATTGACAATAATATAGTAGGACAGCTTAAAATTCTGCTGTCCGATCACATTTCGGCAAAACGGGAAGGAATGATTCTGATATGGATAAGTTTGCGTTATTCATACTGCTTATCGGCGGTCTTAACTGGGGACTTGTCGGTTTGTTCCAGTTTGACGTTATCGCCTGGGCTTTCGGCGGAAGTGCGGCAATAGTCAGCAGAATACTCTATATAGCGGTTGCTCTTGCAGCTATATGGTGCATATCGCTTTTCTTCAGGAAAAACGATATAATCGAAACATCGCACGATGAGGAAAAAACAAGCGTGCACTAATGTACGAAAACCCTGTGAAAACAAAAACCGCTTTTGCATTTTTAGCAAAAGCGGTTTACGCTTTTTGAAATCTTGTATAAATCAGCCTACGTAGCAACCCTCAAAAATCTTTATCGTTACCGCCACTGCGTCTTTGAAAACAATTTCGTACCAAAGTGAACCGTCATAGCCCATAGCAAACTCGGGAGTATCCTATCTGAGGAAATAAAAAGCTCTTTACCGCTGCAATGACTGTCACAGCAACAAGCGGAATGATTACTGCTTTCCTTTTCATATGCTTACCTCCCTTTCATCCGGGGCGTTGGCATAATTCTTCCATACTTGGTTTATTGACGCTTATATTTGGTTTATTGACGCTTATATAAAGAATTGATAGCACGCCTTGTTACGGAGTACTATCAATTCTGTTTTAAAATCTTAAGCCTCTGTAAAAGCGTCCTTGCTCAGACCGCATACGGGGCATACCCAATCATCCGGGATATCCTCAAACGCAGTACCGGGAGCGATTCCGCTGTCGGGATCTCCTACCGCAGGATCGTATTCATAGCCGCAGGGGCAAGCATACTTTTTCATATTATTATTCTCCTATTACTTGAAATATCTTTTGAGCAGGCCTTCAAACGCCTTGCCGTGTCTTGCCTCGTCCTTTGCCATCTCATGTACGGTGTCATGAATAGCGTCGAGGTTGAGCTGCTTCGCTCTCTTTGCAAGGTCAAGCTTACCCTGTGTAGCGCCGTGCTCTGCGGCAACTCTCTTTTCAAGGTTTTCCTTGGTAGATGCACTTACAACCTCGCCTAAAAGCTCTGCGAACTTAGCTGCGTGCTCTGCTTCTTCCCATGCCGCCTTTTCATAGTAAAGGCCTACCTCGGGATAACCCTCTCTGTGTGCGGCTCTCGCCATAGCGAGATACATGCCTACCTCGGTGCATTCGCCTTCGAAATTAGCCTTTAAACCCGCGATGATTTCCTCATCCTCTACTGCCTTGGCAACGCCGATCTTATGCTCGTCTGCGAAAACAAGACCTTCATTTTCAGCCATCTTTGTGAACTTACTGCCGGGAACCTTGCACTGGGGACAAAATTCGGGAGGAGTGTCACCCTCGTGAACATAACCGCATACAGGACATACCCATTTCATAATAATATACCATCCTTTCAATTTATCAAACATAAAATCAGTAATGTTTACTGATTTCTTGTAATTATTATACAACATAATTCCGAGGTTGTCAATAGGGTTTTGAAAAAAATTTAATTATTTTATTAAAATCCGATTTTGTGTAAAAGTGTGACTGATTACTTGAAATTGCTTACGAAATATGATAGAATAATATGCGAAAAAATCGGAGGGAGGCAGGAAAATGGTTTCCATAATTGACAACAGCCTGTGTGAAAGCAAGCTGTCGGACAAGGTAATGCCCGCAGATATAACGGAATATATAAAAAGCCTTCATGAATTTGGCGCGGCGTATGTCGAGATGGTTACCGATGTGTTTATTGAACTGCCGCCGGGCTTTGATGTCAGCAAGGTAATTCTGCGTATAAGCGACAAGGAGGATTTGCTGTATGTAAACTCCTTTGATTTTGCATATGTTACCGTGCCCGCACACCTTATGCACCTTGCGGATAAAATAAACCGCCCGATTATCGCCGAGATACATCTGCACGGAAGCTCGCCCAAAAATGTCATAGATATGTTTATTAAAACCTTTGATTTCAAAAAAATAGCTATGATACGTCTTGTGGACTGTTTTGACAGCTCGCCTGCGGTTATGGGAAAGCTGGTACACGAGCTGAGGCGCAGATATGTGTGGCCGATAGATTTCTGCCCACTCAACAACAGGCTGAACGCTGTCGCCTCTGCAATTACAGCCGTTGCGACAAAGGCAGAGAGCATAACCCTGCGCTTCGGGAGCTTTGAGCAGTACGGAGAGCTTCAGGATTACACGATTTCGCTGTCCTCGCTTTTCGGAGTGCTTCCCTCTCCCCAGATGATAATGGCGCTGTACAAATGCAGTGTACTTTACATGTCAATATTCGGAAGGCCGTGGAAAAGTGCGTCACATATAATTCGTCCTACCCAGAAAACGGCTATGTATGTTATCAATATAGATAAGGATTTACCTAATTCAAAAAAAGAAAAGGAAATGATTATGCGGCTTCACAACCTTGAAGCGTCCGTTGAAAACAAGAACAGCATAGACACGCTTCACAAAAAGCTCGTTGAGCTGTTCGACGATGATCCTCAGGCGGCGCAGGAAATGCTTGAGGCGGTAAGAAATTACAATCCGCCGCTTTACAATATCAAGAAAAAATGAAAAATAATTAATTTACGATGTTCAATATTCACAATAGGGCATTATAACGGCAGTATAAATTTGTCGCAGATATTGAAAATTGCAGAAAAACAAAAAAATCTGCAAAATTTCAAAAAAAGTGTTGACAAAACGATTTTACTTTGTTATAATATAATGCGTCGGTTGAAATGCTGGTGTAGCTCAGTTGGTAGAGCAGCTGATTTGTAATCAGCAGGTCGGGGGTTCGAGTCCGTCCACCAGCTCCATTTTAACCGTTTTATATATGGGAGTGTTCCCGAGTGGCCAAAGGGGGCAGACTGTAAATCTGTTGCGTTTCGCTTCGGTGGTCCGAATCCACCCGCTCCCACCAAAATCAACGGCAATTTCGCAAGAAGTTGCCGTTGATTTTTGTTCTTTTCACTCTTATCTCTTCACTCAAATTTCCGTTTCAGTGAAAAAACGGCGCTATTTATACGTCTTTTGGGACGGTTTTAAAGGCGGGATGTCAAATTCGTCTGATTGTACTTTTTAAAAGTATGAAGCACATACCTGCTTTTTACAGTATGACTGTCTGCGGCTTTTCGCACCTGAAATCAGATGTGAATTTTTGATATATCATAAAAATACCGATAAAACCGAGTTGAACAAAATCACGGTATTGCATAGCGGATTTCGTATTTTTTATTGCAGAATATGCCTTTAATATGCCTTTTTGGCATTTGTTGATATTAAATAAATCTAAATAAGAAGTATATCACTAATTTTTTTGTTTTTACGGCATATATCTTGTTTAATTTGATAGTTGCAAAATGTCGAATTAATTGTTAAAATATAAACAATGGTATCATGGGTTGGTGTGGGCTGTGACGACTCTCCACTCAATATTACCCTAAAAAATAAGAGTTGCAAAAAGGATAAAGTAAAGGAGTAATTATGAACAAGATTACAATTATCGGCGCAGGAAGCGTAGGCTCAACAATAGCCTACACACTGACGATCAACGGACTTGCTTCGGAAATCGTTATTATCGACATCAACAGCGACAAGGCTCTCGGTGAAACGCTGGATATCAGACAGGGCACACCCTTCTGTAACCCCTGCTCGGTCTATGCCGGAACCTACAGCGACGCAAAGGATTCCGACATTGTTATCATCACCTCGGGCGTTGCAAGAAAGCCCGGTCAGTCAAGACTTGACCTTGCTCAGACCAACATCAATATTCTCAAGTCAATAACGCCCGAAATCGTAAAGCATGCGCCTGACGCCGCATACGTTATAGTAAGCAATCCCGTGGATATTCTTACATATATCTTCTGCAAATGCTCAGGTCTGCCTGAGGAACGCATTATCGGATCGGGTACTATTCTTGATACTGCCCGTCTGCGCTCAAGACTTTCGGAGTATTACAGCGTAAATCAGCACAATGTTCATGCCTATGTGCTCGGTGAGCACGGCGACTCCTCCTTTATTCCGTGGTCAATCGCCAACATTTCAAATGTTCCGATTGAGGAATACGGCTCATCTGTTTTATCAAACGACAACACCTTCCCCGAATTCCGCCGCAGTGATGTTGAGGAATATGTCCGCAAATCCGGCGCGCGTGTAATTCAGCGCAAGGGCGCTACCTTCTTCGCTGTTTCGATTTCGGTATGCCACATCTGCAAGTGCCTTTTAAGCGGCGCAGACACCACCCTTACCGTTTCGACCATGCTTCACGGCGAATACGGCATTGACGATGTAGCGCTCAGCCTGCTTAACGTAGTAGGCAGCAAGAAGGCTCACAGCAAGGTGCTCCTTAAGCTTGACGACTTTGAGCTTGAACAGCTCAGAAAGAGCGCAGACAGCCTTAAATCAGTCATTAAAAGTGTTAATTTCTGATATACAATTTTAATATATAAGGAGAATACTGCTATGGAATACCGTATTGAACATGATTCTATGGGCGAGGTAAAGGTGCCTGCCGACCGTCTGTGGGCGGCACAAACCCAGAGAAGCCACGAAAACTTTTTAATCGGATGCGGAATTGAAACTATGCCGAGTGAAATAATTCACGCATTCGGCGTACTCAAAAAGGCGGCGGCAATAACAAACCATACGCTGCGCCCCGAAAAGATGACCGCAGTAAAGCTTGACGCAATTAAAAAAGCCTGCGACGAGGTTATGTCGGGTGAGCTTAACAGTCACTTCCCGCTGGTTGTATGGCAGACAGGCTCGGGAACTCAGTCCAACATGAATGCAAACGAGGTTATTGCCAACCGCGGAAATCAGATTATCGGCGAAAAAAAGCTTCACCCCAACGACGATGTAAATATGAGCCAATCTTCAAACGACACCTTCCCCACCGCTATGCATATAGCCGCAGTTTTAGCACTTGAAGACAAGCTTATTCCGGCAGTAAACACTCTTATTGAAACCTTTATCCGTCTTGAAAAGGAAAATGAGGGTATTGTAAAGAGCGGACGTACCCATTTACAGGACGCTACTCCCATCAAGTTCAGTCAGGAGATAAGCGGCTGGCGTTCAAGCCTTCAGAAGGATGTTGAGCTTTTAAAGAGAAGTCTTGAGCCGCTTTACGAATTAGCTCTCGGCGGCACGGCGGTGGGCACCGGACTTAATGCTCCGGCGGGCTTTGATGAAAAGGTTGCAAGCGAAATCGGCAACATTACCGGAAAGCCCTTTGTTACCGCCGCAAACAAGTTCCACTCCCTTACCTCAAAGGATGAGCTTGTGTTTGCACACGGCGCAATAAAGGCTCTTGCCTGCGATATGATGAAAATTGCAAACGACGTTCGCTGGCTTGCTTCAGGTCCGCGCGACGGTCTGGGCGAGATATTCATTCCCGAAAACGAGCCCGGCTCTTCTATAATGCCCGGCAAGGTAAATCCCACGCAGTGCGAAGCGGTTACCATGGTAGCCGTTCAGGTTATGGGCAACGATGTTGCAGTTGGCATGGCAGCTTCACAGGGTAACTTTGAGCTTAACGTATTTATGCCTGTCTGCGCCTACAACTTCTTACAGTCGGCAAGACTGCTCGCAGAAGCTATCATGTCCTTCAACAAGAACTGCGCCGTAGGCATTACCGCAAACAGAGAGAAAATGCATCACAATCTTCACAACTCCCTGATGCTCGTTACTGCTCTCAATCCTTATATCGGCTATGAAAACGCCGCAAAAACCGCTAAGAAGGCTTATAAGGACAATATTTCCCTTAAGGAAGCGTGCGTACAGCTCGGCTTCTTAACCGCAGAAAAATTCGACGAGGTATTCCACCCCGAAGAGATGGCGTAATACCTGCTTTAAATAAATCTCCCGAACCACCCGTTTTTTTGCGGGTACGGGACAGTTTAGAGAAAGGAGACTTTTGCTCCGCAAAAGAACGAAAATGATGAAGGTTAGTTATTTTCCCGGCTGTACCCTTAAAAACAAAGCAGTTCAGCTGGATATTTATGCGCGCAAATGCGCAGAGGCCTTAGGCGTAAGCTTAGAGGAAATCGAAAACTGGCAATGCTGCGGCGGCGTTTTCTCAACCGCAAAGGACGAAATTGCCACCAAGCTTTCCTCTGTACGCGCCCTAAAGGAAGCAAAGGAAAAAAACCGTCCGCTGGTTACGGTATGCTCCGCCTGCCACAACGTTATAAAGCAGACTAACCACGCAATGAGCACCGACGCCGAGTTTGCCGGAAAGGTAAACCGCTATATGGCTGAGGATACGGATTATGCGGGTGAAACCGAGGTAATGCATTATCTCGAAATGCTTCGCGACCTTGTAGGCTTCGACAAGATAAAGGAAAAGGTTGTAAAGCCGCTTACCGGCAAAAAAATTGCGGCCTACTACGGCTGTCTGCTGCTCCGTCCGAATTCGGTTATGAAGATGGACAATCCCGAAAATCCGCGTATTATCGAAGACCTTATCCGCGCCTTGGGCGCAGAGCCGGTCATGTACGCCAACCGCAACGAATGCTGCGGCGGATATGTCATTATGGAAAGCCCCTCGCTTGCCGAAAAAAAGAGTCAGGCAGTAGTTGAAAACGCGAAAAGCGCCGGCGCCGAAATTATTACCACCGCTTGCCCGCTGTGCCGCTACAATCTTTTGAAGAACGGCGCAGACATACCGGTAATTTATTTTACCGAGCTGCTTGCACAGGCGCTCGGCTTAAAGGAGGATACCGATGAGCAGTAAAAATGAGCGTCTGAGGGACGAGATTCTTAAAAGAAGCGGCGTAAACCCGAAAAAATGTATGCGCTGCGGCAAATGCTCAGCTACCTGCCCTGCTTACGACGAGATGGAGTACCATCCTCATCAGTTTGTAAGCATGGTGGAAAACGGTGATATTGAGCCGCTTATAAATTCCAAGGGAATTTATCGTTGTCTTTCCTGCTTTGCCTGCGTTGACCGTTGTCCTCGCGGTGTAGAGCCTGCAAAATTAGTAGAGGCGGTACGCCTTGAGGTTATAAGAAAACAGGGTGCAAATCATCTTACGGCTGACGGCGTTGAAGCCTTCCTTGACGGCGAAATACCTCAGCAGGCGATAGTAAGCGCCCTCAGAAAATACAGTAAATAGGAAGAAATAATATGCAAAGAATTGGTGTTTTTGTATGCTGGTGCGGCACTAACATCGCCGGAACGGTAGATGTAAAGGCCGTAGCCGAAGCTTTAAAAAATGAACCGGGCGTTATCGTTTCGACCGATTATCAATATATGTGCTCTCAGTCCGGCCAGCAGATGATAAAGGACGCTATTGCCGAGCATAAGCTTACCGGCATTGTTGTCTGCTCCTGCTCGCCGCGTATGCATGAGACGACCTTCAGAAAGACTGCCGCTTCAGCGGGAATTAACCCCTATATGGTGGAGATTGCCAACATTCGCGAGCAGTGCTCCTGGGTACACAAGGATATGCCGATAGGTACTGAAAAGGCGATTATACTCGGTAAGGCGGCGGTAGCAAAGGTTAATCTCAACGCTCCGCTTACTCCCGGCGAAAGCCCCGTAACAAAGCGTGCGCTGGTTATCGGCGGCGGTATTGCCGGTATTCAGACTGCTCTTGATATTGCGGACGCAGGCTTCCCTGTTGACATTGTTGAAAAAAAACCGACCATAGGCGGCAAGATGGCTCAGCTTGACAAGACCTTCCCCACGCTTGACTGCGCGGCTTGTATTCTTACCCCTAAAATGGTTGACGTTGCACAGAACGATAAAATCCGCATATTCTCATACAGTGAAGTAACCGATGTAAAGGGCTTTGTCGGCAACTTTGACGTCACAATCAGGAAGCACGCCCGATACGTTAAAGAGGATGTCTGCACAGGCTGCGGCGCTTGTATTGAAAAGTGCCCGATGAAAAAAGTGCCCAACGAGTTCAACCTCGGAATGGATAACCGCACCGCCATTTATATTCCCTTCGCACAGGCAACTCCTAAGGTTGCTACAATTGATCCCAACTACTGCAATATGCTTAAAAACGGCAAATGCGGTCTGTGCGCCAAGGTTTGTGCCGCAGGTGCAATCGACTACACCCAGAAGGACGAGTTTATCGAGGAGAAGTACGGCGCAATCGTGGTCGCAACCGGATTTAACCCGATAAGCATGGAAAAATTCGACGAGTATGCTTACAGCCAGTCAAAGGACGTTATCACCTCGCTTGAATTTGAGCGTCTTACCAATGCCGCAGGACCGACCGCAGGCAAGCTGTTGCGCCCGTCCGACGGAAAGCACCCGCACACTATCGTTTTTGTTCAGTGTGTAGGCTCACGCTGTGAGGCTTGTGCCGAAAAGGGCAAGGAATACTGCTCTAAAATCTGCTGTATGTATACGGCAAAGCACGCAATGCTTACAAGAGATAAGTATCCCGATACCGACGTTTACGTGTTCTACATAGACGTAAGAACGCCCGGCAAAAACTTTGACGAGTTCTACCGCCGCGCTGTTGAGGAATACGGAGTACATTATATAAAAGGTATGGTCGGCAAGGTAACGCCCGAGGGCGACAAGCTCAAGGTACAGGCGTCCGATCTCCTGCTTAACAAACAGCTTCACATTGACGCTGACTTAGTTGTGCTTGCGGCGGCTATTGAGCCGGATAAGTCGGCACGTCCGCTTGCAACGCTTCTTACCGCAAGCATGGATACCAACGACTTCTTTACGGAGGCACACCCCAAGCTCCGTCCTGTTGAAAGCCCTACTGCGGGCGTATTCCTTTCGGGCGCCTGCCAGGGACCTAAGGATATTCCCGAAACGGTTTCACAGGCAGGAGCTGCGGCTTCAAAGGTTATAGGACTTCTTGCCAAGGATAAGCTGACAGGAAACCCCTGCGTGGCTCACTCAGATGAAATGATGTGCAACGGCTGTTCTTCCTGCGAAAGAGTCTGCCCCTACGGTGCTATCACCTACAATGACAAGGAATTTCGTATGCCGGACAGAACTACCCTTATTCGCCGCGTAGCTTCGGTTAACCCTGCGGTTTGCCAGGGCTGCGGCGCATGTACGGTTGCCTGCCCCTCGGGCGCTATGGATCTGCACGGCTTTGCAAGCAGTCAAATTATGGCGGAGGTTGACGCAATATGCAAGTAAATGAATATAAGCCCCTTATCGTGGCGTTTTGTTGTAACTGGTGCTCCTATGCGGGAGCTGACCTCGCCGGCAATAATCGTCTTAACTATCCGGCGGAAGTTAAAATAATCCGCGTGCCCTGCTCATGCAGAGTAAACCCTATGTTCGTGCTTCGCGCCTTCCAGCGCGGTGCGGACGGTGTTATCATCTGCGGCTGTCATCCCGGCGACTGTCACTACACCTCGGGTAACTATTTTACCCGCCGCCGTATGGCTCTGCTCTTCTCAATGCTTGACTACTTAGGCATTGAAAAGGAGCGCACACGGGTAGAATGGGTTTCTGCCGCGGAGGGCGCAAAGTTTGCCGCCACAATGAATGATTTTGTCGAAAAGGTTACAGCTCTCGGCGAAAACAAGAGACTGGAGGATCTGCGATGCAAAAAATAACCCGTGAACAATTGATAGAAAAGGCGTCTGCTCTGCTTGCGGACGGAACGGTAAAGCAAGTTCTCGGCTGGGCAAAGGGTGAATTTGACTATGACATCACCCCCGCTGTCTTTGAAAGTGCCGAGGAGTTAAACGCAAATTTTGTGTGGAGCGATTTCTGCGGCGCCAATTTCTCAAAATATCTTGTTTCAAAAACACGCAAATGCGACGGCAAAATCCTCGTATTTTTAAAGCCCTGCGATACTTACAGCTTCAATCAGCTGCTTACCGAGCACCGCTTTGACCGTGAAAAGGTTTATGCTGTGGGGATTCCCTGCGAGGGTATGGCTGACATTGCCAAAATTAAGGAGATATGCGCAGACGGTATCGCTTCGATCGACTGCGAGGGCGACGCCCTTAAGGTGCACACCCTTTATGACGACGAGCCGGTTTGTGTACCCGCCGCTGATGTTCTCGCTGAACGCTGTGTAAATTGCAAGAGCAAAAAGCATGTTGCTTATGATGAGCTTTTAGGTGAAGAAGGCGAGGTTCTCGACTCTGCCCGCTTTGACGAAGTGGCAAAGCTTGAAGCCATGACGCCCGATGAGCGTTTTGCCTTCTGGCAGGGTGAGCTGTCACGCTGTATCCGCTGTAACGCCTGCCGCAACGTATGCCCTGCCTGCACCTGCGAAAAGTGCGTATTTGACAACCCCAATTCGGGCGTTGAAAACAAGTCGCCGGCAAACAGCTTTGAAGAAAAGATGTTCCATATCATCCGTGCGTTCCATGTTGCGGGACGCTGTACAGATTGCGGAGAATGCTCCCGCGTCTGCCCCCAGCATATTCCGCTACACCTGCTTAACCGCAAGTTTATAAAGGATATAGATAATTTCTACGGCGAATACCAGGCAGGTGCCGAGGAAGGCTCGCGCGCTCCGCTGGTTGACTACACCACCGAGGATATTGAGCCCGGTGAGGTTTTTGACAGGAGGGATACCGATGCGTAAATGTTCCCTTGATACGATAAATCATGTATTTGCCGAAATTGCCGCAGGCTCTGCCCTTTATCTTCCGGCAGACGGCACAGACGGCAAGGCGGTATACACCAGATGGCAGGAGGGTGTGGAGTGGAGCCGTGCTCTTAACACCGTAAGAAGCCCCAAGGACTTCTTCTTCCCCCAGACAGAAAATCTTATGGAGTTTAAAACCTCCGGCAAGAACATTGAAATTATCGATACCAGAGATGAGGGCGAGGATTTTGTAATCTTCGGAGTTCGCGCCTGTGACGTTAAAAGCTTTGACATACTCGACCGAGTATTCTTAAAGGAACCGATTGACAGCTATTACGCTTCAAAGCGTGAGCACGGCATTATTATTTCGGTTGCCTGCTCAAGACCGTCCGAAACCTGCTTTTGCAAAACCTTCGGTATAAATCCGGCAGAGCCTGCGGGCGATATTTCGGTATGGCAGTCGGAAAATGAGCTTTTCTGGCAGGCTAACACCGAAAAGGGCGAGGCTGTTTTAAACAGGCTCACCTCTGTTACGGAAGAAGCTGACGACAGCGCAGTTGTTGCCGAAAAGGAAAAGATAGGCAAAATCATGGATAAGCTCCCCCTTGCGGGACTTAAGACCGACGCATTCGGCGCAGGAAAGACTATGGATTTGTTTGAGTCGCCTTACTGGGACAGCCTATCTGAGGCTTGTCTTGGCTGCGGCACCTGCACCTTTGTCTGCCCGACCTGTCAGTGCTATGATATAAAGGACTTCGACACCGGAAGCGGTGTTGTAAGATTCCGCTGCTGGGACTCCTGTATGTATTCCGATTTCACAAGAATGTCGGCAGGTCAGCCCCGTCTTACCCAGCGTGAACGCTTCCGTCAGCGCTTTATGCACAAGCTGGTATACTATCCCGAAAACAACGACGGAATGTTCAGCTGTGTCGGCTGCGGACGCTGTCTTGCAAAATGCCCGATTTCAATGAACATTGTAAAGGTAATGAAAACGATCGGAGGCAAAGAGCATGAATAATCGTGAAGAAACCTTAATACCAAAGCTCGGAGTCATTACCGACATTCGCATTGACACACCCGATATTAAAACCTTCCGTGTGGTAACACCCGACGGCGTAAAGCCCTTTACCCACCGCCCCGGTCAGTGCGCTATGCTTTCGGTGCCGGGCGTCGGAGAGGCGATGTTCTCCATTACCTCCTCCCCCACAAACGAGGAATATATGGAATTTTCCATTAAGAAGTGCGGCTGTGTTACCGAGTGGCTTCATCAGGCAGAGCCCGGTCAGCAGATTACAATCCGCGGACCTTACGGTAAGCCCTTCCCCGTTGACGATGAGTTTGCGGGAAAGAACCTGCTGTTTATTGCAGGCGGCGTAGGACTTGCTCCTCTGCGCTCTGTAATAAACTACTGCCGTCACTACCGCGACCGCTACGGCAAGATTGACATTGTTTACGGCTCAAGAAGCAAGGACGACCTGCTTGATTACAAGGAAATAATCGACGAGTGGGCAAACGACAACGACGTAAACGTTCATCTGACTATCGACCGCGAGCAAGATGGCTGGGACGGTCATGTCGGATTTGTTCCGAACTATGTAAAGGAACTGGGATTTGACACCGACAAGACCGCCATACTCTGCGGACCGCCGATAATGATTAAGTTTACCCTTGAGGGGCTGTATGCGTTGGGCTTTGAAAAAGAACAGATTTACACCACCCTTGAGATGCGTATGAAATGCGGCGTCGGCAAATGCGGCAGATGCAATGTCGGCTCTAAGTATATTTGTAAAGACGGTCCGGTATTCCGTTTCGATGAATTGGACGAGCTTCCGGACGAGTATTAAGGAGAAGCAGCATGGAAAATATGGTTAATGTATTTTTATTCGGGAAAAAGTATGAGGTACCGGACAATCTGACCATCATGAATGCGATGGAATATGCCGGTTATCAGCTGGTAAGAGGCTGCGGCTGCCGCAACGGCTTTTGCGGAGCCTGCGCTACCGTCTACCGCATAAAGGGAGACCGTGAGCTTAAGGCGTGCCTCGCTTGTCAGACCAAGGTTGAGGACAATATGTATATTGCTACTCTGCCCTTTTTCCCTCTCGTAAAGCAGGTTTATGATATAGAAAAGATAACTCCCTCCGAGGCAGTTATGATGCAGCTTTATCCTGAGATTTACGCCTGCATTGGCTGTAATGCCTGCACCAAGAGCTGTACTCAGGGACTTAACGTTATGCAGTACATAGCTTACGCTCAGCGCGGCGACTTTGAGAAGTGCGCCGAGGAGTCCTTTGACTGCGTTATGTGCGGTGTATGCTCTTCACGCTGTCCCGCAGGAATTTCGCATCCTCAGGTTGCAATGCTTGCACGCAGAATTAACGGCAAATATTTAGCTCCCGGCTGCGGACATCTTGAGGACCGTGTAAAGGAAATCAAGGATGGCACCTTCACCGACCTTATCGAGGCATTAATGCAAAAACCGGTTGAGGAGCTCAAAGAGCTTTACAACAACCGTGACATAGAGAAGTAAGGAGGCTACCTGATGTATTCTGAAAAATTCCAAAATTCCATAGCTGCTGTTGAGGCGGCAAGAGAAAAGAATATCGCCTTAGAGCCGGAAAGAATGACCGCAAAGCAGAAGGAAGACCTTCTTGCGGCTTACCACCCCGACTATAAGCAGGGCGAATTTGCTCAGCTTCAGATAGGTGCAAACAAGGGCGACAAGGTTCCCACCGAGCTTGCGCAGATGCTTCAGGCTCACAGCCGCATTGCTGCTGACAGAGTTGATCTTGAAAATCCGAAATATGATGTAGATGTTCTGGTTATCGGCGGCGGCGGTGCGGGTGCTTCAGCAGCTATTGAAGCGAACGAAGCGGGCGCAGATGTTATGATTGTCACAAAGCTCCGTATAGGCGACGCCAACACCATGATGGCAGAGGGCGGGATTCAGGCGGCTGACAAGCCCAATGACTCACCCGCCATTCACTTTGTTGACGCTTTCGGCGGCGGACACTTTGCGGCAAAGCGTGAGCTGCTTTCAAAGCTGGTTTGTGACGCCCCCCGGTCTATCAAGTGGTTAAGCGACTTAGGCGTTGAGTTTGATAAAGAGGCTGACGGCACGATGATTACCACCCACGGCGGCGGAACATCAAGAAAGCGTATGCACGCCGCTAAGGACTATTCGGGCGCTGAAATTATGCGTACTCTGCGTGACGAGGTTATAAACCGCGGTATTCCTGTGGTTGACTTTACCGCCGCTATTGAGCTTATCCTTGATGAGAACGGCAATGCGGCAGGCGCAGTGCTTATGAATATGGAAACCAAGGAGCTGATGGTTGCAAGAGCCAAGACGGTTATCATCGCAACCGGCGGTGCAGGACGTATGCACTACCAGGGCTTCCCGACCTCAAACCACTACGGCGCTACCGCTGACGGTCTTGTACTGGGCTACCGTGTAGGTGCAAAGCTGCTTTACGCAGAAACATTGCAGTACCACCCGACAGGTGCGGCATATCCCGCACAGATATTCGGTGCGCTGGTTACCGAAAAGGTGCGTTCTTTAGGCGCAAAGCTCGTAAACGCAAACGGCGAGGTGTTCATGCACCCGCTTGAAACCCGTGACGTTGCGGCGGCATCCATTATCCGCGAGTGCGGCGAGAGAGATAACGGCGTTGACACAGGAAACGGCAAGGCGGTATGGCTTGACACCCCGATGATTGAAAAAATCGGCGGCGAGGGCACTATTGAAAAGCGAATTCCCGCTATGATGCGTATGTTTGCGAAGTACGGCATTGATATCCGCAAGGAGCCTATCCTTGTTTACCCCACACTTCATTATCAGAACGGAGGACTGGACATCACTCCCGACTGCATGACAACCAATGTCAAGAATTTGTTTGTAGCAGGCGAGGCTGTCGGAGGAATTCACGGCAAAAACCGTCTTATGGGTAACTCTCTGCTTGATATTATCGTATTCGGCAGAAGCGCGGGTACAAACGCCGCCAAGGCCGCTAAGCAGACTACTCTGGGCAAGCTGACGCTTGACCATATCGCAAAATTCGAGAAGGAAATCGCAGACGCCGGCATTGAAACCGACGCAGTTTCTCCCAAGCTCCTCCCCGATTACACACGTAAAAATAATACATTATAATGAGGTAAAAAAATGACTGACTTATTAGAAGCACTGATGATATTCTGCTTCGGCCTTTCCTGGCCTATCTCTATCCGCAAATCCTATATTTCAAGAACTGCAAAGGGCAAGAGCCTCTTTTTTGAAATTTTCTTGCTTATAGGTTATATCTTCGGTATTGCACGTAAGATAATCCTTTTCTCGGCAGGACAGGGCGAAGGCTTCCTTTTCTTCCTCGGCTGGTTCTTCTATGTTCTTAACTTTGTTGAGATTTCAATTGACGTTGCTCTCTATTTCCGCAACGTAAAGCTCGATAAGCAAAGAGACGCGGCACAATCCAACGGCTGATTTTAATCCGGACTGAATATTAAAGAATTAAAGGACAGATTTTGCGGTTTCCCGCAAGATCTGCCCTTTTCATTTTACGAATGTTAATATCCCGGTAAAGTGACGCTGTATCGAACGGGCAATTTAAAACGCCGTACTATTCCGTGTTACGCAGTCTTGTCACTTTGTCTGAAAGCCGAAAGGACTATGACCCGTCTAAGCCATAGTCCTTTTTGCTGTAATCTGTTATTTGCAAAGCTCCTCAGCCAGCTTATCAAGCTGTGCGGTGCTTTCGTCATTGAGCGCCGAGGTGATTTTTACGGTAGTTTCGGTAAAGGTGAGGTTTTTTGATTTTTCAAGCTTACCCCTCATAACCTTTGCCGCTGTGGGCGCCCAGCTTCCGTTTTCGATAAGGCCGACGGTGCGGTTGCTGAAATTGCGCTCGGTAAGGTGTTCTATAAACTCACGCATAAAGGGGAAAATATCCGCATTGTAGGTAGTTGTCGCAAGAACAAGCTTGCCATAGCGGAATGCGTCCTCGACAGCCTCTGCCATGTCGCATCTTGCGAGGTCGTTTACCGCAACCTTGGGACAGCCTTTTGCCCTGAGCTTCTTTTCAAGCTCCATTACAGCCTGCTTTGTGTTGCCGTAAACAGAGGTGTATGCAATGACGACGCCCTCGGTTTCAACCGCATAGCTCGACCAGATGTTGTAAAGACCGATATAGTAGCCGAGATTTTCGTTAAGCACAGGACCGTGAAGCGGGCAGATAGTCTGAATATCCAGTGCCGCCGCCTTTTTGAGCAGAGTCTGCACCTGTGCGCCGTACTTTCCGACTATGCCGATGTAGTATCTTCTTGCCTCGCACGCCCAGTCCTCGTCGGTATCGGTAGTGCCGAACTTGCCGAATGCGTCTGCGGAAAACAGCACCTTATCCGTGCTGTCATACGTTACGATTACCTCAGGCCAGTGTACCATCGGAGCTGTGATAAACTTGAGGTTATGCTTGCCCAGAGAAAGCTCGTCGCCCTCGCCCGCCATAATTCTCTTATCCTCAAATTCCGTGCCGAAGAAGTTCTTCATCATCGCGAACGCCTTTGCAGAGGCTACTATAACAGCTTCGGGATATTTTTTTGTAAAATTGAGAATATTTGCGGAGTGGTCGGGCTCCATGTGCTGAACAATGAGATAATCGGGAGCTTTGTCGCCTAAAACGCTCTCTATGTTGCCAAACCATTCGTCGGTAAAAGAAGCGTCAACCGTATCAAAAATTGCGGTCTTCTCGTCGGTAATCACATAGGAGTTGTACGCCATGCCGTTCGGGACGATGTACTGTCCCTCAAACAAATCAATTTTACGGTCGTTTACTCCGATATACTTAATATCATTTGTAACTGTCATAAATCTTCTCCTGTCCGTTGTCATTTATTTTTATTGCCGTAAGGCAATGCTTTCTGAAATTATTCCTTTATTTTTCCATCGGTGGTAACGGTTATTACCTGCTGCGGAATAAATTTTCCGCTGTTCTCAGCGCCTGCTTTACCACATTTTCAATTCCGCCGCAACAGAGAACCTCCATGAGTACAACCTTGACGCTTTCAATATTATTGTTTTTTCAATAAGGGGCTTGCCCCGTCATTATAATCTCTGTGAGCTTTACCGAATAATCCTCTGCGTCAAGCTTGGGACAGCCTATAAGCGTAACATGGTTTTTCATAAAGTCGTTGTGGAAATTTCCGTACACAAACGCCGTACAGTATGCCGCAACAAGGAGCCTTGCCCCGTCAAAATAAGGTGCATTGAACGGACACGAGCTTAATTTGGACAGGCCATCGCATAAGGCGTGAAGGGCATGAGGCTGTATGCGCCGTTGTCTGTACATCAGCTCTTGCGAGGTGAACAGGCTCTGACAGCTTTGACATACCCTTTGACCGTCAGGAGCTTGCGGATTATTTCGAAATCAGCCGAAGCGATCTGTCCTCGGAAATAAGCAAGCTGAAGACAAAAGGGGTGCTTAACTGCCGCAAAAATCATTTTGAGCTTCTGACAATCGGCTTATAGCTTTTGCGCTCTGGGTACAACGCCCTTTTCAATCGGGCAGTCATAGCCGTCTGCCGCCGTCTTTTCAAACTCTGCTCTCGCCCTTGCGAGCTTTTCGGGGTTTTCCATAAGGTCGGCGCACGCACCTGCCATTACCTTTGCGGCAAGGAGCATACCCTTGTATGCAATACTACTTTTTCCGCAGGACACATTCTGCCAGGAGTGTCCGGGCGAGCCTGACGGCCAGGTAACAGCCGTAAACTGCGCTGTCGGAGTAAGGCGGCTGACATCTCCCACATCGGTAGAGCCGGGAGAGAAGGCGTCTGAGGTATAATACGGGAAAACAAAGTCATTGACGGGCTTTGTGCCGTTTTCGGTTTTTTCAATGACAAATTCCTTTAAATCGGGAATATCATAGGTCTGAAGTCCTGGGAGCGTTTCACAGTTGTAGGTTTCTTTAAGAGCCTTTGCAAAGGAAAGCTCCTCTTCTGTATAGCTTGGCAGTCCGACAGCCGAGAGATTATCGTAAAGAACACACTCCAATACTTTGTTCGAGAGCATATCGGCAGTACCGTCAAGCTGTGTTATCGTAACCTCGGTGTCAGTCATCAGCGCTGCGCCTTTTGCTATGTTATTTATTCTTGTAAGCAGTTTTTTAGCGTTTATCACCGTATCGCTGCGAAGCATATAAATCAGCTTTGCGGCAGGCTGTACGACATTCGGAGAAATGCCGCCCGCGTCGGAAAAGGAATAATGCACCGATTCCTTTGGCTTTATATGCTCCTTTAAAAAGTTCACGCCTATATGCATAAGCTCTGCCGCATCAAGGGCAGAACGTCCGTCATAGGGGTTTGACGCCGCATGAGCCGAAACTCCCTTAAAGGCGTATTCTATCTGCATATTAGCGGCGGTTGAGCCGACGGTTATTTCGTTGGTGTCGCCGGGGTGCCAGGTGAGCGCCGCATCAAGCTCGCGGAACATACCGTCACGTGCCATGAACGCCTTTCCCGCACAGCCTTCCTCTCCCGGACAGCCGTAGAAAATCACTGTACCATGAAGCTCGCCCGCTTCTATCGCTCTTTTGATTGCGACAGCCGCACCGAAGGACGCCGCACCGAGCAGGTTATGGCCGCAGCCCTGCCCGTTTCCGTCTGCGCTTAAAGGAGAATAAACCGTTTCACACGCCTTCTGTGAAAGGCCGGAAAGCGCATCATATTCGCCCAATATTCCTATCTTAGCTCCGCCGTTTCCGTATGAGCCTGAAAATGCGGTGGGTATCCCGCAGAGGTTTTTTCTACCGTAAAGCCCTCGCTTTTAAGCGCCTCAATATATGCGGCGGTTGATTTATACTCCTGCATGGAAAGCTCGGAGTATTCCCATATCTTATCGCTTATGGCGATAATCGTATCGGAATATTCCTCTGTATTGTTCCAAAGTTTTTGCTTATCCATCAAAACAGCCTTTCATAAATATTAAGTGCACCCACACAAAGCGAGCCTTATGTGAGCGCACACAGGTTGCAAACCCGAAATAAATCAAAGCACCTTGCGTAAAAAATCGCAAAGTCTGGGGTGTGTGGGATTGCGGAATACCTCGGAAGGCGGTCCCTCCTGGAGGATATTTCCCTCTGCAATAAACAGTACACGGTCGGAAACCTCTTCGGCAAAGCGCATTTCGTGCGTTACGATAACGCAGGTCATGCCCGCTGAAACAAGTCCCTTTATAACATCGAGCACCTCGCCTACCATTTCGGGATCCAGTGCGGAGGTAGGCTCGTCAAAGAGCATTACATCAGGCTCCATTGCCATTGCGCGGACAATTGCAAGCCTTTGCTTCTGACCGCCCGAAAGATTGCCCGGCATTTCATCGAGCTTATCTAAAAGTCCTACTTTGTCAAGCAGAGATTTTGCAATCTCAACCGCTTCTGCGTCCGTTTTGTGCTTTAACAGCTTGGGCGCGAGAGTTATATTATCGCACACCGACAAATGAGGGAAAACATTGAACTGCTGAAACACCATTCCCATTTTCTGACGGTGACGGTCTATATCAACGCCCTTACCCGTTATGTCAACGCCCTCAAAGTATATGCGTCCCTGCTCGGGCTTTTCGAGCAGGTTAAGACAGCGCAGGAATGTGGATTTTCCGCCGCCGGACGGACCTATTACGGAAACGACCTCACCCTTTTCGATGGTTTCGTTTATTCCTCTTAAAACGTGTAAATCTCCAAAGCTCTTATGGAGATTTTCAGTACGAATCATTTCCATTGATATAACCTTTCCCTTTAACCGAAAACATTCTCGAAATTCCGCTTTAGCCTTATCTTTCGGCTATTGTATGACGGTTGCGCTTGCGGTGATTTTTATAGGATTTGTCGTTGGAAAGCTTCTTTTCGAGCAGTCCCACGAGCTTGCTCAGCGGGAAGGTAATGCACAGGTAAATCACGCCGACGATGATAAGACATTCAAAGCCGAGGTAGGTTGTACCCTTTACGGTAAGATACGAGGTCATAAGGTCGCCTACAAAGAAGGTTGAAGCGAGCGAGGTTTCCTTAGTATCATTATAAACTCGTTTCCGAGAGCCGGAAGAATATTGCGTACAGCTTGCGGAAGTATTATCTTTATCATTGTCTGTGCGTGGCTTAGTCCGAGGCTTCTTGCCGCCTCTGTCTGTCCCTTGTCTACCGCCTGTATACCCGAACGGATAACCTCGGAAACATACGCCGAGGAGTTAATGCACAAGGCTATGCACACCCACGCGAAATAACTTAATTTAAGCGGTATGATGGCAGGGAGTGCAAATACGAATATATAAAGCTGGAACAGAACGGGCGTACCTCTTATTACCTCTATGTAGACAGTAATCAGAAAGCGTACAACCACAAATTTAGACATTTTTGCCATTGCCACAAGGATATCGAGCAGCATGCCCAAAATTACCGTGATGACGGTAAGCATAAGCGTACAGGAAAGACCTTCAATCAGAAAGACCTGCCAGTATTCCTGCATTATTTTTACGATATTCTCGCAAACTGTGAAAAACGACATGGCGTTTTATCCTTTCTTCCGAATGAGGCAAATCGGCAGAGAAAATCTGCCGACATACCGTTCGTTTATTTATCAGTCAGAGCTTCCCACGTCAGAGCTTTCAGGTTTAATCTCATTGCCGTCGTCGTAGAAAACTTCAATACCCGAAATTGACTTAGCCTCCGCATACCACTTGGAGTAAAGTCCTTCGCTTTCAGCCTTTGCGAGAAGCTCGTTTACCTTTTCGGTGAGAGCGTCGTTACCCTTCTTGAGAAGCACTACGTTGCCCTTGTACTTGTCGTCGCACTCAAGGATTAAGCCGGATTTAACAAGGTCGTCATTGTTTGCAAGGATAGCCTCTGCGTTGCCTGTGTGAACTGCGAGAGCCACAAAGCCGCCGTTTCTCAGCTGCATAATGGCAGTGGTGAGGTCGGTTACTACAACAAGCTCGGAATCGGGCAGGTTCTGCTTTACAAGAGCTTCCTGCAAGGAAGCTATCTGAGCGCCTACCTTAAGTCCCTTTAAGGAATCAACGGTAGCGTACTTGCCCTCATTCTCCTTGAGAGTGATAAGGATATGCTCGTCGGGATCGCCTGTATGGTAGTTATCGGAGAGGTTGTAGTTTGCCGCACGGTCCTCTTTCCAGGAGAAGCCGGAGAGAGCAATGTCAATCGCACCCATAGAGGTTGCAGTCTGACAAGCGTCAAAGCTCATAGCCTTTACTTCAAGCTCAAGTCCGAGATTATCTGCAAGGTACTTTGCGAGTGAAATGTCTAAGCCACAAACTTGTCCTGTCCCTCCTTTGAAGCGTCAACAAACTCCATGGGAGCAAAGTCGGGGGAGGTAGCTATTGTAAGCTTGCCGGGGGTAACAGTGGTAATTCCGAAATCGGTGCCGGAGGTCTGAGAAGTACTGCACGCTGTCATAATAACAGCCATAAATGCAGCTAAAGCTGCTGCTAAAAGCTTTTTCATTTTTTGTTTTCCTTTTGTTTTCGCATAAAGCAAGATGTACAAATCCGAAGCTTTACGATTCTTAATTTATACGTAATGTATTTGTTTAAGGTCCGTTTATTATTTTTTACTCGACCTATTCTCACAAAGTATATCATTAAAAGCCCGCAATGTCAACAAAAAATATCTCTATACAAAAATTTGCCGCAATTTTCTTTAAGGCAACACCGTACAAAGATTGTGTGTCAGATGCGTCGGCAGAATTTTTGTCAGATGAAACAAAAAGCGCAGTAAATACTTTGTGTATTCACGAGCATTTTTGTAAAATATGACGGAAAAGCTGCAAGCAAATGACGTGCAAAGCCATTAGTCGGGCTTTGTGCGGTGTTGCCCTGAAAAGCGGGAAATTATCTGTAAATATGTCTGTCAGCACATCGGCTTTTCCACGGTGATTACCGAGTTGTACCTTTCGTCTGCGTGGGAAATTTTGTTTTGCACCATCTCCACCGTGAGTGCGTCGGAGTATTTGAATTTATACGGGACAACGAGGTCAAATATCAGATTTACCCTTGAGGTGCCGCCCGTCATGCGAAAATCGTGAATGGTGAGCCTTTCGTCAAGCTCTTTGATAATCTTTTCAACCGTTGCTCTTGCTTTGTCTATCTCCGCGTCGTTTACCGCAACGGGATCCATGTGGATTGTAACCGAGGATTTGTACTGCTGTTTAAGGTCGTCCTCAATAAGGTCGATAAGCTCGTGCGCCGCAATAAAGTCCATAGTGCAGTTTACCTCGGCGTGAAGCGAAATAACCATTCTGCCCACACCGTAATCATGTACCATAAGGTCGTGTACTCCCACTATCTGCGGATAGCTCATTACGGTTTTGTGAATATCCTCAACAAGCTGTTTTTCGGGTACTGTGCCAAGAAGCGGGGTAAGGCTTTCCTTAAAGGTGCCGATACCCGTGCAGAAGATGAAAATCGCCACTATTATACCCGCATAGCCGTCAAGGGTTATTCCGAAGAACAGACGAACAAGCATAGCCGCCGCTACCACTCCCGTGGAAATGCAGTCGGACAGCGAATCTGCCGCCGCCGCTTTCATTGCAGAGGAATCGATAAGCCTTCCAAGCTTTCTGTTGAACAGCGCCATCCACAGCTTTATGCAAAGAGAAGCGAGCAGTATACCGAAAGCTATCGGGGAAAACTCATCCTCAGAGGGGGAAATAATGCTGTCGATTGAAGCCTTTGCAAGCTCAAAGCCCATCATCATAATAATAAACGAGATGACAAGCCCCGAAACATACTCCATTCTGCCGTGACCGTAGGGATGATCGCTGTCGGCGGGCATACCCGCCATCTTAAAGCCGATAAAGGTCATTACAGAAGCTCCTGCGTCCGATAAATTATTAAATGCATCCGCTACAACGGAAATTGCGCCCGACAATATTCCTGCCATAAGCTTTGCCGCAAACAGCAGAAAATTAAGCGCTATTCCGGTAAACGAGCCTAAATAGCCGTAACGCTTGCGTACCTCGCAGGAAGCGGTATTTTCTGAATCCTTGATAAAAAGTCGTATAAGAAGCTTAGTCATAGTCCGGCTTTGAGCAATCAGTCCTTATCACCCATGAGCAGAACCATTACCGCCTTCTGAGCGTGCAGTCTGTTTTCTGCCTCGTCAAAAATCTCGTTTGCGTGAGCTTCAAACACCTTGGTGGTAATTTCTTCCTCTCTGTGAGCAGGCAGGCAGTGCTGTACCATAGCGTCGGGCTTTGCAACAGCCATAACCTCGTCGTTTATCTGGTAGCCCTTGAACGCCTGCTTTCTTATCTGCGCCTCCTGCTCCTGTCCCATCGAAGCCCACACATCGGTAAAGAGAACGTCTGCATCCTTTGCCGCTTCAAGGGGATTAGTGGTAAGCGTGAAGTTATCGAACCTTGACGCAAACTCAAGAGTTGTTGCAGAGGGCTTGTAGGCGTCGGGGCAAGCGGCGCATACCGTCATGCCGACCTTTAAGCCGCCGACGATAAGGGAGTTTGCCATATTGTTGCCGTCGCCGATATAGCACATCTTAAGACCGTCCAGCTTGCCCTTGTATTCACGGATTGTCATTAAGTCCGCAAGCACCTGGCAGGGATGGGAAAGGTCGGTAAGACCGTTTATTATCGGGATATTGCCGTATTCCGCAAGGTTTTCAACCTCGGACTGCTCGTAGGTTCTTATCATAATGCCGTCAATATAGCGTGAAAGCACCCTTGCGGTGTCCTGCACGGGCTCGCCTCTGCCTATCTGCATTTCGCTTGCGGAGAGGAACAGCGCGTTGCCGCCGAGCTGGTACATACCCGTTTCAAAGGATACTCTTGTTCTGGTGGAAGCCTTCTGGAAAATCATGCCCAGAGTCTTTCCTGCAAGGTGGTTGTGGGGAATGCCGTGCTTCTGCTCATATTTGAGCTGGTCGGCAAGGTTTAAGATTTCGTAGATCTCCTCGGTGGAAAGATCCATCATTTTAAGTAAATGCTTCATGGTGTTATTTCCTTTCAGTTGTTATTTAAGCAGCTTACCGATTATTTCAAGACCCTTGTCTATTTCCTCGTAGGAGATGGTAAGAGGAGGCAAGAGCCTTACCTTAGTCTTTGCGGTGAGAAGCAGAAGTCCCTCGTCAAGCGCCGCTCTTACCACATCGCCTGCCGACCTGTCTTTAAGCTCCACGCCTATCATAAGTCCCATACCCGTAACGGAAACGACCTCAGACATCTCCAAAAGGCGCCGCTTTATATACTCGCCTTTTTTGGCAACCTCGGCTAAAAAATCCGGGTTTGCAGCTTTGTCAAGTACCGCAAGACCGCCCGCACAGGCTATGGGGTTGCCGCCGAAGGTAGAGCCGTGAGTACCCGGAGTCAGCACATCGGCGCACTTTTCGCCCGCAAGGCAGGCACCCATAGGTATTCCGCCCGCAATGCCCTTTGCAAGGGTGATTATATCGGCTTTCTTTCCGAAATGCTCTCCTGCGAGGAATTTCCCCGTTCTGCCTACTCCCGTCTGCACCTCATCGGAGATAGTGAGAATATCCCTGCTCTCGCACAGCTCGAATATTGCGTCGACAAATTCCCTTTCAAGCGGAAGAACGCCGCCCTCGCCCTGTATGTACTCAAACATTACGGCGCAAACGGTATCGTCGAGCTTTGCTTTAAGGTCGTCGATGTTGTTTGCCCGGACATTTATAAAGCCCTCGACAAAGGGGAAGAAATAATTGTGAAACACCTCCTGCCCTGTCGCAGAGAGCGTACAAAGCGTTCTGCCGTGGAAGGAGTTCACAAGAGTAATTATATTATGTCTTCCCTTGCCGTATTTATCAAAGCTGTATTTTCTTGCAATTTTTATCGCACATTCGTTCGCCTCTGCGCCGCTGTTGCAAAAGAACATATTCTTCATGCCGGCAGCCCTTGCGAGCGACTCGGCAAAATCAGCCTGAACCCTTGTATAATAATAGTTCGAGGTGTGCTGAATGCTGCGCACCTGCCTGCATACTGCGTCAGCCCATTGCTCATCGCAGTAGCCGAGCGAGTTTGTGCCTATTCCGCTTCCGAAATCTATATAGGCTTTGCCGTTTTCGTCCTCGGCATGACAGCCCCCGCCGTTTTGCAGCACGATATCGTATCTGCCGTATGAGCCCATCACATGGGAATTAAACTTTTCTATAGTGTTCATGCAACTTCCTTTCCGCCATTTACACAATCATTGTTCCCGCACCCTCGTTAGTGAGAAGCTCTATCAGGATAGAATGAGGTATTCTGCCGTCTATGATATTGGCTTTTTTTACTCCCCGACGCACAGCTTCAACACAGCAGTCAATCTTCGGAATCATACCGCCCGAAATAATTCCCTGCTTTTTAAGATAAGGCACCTCGGAAACTCCTACGGTGTGGATAAGGGTGCTGTCGTCGTCCTTGTCCTCAAGCAGTCCCTTTATATCCGTCATGAGAATAAGATTTTCCGCTTTCATCTCCGCCGCTATTCTTGCCGCCGCGGTATCTGCGTTTATGTTGTATACAGTGCCGTCCTTGCCTGACGCAACGGTGGAAATGACGGGGATATAGCCCTTTTCAAGCACATCGGAGATAATGCTTACGTTGATTTTTGTAATATCGCCGACAAGTCCGAGTGCGGGATCAAGCTGTTTCGCCTCAATCATGTGGTCGTCAAGACCGCAAAGTCCCACGGCTCTGCCCTTGTGGCTGTAAAGCAAATCCACAAGGTCCTTGTTTACCTTGCCGCAAAGCACCATCTGTACAATATCAACGGTTTCCTCATCGGTGTAGCGCAGACCGTTTACAAATTTGCTCTCCTTGCCCACTCTTTTGAGCATGGCGTTGATTTCGGGACCGCCGCCGTGAACGAGCACTATCTTTATTCCGCAAAGGGAGAGCAGGACTATATCCGACATAACCGCCTGCTTTAGGTGTTCGTTTGTCATTGCGTTGCCGCCGTACTTTACGACTACAACCTTATCGGAATACTGCTGTATATAGGGGAGCGCGTCGCTTAGTACCGCGGCTCTGGTTTCATTTTCAATAATCATGCGAAATCCTTTCTCAGCTTCTGTACTCGGCGTTTATCTTTACATAATCGTAGGTAAGGTCACAGCCCCACGCAACCGCCCTGTCAAAGCCGTCATGCATATCTATCGCTATTACCACCTCGTCCGCAGAGAGAATTTTGAACGCCTCGTCCTCGGAAAAATCAACGCCTGCGCCGTTTTCGCATACTTTGATATTTCCGTTGTCGGAGGAAAGCACGAGTTCTACCTTTGAAATATCAAACTCTCCCTCGGCATAGCCTATCGCACAAAGTATTCTGCCCCAGTTTGCGTCTGCGGCAAACAGCGCCGCTTTAAGCAGACTGCTGTTGATTACAGAAAGTGCAACGCTCTTTGCAATCTGCTCGGTGGGGGCGTTGCTGACAACGCACTCTATGAGCTTTGTCGCACCCTCGCCGTCTCTTGCGGTTTCTCTCGCAAGATTCATCATAACGGCATAAAGGGCGTTGATGAAGATTTCGTAATTTTCATCCTCTCCCGTTATCTCCCTGTTGCCCGCAAGTCCCGACGCCATAATGCAAAGCGTATCGTTGGTGGAGGTGTCGCCGTCAACGCTCACCATATTGTAGGTGATGTCCGCAGTGCGCTTGAGAGCCTTTTGCAAAAGCTCGGGGTTTATCCTTACATCGGTGGTGATAAACGCAAGCAGGGTTGCCATGTTGGGGTTTATCATGCCGCTTCCCTTGCTGATACCGCCTAAGTGACATTCCTTGCCGTCAAGGGTAAAGGTTACGGCAAGCTCCTTTTTGCGCGTGTCGGTGGTCATAATTGCTTCGCACGCATAGCCGCTTCCGTTTTCGCTCAAAGACTCTACCAACATCTTGATATTATTCTTTATGGGATCAATAGACAGCTTTTGGCCGATAACGCCTGTCGAGCCTACTATTACATCGTTTTTATCTATACCAAGCTCAGCGGCGCAAAGCTCGCACATCTGCTCTGCTATTTCAATACCGTTTGCATTGCAGGTGTTTGCATTGCCGCTGTTTACGATTATTGCCTGTGCAATGCCGTTTTTGAGGTGCTGCTTTGTAACGGTAATCGGCGCACCCTTTACCTTGTTCTGAGTGTAGATTGCTGCCGCCGCACACTTTGTTTGACAGCTTATTATCGCAAGGTCACGCTTTTTCGAGCCTTTTTTTATCTCTACGTTTATACCGCCCGCTTTAAAGCCCTTTGCGGCACATACGCCGCCCTCGCAGAGCTTGTAATTGTCAAATTCTATCATTGTAATCTCCTTATTAAAGTCCCGTTTGCTCATCTATGTCCATCATTATGTTAAGGCACTGTACTGCGGCAGAGCTTGCGCCCTTGCCTAAATTGTCAAGGCGTGAGCAAAGCACTATTCTGTCATCGTTGCCGCAGACGAATATCTCCATGTTGCTCCTGCCGCTAAGGGTGTTCGCCGCTAAAAAACTGTCAGTCAGCACGCCCTCGCCCATCATCGGAGTTACCTTTACCATTTTTTCATCTGCGTAATGCTCCGAAAATACCTTATGCACATCGCCGACTGTATATTTCTTATCAAGCAGTCTTGTAATAAGCGGCACGGTAACGGTCATTCCGCTGAAAAAGTCGCAAATATAGGGGTTGAATACCGGCTCGTAAGCAAGTCCGCTTATCTTCATCATTTCGGGGAGATGCTTATGCGCCTGAGAAAGCGCATACTGTCTGGGGCTGTTATATTCCTGCGGCTTGTCCTCGCTCTCGTAAACCGCGATAGCCTTTTTTCCCGCTCCGCTGTAGCCCGAGATCGCATGAGCGACAACAGGGTAATCAGTCGGCATTACGCCCGCCTTTACAAGCGGATATACAAGCGAAATAAAGCCGCTTGCATAACAGCCGGGAACAGCCACTCTTGACGAAGCTTTAATTTTTTCTCTGTGCTGCTTGGAAAGCTCGGGAAAGCCGTACGCCCAGCCGGGGTTTGTTCTGTGGGCGGTGGACGCATCTATTATTCTCACCTTGCTGTCGCCCGCAAGCTCAACCGCTTCTCTTGCGGCGGCATCGGGAAGGCAAAGGAAGGTGAAATCCGACGACTGAATGAACTTCTTGCGCTCATCGTTATCCTTGCGCTTTTCCTCGGATATTTTCATTATCTCTATGTCGGTTCTGCCCTTAAATCTTTCAAGAATTTTAAGTCCGGTCGTTCCCTCCTGACCGTCTATATAAACCTTAACGCTCATAAGTACCTCTTATTTTACCACGAATTTTGTCATTCCGCTTCCGCGCTCGTCATTGGGACGGCGCATAAAGCCGAGCTTTTCGTAAAACGGCTCTTTATTCTTTGCGGACATAAGATTGAACATCACGGTGTCGCCCTTTTCACAGGCGGACAGCGCTTTTTCGATAAGGCGGTTTACCATTTCACTGCCTATTCCCTGCCCCTGATATTCGGGCTTTACTATAACATCGCAGAAAAAGAACTGGTAGCCGCCGTCGCCCACTATCCTCGCACAGCCAGCCTCAAGCTCTCCGTCAAGCGCGGTTATTGCGAACAGCGTGCCTTTTTTTGCACATTCAAGCTGACGTGAGGAAAACTCGTACCAGCCTGCGCTTCTTCTGAATGCGTTCAAATCGGAAGCTAATGTGTAGCTGTATTCTATCATCAGCAATACCCTTTCAGCGTCTGCTCCAAAAGCTGTATCTGCTTTTCTACCGCCTGCGGTGCGGGACCGCCCTCGACATTTCTCTGCATAACGCAGGTGTCAAGGCTGATAGCGTCGTAAACATCCTCGTCAAAAAGCTCGGAGAGCTGTCTGTATTCTTCAAGCGAGAGTTGTTCAAGCACGGTGTTTTTATCTATGCAGAGCTTTACAAGCGTACCTGTTATCTTATACGCCGTTCTGAACGGCATACCCTTTTTAACAAGATAATCCGCACAGTCGGTGGCGTTTATAAAGCCTCTTGCGGCGGCGTTTCTCATATTATCTTCAAGCACGGTCATGGTCGCAAGCATGGGAGTAAAGGTGGAAATGCACAGCTTTACGGTGTCAACTGCGTCGAATATCGCCTCCTTATCCTCCTGCATATCCTTATTGTACGCAAGTGGCAGTCCCTTCATCATAACAAGCAGCGTTTGCAAATCGCCGTAGACTCTCGCAGTCTTGCCCCTGATAAGCTCGGTGATGTCGGGGTTTTTCTTTTGCGGCATTATTGAGCTTCCCGTGGAATATGCGTCGTCAAGCTCGATGAACTTGAACTCCCAGGAGCACCACATGATTATTTCTTCGGAAAATCTCGACAGATGCATCATCAGCATTGACAGCGCACTGCACAGCTCTATTGCAAAATCCCTGTCGGAAACTCCGTCAAGGCTGTTCATGGTAATATCCGAAAAACCGAGCAGCTCGGCTGTTCTTCTTCTGTTAAGCGGATAGGTAGTGCCGGCAAGCGCACACGAGCCAAGCGGCATTACGTCCGTTCTTTTCTTACAGTCGGCAAGCCTTGAAAGATCTCTTGCGAGCATCTGCGCATAGGCTGTAAGGTGATGTGCAAAGGTTATCGGCTGTGCCCTTTGCAGGTGGGTGTAGCCGGGCATTACCGTCCTTGTGTGCTGTTTTGCAAGGTCTATTATAGTATTTTCAAGCTCTAAGGTGAGGTGCGTAATCTCCTCTATCTCGTCCTTGAGGTAAAGCCTTATGTCAAGCGCAACCTGGTCGTTTCTGCTTCGTGCGGTGTGAAGTCGCTTGCCTGCGTCGCCTATACGGCTTGTAAGCTGTGCTTCAATAAACATGTGTATATCCTCGGCGGTGGGATCAATTTCAAGCGCACCGCTTTCAATATCGCATAAAATGCCGTTAAGTCCGTCAATTATTGCCTTGCTTTCGCCGACGTCGATTATTCCCTGCTCTGCGAGCATTGTCGCATGGGCAACCGAGCCTTTTATATCCTGCTTGTACATTCTTGCGTCAAAAGAAACCGAGGAGTTGAAATCGTTGACCTTTGAGTCAACCTCCTTTGAAAATCTTCCCGCCCACATTGTCTGTGCCATTTGTTAATTCCTTTCTCAAATTATATTCATACCGCAAAAAGCAGTCGCTTGCTCCGATATAAATATAAACAAGCCGGGGCGAAGCGGATACTTCGCCCAAGCCGGTAAATTACAATTACTTTTCGTTTCTCTCTGCGTCAAGAAGAGCCTTAACCTTGATAGGCAGACCGAACAGGTTGATAAAGCCCTTTGAGTCTGTCTGGTCGTAAACATCGTCCTCACCGAAGGAAGCGAAATCCTCGCTGTAAAGGGTGTAGGGAGATGTAACGCCTGCGTTGATAATGTTGCCCTTGTAGAGCTTGAGCTTAACATCGCCGGTTACGGTTTCCTGCGTCTTGTCTACAAATGCATCCATAGCCTCTCTTAAAGGAGTGTACCACTGGCCGTTGTATACAAGGTCGGCGTACTTGAGTGCAAGGCCGTACTTGTAGTGCTGTGTTTCCTTGTCGAGGCAGATGGTTTCGAGAACCTCGTGAGCGTGGTAAAGGATTGTACCGCCGGGAGTTTCGTAAACGCCTCTTGACTTCATACCCACAAGTCTGTTTTCAACAACATCGAAAAGACCGATACCGTTTTGTCCGCCTATCTTGTTGAGAGTCTTGATAAGCTTTACACCGTCCATTTCCTCTCCGTTGAGAGCGGTGGGGATACCCTTTTCAAAGTGGATTGTAATATAGGTGGGCTTGTCGGGAGCCTGTTCGGGAGATACGCCCAGCTCAAGAAAGCCCTCCTTGTTGTACTGAGGCTCGTTTGCAGGGTCTTCAAGGTCAAGTCCCTCGTGAGATAAATGCCAGAGGTTCATATCCTTTGAGTAGTTTGTTTCACGGGTAATCTTGATAGGAACGTTGTGCGCCTCTGCATATTCAATCTCCTGCTCTCTTGACTTTATATCCCAAATTCTCCAGGGAGCGATTATCTCAAGGTTGGGAGCAAGCGCCTTTATTGTAAGCTCAAAACGCACCTGGTCGTTGCCCTTGCCGGTACAGCCGTGGCAGATTGCGTCTGCGCCCTCTTTCTTTGCAATCTCAACAAGTCTTTTTGCAATAGGAGGACGGGCAAAGGAAGTGCCTAAAAGGTAGCCCTCGTACTTTGCGCCCGCCTTTAATGTGGGGAAAATAAAGTCGTTTACAAATTCGTCCTGTATATCCTCTATGTAGAGCTTTGACGCGCCGGTCTTCTTTGCTCTTTCTTCAAGTCCTACTATCTCGGAATCCTGTCCTACGTTACCCGCAACGCAGATAACCTCACAGCCGGGGTAATTTTCGTGAAGCCACGGAATGATGATGGAGGTATCAAGTCCGCCCGAATATGCAAGTATTATTTTTTTAATCTCTTTAGCCATTTTTTTGCATTTCCTTTCTGTCACGGCGAGGTTTTGCCGTTTATTTTAGTCAACATTGAATATTATACACATTTTTGTCCCAAAGTCAAGGTTTTTTATACACAAAATTGTATAATATTCTGTATATTATGAATATTAATTGAATTTTCACGAATTATGACGGAATTTTTTAATTGACAATAAAAAGTCGGGGATATATAATATAAACGGTAATGATTTATACATTTTTACGAACGGCGGTGAATTAGATGGAGCTGAAGGACAAGCTTGAAATACTTATCAAAAGAAACGGCTACAAAAAGACGGATTTCGCCTGCGCCGTATCCATAACTTATCGTGCGCTCGCAAATTACATAAGCGGAGCAAGAACTCCGAGAGCCAAAACTCTGTCGGACATGGCAACGCTTCTCGGCGTCAGCGAAGAGCTTCTGACAGACGACAACGTAGACATTGTGCTTACAGGCAGTGAAAAGCTGTATTTCGGCGGAGAATCTCCCGAAAGCGTAAGAGAAAACGCCGACGGCGCGCTCAAAAGCGTTGAAAGCCTGCTTAAAAATCCCGAATTTACCGACAACGACAAAACAGCCTTCTTTAACTGCATTGCCGAGGTGTATTTTGCCGAAAAAGCAAAGAAAATCACTTCCGAAATAAAAAACACTTGACATTTTTGTTTTACGGTGGTATAATTTATTTAGAACACTTGAACAAATATTCAAGTGAAAGGAGGTACAAATGGCGTACAAAAAGAGAGAAACAGACAGCGACGCTCCCGTATGCTCCTGTAATGTGATACACGACGAGGCTGTAAGGCTGGTGCGTGAAAATATGCCGAGCGACGGGCAGTTTCAGAAGCTGTCGATGTTTTTCAAGGCGATAAGCGATGAAACGAGGATAAAGCTCCTTTGCTCCCTTTCGCTGTCAAGAATGTGCGTGTGCGATTTGGCGGCGGCGCTTAATATGACGGTATCCGCTGTTTCGCATCAACTCAGGATATTAAGACAGGCACAGCTTGTAAAATGCGAAAAGGAGGGCAAGGTTGTGTATTACTCACTCAGCGACGACCATGTCACAACGGTATTTAATAACGCCTTTGAGCATATATCTGAGTAAAAAACGGGGATAAAAATCCCCTGTTTTTTAAGCTAAACATTTGAATATTTAATCAATTATTCAAAAGAAAGGACATACTTTTATGGAATGCAAATTTATCTTAAAGGGGCTTGACTGCGCCAACTGCGCCGAAAAGATACGGGCTGAGGCTGAAAGATTAAACGATGTGGAAAGCGCAAGGATGAATTTTCTCACGGGCGAGCTTACCTTAAGCACATCGAAGAAGGCAAATGCGGAAAAGCTCTATAAATGCGTTGCGGAGATTGTATCGAAAACAGAGCCTGATGTCAAGGTTTTGCAAAGCAATGCCCCAAGCGAAGAAAAAGCAAGCTATCTGAAAGAAATACTTAAAATAGCACTCGGTTTTATACTGCTCGTTGCGGCGGTTATATCGGAGCATATCCTTTTACTTTCCGTACTGTCGGTAATTCTCTATATTGCGGCGTACTGTATCTGCGCCTTTGAAATTGCAGTTACTGCCGTCAGAGCGATTTTAAAGAAAAATATATTTAACGAAAATACTCTTATGCTTACAGCAAGCATCGGAGCATTAATACTCGGAGAATACGCCGAGGCGGTTGCGGTAATGCTATTTTACTCTGTCGGCGAGCTGTTTCAGTCCGTCGCCGTAAATAAGTCAAGGCGCAGTATAGCGTCCCTCATAAGCTCCAAGCCCGATACCGCCGAGTTGCTGACAGACGACGGATATAAAACCGTTTCTCCTGAAAGCGTTCCCACAGGCAGTATAATAAGGGTAAAGCCCGGCGAAAAAATTCCGCTTGACGGCATAGTCCAAAGCGGAAGCACAAGCGTCAATACTGCCGCCGTTACGGGAGAGAGTCTGCCTGCGGATATTCAGACGGGTGATAATGTAACGGCGGGGACAATAAATATGTCGGGCGTGATAACCGTCAGGACTACCCGCCCCATAACCGAAAGCGCAGTTTACAAAATGATTGAGGCAGTGCAGTCTGCAAGCGAGAGAAAAACCAGAACCGAAAATTTCATCACAGTGTTTGCAAAATACTACACACCCGCTGTTACGGCGGCGGCAGTACTGCTGAGTGTTATCCCGCCGCTGTTTACGGGATATAACTTTATCGAATGGATTGAAAGAGGGCTTATATTCCTGGTTATCTCCTGCCCCTGCGCGCTGGTCATTTCCGTGCCTATGGGATACTTTGCGGGAATAGGCAGGGCACACCGTGAGGGCATACTTGTAAGAGGCAGCACCTATCTTGAAGCTGTAAGCAAGGTAAAGGCGGTTTTCCTTGACAAGACGGGTACGCTTACAAAGGGCGAATTTGAGGTAACGAAAATATGCGCCGAGGGTATTTCCGAAAGCGAGCTTTTAAGATATGCCGCCCATGCCGAAAACGGATCAAACCACCCGATAGCGTTGTCGGTGAAAAAAGCGTACGGCAAGAAAATTGACGAAGGCATAATAACCGAGTGCAAGGAGCTTGCGGGTAAGGGAGTAACGGCAAAGGTGGGCGGAAAAGCCGTGCTTTGTGCAAACAGACGATTTATGAAAGAAAACGGCACAGACTGCCCGAAAGCAGACGGTACGGCGCTTTATGTTGCAATTGATGGAAAATATTGCGGATATATAGAAATTTCCGACAGCGTGAGAGAAAATTCTGCGGCTGTGATAGAATTTCTGCGCAGGAAAGGGATTAAAACCGTTATGCTGACTGGCGACAGCAGGCAATGCGCCGAAAGCGTTGCAAAAATACTGAAGCCCGACGAATACTACGCTGAGCTTCTGCCAAATCAAAAGAGCGAGATTATGCAAAGCGTAAAAGCGCGCTTAGGTAAAAAAGCAAGGGTTATGTTCCTCGGTGACGGCATCAACGACGCCTCGGTTATTGCAAGCGCAGACGTAGGTGCGGCAATGGGCGGTGCAGGTGCTGACTGCGCAATAGAAACCGCCGACCTTGTGCTGATGAGGGACGACCCGTTACAGCTTTGCGAGGCATATAAAATAAGCGCAAAGACCAACGCTGCGGTGCTGAGCAACATTGTGTTTGCGCTTTCGGTAAAAATAATAATTCAGCTTCTCGGTGCGTTCGGACTTGCGGATATGTGGGCGGCGGTATTTGCCGATGTAGGCGTATCGGTTATCGCCGTGTTAAATTCGCTAAGGGTAATGGTACAAAGAAAAAAGGGAGAGCATTACCGCTCTCCCTGAGTATAGCTTTATCTTTTCTTTTTGGCAATCGTATAAACATTTCCTGCGCCGCAGGATATACTTCCCGAAATTTCAAGCTCACATAAGGTGCTCATTACCTCGTCAAAGCCTGCCCCCGATTTTGCAATCAGCGTGTCAAGCTCAGCAGAGCCGTATTCTCTTATAAGAGAAACAAGACGCTGTGAAAGGCTGTCGGACTGCTTTTGCGGGGCTTGATTCTTCGGAGCTGTCCTTGACCTCGGCTTAACCCCGTCTGAATTTGCCTTAACGGTTTCAACCTCATGCGGCTTTGGCTCATCGGATTTTGACATTTTCGCCTTTTGCGAATATTTCTGCGAATGGTTTTTCGGCTTTGCGCACGCCTTGCTTAAAAATCTTGAGGGAGTAACAGCCATGTAGTTTATGCCGCCGCCTTCTCCGTCGGAAATTCTGAACGCCTTTGATTTTTCTTCATCACGGTCTTTGATGTCGGAAATCTGCGCTGTACGGATAGGCTCGGACTTTTCCTTTACCGCTTCTGTTTGCGGCGTTTGGGGCTGTGTGACGGTATTTCCGCGGTAGATGTAATCCGACAAAAGCTCCTTATCAAGGCAGGAGCTGTCGATTTTATCGGAATACTCCGCATAAAACTCGTTTATTATATCATATCCGTCATAAACGGGGTGCGCTCCGTCACGCAAAAAGCGGATTATCCTGCTGTGGCTCTTGCTCTCGGTATCAGCGGGAAGCGTGAAAAACAGCTCTCTGTCCTGCTCAAAGGCGTGGTTTGCGGTAATCAGACTGCCGCTTTTGTTGTCTGCGCCGATAACGGCAGTACCCTGTGAAAGTCCCGAAATAATACGGTTGCGGAACTTAAAATACTGCGCGCTGACAGGCGTGTCAGGCATAAGCTCGGAAACAACCGCGCCGCCGCAATCGACAATCCTATTGCGTAAATCAAAGGAGTGCGCGGGGTAATCCACGGTAATCCCACAGGCAAGCACCGCAACGGTGGGCTTTTTACAGCTTATGCTGCTTTGGTGCGCTATGCGGTCTATGCCGTGTGCAAAGCCGCTCACTAAGGTTACGGAGCATTTTGCCAGAAGCGAGCAGATATGCTGTGCATAACGCTGCGACTGCTCATCGGGCGCTCTCGGACCTACAACGGAGAGGGAAAGCGTATTGTCAAGACAGGAAAGGCTTCCGCTGACAAATAACAGGACAGGCGGATTGAATATGTTTTTCAGCGCCTTCGGATATCGGCTGTCATCTATTGTTACAATATCAATCCCGTTATTCCTGCAATATTCAGCCGTTTTGCGGGAATAATCAAGAGAAGCAGTCTTTACCCTTGCAAGCCTGTTATTCGGAATAAGGGACAAATCGCCGCCGCTTATTCTCTCGTACGCCTGTTTTGCGCCTCCGCAGGCATTTATAATATCGTGGATTTTCGGGTTTCCGCCGCCGAAAATCTGCAAAAGATAAATGTAATATTCCACACTGCTCCCCCTTTCACGCCGAAATAAACCTTACAGGAAAATCAATCCTTTTTATTGTCCTCGTTTCTTATCTGAGCACGTCTTATCTTGCCGCTTATGGTCTTGGGAAGCTCGTCAACGAACTCGACAATTCTCGGATATTTATAAGGCGCGGTATTCTTCTTAACATAAGTCTGAAGCTCTTTTTTAAGCTCCTCGCAGGGAGTATAGCCCTTTGCAAGCACTATGGTAGCCTTTACTACCTGTCCTCTTATCGGATCGGGTGCGCCTGTTACGGCACATTCAAGCACAGAGGGGTGAGAAATGAGAACGCTCTCAATTTCAAAAGGTCCTATTCTGTAACCGCTCGCCTTTATTACATCGTCATTTCTGCCGACATACCAGAAATAGCCATCCTCGTCCTTCCATGCGGTGTCGCCCGTGTGGTAAAGTCCGTCGTGCCATGCTTCCTCTGTAAGCTCAGCATCACGGTAATAGCCCTCAAACAGACCGTCCTTGCCGGGCTCGGCTCTGACAACAATTTCACCTACCTCGCCGACGGGAACGGAATTTCCGTCATCGTCAACAATGTCAATATCGTAAAGCGGGGTGGGCTTGCCCATTGAACCGGGCTTGGGCGTCATGCCGACAAGATTTGCAAGCAGCGCGGTGCTCTCAGTCTGACCGAACGCTTCCATCAGCTTCAGCCCCGTGTACTCCAGCCACTTGTTATAAACCTCGGGGTTGAGCGCCTCGCCTGCGATTGCGGAATATTTGAGGCTTGAAAGATCGTAGTTCTGAAGTCCCTCTTTAATAAAGAAGCGGAACATTGTCGGGGGCGCGCAGAATGAAGTAATCTTATAGTCCTGCATTATACGCATCATATCGGCAGGGATAAATTTATCGAAATCGTATACGAATACGCATGCGCCGAGCGACATCTGACCGTACAGCTTGCCCCATGCCGCTTTTCCCCAGCCTGTGTCTGAGATGGTCAGGTGAATACCGTCGGCGTCTACATTCTGCCAGTGTGCGGCGGTCTGAATGTGCGCCAGCGCATATCTGTGGTTGTGAGCAACCATTTTGGGATAGCCTGTTGTGCCCGAGGTGAAGTAAAGGAGCATCTGATCATAGCTGTCGGTTGCAACTCGCTCCATTGTTTCGGGCATATTCTTTATCTCATCGTCAAAGGAAATCCAGCCGTCCTTGTGACCGTTCGCAATGAACTTGATGAGGTCGATTTTTATTTCGTCCTGCGCTTCGTCAACATATGTTTCAATGTCGGGGTTGTAGCCCGTGCAGACTACCGCCTTTACCTGCGCTCTTTCAAAGCGGTAGGTAAAGTCATGGGTGGTAAGCAGGTGAGTTGCGGGTATTGCAACTGCTCCGAGCTTGGCAAGAGCGATTATCGCAATCCAGAACTGGTAGTTTCTTTTAAGCACCAGCATAACCTTGTCGCCCTTTTTAATGCCGTAAGAAGCGAACAGATTTGCTGCCTGGGTTGACAGCTTTGAAAGCTGAGAATAGGAAAACTCGGTGCGGTTTTCCTGTAAGTCAATGTGAATGAGCGCACGTCTGTCGGGCTCTAATTCACCGAATTTGTCAATAATGTCATAACCGAAATTGTAATTGTCGGGGCAGTTAATCTCAAATTTGCTGAGTATTCCGTTTTCGTCAAAGCCTTCTGTTACAAACCGCTTGTAATAATTCTTTACCTGTTCCATTCCTTTACTGTTCCTTCCCATTTATGTTGTATATGTTATATAAGTATAGCTAAGAATTTACATTCATTACCGTCAACGGCAATCATGCCGTGAGGATTTTTGCTGTCGTAATACACACAGTCGCCCTCGTGAAGAATTTCAATGTGGTCGCCTATCCGGAATTTCATTGTTCCCGAAAGTATGTAGTCCATTTCCTGTCCGTCATGCACCGAAAGGTGTATAGGCTTGTCCTGCTCCTGCTCGTCATAGGGAGCAACAACAAGCAGCGGCTCAATCTTCTTTTTCTTGAAAAGGTATGCAAGGTGCTGATATGCAAAGCGCTCTCTGCGCTCAATGGGAAGTCCCTTGTCCTTGCGTACTACCGAATAGGTGTTGAGCTTGGGAGTAACGCCCGTAAGAAGCTCTATAAGCTCTACGCCCAGTGCGTCTGCCGCTTCGTTTAAAAATGACAGCGAAAAATCCTTTTCGCCGTTTTCAAGCGAAATGTACTCTTCAACGCTGACATTTGTTTTTGACGACATTTCTTCGACGGTTATGTCGAGATATTCTCTCGTGCCTTTAAGTCTGGCAGAAACGTCCTTAATATTGTAATCCATATATTAACCTCCGTTTTACAGTTATTGGTTCAATTCGGCGACATCTTGCCGAATTAAAAGTTTCAATGAATATTATAGCAAATTAAAGCGGTAAAATCAATACCGAAAGCCATATTTTCATTTATCCTTTTCACTTTGCTTTGAAAACAGGCACAGCCCGCTCAGTACGCAGGCGTCGCAGTCCGGCTTTCTTGACGTACAGCAAAGTCTGCCGTGCCATACAAGACGGTGACAGAAATCCATGCTGTCAGCAGGCTCTAGAATAAGCGAAAGCTGTTTTTCCGCCTTTACGGCGTCCTTTGTACCGTCAGTCAGTCCCAGCCTTGTGCTGAGCCTTATCACATGGGTGTCGCAGACGATTGCGGGCTTGCCGTAAAGCTCTCCCACTATGAGATTTGCGGTTTTTCTGCCTACTCCGGGCAGCTTTACAAGCTCCTCTACCGTGTCGGGAATAACGCCGCCGTACTCATTTTTAAGCATAACGCACATATTGACTATATCCGCTGCCTTGGTTTTAAAAAGCCCGCAGGAACGGATATATTCCGCCACCTCGTCAATTGAAGCGGCGGCAAAGCTGTCAATATCGGGAAAGCGGGCAAACAGCGCGGGAGTAACCTCGTTTACGCGCTTGTCGGTGCATTGTGCGGAAAGCCGGGTTGCAATAAGAAGCTCGTGCGGCTTTGTAAAATTAAGGGCGCATTTCACGCTCGGATAAAGCTCGGTCAGCTTGTCCCTTATCAGCCCTGCCCTTTTCTTTGCTGTCATATCAAATTCCTCCGCGAATATTATCTGTTTTTGCTAAAGCCGCTTGCAAAATCGGGAAGCGGTACGGAAAATTCCCTGCCGTTAAGGTATTCAAGACAGCCCGCCTCATCGGTAAAGAGAAATTTTAGCTTGTAGCTGCAAAGCGCTTGATGTTTATATCCGAACCTGCGGTTTGTCTTATTGCTTCCGTATTTGCCGTCGCCGAGAAGCGGATGTCCGATGTACGCAAGGTGCGCTCTTATCTGGTGAGTTCTGCCCGTGAGCAAATCCACCTCAAGCAGAGAATTTTCCCCATCATAGCCCAAAACCGTGTATTTCGTCCTGATTGTAAGGTTTGAGGGAGTTTTCCTGTCCGTAATTTTTACGGTGTTGTTTTCGCTGTTCTTTTCAAGATAGGCGGTAAGCGTTGCGCTTTTCGGCTCGACCTTCCCGCAGGCAATGCAGAGATACAGCTTGCGAAGCTGTCTTGTGCGGATTTTCTCGTTCAGTATCCTGAGCGCCTCGGCATTTTTTGCCGCTATTACAATTCCGCAGGTGTTGCGGTCTATTCTGTTGCACAAAGCAGGAGCAAAGGACTGCTCGTTTTCGGGCAGATACTCGCCCTTTGAATGAAGATAGGCTTTAATGCGGTTTATAAGGGTGTCCGCACTGCCGCTTTCGTCCTCATGCACAACCATTCCCGACGGCTTATTTACAAGCAGAATATTTTCATCCTCGTATACAATGTCAATGTCTGTGCTTGCCGCCGTAAAATCATCGGGGGCCGGTGCGCTTTTTTGAAGCACGCTGTCGGGCAGGAAAATGCGTATAACATCGTTTTCTTCAAGCTTTGTGTTCGGCTCACAGCGTTTGCCGTTGAGCTTAATCTGCTTTTTTCGCATCGCCTTGCAAATCTGCCCCTGTCCGAGCGAAAAGCATTTAGACAAAAAGCGGTCAATTCTCTGACCGCTGTCGTTTTTACGAACTGTAATTTCTTTCATTTCGGTTAAACCTGTATTCTGTCAAAGCCGGCGTTTGAAAAATGCTCCGTTGCCTTTACAAAATAGTCGCCCGAACCGACGCTTTGCTTTGCCACGCCGTCAAGCGAACGAATTGCATTTTCCCATGCGGTCTGCATTTTTGGGGAATCCTCCGCCTCAAACCAAAGGCGGTTTTCCCATATTCCGAACTTTATGTTGATTATATATGCCTTTGTTTTCATTGTTTTCCCTTTCTTACAGCTTGCCGCCCTTTGAGCCGAGCTTGCCGCCCGTGAAGTTTTCAAGTATGTTTGAATCAAAGCTGAAGGTAAGCGCCTTATTTTCTCTCTCTCGTTTGAGTGCAAGAGATATCATCTCGTCAAGCAGTTGAGTGTACTTTACTCCCACAGGCTCCCACAGATAAAACGCAAGGCTTCCGGGAATGGTGTTTATCTCGTTTAAGTATATTTCGCCGCTGTCTTTGTCAATCATAAAGTCTATTCTTGACGTGCCGCTTGCACCGAGGCACTTGAATGCCTTTACCGCAAGCGAGCGTATGGTATCTCTCTGCTCGTCGGTTATGCCGGCAGGGATTTTTCTTTTTAAGGAAGCCATGCCGCCGTTCTTACCGCCGCTTTTGCCGCCGCTTATATACTTATCCTTATAGCTTAGTATCTCGTCGGCGCTGACAGGCTCCTCACATTCCGAAGCGTGAGCGGTGGCATAGTCGCCGCATACCGAGCAGTTTACTTCCTTTAAATTCTTGATCGCAGGCTCGATAAGAAGCTTTGAAGCAAAGGTAAACGCCGTATCAAGCGCTTCGCTCAGCTGTTCGTCATTGTGAGCTATTGAAATACCCACGCTTGAGCCTAAGTTGATGGGCTTTACTATGAGAGGATAGCCTATTCTGTCCTTAATGCCCTGCTTGCTTGCTTCTTCATCAGCCGCAAAGTCGCTGATATGCAGAGTCACTGCGTCAAGCACGGGGATACCGTTATCCTTGAATACAGCCTTCATCACATATTTATCCATTCCCACAGCCGAGGAAAGCACATCACAGCCGACATAGGGAACGCCGACGGTCTGCAAAAAGCCCTGAAAAGCTCCGTCCTCAACATTTGTGCCGTGAACAATCGGGAAAGCGACGTCAATTACGGAATAAACGCTGCTGCCGAATTTCTTTGCAGGGGTAAGACAAAGCTGTGCCTTGCCGCCGTCATTTACAAGCACTACCCTCCTGCTTGCTTTAAGCAATGCGGGAATATTCTTGTATGCGCCTATCTCGCCGATTTTTTCTCCCACGTACATCTCGTTGTTCTTGGTCAGATAAACGGGGATAACCTCGTATTTCTTCTTGTCAATAGAGCCGCACGCCTGGAGCGCCGAGATAATGGAAACCTCGTGCTCAACGCTCTTTCCGCCGAAAAATACTCCCACTCTGATTTTCATAGCCTGTCTTAGTCCTTTCAAATTGTCTGTTTTTGTTTTGCATCAATAGTTGTCGGGCAAATCATTTTCCAGAAGAATGATTTTCTTTTTGCCGCCCGTTTTTATCATTTCCGCCTTGGCAAGAGCCTCCTCAAGGGTTTTTGCGGTGTAGGTCTGCTCAAGGGGATAGCACTTGCTGTTCAGTCCGTCAAGTATCGGGGGCGCTCTGCGCTCTCCCACGGCTATTACAAAGTCGCAGACATCAGCCGCCTGCGCTCCGAATTTGCTGTTAAGCTCAAATTCTTTCTCGCCGAGCTCCACCATGCCCGGAGTTATAAGGATTTTATAGCCGTCAAGCACAGCAAGGGTGTCCAGCGCCGCCTTTGCGCCGCTGGGATTTGAATTGAAGGCGTCGTCGATTATGGTTTTATTATCGCCCTTTATTATCTGAAGCCTGTGCGGTACACACTCAAGTCTCTTTACAGGGAGCACAAGCTCCGCAAGCGATACGCCGAGGGTATTCGCAACCGCTATCGCTCCGACTATGTTCTGCACATTGTGACTGCCGATGAGCTTTGTTGCAAACTCGCGGCTCTCCTCACCGTGATGTATGGTAAATTTCGTGCCGTTTTCGCTGACGGAGATATTATCGGCGTAATAGTCCGTGCCGCCCGACAGGGAGTAGCTTACGGTAATTTTGCCGCTGTTGTGGTTTCTGATATATTCGTTATCGTAATTCAGGAATATCATACCGTCATCAGGCAGGCTGTCCGCAAGCTCGAATTTCGTCCTGATAATATTCTCGATTGACTTAAAGGTTTCAAGGTGCTGAGGGCCTATGGAAGTGATAATGCCGTGCTTCGGCTTTACAATATCGCAGATTTCCTTTATCTCACCCACGCCCTTTGCGCCCATTTCACAAAGGAAAATTTCATGCGTCGCGTTGAGCTGTCCGCGTACTACCTTTACAACGCCCATTGTAGTGTTGTAGCTTTCGGGAGTCATGAGCACATTGTACTTTGCGCCGAGCAGCTTTTCAAGGTAAAATTTCGTGCTCGTCTTGCCGTAGCTTCCTGTAAGTCCCACAACCGTGAGGTTTGGCAGACCGTCAATTATTCTCTTTGCGTCGTTGATATAGCGGCGGTTGATTGCGGCTTCCACCGGCTTATTCACAAGATTTGCGAGCATAGGCATGAAAAGCGTCAAAATCTGAAGCCCGCAAATTATCGCAACAAAGATTTGTCCCGCCGAGAAAACAAGGCAGGAAACGCCCGCTATGGCAAGATAAATGACCGCCGAGGTAACAATCATGCGTATTACACGGGGAGTGAACACTAACTTCTTCTTTGCCTTCTTTACATTTGCGCTGAACAGCACGCTCACTGTCAAAAACAATATGCAGGGAATGTAATTATCCGTCAGCGCGGCACACAGCACCGCCGCAAGCCCAAAGCAATGACGTAAAGCAACATCGCCTATATTCTGCCTTATCCATTTAAACTGCTCGGAAGCGTGGTAGGAATTGAGCTGGAACATGTGCATATACCGCAAAAAGCAGGTAGTCACCGAAGCTGTCAGCGATACAGCCAGCCCGATTATCAACAATATCTCAGAAATAAGTTCCATATTTTCTCCGTTACTTCATTTCATTTTCAAGGAAGGAGGCAAGCACTCTCGAAAAGGTGTACCAGCCCTCCAAAAAGGCGTAATGCCCTGCGTTTTTTATCGTCACAAGTCCGCTGCCGGGGATAAGCTCGCTCATCAAAACGCCGTCTGCAAGCGGGGTCGCATCGTCCTTGTCGCCCCAGATAAGAAGCGTTGACTGCTTTATTTCGGGAAGCAGATGCGTGAGATCCTCGTTTACCACTTTGACAAGCGTTTGCCGCATTGTCACAGTGGCGGCGAGATAGTCCGCGCTTCCTCTCTTGTTACGCATATTGTCAACAGCATTTGGGAACAGCTTTTTCATGGGCGCTGTGCTCATTACCGACTTGCCCATTTTGTAAGAACGGGTACGGAGCTTTGAAGCCATGCTTTGCTTTGGCTTTATTCCCGCGCTGTCGGTGAGAATGATTTTCGGCGGATTAAAGTAAGGGGATTTTCTCGTAACCGCCTTTATTATCACTCTGCCGCCGAAGCTGTGACCGAGCATTATCGGGTTTTTAACATCAAGGCTTTTGCAAAAATCCTCAACAAAATCAACGTAATCGTCAACGCACCACGGCTCTGTCGGCTCATCAGACTCTCCGAAGCCCGGCATATCGGGCGCTACAACCCTCATATAAGGGCTCAGCATATCCGTTATGTTCTTGAAAAGCGTTATATTACTCCCCCAGCCGTGAAGGAGCAGTATTGTGCTGGCGCCGCTTCCGCAGTCTATATAGTTTATATTCAGCGAATTTATCTGTGTAAACAATTAAGGGCTTCCCTTTCGGTTAAAGTTAGGCTGTTTCCTGCAAAATCTTCGCAGGAACGCTTTAAGCCCGCCGTACAAATACGACAGGACACTATCTGTATTATTATATAATTTTTATTGGCTTATGTCAAGAAAAAGAACGCCGAAAATGCCCGATTTCAGCATAAAACAAGCATACGCTTTTAAACGCCTCATGATATGACTGCATTAAGGGCGAAAAATCCCGATTGCAAAGAGGATAAGCGGCTGTTGCAAAATAAAATCAAAAAAATTCAAAAAACACTTGACAAGCATTTCCGACTGTGATATAATGTTTAAGCGTTGAGATTGCTGATATGGCTCAGTCGGCAGAGCACATCCTTGGTAAGGATGAGGTCCCCGGTTCGAATCCGGGTATCAGCTCCAAAAATTTATTTACACTTTTAAGGATACCACTATGAGTGTCCTTAAAGCTGTAAATAATCATATATTACACAGCAGAGCAGGGGGACTGCTCTACTGTGATAATATACATTTTGTGTGTTCCAATTCGTCATTTGATTTGCGCTATCTCGCAAGCTTTCACTTACTCAGTCCGAGGTAGCTCAACCGTGGTATTACACGGTATGTATACTCGCTCCGTAAACGGCGTCCCTGTACTGTGCGTATTATTCATACGATGTTCACAGGGCTAATGCGAAGTTCTTACGGCTGTAAGTCATTTCTCTTGACGACTGGCATTCAATTTGTACTGCCTTGACGACAGGTTGGGATATACACTGCGGATTTACGCCTTGTATATCAAATAAAAAAACAAGAGCTTTCAGACAGATGTGTGAAACCTATCTGAAAACCCTTGCGTAATTTATGACAATATGCTATAATGGATAGCATACAGTAAGCACTTTCGCTAAGTCAGTCGATGGTATGACATCTGTCTGATGATGAGCTGTACATTTCTTGCAGGAAATGTACAGCTTGCGGGGGTGTATTATTATTCCCTCTTTGATTATTATACCGTGTTTTGGTAATTTTGTCAACGGTAAAGGCACAAAAAATTATAGTAAAAACGCTGAATTTTTACTATCTATATTGTGCAAAACATATACAAATGTTCTCGTCTATTTTTCTCGAGAACTATTTTGAGGAGAAATGAAAAAACGCCCTCTGCCATAGCTTTAATGCTCTGACAGAGGGCGTTTCCTTTACATTATTCCAAATCGCAGCTGAAAGTTTTCACATATTTCGTCGTCTTCTGATATTATATCGCCGTATTTGTGCTTTGAGTTGTCATCAGCACATACTGCGTTTCCGTTATTATCAAACATACAAAAATCACACGATCCACAACATTCTTTTTCATTTTCTATGTTTTCAATCATTACAGACACCTCCAATCCGTATCATAACATATTTTCTTCATTCTAACATATTTTTCATTATGTTGCAAGTGCGTCACGGTGTCGCACCTAAAACTACATTTCCGGTTCTTCCTGTTCGTTTTGTTCGTTGCAATCTTCGGCGTATAAATCTATTCCAAGCATTCTTGAAAAATCAATCTGAGAGTCGATTTCTTTCTCTGCAATAAGATCAAGAAATTTACTGTCATCTTTATGAGCAAGTTCGAGACTTTCGATATATTCTCTCCTCTGTATCGGCGGTATTATTATCGGCAGATAACCGTTTTGAATTAGTATTGTGTTCATCAGTAGCCGAGCTATGCGACCATTACCGTCAATAAAAGGATGAATAAATACAAAGTTCTTGTGTAGTAATGCAGCAAATGTCACCGGGTGATACAAGTCGATATTTTTCTGTTCCCATAATATCAGTTCATTCATTTTTCGCGGAATATCTTTAGTCTTGCTAACCGGATAACGAGAACCGGTAATAAGAACAGGTTGATTTCGATAGGTTCCTGCATTTTCGGAGTCAATCTCGGTATAGAATAGCTTATGAAATGTGAGAATGTCATTTTCTGATACTCCCCTGCCATGAAGCAGTTTAAACATAAAATCGTATGATTTTGCGTGCCCCAGCGCTTCGAATGTATCTTTCAGCGGCTTTCCCCCGACTGTAAGCCCGTCCTCAAGCAATATCTTTGTTTCGCTTTCTGTCAAAGTATTTCCCTCAATCGCATTGCTGGACCATGTCAGCCCAATTCGATAAAAATCCTGCACCTGTTTTAGCATTTCATCTTGAAACGGGCGTAGCTTATTTATCTTTTGCTGATAGCGATTGATTTTTGCAATTAAATCAGGCATAACTTATCCTTTCAAAACTGAGCCAAAGTGCGACACGGTGTCGCACCTAAGCAATCTTCACATATATACTATTTCTCTTTTACGAAATTAACAATACTGTTTACAAGCTTATCAATGTTATGTTCTTGACGAAAATCATAATATTTATAGTTTTTGAGGTTTGGAAAAACGGTGTTCATATCAACATCGTCTAACTTAACAATAAACAATTTGATTTCATTGTTAAGCACCTTTACAAGCAGATTCTGAATTTCCGCTTTAGAGTAAACGGAGCTGACTGTGCTTTTGCTTGCAAAAATAATAGCATAATCGGATTTAGTTATTCCGTCCATAAACTCGTTGACTATGTGTTGACCGACAGCTATGCAATTCTCATCAAACCACACATAGTAACTCTGTCTTTGACATCTTTCACAATAATTTTGTCATTATGCGAATATGAGGTGACATCCTCTCCGACCTAAAGAGGTCGGAGCTTCCTCCTGCGAAAATAGCAGGCAGTCAGTTCTCGTTCGAGTAG
>CALXBK010000013.1 GCA_944386545.1 uncultured Ruminiclostridium sp.
GACATTTACGTCCTGCTATTTCTTTTGCTTTTCTCATATCTTTATTATATCATATTATGCGCTATTTGTCCACACCTTTTCATTAAGGCGTGGACATAAAGCGCATATTATAAGAAGTCAAGAATAGAAAAAAGGCAATTCACGAGATTTTTTGTCTTTATTTTGCCGATATTTTGCCTTTGCAACACCAAAGGCGTTGTACGCCATAACAAAAACTTCAAGAACAGCTTTTAAAGTTTCAATGCTGCGTGGGAAACAACGGCTTCTTCTGCGCAAGATAGGAATATAATGACGTAAATCTGCATTTATCCCCTCTACCGTAAATGTATTGCTCTTATCCTGAACATTTCGTATATATTTTCCGGGATATACAACATCAACATAACCCCACCACCCGTCTGTGCGGTGTTGCATTAAACCATATAATAACAGTTAATATTATTATCCCTGCGGTAATATTTTGCCGTTAAGGGTACTTTTTATAGTGCGAGCCGGCATTATTTTAACATTTCTTATTGACATTTCGGCAAAATGATGATATATTTTTTACTGTCGGGGTAATACTCCGATTATCTTGTTAAAAGAAGATAAAATTCTTAAAATGAAAGGTGTATTTATGAAAAAGAGAATTTCGGCAATAGCTGCAATAGCTGCGGTTGCGCTTATGCTCTCTGCTTGTCAGAACAGCGGTACAACGGCATCCGAAAACAGCTCAGGCGTTGATTCTTCGGCACAGTCCTCGGTTTTCTCCGAAGCGTCCTCGGATGCGGAAAGCTCTGAGGAGCAGTCTGATGACGGTGAAGAAAACTACACAAAATATACTCTCGGCGGCGAGGTGACACAGCACATGATTGACAAATCGCGCCTTAACGAAGGCAACAAGGTAAGACTTGCAAGCGTAATTAAAAAGCTTCAGAACGGAGAAGCGGTAACAGTCGGCTTTATCGGCGGCTCTATCACGCAGGGCACGAGCGCAGGAAACGAGCTTTGCTATGCAAAACTCACGGCAAACTGGCTTCAGCAGACATATCCCAATGCGACAGTAAACTATGTAAATGCGGGTATCGGCGCAACAGGCTCTTACATCGGCATACACAGAGTAACCGACGATTTGCTCTCAAAAAATCCCGATTTAGTATTTGTTGAGTTCTCCGTAAACGATACAACAGAGTTTACTGAGCGCAACAAGGAGTCCTACGACAGCCTTCTGAGAACAATATGGAAGTATCAGAGCAATCCTGCGATAATCACCGTTGTTACAACACAGGAGGACGGAACGAGCTTCCAGCAGTATCACTCTGAGATTGCAAAGAAATACGATCTCCCCATGATTTCATACCGTGATTCCATTCTTGATACAATAGAGCACGGCGACATTGTATGGAAGGATATTTCCGACGACAATATCCACCCAAATGTAGCGGGACACAAGATAGTATCTCAGCTTCTTACAGCCTACATTGCCGATGTTGAAAAACAGCTTGACAGCATAAGCGGCGATGAAAGCAATTTCGACGAAGCGGCAACTGCGGCAGGCTATGAAAACGGAAAGCTCATAAGAACCTCTACCGAGGGCGTTAATGTTGAAGTCAGCGGACAGTTCAAGAAGAATGACGCACACTTCGGCGGCTTTGACGGCTACTGGTTCTGCAAGGCGTCCGCAGGAACGGATTTAAGCGATACTGCTCTTACCTTTACGGTTACCGCAAAGAAAATCGGTATGCTGTACGGTAAATATACAGGTGCGGCAGGCATCGCAGACGTGTATATTGACGGCGAGCTCGCAACCACGATTAATGCCGACTTTACAGGCGGCTGGGGCAACTATGTAGAGTGCGCCGAAATCGCTTCCTTTGATACCGAAGGCGAGCATACCGTAAAGATAGTACCCAAAACCTCCGATAAGGCTTCTATCTTCAGCGTTACCGCACTTGCAATTTCTTAAATTAAAACTTCAACGGGCTGATGTGTTTTACACATCAGCCTATTTTTTCTCATCAAAAACTTAATACGTAACAAGCAGCTACCTAACAGCAGCTGCTTGCATAATTCCATTTTAATTTTTTACCCCAACTATTGACAAAGAGCCAGTTTGCCATTCACAGTTTTAACTGCAACATCAATTACTTTACCGCTATCTTCATTCAACTTAAGTGCAACCTCTATATAGCTATCAATATTTCCACTTGTTGTGCTCATTCTAAAACCTCGTTAAAATTATGTGAAATCGTAATGCTGATCATTGTGATTTTATCGTCAGAATTTAATTTAAACCTTATATTGCTGTTTTCCGAAGCAATATAACTATATCTTACAGCGCCACTTGAATAATTCATTATTTCCGTTGGTTCTCCAAGAGTATTAATCAACTCTGCTTTTGTATCCATCAGTTCCATTCCACCAATAGAAATATAATCAATATCGCTTTGTTTTTTCAATAAGGGGCTTGCCCCGTCATTCAACGTGGCAAGCCGCAGCGAAGCTGCGATGAAGTTTCAGTTGGGGATTGAACCCCAACTGAAACTGAATATGGAACCCGCCGCCTTAGAGGCGGGGGACATCTTGCCTAAGTTATAATTACCAAGAAAAATTAGAGTTTAATAATGATTTTATCAAAGGTAATCTTGTTGTAATGAATTATGAGATAAAGGATTTATTTGTTACTCAGTATAATACTTGTATTAAAAAAGATGAGTGTTATGATTTGAATGAGTATTTACAACCAAGTTTTTCAGGTTATGAAGATAAAACTATTTTAAAATTAAATGCTACATTAAATTATGATGATTCATCTATTGTTAAGGAAAGTTTATTTGATTTAATATCTAAATATGGTGAAATTAGATATATTGTTGATAATAAAGAATATACGACAAAGGATATTAAATCTACTAATTTTTCTATATCTAAAGATAATAGCAATTATTATGCAGAAGTACCTAAATCCTTAGAAAAAGCAACTAATATTGATTTGGTATTTAATATTAGAAATTATAAATATGTTTACACAATAAAATAAAGGTAATTAATACCTTTATTTTATTGTAATACTAATGTTTTTTGATGAGTTTTATTATATATATTAAATTCGTTGGCTAAAAGAGTTGAATAATATGAAGTACCGTTATTTGTTGGGAAATTTGAAATTTTATTGCAAGCATATTCATAATTAAGCAATATCATATTAACAAGTGAATTGTATTTATCAAAATTATCATTACATAGTTTTTCGAGCTTGTCAAAATCATCATTTATATATGCATTATGAACATTTACGAGCAAGTTTTGCAAATTTTTGTCTATAACAAATTTTGAGTAATCATAGTAAAGGCCTTGATTAATATCTTCGTATAATATTGAACTTATACAGGATGATAAACCTTCAACTTCATCTTTTGTGTAAATTCCAGCTAATTTATTTAACGTATCATCATTGATGTAATCGATATTTAAGTATGTTAAAAATAATATTTTTTCAAAATAACCTGTTCTATTACAAGATTCATAGGTATTGGATTCTATGTCATAATATAAATTATAGAAGCTTAATGGTGTAGTAGATGTGAAAAATTTTTCAAAAAATGCGAAGAAATCATTTATATTGTTAATATTGTCTTTTGTGATATAATCAACTTTTTTTCCAACAATTATATATTGTTCATAATATGTAATTATTTCATCTATTCTGTTTTTTGGTGCAGGTGCAATTGATGTGGTATTTTTTGTTATAGATTGCTCTGAAGTATAAATTTCAGTTGAAGTTTTTTCTGAAGAATCATATGGTGTTTCAATAGGCTTAGGGGCTGTTGTTTGAATATTTGGTGTTTCAATAGGTTTAGGGACTGCTGTTTGAATATTTGGTGTTTCAATTGATTTTGTAGAAGTTGTACTATTCTTCGTTATAAAGGTAGTATTTTGAACAATTGCTGTTTCAGTATTTGCAGGTGTTTTATTTGTAGAATTTGTTGAATACGTAGTAGTTATAATGGTTTTTTTCGAAGTACTCATGGTTTCTTGACTTGATAAAGGACTTTGTTCGATGCTAATTGAGCTTTTTTCAGTTGATTTGCTTTCGGAACTATTTGAACTATTATTTAAAACACTACAACTAGATAAAGTTATTATAATAGTAGCACTTGTTAAGCTTCCTATAAATTTTAATTTTTCTTTTTTATTTTTTTTGAACGATTTAAAGTTTTTCATAAGAATTCCTTTCTTTAAAAAATAGTACCTATCGGTACTTCTTTTAATTTTTAGATTAACACAAATGCTTTTTTATGTCAATAGTTAAATAATTTAAGTTTCGGTATTTTACGAATTTTTTATTATTATGCAGAAGTACCTAAATCCTTAGAAAAAGCAACTAATATTGATTTGGTATTTAATATTAGAAATTATAAATATGTTTACACAATAAAATAAAGGTAATTAATACCTTTATTTTATTGTAATACTAATGTTTTTTGATGAGCTCTTTCATATATACCTGTTTTATCAATAACTTGTAATGAAAGTTCAAATGAATTTTCATTTGTTATGTAGTTTTCTATTTCAGGCATATTGTGTTCATACATTAATAACATTAAATCTATGAAAGCATTGTACTTTTTATAGTTTTCGTTGCACAATTTTTCAACAGTTCTGTAATCGTTAGTTTTGTATGCGTTTTGTATATTAGTTAGAAGTTTGTTTAAATTTTTGTTTATTATTATTTTTGAAAAATCATAATATATATTTTCATACAAATTACGATTAAAAATAATAATTGTATTATCTGTCATATATGATAATTCTTCATATGAATAAGGGTTTAAAATATCTTTTAAAGTTTTATTATCTATATATTCATTGTTTATAAATGTTAAAAAAAGTATATTTTCTAGAAAAGCATCTGTCATTGTTACTTCACATTTATTTGTGTCCAGGTTGTAATAAACTTGATAGTTTATGTACAAACCACCATTTATATTACTTGCAACACTTAAAAAATCTTCATAATTATTTACATTATTTTCTGTTAAAATTTCTGTATCATTTAATTCAGTGTTGTTATAATATCCCTTTATCTCATCTGTTCTTGTGTTATATTCTATAGGTTCTTCTATTTTTTTTGAAGTAGATGTAGTAGTTGTTTCTACTTTTTCTGTAGTAGTAACAATTGTTGTTTTGATAGGCTCTTTTGTAGTAACTGTTTTTGTGGTTGATTCTATAGGCTTTTCTGTAGCAGGAATATTAGTAGTAATAGGAGCGGGTGTAATAATTTCGTTTGTAGTAGTTGTAATTGTTTCAGGTGTTTTTGTAGTTGTAGATGTGGCAGTAGTTTGTTGTGTAGTTATTGGTTTTTTTTTTTCAGTAGTAGTTGTTGTTTCTGGTAAGGTACTTTCTTTAGTTTGGATAGTAGTGCTTTCTTTGGTAGTTGCACTGTATGAATTTGTTATATTTGATGAATTTGATTTTGAAGAATCTGAATTATTACCAGAAATACTGCAACTAGAAGTAGAAATTATTGCAATAGCGCTAGCTATACTTCCTGTAATTTTAAGTTTTTCTTTTTTTTCTTTAAGGAATGTTTTTAAATCTTTCATATAGAAGTCCTTTCTTTAAAAAATAGTACCTATCGGCACTTCTTTTAAAATTTAGACTAACATAAATGCTCTTTTATGTCAATAGTTAAATAATTTAAGTTTCGGTATTTTACGAATTTTTTAACAATTTCATAATTAATTTTGAAAATTTAGAGATTGAACCACTTTTTTTAACATAATTTTTATTTTATTTCACGCTAACGCAGAACATTCATCATGTTCTTTTTTTACTATTCTTTTAAGTTTATTAATTTTACAAAGCTGACCCTGCACGCATTCATTCTTCAACAGGACTTGGACTTGCGATAGCAAAAGAGCTTACGGAAAGAATGAACGGCAGCTTGACTGCTGATGTTTCGGAAAATATTTTCAGCATAAGATTTGAAATGAAAGTCGTATGAGACAATGCATCGCTTCGGCGGTGTATTTTTATATCTCCCCTTTCCGTCTGAAATATAGGCGGATATTTTTTGGGGAATTTTTCGCCCAAATGCTCGTTTTTCGGCTTAAAAAGTAGAGAGATTTTTTCAAAGGCATAACGCGCAATCAGAACCCTTATTTCCGCCCAAAGCTATTTGTGAGTTTTTGCGTATATTCTGATTTTACGCTGTAACTATCTTGCTTGCGTCCTGCAAACCAAGGTATTCGACAGCCCATTCACGCATTTTGTACTTTAAAATTTTACCTGCGGCGTTCATCGGGAAGCTGTCAACAAAGGCGATGTATCTCGGCACCTTATGCTTTGCCATGTGGTCGAGAACAAACTTTTTCATTTCCTCCTCAGAGGACTCCATACCGGGCTTTAGGACGATACAAGCCATGATTTCCTCGCCGTAATCCTTGTCGGGAACACCGATAACCTGCACGTCCTTAACCTTTTCATGGGTGTAAAGGAACTCCTCGATTTCCTTGGGGTAGATGTTCTCGCCGCCGCGGATAATCATATCCTTGATACGGCCGGTAATCTTAAAGTTGCCCTCGGGAGTGCGTCTTGCAAGGTCGCCGGAATGCAGCCAGCCCTTGCTGTCGATAGCCGCCGCAGTAGCCTCGGGCATCTTGTAGTAGCCCTTCATTATATTGTAGCCGCGGGCGCAGAATTCGCCGTCCATGTTGTCGCCGAGCTCCTCGCCTGTTTCGGGATCCACTATCTTGCACTCAACGCCGAAAATCGGACCGCCTACGGTATTTACACGGGTTTCAAGGCTGTCGGTGGTCTTGCTCATTGTGGTAGCAGGGCTTGCCTCGGTCTGACCGTAGGTAATGCAGATTTCCTTCATGTGCATCTTGTTTACGACGTCCTCCATTACCTTTACGGGACAGGGAGAACCTGCCATGATACCCGTCCTCATGTGTGAGAAGTCGGTAGTGGCAAAGTTTTCGTTTTCAAGCATTGCAATAAACATTGTAGGCACGCCGTGAAAGCAGGTTATCTTTTCCTTATTGATGCAGGCAAGTCCCTTTCTCGGTGAGAATGCGGGGATAGGCGACATCGTAACGCCGTGGGTTATACTTGCAGTCATGGCAAGCACCATTCCGAAGCAATGGAACATAGGCACCTGTATCATCATTCTGTCGTAGGTGGAGAGGTCCATACAGTCGCCGATTGCCTTGCCGTTGTTTACAACGTTGTAGTGAGTGAGCATAACGCCCTTGGGGAAGCCTGTCGTTCCCGAGGTGTACTGCATATTTACCACATCGTCCTTGTGTATCTTGGAGCGCATAAGCTCAATTTCCCCCATGGAAACATTATCGGCAAGAGCCGTAGCCTCGTCCCAGGTAAAGCAGCCGTCCTGCTTTGAATCGGTTGTGATGATATTCTTCAGGAAAGGAAGTCTTTCGCTCTTTAATTCACCCGGCTTGCAAGTGGCAAGCTCAGGGCAGAGCTCCTTCATTATACCTACATAGTCCGAGTCCTTAAAGCCGTCAACCATGACAAGCGTACCTGTGTCGGACTGATGAAGCAGATATTCTGCCTCGTGGATTTTGTAAGCGGTATTTACAGTTACGAGCACCGCGCCGATGTATGTGCAAGCCCAGAAGGTTATGTACCATGCGGGAACATTTGTAGCCCAGATAGCAACATGGTCGCCCTTCTTCACGCCCATTGCAACAAGCGCACGGGCAAAGCGCAGAACATCGTCACGGAATTCAGGATAGGTTCTTGTATAGTCAAGCTCGGTATATCTGAATGCATACTGATTGGGAAATTCCTCGCAAATTCTGTCAAGTACATCGGGGAAGGTTTCGTTGATAATGGTTTCCTTAGGCCAGGGGTAATAGCCCGTACCTCTGTTATCTATCTGAAGCTGGCTCTTCTTTGCGTGAAGATACGGCTTCATGTAGCGGGCAAACTGCGGGAAAACAATGCCTGCCGCATACAAATCCTTAGACCATCTCTTTACCCACTCAAGGGAAATATAGCCGTCATAGCCGATTTTCTGAAGTGCGGAGAACATCTCGTGAAGCGGCATATCGCCCTCGCCCATCAGCTTATAAACGAGCTTGCCGTCCTCTATTGCGGAGTCCTTGACATGGATATATTTTATGTATGCGCCGAGATTCTGTACAGTGGTTTCGCCTGTTTCGCCCATATAGCGGTAGGGATGGTGCATATCCCAGAGCGCGCCGACAGCAGGGCTGTTTACATCGTCCAGCAGCTTTTTAAGACGTGCTGTATCTGCGTAAACGCCGTTTGTTTCAACAAGGAGCATTACTCCCTTTTCTTCGGCAACAGCGGCAACCTTCTTTAATGCGGAGCATATTGCGTCGTCATCAACCTCTCCCTGAGCTTCGGGAGCAAGGTCTGCAAGCACACGGATATACGGAGTGCCGAGCTTCACCGCAAGGTTGATATGCGCGGTAATTTCCTCTGTGCTTTCCTCAAGCTTGTCCGCAAATTTAAGGCAGCAGCCTGTCGATAGACAAGGCACTTCAAGTCCGAGCTGTCTGAGCTTCGCCGCAGTTGCGTCAACCTTCTCCGCAGTAAACGGCTTTGCCCTTACAACGTTTGTTTCTTCTCCTATTCCTCTCACTTCAATGCCGTCGAAACCTAAGTCCTTCGCCATTGAATAAATATCAGACCATGAAAAATCAGGACACGCCAATGTTGAAAAGCTGATTTTCATTCTGACATACCTCCTTAATTTTGTCGAAAATTTGTCATTTTATGATAACACTTATAAATGTAATTTTATCAAATAATCACCGTGAAGTCAATACCGAAATCGGCATAAAAGTGGATTTTTCGGTTGAAATTTATCTGAGATAAAGCAATTTGCACAATTACAGCACCACGATTTTTTGTTAAAAACCGCCTTTGAAAAACATCGGTATAATCTGATATAATTTAATTACAGCGTAAAATGTTGTAATAATATCGGTTATTATCGGCATTACGCAAAAAAAGAAAGGAAGAAAAGGATATGAAAAGAGTTAAGGCGGCTTGTATTTGCCAGACGCTTCACTTTATGCTTAAAGAGGATGTAAGACGGGATTATGCCGTTACACTTGTAAGGCAGGAGCTTGAGCAGTACAAAAAGGGACTGGAGCGCAACCGCACGGAATACAAGATAGTTGAAGAAACCGAGCAGAGCGACGGCTCAATTATCGTAAAGGTAATCAAGCAGTATAATTCAAGCCCTGTCGGGGATTATCTAAATTAAAACAAAGGTCTGCACCTGCTTTGCTGTAAATTCGGTTTACAGCAGGCTGAATGCAGGCTTTTTTATTTTTCAAGGACTGTAAAAATAAGGGTATACATTAATTTTGCAGGATTTTCTTGCAAAAATGAAGAAAATGACAGTTTTATGATTAATTTTGCAGGAAAACTTGCAAAAATTAAGAAATGCCTGTCATTTCGGCTTATATCAAACAAACGTGAGTCTATGCCGTATACTTAACGTTATGTATAGTATTTCCGACCGCCGTAATAGAAAAAATTTGAAATATAAATAATTTTTTATTGCAAATTTAATAAAAAAATATTAAAAAACTATTGCAATGTAGAAATAACTGTGTTATAATTCTTATGCGAGTGCGTGACGAAAATTCAATCGGAATACAAGTCGCGCTAAATACACGGCAACCTACGTATTTTCGTTGTGGACAGCGACGGATATGTTGCTTTAAGCTATGACGGGTATATGTTCAGCCGAAAAACAGGAGGATTTAACAATGGCGTTAAAAAATCAGTACCTTATCGACTTGCTCGAAACGGTGAAGAAAAGAAATGCAGGCGAGCCTGAGTTCATCCAGGCAGTAACAGAGGTTTTCGAGAGCCTCCAGCCCGTAGTTGAAAAGAGACAGGACCTTATTGACGCAGGTGTTATCGAAAGACTTGTAGAGCCTGAAAGACAGATTATATTCCGTGTTCCCTGGGTTGACGACAACGGCAAGACACAGGTAAACAGAGGCTTCAGAGTTCAGTACAACTCTGCAATCGGTCCTTACAAGGGCGGTCTCAGACTTCACCCCTCCGTATACCTCGGAATTATCAAGTTCCTCGGCTTCGAGCAGGTATTCAAAAACAGCCTTACTACTCTGCCCATGGGCGGCGGCAAAGGCGGCTCTGACTTTGATCCTAAGGGCAAGAGCGACGGAGAGATCATGCGCTTCTGCCAGAGCTTCATGACTGAGCTTTTCAGACACATCGGTCCTGACTGCGACGTTCCCGCAGGCGACATCGGTACAGGCGCAAGAGAAATCGGCTATATGTTCGGTCAGTACAAAAGACTGAGAAACGAGTTCTCCGGTGTTCTCACAGGTAAGGGACTTACCTACGGCGGCTCTCTCGCAAGAACAGAGGCAACAGGCTACGGTCTTTGCTACTTCACAGACGAAATGCTCAAGGCTAACGGCAAGAGCTTTGAGGGCAAGACTGTTGTAATCTCCGGCTCGGGCAACGTTGCTATCTACGCTACACAGAAGGCTACCGAGCTTGGCGCAAAGGTAGTTGCACTTTCCGACTCCAACGGATATATTCACGATCCCGACGGTATCGAGCTTGATCTCGTAAAGCAGATTAAGGAAGTTGAGAGAAAGCGTATCAGCGAATATGCTGAGAGAACCTCTCACAAGAACGTAACATATACACCCGGCTGCAGCGGTATCTGGACAATCAAGTGCGACATCGCACTCCCCTGCGCTACTCAAAACGAAATCGATGGCAAGTCTGCTCAAATTCTCGTTGACAACGGCTGCTTCGCAGTTGCTGAGGGTGCTAACATGCCTTCAACTCCCGAGGCTATTGAGGTTTACCTTTCTAACGGACTTCTTTACGGTCCCGCAAAGGCTGCAAACGCAGGCGGCGTAGCTACCTCCGGTCTTGAAATGAGCCAGAACTCCATGCGTTACAGCTGGTCCTTTGAAGAGGTTGACGCTAAGCTTCACGACATCATGAAGGAAATCTTCAAGCAGTGCGACGAAGCTGCTAAGGAATACGGCATGGAGGGCAACTACATGGCAGGTGCTAACATTGCTGGTTTCTTAAAGGTTGCAGAAGCAATGAAGGCTCAGGGCTGCGTATAATTTCCCCTTTTACCGCAAGAAGGAATTGGTATGTTTAAAAGTATTCACCCTCACGGCAAAAAACCGTACCGATTTCAAACAATTTCATGATAAAGAACAACAAGCCTGTAAAAAGGACAAGTAAACGATAAATTACGCCGCAGTGCAGTTGCACTGCGGCGGTTATTTTTTGAGGCAAACAAAAACCGCATGAAAAATTCATGCGGCTAAATTTATCTGTTCAGTAAGAAAAGCACCTTTTTGAGCTGTGCGACTACCGAGGAATAGTAAAGCGGGAACATTGCCTCGATACAGCCCATGAAATAAAGATTGCGGTTGTTGATTTCTCCGAGCCTCGGCATATAGGTGTAGATATACCGTCTTACCCACTCGGAATTAAATGAAGGCAAAAGCTGTTTTTGCTTTTGCAGCTTCATATTCTCCTCGTAGGTTTCATATATCATACCGCCGAAATTATCAGCGCCGTTGTTTATCATTATATCATATACGGTTTTGAGCTGTTTGTCGGTAAGAGGAAAATCCTCTATCTGCCTTTTAAAAAAGGGAAGTCTTGCAGCAAAGCTGTATGCAATCATGTGCGGAAGCCGCTGAAATTCGGGAGATTCAAAAATACCGTCCGAGCTTTCGGAAGTAACAGCTATGCCGAGATTTTCAAGAGAGGAGCTTTTGGTCACATCTAAAAGCGCCACTCTGAAAATATCCTTTATATTGATATTGTAAAAATCATCATAGGAAACGGTGTAGATATACTTCATCACAGTAGTCATGGACTGTGCTGTGTTAGTAAGGATACCCGCCGGAATGGGCAAAGAATCATTCGATATACTCATAGGAAACTGCTCCTTGGTCAAACTTGCCGGAAATATGTATATTATCATTATCACCGTTAAGAATTTGCTCAAAATCCGAACGGGGCATAGGTTTTGCAAAGTAATAGCCCTGCGCCATACCACAGCCCAGCTCCCTTAGAAGCGTAGCCTGTTCAACGGTTTCTATACCCTCGCATATTGTTTGCATACCGAGGCACGCCGCCATTTTGATAACATAACCGAGAATTTCATTTGCACGTCTGTTACCCTCTGCATCAGGCTCAACAAGGAAGGCTCTGTCAATTTTAAGCACATCAACGGGGAGGTCTTTAAGCATATTGAGCGACGAATAGCCGGAGCCGAAGTCGTCAATCGAAATAACGAAGCCGCTGTTTTTAAGCTGTGCAAACACTCCGCGCAGTACGTCAAGCGATTCATATGCCGCACTCTCTGTAATTTCGATTTCAATTCTTGAGGTCGGAACGCCGTGAGATTTACATATCTCGGTCAGCTTTTCTACAAAGTGGGAATCCTTGAGATGAACTCTTGACATATTTACCGAAACAACAAAATCGGTATATTTATCCTGCCAGCTCTTTATATCCTGGCAAACTCTGTCGAGGATATAATAGTCTAACTTTATGATAAATCTGTTCTTTTCAAACAGAGGTACAAACTTTCCGGGCGGGATTATTACTCCATCGCTCTTTATCCAGCGTACAAGCGCCTCTGCGCCGGAAAGAGTAACATCTCCGCTAAGCGATACCTTAGGCTGATAATATACATGAAATTCATGCATATCAAGAGCCGCCTGCATCTCGTTTTCTATTCGCTTTTCCTCACGCATATCAAGCAGCATATTCTCATTGTAGAAGGCAATTGTGCTTGTACCGCCGTACTTGATGGTACGCTTTGCAATATCAGCAAGGTCGCCCATTTTGCGTATGCTCATGGAGGTATCGGTTATCTTGTAAATACCTATCGAAAGAACAGGTACAAAGTCCGTTATTTCATACTCTATTGCACTGATAAGAGCTTTCAATCTCTCCACAATATCCTTATCGCTCTTGTACTGCATAAGCATATAGAAGTTATCGGAGTTAATTCTTGAGAAGGTTTCGTCATCGGAAATATTGCGGTTTACGGTGTCGGAAATCATTCTTAAAATTCTGTTACCCTCGTCATGTCCGAACATATCGTTTATCGCCTTGAACTTGTCTATATCAAAGCTTACAAAGGCATACTTTCTGTATTCCGATTTAAGCAGATTTGTAGCGTCAAGCACAAATTTATCCCACGTGGAATAGCCCGTAAGGCTGTCCACATAAGCAATACGGCTTATCTCATTGTTTGCAAGCCTTAGACCTCTGAGAGAAAATCGCATACCGAGGAAATATGCCGTAAAGGTAAACAAAAGTATGAATAAGAAGAACGCATACATAAGAGTATTCTGCTTAACATACTCAACGTGGCGTTCATACACAACATCTTCGGGGAAAATCAGCAGATAGTGCAAATTCGGAATAGCCGGACAGTCAATATAACAGCCGATATATGCTTCTCCGTTGCATTGGCTTTTTATAATTCCCTTTCCGCTCACCCTTGCAAGCGAATCAAGTACAGAGTTTTTATCTTCTTCACTAAGACCGCTCAGAAAAGCAGAATTGTACAGTGAATCCTCAAGAGGCTTAAATTCGCCGAAGTTATTAGGTCCGGAAAGCAGCACATTACCTTGAGAATCAACAATGTAGCCATTGCCGTCATTATTGCGGCGACCAAAGGATACACTCAAATCCTCGCCGTAGGTTGCCGCGTCAAAAACCGCCGCCGCAACACCTATAACTCTGTGATAATCTCCGTAAATCGGCACAGCGATGATATTAACCATTTTCCTGTCAGGCTCACTGAAGATAGAGGAAGAAAGATTTGAAATGCCCTGCATGGCAGTTTGGAAATATTTGCGCTTGGCAACATTCTTTTTATCAACGTTTGTTGCAATAACATCGCCGTTTTCTTTAATCAATATAAAATTTTCAACATTATCGTGCTGTAAATTCATCTGGTTGAGCTTGATTTTTACCTGCGTCTCGGTAAGAGTTTTGTAATCCGAGATAAACGAGGCAAAATCTTCAACAGCAGAAACATCCTTTTCAAGCATCATGCTGACATTATCGCATTTAAAATCAACAGAACCGTAAATGTAATTTTCAACGGCGGTGGCATGGCTGTCTCTCATAGACTTCAGAATAAAAATTGATATAGTGACAAAAACAATTACAACAATGACAATAAACGCAGTCACATATGCCATTTTAATTCTTTTTGTTTTCATGCCATCGTCAACTCCCAACCGATAATTGTACATGAAATATTGTACCACAAAATGATAAATTTTGCAACAGTTATACTTAAATATATCCAAATTGTACTATAAAACCATGTAAATTTAGTGTAATTGCCGATATAATTTACTTAATTAGATACCAAATAAATAAAAAATTTCAATAAGGGGCTTGCCCCGTCATTCAACGTGGCAAGCCGCAGCGAAGCTGCGATTCAGTTTCAGTTGGGGTTCAATCCCCAACTGAAACTGAATATGGAACCCGCTGCCTTAGAGGCGGGGGACATCTTGCCTAAATTATAAATATCCGAGCACTTTGCGGGATAAAGCTAAAATTTTAAAATTATTCAAGAATTTCGGACAGAAAAAAGAGTGAAAAACATAAAATATAGGGCAATATGAGAAAAGTAAAAAGAACAAAAATAAACGGCAATTTCTTACAAAATTGCCGTTTATTTTTGGAGGCGCCACCCAGATTTGAACTGGGGATCAGGGTGTTGCAGACCCATGCCTTACCACTTGGCTATAGCGCCGTATTGGAGCGGATTACGAGGCTCGAACTCGCTACCTCCACCTTGGCAAGGTGGCGCTCTACCGGATGAGCTAAATCCGCATTTAAAAGAAACGCAAGCGTTTCTTTTGGTGCCTCCGGTCGGAATCGAACCAACGACACGAGGATTTTCAGTCCTCTGCTCTACCGACTGAGCTACAGAGGCGTATAAAGGACGCATAAATTAATGGCGACCCGGATGGGACTCGAACCCACGACCTCCGCCGTGACAGGGCGGCGTTCTAACCAACTGAACTACCGGGCCGCAGGTTTCAAGACTTTCGTCTTGAATTTGGTGGAAGTTATAGGGCTCGAACCTATGACCCTCTGCTTGTAAGGCAGATGCTCTCCCAGCTGAGCTAAACTTCCGTTTATGCGCCTTCATTTCGCTTTGCGAACTGTCCTTCGCTTCAAGCGACTTTTATATTATACACGATTGAAATATAAATGTCAACACTTTTTTTAGATTTTTTTCAAATTATCCGCTAAAAACAATCGGTTGTTTATTATTCCCAATCCTTCCAGATTTCAGGGCAATAACCCACTGTCGCCTGCTTTCCGTTGCGTACAATGGGAGTTTTGAACATAGCGGGGGTATCAAGCAGCTTTTCTGTTTTATCCTCCTCGTAGGCAAGGTAAGCTATCGTACTGTCAGCGTAAGCTTTAGAGGAGGTATCAACAAGCTTTTCCCAGCCTCCGACAGCCGAGGAAACGCTTTTAAATTCGCCCCTTGACATACCCTTTGACAATATATCTATGAGCTGATATTTTATTCTTCTTTCCTTAAAATATCTTTCCGCTTTTTTGGTATCAAAGCACTTTGACTTGCCGAAAATCTGTATATTCATAAAAAATCCGTATCCTTAACGCTTTTTTATAAGTGTTATCTCAAATTTTTCGCGTTCCTCGGGAACGCTCAACATCTTTATGGAGCAAGCGATGGTAATAATCAGCATACCTACCGAAACCGCCGTTACATCCTCAATAATAAAGGAAACAAAGGTTGTGCATACATAAGAAGTTATCGTGCAAATTGAGTGAGGCTTTATCCTTATAACCGTCATAAACAGCACGAAGAAGAAGCAAAGCGTTAATACCGTCGTCCAGTTGGGGAACATACCCGCAAGCGAGCCAAAGGTGACTGCGATCGCCTTTCCGCCGTTGAATTTTGAGAACACGGGCAGAATGTGACCTATTACGGGAGCGGCAAGCACAAACGGAAGCATTACTTCAGACGGCTCGGGAGTCTGCATGTAAAGGAAAACAGGCAAAAAGCCCTTTGCCATATCCATCAGCAGAGTAAGTATTCCGCACAGCGGTCCGCCGTATCTGAAGGCATTAGCAGTTCCGTAATTTGCGTCGGGACTTCTTGAAATTATATCCTTGTGGAACAGTTTTGAAAAAATATTGGCAAAAAGAATACTTCCGAGCAGATAACCCGACAATACATAAAACAATCCTGTAAGCATAGCTAAAACTCCTTTCCGATTTTATTTCAGTATGAAAAGCTCCTTTGAGGTATTGGTGAGGTTTATACAGCCGTCCTTTGTGACAACTACCATATCCTCCGTGCGTACTCCGTATTTTCCCGAAATATATGCGCCCGGCTCTATCGTCAGCAACATTCCCTCCTTAAGTGTGTTTGAAGAATTGGGAGAAGCGTAGGGCGGCTCATGTATTTCAAGTCCGACGCCGTGACCGAGGCTGTGACCGAAATATTCTCCGTAGCCCCATGCGTCAAGGGTGCTTCTTGCCACGCTGTCCGCGAGCTTTGCGTTAATTCCCGCCTTGACAGCCTTATGAGCGTCAATATTTGCGTACAGCACCGCAGAATACATATTCTTCATTTCCTCGGTTGCGTGTCCGATTGCTATCGTCCTTGTCATATCCGAGTGGTAGCCGTCATATACAGCCCCGAAATCAAGCGTGAGAAAATCGCCGTCCTCTATCTTTTTATCAGTAGGAACAGCGTGGGGCGACGCCGAATTTACTCCCGAAGCGGCTATCGTGTCAAAGGAAACACCCTGCGAGCCGTATTCCGACATATAGTATTCAAGAAGCGCCGCAACGTGCTTTTCCGTCTGACCTGCCCTCAGGTCGTGAAGCAGCCTGAGATATGCCTTTTCGGCTATTCTCTGTGCCTTCACGATTTTTTCTATTTCGGCTTTGGTCTTGATTACACGCATATTTGCAATCGTATCCGAGAGAAAATCAGAGCTGTCAAACTTGACAAAGGCAAATCTTTCCTTATAATCATTAAGGCTTTGCACTGTCATCTCACCGCTTTCAATGCTCACATCTGAAATACCGTGCTGTACAAGAAGCTCCATAAGCTGTTTTCGCGGCTCTTTCGAGAGCAGGACCTCACAGTCGGTAACCTTTTGCCTTGCCTTGTCGTAATAGCGAAAATCAACGAGAAAATAGCTTGCCTCCTTTGTTATGAGAACAACTCCCGCAGAGGACTTGAAGCCCGTCATATATTTTCTGTTTATATCAGACGTTATAAGTGCGGCGTGCTTTTTATCTGAAAGCTTTGAAGCAAGCCTTGCTATATTCCCCGAATTTTCCGTCATGTCTGTGACCATTCCTTCCCTTTGCCCGGCTGATGCCGATTTTGCCTGTGTATGGGCAAACGGCAATGCTCAAAATATATTTATGTGTTGATTTTTCATTTCATGCTTAAAGCATAGAACAAAGCCATCATGTAGCTCATCTTGCCGAAGCCCGCAATCGTACCCTCGCATACGGGGGAAATTACCGAGGTGCGGCGAAATTCCTCTCTTGCGTGGATATTGGACATGTGAACCTCTATTACGGGGATTTTTATTGCTGCAATGGCGTCCCTTACAGCATAGCTGTAATGAGTATATGCACCGGCATTGAAAATAACACAGTCATAGCCGTTTCTTGCTTCGTGCAGGCGGTCTATAAGCGCACCCTCGTGGTTTGACTGAAAAAAGTCGATTTCAGCGCCGTTTTTGTCGCAGTAATCCTTCATTTCCGCGTTGATAGACGCAAGGGTGTCGCCGCCGTAAATACCCGGCTCGCGCTCGCCGAGCAAATTCAAATTCGGACCGTTCATAACAAGGATTTTCATATTGTTTCCGTCCTTCAAAATTAATTATAATAATGATTTATTAACTGAATATTTCATACGCTTTTTTCATAAGCGCCGCATCCTCAGCTTGAGTGCCGTCTGACTCGCATATTACCGTGCAGTCGAGGTTTCTCTTCGCAAGAAGCTCGCAAAGCGGCTCGTAATCAGGTCCGAAGGTGCTGTCCTCAAAGGTTAGATGGCGTTTTTCGCCGCCTGCTGTGTATTCTATCTTTGAGAAGTGAATGTGCATATTAGCAAGTCGGTAACGGCCGAGCTTGTTCTCTATTCTGTCAAGTATTCCGGCGTAATCCTCAGGCGTTTTAATTCCTCCGAGCGTGCGGGCATTAAGATGTCCGAAATCAACGCAGGGAAGCATGCTCTCATCAAGCAGGCACAGCTCAATAACCTCGTCAAGCGTGCCGAGCTGATTGATTTTACCCATTGTTTCGGGGCAGAGAGCGCATTTAATGCCCTCAGCTTTCATTGCGGCAAGCGTTTTTGTTATTGTATCCTTTGCAAGCTTCAGGGCTGTTTCACGGCTGATTTTGGCGCAGGAGCCGGAGTGAAGCACGGTTTTCACCGCACCCACGGTATCCGCCGCCCGCATTGCCTGCATAATGTATTCAACGCTTTTATCGCGCTTTTCCTCCTCAACGCTTGACAGAGAAATATAGTACGGAGCGTGAAGCGTGACGGTTATGTTATTTTCACGGGCAAGCAAGGGCAGTCGCTCTACCGTTGCCGAGGAGAGCCTCACTCCCCTGCCGCATTCTATTTCATAGCAGTCAAGTCCCATATCCGAAAGATATTTCGGCAAATCGTCGGGGAATTTAAGTTTTGAAAAGCTGAGCGAATTACCGCCCGGTCCGAATTTAACAGCCATTACTTATCCCCCTTATCGGTTTTTTTAAGCTTTGAAAAATCTCTGTGGAAAAACAGGCTTTCCGCTTTTCTTTTAAGGCGGAATGTCCAGGTGTTCTCATGATGAAAGGGCTCGACAAGTATACTGACGGCACCTTTTAAATTTCCTGCGATAACATCGGTAAAAATCTGGTCGCCGACTACCGCAGTGTGCTTTTTATCAACGCCCATCGCCTTTATCGCCTTTGAAATTCCGAAGGTCAGCGGCTTACATCCGTTTGCGCAATACGGCAGTCCGAGTTTTTCGGCAAGCGGCTTTACACGCTTGTTTATGTTGTTTGAAACCACACGCATCGGTATATTCAGCGCGCGCATTTCATCCAGCCATTCGGGTATGCCGTTTTCTGCGGCGGGATTGCCGTGCATGGAAAGAGTGTTGTCAAGGTCCAGCACGAGCGCCCTTATGTCATGCTTTTTCAGAAATTCTTCATTTATATCAAGTACGGAATTAATCCATATCTGCGGTTTAAAAATCATAACAAATCCTTTGTAAAAGTTTTTCGGCAAGAAAAAAGACGAACAAAGGGCTACCTTTGTCCGCCTTTTATTACCGTAAGTAATTTTATTACTTAAACTTGCGCTTACGAGCAGCCTCGGACTTTTTCTTACGCTTTACCGAAGGTTTTTCGTAGTGTTCTCTTTTACGAACCTCTGCGAGGACGCCGTCTCTGGCACATGATCTCTTGAAACGCTTGAGAGCTGTATCTAAAGATTCATTTTTGCCTAAACGTACTTCTGCCAACTATATCCCTCCCTTTGCCGTACGGCATAGGTTATAATTCTAATACTCTGCAATAGTGCATGATGGTATTATACTACATTTCAGTTACTTTGTCAATACTTTTTTTCCGCAAGCGGAATATTTTTTCATTTAATCTAAAAACTGAGCGGGATCAATCTCCTCGCCGTCCTGCCAAAGGCGCTCCAGATCGTAAAATTCTCTGGTTTCGTTGTAGAATACATGGAACACAACGTCGATGTAGTCAAGCACAATCCAGTTGGAGCTTTGCCTGCCCTCAATCATCTTGGGCTGAACACCCTTTTCGCCGAGCTTGAAATCAACCTCGTCTGCCATTGCCTTAACCTGCGTTGTATTGCTCGCGCCTGCAATTACAAAATAATTTGCGAGTATGGTAAGGTCCTTTACTTTGAGTATCTTTATATCGCTTGCCTTTTTTGAGTCGAGCGCTTTTACGCCCTCCTTAAGAATTTCAATATCAGTCATTTTTTGAATTTTTCCTTTCCTCGCCGTCTTTTTTGCTTTTGTAAAGCGCGGCGTAATAATTGTATCCTGCAACGGTGCAGGGCGGCAAAAGACCACACTTTCCGAGAGTTTCGCCTATTGAATATTTTAATGCAAGGTACATGGCGGCGTCAAGGTCGTCAAAGCTGAGCTTTCTGTACTTTTCAACGTCCTTATAGCTTCTGTCCTCGCTTGTAAGGTCGCCCAGATACACTATTTTCTCAACGTCGGACATATTCGCCCTGCCTGCCGTGTGGTATCTCACGGCGTTGAGCATTTCGCTGTCATGTATTGCAAGATGTGCGCTTAAGTAGTATGCGCCTGCGGGGGCGTGCCAGAGTGCAGGCGTGCATATCTCCTCGTTGCTTATATCCATTTCGCTCAAAATGGCAAGAGAGCGCATTGCGTGGGGAGTTTCCTCCTTTTTTATATCGTGGAGAAGCCCTGCAAGATAGCATTTTTCCGTATCGGCATTATGCTTTACCGCAAGCTCATAGCAGATATGAGCTACATTTATGCTGTGGGTAAGCCTTTTTTTGGACAGAACCGACTTCAACAGCTCGATATGCTCTGCATATTTCTCTTTATAGTCCTGTTCATTCATAAAGCCCGTTTTCCTCTATATAGCTTTCTACCGATTCGGGAACAAGTCCGCTTATCGGCTCGTTGTTCTTTATCTTATCTCTTATTTCTGTGGAGCTTATTTCATTGACGCTTAAGTTAAGCACCTTTATTCTGCCCATTTCTGCAGCAAACTCGCACATATCGCTGTATTCGCTGTTTTGTCTTGCGGCGGCTACTACCTTACATTCGCCCAGAATGGATTCGTAGCGGTACCACTTGTCAAAGCTGAACAGCATATCGCTTCCTATCAGCAGGAAAAATACCGCGTCCGAAGGGTAAATTCTCTTAAGCTCGCGAAGTGTTGAGATGGTGTAGCTCGTGCCCCCCATCTTCTTTTCAATGTCGCTTATTTCAAATTTGCCTTGTTCTATTACATCGGCAAAGGCAAGTTCGCACATTTTCGCCCTGTGCTCGTAGGAAATAAGCCCGTCATTGCTTTTGTGAGGAGATTTACAGCTTGGAATAATCAGCATTTTCTGAAGCTTAAGGTCTGTAAAAGCTTCTTTTGCCATGCTTATATGACCGTTGTGAACGGGATTGAACGCTCCGCCGAAAATACCTATCTTAATCATCTAAGCTAATCGTCCTTTTCTTGGGATTTTTGTTCTGTCTGTACAGCACGATTTTTGTGCCTATTACCTGCACAACAAGGCTTTCTGTCCTGTCGGCAATCTCCTGTGCAAGCTCCCTTGCGGTGTAGTCGCAGTTTTCAAGAACGCGGATTTTTATAAGCTCTCTTGCTTCAAGGGCGTTTGAGAGCTGATTTATAAGCTCGTCGCCGAGTGCGTTCTTTCCTATCTGAAAAATCGTATCATATCCGCTTGCAATACTTTTGAGCCTTGCACGCTGTTTGCTTGTTATTGTCACTTTTACTTTCCTTTCGATCTGTCTTTGCGCTTAACTGTTTTTAAGCTCCTGCACAAGGCTTTCAAGAGCCCTTGCTCGGTGGCTTATCTTATTCTTTTCCTCGTCTGTAAGGCAAGCCATGCTCGTATCGTCGTCAATCATAAAAATAGGATCGTAGCCGAAGCCGTTTTCGCCTGTCGGCTCTTCACCGATAAAGCCCTCACATTCGCCGTTTACGCACAGCTCAAAATCATCGTCACGGATAAAATACAGCGAGCAGACGAATTTTGCATTGCGGAGCGGCTTATCAACGCCGCGCATTTCCTCGAGAATTTTGCTGCACCGTTCCTCATCGGTGGCGTTTTCTCCCGCATAGCGTGCGGAATACACGCCCGGAGCGCCGCCTAAAAACTCGATTTCAAGTCCGCTGTCATCGGCAAGCACGGGGCATGAAGCAATTTCATATATAGTCTTTGCCTTTATGTGAGCATTTTCGCTGAAGGTATCGCCGTCCTCGGCTATCTGAGCGTTTATTCCTGCCTCCTTCATTGAAACAGGCTCATAGCCCAGAGGCTCAAGCATTTTTTTAAATTCTCTTATTTTTCCCTCGTTGTTGGATGCGATAATAAGTTTCATACAGTCATTCTCCAAAAGTCATTCGCTGAAAAGCACGTTTACATAATCCTGCGGTACAAAATTCTGCAAATCGTTTATCTTTTCGCCTACTCCCACGAGCTTTACGGGTATACCCAGCTCTTCCTTTATAGGTATTATTATACCACCTTTTGCCGTTCCGTCAAGCTTTGTAAGAACAATTCCCGTAATTTCCGCAGTTTCTTTAAATAACCTTGCCTGATTTACGGCGTTCTGACCTGTGGTTGCGTCAAGCACGAGAAGGGTTTCTACCCTGCTGTTCGGTGCGTTGTTCTCAATTGTCCTCGCTATCTTTTTAAGCTCGTCCATGAGATTTTTCTTATTGTGAAGTCTTCCTGCGGTATCGCAGATGATGACGTCGGCGTTTCTTGCCATTCCCGCTTTAACCGCGTCAAACACTACCGCCGCAGGATCTGCGCCCTCGGCGTGCTTTACGATTTCAACGCCCGCACGCTCAGTCCACACCTCAAGCTGTTCGATTGCCGCCGCTCTGAATGTATCAGCCGCCGCAACAATTACCTTTTTGCCGCTGTTTTTGAGGTTATAGGCGAGCTTTCCTATGGTGGTTGTCTTGCCGGCGCCGTTTACGCCGATAACGAGTATTACCGACGGCTTTGTATCAAGCATAAGCCCGTTGTCGCCCTCAAGTATATCCGAAATGATATTCTTGAGCAAGCCCTTTACTTCGGCAGGATCGGTTACACCCTTTGCCTTTACCTCTTTTCTCAGAGCCTCGCAGATATTTGCGCTGGTAACTGCGCCTATATCGGATAAAATCAGAGTTTCTTCAAGCTCCTCAAAAAAGTCCTCGTCTATTTTGGTAAAGGAATTGATAAGTCCCGTTATTTTATCTGCAATGGCGTCCTTTGTATTTTTAAGTCCGCTTTTTAGTTTTTCAAAAAATGACATCGGTATCTCCTTGTATCTGAAAATGCTTTACGCTCCCTCTACCTCATTCATAAGCTCCTCGCTAAATTCCTGTCTTAACAGTCCCGATACGCCCTTTTCCTGCATAAACACGCCGTACAGCACATCGCAAAGCTCTATTGTGCCTCGTCTGTGCGTGATTATCATGAGCTGTGTATTATGGGAGAAGCGTTTAAGATAGGTTGCGTATTTAAGTACGTTTGCTTCGTCAAGCGCCGCATCCACCTCGTCAAGCATACAAAACGGAGTAGGTCTGTGAAGCAGAATTGCAAGGTATATAGTCAGCGCAACCATGGATTTTTCGCCGCCCGACAGCAGAGAAAGGCTCTTTATTACCTTTCCCGGCGGGGCGGCATAAATCTCAATGTCGGAATTAAGCACATCGTCAGGGTCTGACAGCTCAAGCCTTGCGTCGCCGCCGCCGAATATCTCCGAAAACAGCTTTCCGAAATGTCCGTTTATAGCGATGAAGCTCTCGGTAAAGCGTTGCTTTATATCCTTTGTGAGATTTTCAATCAGCTTTTCAAGCTCGGACTTGGAGTTTTCAACATCGGTAAGCTGCTTTGAAAGCACTCCGTAACGCTCCGAAACCTCTTCAAGCTCCTCAATAGAGCTGTAATTCACGCTTCCCAAGGCCGCTACCGAGCGTTTAATCTCGGCAAGCTCATTCTTCGCCTTCAAAACGTCATCAAGCGGCTGTGCCTGTGCTTTTGCCTCGCTTTTGGTCATTTCGTACCTGTCCCAAAGAGAGGTTATAATCTTCTCGGTCTGCGCCTGTGCAGAGCCCTTGCGCTCCTCCTGACGGGCAAGCTCGCTTACAAACTTCTCTCTTGCCGCTGTAAGCTCTCTTATGCTCTTTGAAATATCCGCAATGCGCTTTTCCGCTTCATTGGTAAGGGAAACATTGCGTGAAACAAGCTCCTCGCTTTTGCCCGCTTCGCTTGCGTACTTCCCGCACAGCTCCTGCTTCTTTGCTATCTTCTCCTGCTTTGAAGCAATAAGAGCCTTTTCTTCGGCTATACGTTCCTTTTGTCTGTCCCCGCCGCTCTCGAGCGCGGCAGCAGCCTCGTCTACGCCTGCAATGCGGGTGTCGATATTTTCGATGTCCTTTTGGCAGTTAAGCATTTCAAGGTTGTTTGCAGTGATTTTATCCGCAATTTCCCTTTTATTGCTGTCTGCCTTGTCAAGTCCGCTTTTGCTCTCGCTTAAGAGCTTTTCGCTTTCTTCTATGCTAACGTCAAGCTCCGACAGGCGTTTTTTAATGCTCTCATAATTCTCTGTTCCGCTTTTTTCTTCGGCAGTAATGGCTTCAAGCTGTGCTTCTGCGCTGTCAAGCTGTGCAGAAAGCCTTGAAAGCATCTGCCTGATACCGTCCTTTTTTGCTTCAAGTGCGGCAAGCTTAGGCTCGCAAAGGGAAACGGTGCGTCTGAAGCCCTCCATCTCCTCTGCCATTTTTGCAGTCTGCGCCCTTAACGGGTTAAGACTTTCGTTTTCTTCCTTAAAGCGGTCGGCGAGCTTTGCAATAACTGCGTCAAGGTCGGCAAGCTCCTGCTTTCTTGCGATTATGCCCGCGTCGTTCCTGATGCTTCCGCCCGTAAAAGAGCCGCCCGCATTAATTACCTGACCGTCAAGTGTGACGATTTTAAAGCGGTAGCCGTATTTCTTGGCGATAAACGAGGCGGTGTCTATATCCTCTGCAACTGCGGTTTTGCCTAAAACGGACTTTATTATTCCGTCATACATACCGTCATAGCTTACAAGGTCGCACGCCATACCCTCAAAGCCGCTTTCGCTGTCAAGTCCGTTTGCCTCGTATACCTTTCCCTTTACGCTTGTAAGAGGTAAAAAGGTTGCTCTGCCGAGGTTATTGTCCTTTAAATAGCGTATACTGCGCTTTGCGGTTTCCTCGTTTTCAACAACTATGTTCTGTAAAACACCGCCTAAAGCAATTTCAATTGCGGTGACATATTTTTTATCTACGGTGATTATATCCGCGACAGTACCGTGCACGCCGCTGAGCCTGCCCTGTCTGTCGGCATTTATTACCGATTTTACGCTTGAAGCAAAGCCCGCCATATTCTTGTCAATGTCGTCAAGCACCTGACGGCGCGAGGTCTTGGCTTCAAGCTCGGATTTAATCTTCTGTAAAAGCTCGCTTGCGGTTTTCAGCTTTTCGTTTCTGGACTCAAACAGCTTTTCATACCCCACAAGCTTGTTCTTCGCCTCGTCCTTTTCCTCGGATGCCCGGACATATTCCTCCTCTGCGGCTTTTAGAAGCTCCTTTTGCTGTTTTGTTTCCTCGGTTGCTTCTTCAACAGCCTGTAAAAGCTCCGCTTTTCTTGCGGCAAGCTTTTCCGCCGAGCCTTCATTTTGCTGTGCTTCAAGCTGTAATGTGGTGCGCGTAAGGTAAAGCCGTCCAAGCTGTTCGTCGAGCTTTTTATACTCGCCGGAGAGCGTTGTGTTGTGCTTATCTATGTCGGTTAGGCTCTTTGCAAGCTCGCCGCTCATTTCACTGAGCTTTTTTGCCTCGTTTTCCTTTTCCGCACGGCTGTTTAAAAGCTCCTGCCTGTCCTTTTCCAGCTTTATTTTTCCCTGCTTGCCGTCCTCAAGCTGTTTTTCAAGCTCCGCAATCTGATTTTCACAGTGAGAAATATCGTTATAAAGAATGGCAATCTCAGATTTGGTATCCGCAATAAGCTCCTTTACCCTGTCGCCGCTTGACTTTAGCTGTTCAAGCTCGGCGCGAAGCTGTAACTTCTTTTCGTTTTGCTCGTTATCCTCAGCTTCAAGCCTTGCTATATCTCGGTCGAGATTATCGCACTCGGCTTTTGCAAGCAGCAGCTTGTCCTCTGCCGACGAAGCCGCTTTTTCAAGCTCGGCAAGCTCATGCACGCTTACTGCGACATCAAGCTCCTTTTCACGTTCAAGAAGAAGCTTTGCCTGCTTTGCCTTTGCCGCTTGCTTTTCAAGCACGGGAAGCCTTGATGAAAGCTCTGCGGAAATATCCCGTATGCGAAGCAGATTTTCCTCGGTCCTTTTGAGCTTGTTTTCGGCGTCCTTCTTCTGGGCGAGAAATTTTGAAACCCCTGCCGCTTCTTCAAACACCTCTCTGCGCTTGCCCGACGCGGATTCAACTATCTCGGACACCTTGCCCTGACCTATTACGGAATAGCCGTCACGTCCCAGTCCCGTACCCATGAACATCTCGTTAATATTCTTTAAAAGGGTTTTTGCGCCGTTTATTCTGTATTCGGATTCGCCGCTGCGGTACAGCTTTCTTGATACTACTACCTCGTCGCTGTCTACCTTAAGCGCCCTGTCGTGATTGTCAATGGTAAGGGTAACGCTTGCAAAGCCCATCGCCTTTCTTTTGAGAGTGCCGTGAAAGATGACATCCTCCATTTTATCTCCACGCAGACTTTTAACGCCCTGCTCTCCCATTACCCAGCGCAATGCGTCGCTTATATTACTCTTTCCGTTTCCGTTGCTTCCGACAACGGCGGTCATCTTTTTGTCAAACTGAATTACGGTTCTGTCGGGGAAAGACTTGAAGCCGTATATCTCCATGGTTTTAAAAAACATTAACCGATCCTTTCAACACGGATTTCCGTGCCGTTCTCCTCTTTTAGCTTAAAAGTAATACCTCGCTTTAAAAGCTCCGAGCGATTTTTTCCGCTCTGTCCCAAAAGCTTGCTTATATTTCTTTTGTCCGTATAAATAATGTATTTTCCCGCTTCACTGCACAGCGACAGCAGTTTTTTAAGATATATTCTGCTTTCGGCAAGCTCACGCAGTGCGGGGTGGTAAACGCCGCCCGTCATGCTGTTTTCAACGTCCTTGCTTGCGTGCAGTCCCATTCTTATTACGGGAATATCCACCCTGCCGAACATTTCGAGAAGCTGTGCGCAAAGCTCTACCGTGGTATCAAAGTCAAAGCTGTCGTATACTCCCATGCTGTGAAGCCTGTCAAGCTCAGTGCCTTTAAGTATTACGGTGGGGTAAATCCTGACCGTGTCGCAACCAAGCTCTATAAACCTTTTTGCGGTATCTATGCAATACTGCGGGGTATCCCTGTAAAGCCCCGTCATCATCTGAAGTCCCAGCTCAAAGCCGTACTGCTTTATAAGGCGTGAGGATACCTCGACATCCTTTGCCGTGTGGCCTCTTTGATTTGCCGCAAGCACCTCATCGTTCATGCTCTGCGCACCAAGCTCAATAGCCATTACACAGCGGCTTTTAAGAATTTCAAGCACCTCGGCGTCAATGCAGTCGGGGCGTGTTGAACAACGAATACCTGCGTATACATCGGGATATGTCTTTACAAATCCGCACGCGCAGTCAAGAAGCTCGGTCATATAGCCTCTGTCAATCGCGGTAAAGCTTCCGCCGAAAAAGGCTATCTGTGCTTTAATTTGCTTCGCTCTGAGATTATCAAGCTGAAAGCTTAGCGTTTTGTGAAGCTCATTTACCGTGACGGGCGTCTGACAGCCGCTTATGGTGCGCTGATTGCAGAAGCTGCAAAGATTTTTACAGCCCGTATGCGGAATAAATACCGATATATTAGTCTGTTTCATAACCCATAAGGCTTATTGCCTCTTTTGCGGCATTCTGCTCCGCTTCCTTTTTGCTCTTGCCCTTGCCCGTACCGATAATCTGCCCGTTGAGCAGGACATCTGCGGTAAATTCCTTATTGTGAGCCTGTCCGCTTTCTCCGCTTATCTCATATACGACGCGCTCCTCGGGATTTTGCTGTATAATCTCCTGTAACACCGTCTTATAATCGCCTAAGAGGTATTTTCCCTCTCTGAGCTTGTCGGGCGCGGGAATAAAGGGAAGAATAAAGGCTCTCGCCGCGTCAAGTCCCCCGTCAAGGTAGATTGCCGCAATAAGCGCTTCAAACGCGTCTGCAAGTATCGAGTGACGGTCTCTGCCGCCCATGTGTTCCTCGCCCTTTCCAAGGAAAATATACTTGCCTAAATCTATTTTCCTTGCAAAGGGATACAGAGCGTTTTCGCAAACCACGCCGGCCCTTATTTTTGTAAGATGTCCCTCGGGGAGATTTGTAAGATTTTCAAACAGATACTCCGACACTACAATGCTCAGAACGCTGTCGCCCAGAAATTCGAGCCGTTCGTTGCTTCTCAGATGCTTTCCGTTTGTGAATGAGGAATGCGTCAGCGCTTCTTTAAGAAGCTCAGGACGCTTAAAGGTATAACCTATCCTTTGCTCAAGCTCGGTCATTTTTCATCCCTTCTCCGAAATCAGTTTCAGCGGCGGCGTTTACCGCCGCTGTATCTTACTATTCCTCAGATGTGCTTAAAGCCGCTTCAATTTCGGATATAACAGACTTTTCAACAAACTGCTTTGCCTGTCTTATCGCATTTTTGAAGGCAAGCGCATCACTGCTTCCGTGTGCCTTGATAACGGGGTGCGCCGTACCTAAAAGCGGCGAGCCGCCCGTTTCTCTGTAATCCATCTGACGGCTTATCTGCTTTATTCCCTTCATTGTAAATAAAGCTCCAATTTTCGTCAGCACATTGCGGTAGAATATTCCCTTGAGCGCACCCTTCATGAACTTGCCCATGCCCTCTACGGTCTTAAGGTATACATTTCCGGTAAAGCCGTCTGTCACAAGTACGTCCGCACCGCCCAGAGCGGCGTTTCTTGCTTCGACATTGCCGATAAAGTTAAGCCTGCTGTTTTTAAGCAGCTCATAGGTCTGCTGTTCAAGCTCCCTGCCCTTTTCTTCCTCTGCGCCGACATTGAGAAGTCCTACCCTCGGATTTTCAATGCCCATGATTTTATTCATATATACACTGCCCATTATCGCAAACTGATACAGCATTTCGGAGCGGCAGTCAAGGTTTGCGCCGCCGTCAAGCAGTATGTAACTGCTGTCGGTTCCGGGGAGAATGGGAGTGAGCGAGGGGCGCTTTATTCCCTTTATGCGCTTTACTGTAAGCGTTCCGCCCATAACGAGTGCGGCGGTGCTTCCCGCACTTACCATTGCGTCTGCTCTGCCGTCAGCAACCATTGAAAGAGCAACGCCCATAGAGCTGTTCTTCTTTTCCTTTAAAATCTGCTTGGGATCGTCCTCTATTCTTATAACTCCGTCCGCATTTTCAAATTCTACGCCTTTCTTTGAAAGACCGAGCCTGTCAAAGCACTCGTCAAGCTTCTTTGTGTCGCCTGTAATCACAACGGTAACGCCGTATTCCTTTGCGGCGGCAACCGCCCCCTTTACAACTTCATCAGGGGAGTTATCTCCGCCGAAGCCGTCTATTGCTATTCTCATATTATCCGTTCCTTTCGTATGAATTATTTACTTCCTGATTTAAAAGAGCTTCTCTAAGCTGTTCAAGCCCTCTTTTTGAAATCTCGGCGTAACGCAGTTTTTTATCCTTAATCCGGCTTTCAAGCGGCGGGAGTATACCCATATTGGCTCCCATCGGCTGAAAGTCCTTGTTCTGCGTGCTTATATGCTTTGCAAGAGCCGCTGTCATGGACGTTTCGGGGAGCTTTAAGGGAACAAGTCCTTTTAGCTCTCTTGCAAGGTTTATTCCTGCGATTATACCCGACGCGGCGCTTTCGACATAGCCCTCAACACCTGTTATCTGTCCCGCAAAGTATATGCTGTTGCTGTCTTTCAGTCTGAAATTGCAGTCAAGAAGCCTCGGAGAATTTAAAAAGGTGTTGCGGTGCATAACGCCGTATCTCACAAACTCTGCGTTTGCAAGTCCCGTTATCATGGAAAAAACACGCTTTTGCTCACCGAATTTCAGATTGGTCTGAAAGCCGACAAGGTTATAAAGCGTTCCTTCGTTGTTCTCTTTTCTCAGCTGAACAACGGCATACGGGCGTTTTCCCGTTCTCGGATCAATAAGTCCGACAGGCTTCATACAGCCGTAACGGACGCTTTCTATTCCCCGCTTTGCGAGTACCTCAACCGGCATACAGCCCTCGTATACCTTTAGGTTTTCAAAGCTTTTAAGCGGCACGCTTTCGGCGTTTATAAGCTCGTTGTAAAAGCTCTCGTACTCCTCCTTTGTCATGGGGCAATTTATATAGTCCGCCTCGCCCTTGCCGTACCTGTCGGCAAAAAACGCAAGGCTCATATCAACGCTTGAAGCGGTTACGATAGGCGCCGCCGCATCGTAGAAGCTCAGCGGCTCGCCGCAACGGCTCTGTATTGCGTCTGCAAAAGCGTCGCTTGTAAGAGGTCCTGTCGCAATAACGGTGTTTTCACAGGGAAATTCGGTTACCTCTGTGCATATTACGGCAATGTTCGGGTGGGCTTTTACAAGCCGTGTAACCTCGTTTGAAAACTGCTCTCTGTTGACTGCGAGAGCGCCGCCTGCGCTCACTCTCGATACCTCTGCGGCACGCATTGTGATGCTGTCCATCATGCGCATTTCTTCTTTAAGCATACCGCAGGCGCTCGCCGTATCGGCGGATTTGAGCGAATTACTGCAAACAAGCTCCGCAAAGCCGTCATACTTGTGGGCGGGAGAGTATTTCTGCGGCTTCATCTCGCAAAGCCGTACCGAAAAACCTTCGTTTGCAAGCCGCCATGCCGCTTCACAGCCTGCAAGTCCCGCTCCTATAACGGTAACTGTATTGTTTTTCAAAAATCTATCCTTTCGGCAAATCCCGACAGTATGAAGGCTTACTTACCGGCTTCTTCCTCAGGTCTTACATAACCGCAGCCCTCTTTAGCACAGTAAACCTGTCCTGCCTTGCCCACCTTTTTGAACATGGTAGAGCCGCACTGCGGGCATATATCGGGAATGGGAGTATCCCATGTCATAAAATTGCAATCCTTATAGTTTTCACATCCGAAGAAGGGCTTGCCCTTTTTGGATTTCTTTGCGAGCATCTTTGCGCCGCACTTGGGGCAATTGCCGCCTGTTTCGTTGACTATACGCTTTGTGAACTTACATTCAGGGAAGCCCGAACAGCCTAAAAATTTGCCGTAAGGTCCGATTTTTATAACCATCGGCTTGCCGCACTTTTCGCAAATCACGTCAGTAGGCTCGTCGGGAATTTTCACCCTCTTGCCCTCCATATCCTTTTCAGCCTTGACAAGCATTTTATCAAAGCCGGAATAGAAATTCTCAAGCACGGATACCCAGTTGGCGTCGCCCGACTCTATACGGTCAAGCTCCGTTTCCATTTGAGCGGTGAACTTTGCGTCAACTATGCGCTCAAAGTGCCCCTTCATAAGCTCGGTTATGACAATTCCGAGCGAGGTGGGGATAAGCTGTTTTCCCTCGCGCTCAACATAATGTCTTTCAAGAATTGTGGCAATGGTAGGAGCGTAGGTGGACGGTCTGCCTATACCGTTTTCCTCAAGCGCCTTGATAAGGCTTGCTTCGGTATATCTTGCGGGGGGCTGGGTGAAGTGCTGATTTCCGCTTATCTCCTTAACCCTCAGCTTTTCGCCCACAGTGAGCTTCGGAAGTGCGCCGCCCTCCTCCTCGTCAGAGTCCTTGCTTTCCTCATACAGCTTTGTAAAGCCGTCAAACTTCACATTGTATCCGTTTGCCTTGAAAAGGCAATCGCCGCAGGCAATATCAACCGCCTGTGTGTCCAGCACGGCGTTTTCCATCTGGCTTGCCATAAATCTCTCCCACACCAGCTTGTACAGCTTATACTGGTCGCTTGTCAGAGCGGATTTTACCTTATCGGGGGTAAGCGTCATAATTGTGGGACGGATAGCCTCGTGTGCATCCTGAACGTTGCTCTTTGCCTTGTATACTCTCGGCTTTGCAGGAACGTATTCCTTGCCGTAGGTCTGCTCTATCATCTGTGCCGCCGCAGTTCTTGCCTCGTCCGAAATTCTCAGGCTGTCGGTACGCATATAAGTGATAATACCCACAGCGCCCATGTCGGGTACTTCAACACCCTCGTACAGCTCCTGCGCCGCCTTCATTGTGCGCCTTGCGTTGAAGGAGAGCTTGCGTGACGCCTCCTGCTGTAAGGTAGAGGTGGTAAACGGGGGTGCGGGCGTCTTTTTTCTTGTGCTGTTCTTTATATTGGTAATGACAAACTCGCCGCCCTGAAGCTTTTCGAGTACCTTGTCGGTCTCTTCCCCTGTTGTTGGGCGGAACTTTTCTCCGCCAACCTCGATGAGCTTTGCGGGGAATGCCCTCTTGCTTGACGAGGATAACAGCTTTGCGTCAATGCTCCAGTATTCCTGCGGCTTGAAGCTCTCTATTTCCTGCTCTCTGTCAACAATGATACGCACGGCAACAGACTGTACTCTGCCCGCGGAAAGTCCTCTCCTTACCTTTTTCCATAAGAAGGGGCTTAGCTTATAGCCCACTATTCTGTCAAGTATTCTTCTTGCCTGCTGAGCGTTTATAAGGTCCATGTCAAGGGTTCTGGGATGGCTCATTCCCGCTTCTATACCGCTTTTTGTAATTTCGCTGAAGGTAACTCTCACGGGTGCGTCGGGTTTAATTCCCAGCACATGGGCAAGGTGCCATGAGATAGCCTCTCCCTCTCGGTCGGGGTCGGTTGCAAGATATACTATGTCCGACTCCTTTGCGTCCTTTTTAAGCTCCTTTATGAGCGAGGATTTCTCCTTCTTATTCTCGTACTGCGGCTCAAAACCGTTTTCTATGTCAACTCCGAGCTTGGACTTGGGCAGATCCCTTATGTGTCCTACCGAAGCGACAACGGAATAATCCTTGCCGAGGTATTTTTCGATTGTTTTTGCCTTTGCGGGCGACTCTACTATTACAAGATGTGACAAAATGCTGTTATCCTTTCTTTATATATATACGGCGTATGCCTATTATACTCTGATTTAATGCTTTGAAAGCTCCCATGCTATAACGGAAGCGGCAACGGAGGCGTTAAGGCTCTCTGCGTTGCTTATCGGAATAAACAACGACTTATCGCACAGCGTTTTCGCGGCGTCGGTTATTCCGTTCCCCTCATTTCCTATGATTACCGCTGTTTTTTGCGGGAATTTTTCCTTTGAAAGTATGGCGGCGTTTTCGTTAAGCTCTGCCGCATAGACGGTAAAGCCGCCTTGCCGAAGAAGCGTCACGGCATTTTCAATATCGCTGAAATACAGCGGAAGCCTGAAAAGCGAGCCCATCGTGCTTCTGACGGTTTTTGGGGCGAAAACATCGGCGTTATCCCCGCAAAAAATTATTCCGTCAATGGAAAAAGCGTCGCAGGAACGGATAATCGTACCGATATTTCCTGCATCCTGTAAATTTTCCAGTATTAAAAAACGCCTGCTCTTTTCTATTTTACTTAAATTCAGAATTTTGTCAAGTCGTTTGACGGTAATAAAAACTCCCTGCGGTGTTTTTGTGTCCGAAATATACTCCGCAAGCTCGTCGGTTATCGTGATTATTTCGGTTTTTCCGGCAAGAAGCGAAACGGCTTCGGGATATTTTTCAAAGGCGCTTTCGCTGACAAAGGAATGCTTGCCGAGCTCACAGCCGCATTTTATCGCCTCATAAACGGATTTATGCCCTTCACAGGGGAAAAATCCCGTCTGACGGCGGTATTTTCTAAGCTCAACGAGCTTGCGGTATTCCTTTATAAGTATATTCTGTCTTGACGAAATTACCATAGTTCCTCCATTTAAATTCTTGACTTTTGGGGTTATGTGTGATAAAATCTTTTCATATCTTCACGAAAGGATTTTACCATGATTTTTTCCGAACTGAGCTTTATACAAGATGAAACAGGTCTTAAATACGATGAAGAGCTCGGCATTTTAAGCGGTGTTAAAAACGGCGTGCCAATCGTTGTTTTTGACAACAAATCAAAGCACAGATTTGATATAGTGTGCGGCGCAGTCGTAAGCGAGCGTGATTTATCCCGCATATACACAATGACACAGAGCTTTCCGAAAAAGACCGTACAGGGAATAGAAAATGCTGACGGCTGTATAAGAGTATACTGCAAGGACTATAACCTTATGCAGGAAAGGCTGCCGCTTCTCATCAGCTTCCTTGAAAAGCTCACGCATTACGCTTCACAGAACATGAGAGGCACAACGCCCATAGAGCTTGCAAGAGTGCTTGAGCTGTCCGACTACATGATACTCACAAAACGCCGTGCCGATGTATCAAAAGGCAATTTAAAAAAGGGGATGCCGCAGTTTGATGTAAAATCAACGCTCAAGGGCGTTTTAGGCGGACTTATCGGCGTGATAATCGGCGGCGGAATATTTGTCGCATTTATAATGATGTCGGATATGGTTGCATGGCTTGGCGCGATAGTAATGTCAGCCGCCGTAATATCGCTGTACACCGTATTTTCGCACAAGCTGAAAACCGTTGACGCAATAATCACCGCCGTGCTAACCTTTGCGGGCTGGCTGCTTGCAAACGGCTTTGCTTACCTGTTTCAGATTTATCTTAAAAACTCCGAGGCGGGCGGCAAGGAAAATCTGTTCGGCATACTGTCCGATATGAGCAATTTCATCTACGCCTACCCGGAGCTTGCGGGAGATTTGCTCAACCGCCTTATCGTCACCTTTATCTTTGTTGTTGCAGGCGCTGTCGGAAGCTATTACTTCTACTACAAGCACCATGCGAACGATATGTATTAATGCCGGCAAATATAAGACACAAAAGCTGCAAGCAGATGATGTGCAAAGCCTTTAGGCGGGCTTTGTGCGGTGTTGCCTAAAGGCCTTTTTCAAGCTCCGAAAAAACAAAAACACACGCCCATATATAGGGCGTGTTTTGTTTTGTTTACAGCGCAGCCTTAGCCTTCTCGGTAAGAGCGGTGAATGCCGCGGGATCGTTGATTGCGATTTCGGAAAGCATCTTTCTGTTGAGGGAGATACCTGCCTTCTTGAGACCGTTGATGAAGGTTGAGTAGTTCATGCCGTTCATCTTGCAGGCAGCAGAAATTCTTGTGATCCAGAGCTTTCTGAAATCTCTCTTCTTGAGACGTCTGCTGATGTATGCGTACTGACCGGACTTCCACACTGCTTCCTTAGCGGTTTTGAAAAGTCTGCTTTTGCCGCCCCAGTAGCCCTTTGCCAGCTTTAATGTTTTATTTCTTCTTTTACGGGTTGCTAATGCACCTTTAATACGAGCCATTGTAAAATTCCTCCTGTTTTAAATATTGCGTCCAAATATCGGTCGCTGTCAGCTTCTTATTTGTAGGGTAATAACTTCTTAACTTCTGCAACGTTGGTCTTGTCGCAATATCCTGCCGCACGGTTGATACGTTTTCTCTTTGTAGCCTTTTGAGTAAGTCTGTGGCGGCGGTTTGTCTTCTGGTACTTTACCTTGCCGTTCTTGGAGATGTTAAAACGCTTTTTCGCACCGCTGTGGGTTTTGATTTTAATTTTCTTTGCCATTTGTAAATCCTCCTTATTCATTTTGCGCCGAGGCGTTATCGGCGTCCTTTTTCGCTTTCTTTCCCGAAGCCGTGCTCTTAGGTGCAACAACTGCCATGTAGTTTCTGCCCTCAAGCTTGGGAGGCTTCTCGCAGGCGCCATATTCAGCAACAGTTTCAAGAACACGTTTCATAAGATCCTCACCGAGATTTGCGTGAGAAAGCTCTCTTGCTCTTCTGTAACGAACCTTGATTCTTACCTTATCGCCGTTTTTAAGGAACTTGATTGTCTGATTGATCTTCGTGTTGAAGTCGTTGGTATCAATGTTGAGCGACATCTGAATTTCCTTAAGCTCTGCCTGCTTCTGGTTTTTTCTCGATTCCTTTTCCTTTTTGGACTGTTCGAAACGATACTTGCCGTAATCCATTATGCGGCAAACCGGAGGCACTGCCTGGGGAGCGATCATAACAAGGTCAAGATTTGCTTCGACAGCAATTTCAAGAGCCTGCTCGGAAGACATAATTCCCAGCTGTTCATTGTCAGCTGAGATAACTCTGATTTCCTTTTCGTTAATCTGCTCATTGATGAGTTGTTCTTTTGTGCTGATTTTAAAGCACCGCCTTTCTGAAAACAAAACTTGTATGCAAAACAAAAAGCGTGAAAAACCGCATATGCAGACTCTCACGCTATACAAACATTCACTCGGAGACGGATTTGACCGCCGATGATTTTTGTAGTTACCTCATTGAACAGCCGTACGGCGCAAATGGGTGAGAGTGCTTCTCTGCTTTTGTTTCACAATTTAATTTACCGAGTGATTATAACATATATCTTACCGATTGTCAATAGGTAATTTTTAAATTTTTGAATTTTTAAACTTTTATGAGTTTGCCTTATCCATAAGCTCTTTTATAAGCTCGGTAACTCTCTTTGCAGTTTCTTCAACAGGAACCTTTTCGGAAAAGCTCTTATCCCTTGCAGAAATCTCACAGCAGCTTTCCTTTAAATTTCTGGGACTTACAATTACTCTCAGCGGTACGCCGAGCAGGTCTGCGTCGGAGAACATAACGCCTGCGCTTACCTGTCTGTCGTCGTAAATAACCTCTGCTCCAAGCCCGATAAGGGTGTCATACAGCTTGTCGGCGCACTGCTTTACCTCCGCATCGTCTGAGCGAACCGCACAGATATGCACCTGCCACGGAGCTATAGGCATCGGCCATATAGGGCCGTAATCATCGTGGTGAGCTTCGCATACCGACGCGGCAAGTCTGCCCACGCCTATTCCGTAACAGCCCATTATAGGGTTATGCGACTGACCGTTGCTGTCAAGATAGGTCATGTTCATGGATTTTGTATACTTTGTGCCGAGCTGGAATATGTTGCCGACCTCGATACCTCTTGATATGGTAACGGAGTGCTTATGACAGGACGGGCAAATTCCGCCCTCGGTTATCTTTGCAAAATCGTGATATTCCGCATTCGGGCAGTCACTCTTCATGTCAAGTCCCGTGCAGTGGTAATCCGTCTTGTTTGCGCCGCAACAAAGATTGTTTGCGTTTTTGAGTGAACAATCGAACAGCACGGTCGCGTCGGCGTCAAATCCGACAGGTCCGATAAAGCCTGCGGCAATACCGCTGTCCTCGGTAATTACTGCGGGATGAATTTCACAGCCGAGGAAGTTGCGGAGCTTAGTTTCATTTACGTCCATATCGCCGCGGAGGAATACCACAACATAGCTGTCATCGCTGTTTCTCTGATATACAACCGCCTTACAGCTCTTATTAACGGGGAGCTTGAGAAAATCGCAAACCTCCTCAATAGTGTGCAAATCGGGGGTATGCACCGTTTCCATAGCGGCAGATACCTCGTCGGGTGTGTTTTCCGTAATGCTTGCCGCCGCTTCCATATTAGCGCTGTATCCGCATTCCTTGCATATAGCGATAGAATCCTCGCCGACTGGAGTAAGGAGCATAAACTCATGCGATACGCTTCCGCCCATCATGCCCGAATCGGATTTTACCGAGATTACCTCGGGTACGCCTGCGCGCTTGAAAATGCGCTCGTATGCCTTGTGGCACTTTTCATAGTATTCCTCCAGATCCTCCTGTGAGGTGTGAAAGGAATATGCGTCCTTCATGGTGAACTCTCTTACTCTGATAAGACCGCCCCTCGGACGTGCCTCGTCACGGAACTTGGTCTGTATCTGATAAATCATAAACGGATATTTTGAATAGCTCTGTCCGTATTCGCGCACCAGCTGAACGGAAGCCTCCTCGTGAGTCATACCGAGCACCATGGGGGCGCTGTTGCGGTCGGAAAAGCGCAGAAGCTCGCTTCCGATACTGCTGTATCTTCCGGATTCCTCCCAGAGAGAAGCGGGCATTACAACGGGGAACTGTACCTCCTGACCGTCAATTCTGTCCATTTCCTCTCTGATAATCTTTTCAATCTTCCTTGTAATTCTCTTTGCGGGGGTGTAAAGAGAAAATATACCGTTTGCGACATACTTGATGTAGCCGCCTCTTACCATTATTGCGTGGCTGTCAATCTGACAGTCGGAGGGTCTTTCCTTAAAACGGTCGCCTACTAACTTTTCAAGCTTCATATTTTTCTTCCTTTCCTGTTGCTTTAAAATAAACATAAAAAAGCCCCAAGCATACGCTTAGGGCGAAACAGCTGTTCCGTGGTACCACCTAAATTCGGTAAAACCGCACTTATGCTCTCTTTAACGGGAGAAACCGGCTCCGCTTAGCTTCACGGGCGGCTCAAAGACGGGTTGGGCGGTTTTCTGCGGGAGCTCGCACCTACCGCTCCCTCTCTGAGGCATAGCACCTGCCTGCTGTTTCTTGTCAAAGCCTTTAAATATATTAAGATTTTAACACAAAAATATCCTGTTGTCAACACCGCAGAAATAAAAACCCCCGGAATTACTTCCGAGGGTTTGATATAATCTGTCATGAAATATTATTCCTTGCCGTGGCAACCGCAGTCGCACTCGTCATCCTCAAGACAGCTCAAATCAAATTCAAGCGTTTCGCCGCAGTTGGGACAGGGAATTTCGCCCGCTTGGATAACGTCAAAATCTACGGTAACCGTATTGTTGCAATTGGGGCAAGTAACCTCGTACATATCGTCCTCAAAGTCTTCGTCACAGCAACAGTCGTCATCGTCACAGCAATCGCAGTCATCGCAGTATACGCAATCCTCAAGTGCCGTCACATCGTCTTGAATTTCGTTGACGATGTCTGCAACCTCGTCAAGCTCTGCATCTACGTCCTCAAGAGTAAGAGCAATATCGTTAAGAACGTCAATAATCGCTTCAATAACCTTGCCTTCCTTGGTGGCACCGTCAATTCCGAGTCCCTCGGCAAGTCCCTTGATGTATGAAACCTTTTCTGCAACTGTCATTGTAAAATCCTCCTTTACTTGACCTATTACTTTACACGCTCCATGTATTCGCCTGTTCTGGTGTCGATACGGATAACGTCTCCGATTTCAACGAACAGGGGAACTCTGATTTCTGCACCCGTTTCAAGTGTTGCGGGCTTTGTTGCGTTGGTTGCCGTATCGCCCTTGAAGCCGGGATCGGTGTCGGTGATTTCAAGCTCAACGAAGTTGGGAGGCTCAATACCGAACACCTTGCCCTTGTAGGAAAGCACCTTGCAAACCATGTTCTCCTTGACGAACTTGAAGTTGTCGCCAAGCTCGCTCTTGTTGATGGGAACCATGTCGTAGGTCTCGCTGTCCATAAAGTAGTATAAGTCGCCGTCGCTGTAGGAATACTCCATATCCTTTCTTTCTACAAAAGCGGTGGGGAACTTAGCAGTGGGGTTGTAGGACTTTTCAACAACCGAACCGGTGATTACGTTTCTGATCTTTGTTCTTACGAAAGCGGCGCCCTTGCCCGGCTTAACGTGCTGAAACTCGATAATCTGCATTACGTTGCCGTCCTCTTCAAAGGTCATACCGTTTCTGAAATCGCCTGCTGTTACCATATTTTGAAATACCTCCGTATTTTTATCGGGTTAATGCGGAAAACCGCTTAACAAAGCCATTTAATCTGTCTCGGCTTAAAAAACCCACATTCTATCTATTATATTTTACATGATTTGATTTATAATTGCAAGCCCTTTTTGAAAAAAATTTCGGAAAGTCGCAAAGACGGCTTACATCACGCCGTATCTCACTACCTCGCTTACCTCGCCGCGTGAAATAATAACCCTCGGAATCCTCAGAGCGACGGCGCAGGTCAGCTCATAGCCTATCGTGCCCAGCAGGGACGCGTTATAGTCTATGCCTGTTTCGGGGCATTTATCCGAGTATACGTAGACAGTGTTCCCTGTTTTTATATCGGGAACGCCGCTTACATCGACAATTGTCTGATCCATGCAAACTCTGCCTATTACGGGGCAAAGAACTCCGTTAATCAGCATACTGCCCTTTGAGCTGAAATTCCTGAAATAGCCGTCCGCATAGCCTATCGGGATTACCGCAACGGTGATGTCCTCTTGTGCGGTAAAGCTGCGTCCGTAGCTTACCTGTGTTCCCGCAGGAATTTTTTTAAGCTGTGAAACCGTGGATTTAAGCGTCATGACGGGCTTAATATCCATAGGCACGCTTAAGGGATAATTCGGAGCGTTGCCGTAAAGAATAACTCCCGCACGGACAATATCCGCCTCAAACTCCTTATGATAAAGAATACCGCCGCTGTTCTGCGAATGAATGAGCAGTCCCTTGCCCTTTGCTATTGAAAGCAGCTTTGTCTGCTGTCTGTTTGTGTATTCGACATCGGAAGCGTCAAGGCTGTCTGCCGCGGCAAAATGGGTATACGCCGCCCTGCAGTCAAGTCCGGGCAGGGCAAGTATCTGCTCAAGCTCAGCTTCGGTATCAATTCCCACTCTTGTCATGCCGGTGTTTATTTTTATATGTACGGGAAGCCTTATTCCCCTGCCAAGCGCAAAATTGCTCAGCTTTTCTGCATATTCAACGCTTCCTGCGGTCTGGGTGATGCCGTACTGTACAAGCTCGTCAAAATAATCCGCGTCGGTATAGCCAAAGCAAAGTATCTCGCCGTTTATGCCGTGACTGCGAAGGCTCTCGCCCTCCCAAAGATTGGAAATTCCAAAATACTTTACGCCGAGGCTCTGAAGTCTTGTGCAGACGGTTTTATCGTCATGCCCGTAGGCGTTGGCCTTTACAACGGCAAGCACCTGCTTGTTTCCGGCCGCTTTTTTTATCTCGTTATAATTATGCTCAAGGGCGTCAAGGTCTATTTCCGCCCAGGCTCTTTTTAAAAATTTTTTCATAATGCCCTTCTTCGCCGCAGTATTTATTTTTTCCGCAGCCTTGAATTTTGTTTTGATTTATGTTATTATTGTATTATACTATTTTTCCGTCAGGATTTCAAGTACTTTTTAGGCGGCAACGGCAAGCCGCACGGAGGATGATACAATTGACAACAAAAAGAAGAAGCAACTGGTACATATATGTTATTACCCTGGTAGTTACGGGAGTTATAGTGGCTGTCGTTTCAAGCATACTTCTTGAAAGCTTTTATTCCTCTCAGAGGGCGGGAAACACTTCTGTTCCCGATGATAACAGAGGCACGGCGTTCCTGACAAGCCCGACCTACAATTTTACCGTACTGCTCACCTTATCGGAGGATTCGGACAGCGCTCCGACTGAGTACATGACGCTTACCTACCGTTCAGACGAAGGCTCGGTTATTCTTATGCCCTACCTTGCAAGCTCGGTCGTTTCGGGCAAAACGCTGAGAGACACATACTTTGCCTCGGGCGAGGACGGAATAATGCAGGCAATTTCTGCGGCAAGCGGTGTGGAAATTAAAAAATACGTTTCATTTACAAAATCTACCGTGACAGAGTTTTTCAACATGGCAGGCAACACTACTCTTTCAATCCCCTCCGATATAAAATACGAGGATAAGGAAGCGGATACGGTAACGGTTATCCAAAAGGGCACGCGCAGCTTTACGGGAAGCCAGCTTTACTCCTACATTACCCTGCCCGACTACGGCATGAGCGACATACAGTATCCCTGCAAGGTGGACGCTACCTCAATTTCAGCGTTTATCAACCAGAATTTCACCAAAATGTCCGAGGGATCTCTTAATAATTATGCAGAATTCATTATAAACTTTACCAAGACAAATATTGAGCAGGAGGATTACGAGGTCAGAAAGCAGGCTATACTATACACCTTCAACAATGTAAACGGACCCTGCGATTTCTACATACCCTACGGAGAAAAAACCGACGCAGGATATGTAATAGCGCAGGAAAGCTGGAAGGTTGTCAAGGATAAAATTTCCGTTGAAGAAGAATAAAATATTAAATACCGTGCTTCGGCACGGTAATTTTTTTGAAAAATATACACCCTTGAGAAAAATATTTCCTTTCAGATTTGAAAAAAATATCGGATAATATCACAAATGATTGAAATACTAAATTTGTACGGTACAAACCGTGCGACGGATAACGGTATTAATACTGAAAGGAATGTGAAGCATGAAAAAGACGGCGGCATTTATTGCCCTTGCGGCTGTTGCCTGCGCTTCTGCCCTGCCTGCATTTGCAAGCGAGGGTACAACAGGCGGCGACAATATAATAGAAGATGTAGTAAGCGGAGCGGGCGACATTGTTGAGGATGTAGTAAGTGGTGCTGAGGATATTGTAACTCCCGGCGATTCCACGTCAATAAACGATAATGTTTCCGCACCCGACACAACCTCGGTGGTTACTCCGGGTGAAACGACAAGTGTTCCCGAAAACGTAAACACCGGTGTTCCTGCGGCAGAGCTTGCGGCACTCGGTGCGGCGGCAGTCGGCGGACTTACTGCAATGACTATTGTAATACGCAAGCGCAAGTAACAAATCAGCAAATATAAATCGGCTTTGCTTCGGCAGAGCCGATTTAATTTTCGGGATAGTGACATACTCCCACCGCCTATGCTACGCATAGAGGCGGGGCTTCTCGTTCGATAGTACCAATGTACTAAGCACAAGCGAGCTAACCCCGTGTGCCCCACGGTTTTATTTGTAAGGGTTATGCTAACGCTATTCGCATACCCTCGTTTCTGATGTTTATTGCAGCGTTTACATCTCTGTCGTGATGCATTCCGCAAATTGGACAATCCCACGCTCTGATACTCAGGTCTTTTGTTTCTGAATTTTTGTAACCACAACATGAACAAGTCTGACTGCTTGCAAAGAATTTATCTGTCTTTACAAGTCTTTTTCCTTGCTCTTCAAGTTTATATTGCAGGAATGTTGTAAACATTCCCCAGCCGTTGTCGGAAACGGATTTCCCAAAGTTCAGCGCTTGTTACATTGCTTTCACATCCAGATTTTCTATGCAAACGCAATCATAGGCATTGGCTATCCGTCGTGATTGCTTATGCAGAAAATCCTTACGTTGATTAGCTACCTTCTCGTGCAGTTTAGCAACTTTAAGTCTTTGTTTATTTCGGTTATTTGAGCCTTTTGGCATTTTTGATAATTTTCGCTGTTCTCTTGCAAGTTGCTTTTCTGCCTTTCGATAATATCTTGAATATTGCGGTTCTTTACCGTTACTGTCCTTATACAGCTCATGCATCGAAAAATCAAGTCCTAAAAAATCATGTAATTTTTCTACAGGCACTTGGTTTTCGTACTCAAACAAGATGCTTGCATAATATTTTCCACTTGGAGTTTGACTTACTGTTACGGATTTTAACTTGTAATCAGACGGGATTAACCTATGCTGTTTCATTTTTACAAGTCCGATTTTCGGAAGCTTTATATACCCGTTTTCAATCGAAATATTTTTGTTTATGCAATTCGTTGTATAACTTTTGTGGTTAGATTTTTTGGACTTGAATTTCGGAAAACCGATTTTCGGATTTATAAAAAAATTCTTGTATGCCGTTTGTAAATTTATTTGTGCATTGGCAAGAGCCAAGCTGTCCACTTCTTTCAGCCATTCAAATTCTTTCTTATATTGCGCAGGAGTGTTATTTAGTTTTTGCCTTGTTTCTTCATAATATTTGATTTTATCCGAAAGCATACGATTATAGATAAAACGAACACAGCCAAAGGTTTTTGCTAACGTAGCTTGCTGTTCTGAATTTGGGTGTATTCTGAATTTGTATGCCTTATTCAATGTTTTTCACCTCGACTTTCAATGTACTTTTTAATTACATCAATGGGTACACTGCCCGTTGTAAGCAAGCAAAAACTCTGACTCCAAAAACATTCTTTCCATAGCTTTTGTCGTATGTGAGGAAATTCTTTGTTCAAAAGTCTGCTGCTTGCACTCTTGTAAGCGTTAATGAATTTGCTTATTTCTGTATTTAGATGTGCTTTGAAAAGTATGCGTACATGGTCTTTATCATGATTCCATTCCTGCAAGGTAATATTGTATTTCGGAGATATGTACTCGAAAATTTCTTTTGCTCTGTCTGAAATTCCATCATCAAAAACTGCCCTGCGATATTTCACTACAAGCACAAGGTGATAGTTTAGTAAGAATACCGAATGAGCGTTGCTGTCCAATTCCATAGTATTTCAGCCATTCTATTTTATTCGACTGATTTCAGTATAGCACCTTTATTGGTTATGTCAAACATTACGGGGACGCAAATCATCCCCCACCTTAGAGGTAGGGGACTTTTTGCTGCAAGAAGTTAAAAGACGTGAAAACAATAAAAAATTAACATTCATTTGTTGATAAAAACTAATATTTCACCGATTTTTTATAAATAATTAACAAATCATCAGATATGCTTTGTTTAAATTGCCTATTGATTATAAAATCGTTTTCATATATAATAAAACTGCAAAATTATTTTTGTAAAAGTGTGCATAAGCGCATAAATTAAAACGGAGGACAACAACAATGAAATTAACTAAGATCATTGCAACTGCTGCAGCAGCTTCTCTCGCTGCAACAACAATGGCGGCAGTTGCATCGGCAGCAGACAAGACCTATATCGCTAACTGGTACTATGCAAGCGGAGACTGGTATGCTCAGACCGACACAACCAAGGCTGTTACAGAAATCACAGGAGACGGCACTTACACCATCACAGCAGGCTGGCAGACCGTAATCAACGAAGATAGCGGCGAGGACATGAATCCTTGTAGCTGGGGCGTAACTGTTCTTGTAATCGACATTCCCGAACTTGGCGCTGATTTAGGCGTTGAGCAGGGTTCCGGCGTATACGACATGTCAAAGTGTACATTCAGCAATGTTAAACTCGTAATCGGCGGTCAGGAAATCGCAGTTGACAGCTCTAAGGTACTTTGGGGCGACCCTGAGGAAAAGGGCAACCTTCGTCTTGAAATCTACAACGCATACGGAAAGACTACGACCGACGGCGCGTATGATGCGGCAGTATCTCCCATCAACCCCGACGATATTGCAGTCTGGACAGAAAACGACGCTGAGACATCTATCACCTTCACACTGACAGGTATTGACGCTGCTCTTAACGGCGGCGACGATGCAGGTGACGGCAATGAAGAAACCTCTGAGCCCGAAGAGCCTACAACAGGCGACACAAGCAAGCCCAGCACCGATACAGGCGTTGAGAGCGTTGCAGTTGTTGCAGGCGTTGCAGTTTTAGCTGCAGGCGCAGTAGTTGTAGCTAAGAAGAGAAAGTAATCGAGTATCTCAAAAGCTGATTAATAATTAAACAGTTCCGCCGCAGATGAAAAAATCTGCGGCGGATTTTTATTTTTTAAGGCTCTATAATAAATATTGGGGTAGCCAAATAGAGCCTAAGAATTTAATTTAAAAAAAGTAAAAAAGTAGAGCAT
>CALXBK010000014.1 GCA_944386545.1 uncultured Ruminiclostridium sp.
GCATATTCGGTCCTCCGTTCGTGGTTAGTTCACAATTCCGTTATAACGGATTTTCACCAAATATGCTCTACTTTTTTACTTTTTCTTAAATTAAATTCTTAGGCTCTATTTGGCTACCCCAATATTTATTATAGAGCCTATTTATTCAGCTACCGATTCCGGTGCTGTTTGTGTTGAGTCACCGATAGCGTTGGAGGCTGTACTGTCTGCGCTTTGTACCGTCGTTGTCGACTGGGGACGCAGAGTTCTGCGTGTGGTAGTGGCTGCGGCTGTTTCTTCAATTACGGGTATGCGTGCAATTTCAATCTTTTTGATTACGATTGAAACGGCGGGCTTGGAATCTATACCCTGCTCATCGTCGAGCTTGTTACCTGACGCTACTTCAACCTCGGAAATTTTTTCAATTACATCAAAGCCCTCGATAGCCTGTCCGAAAATTGTATAGTTGCCGTCTATCGTGAATGTACCGCCGCTTGAAAGGTATTTTGCCTTTACATCGTCGGGGGTTGCTTTAAGACTGTTAAGGTATTCGGTGTAGGTATTTTTATCCTCTTCGGATAATCTGTTGCCGTATTCCTCAAGGTCTGCGGCGATATTTTCGGCAGTCTTGTCAATATCAAAGGGAGTGTTGTTGTTGATAATGAAGAACTGGCTGTTTATACCCTCGCTGTCCTCGGCATATCCCAAAGCGCCGTAGTAGGCTCTCATGCGGTCGTTTGTCTCACGGGGAAGCTCAGTCTTGTTTGCGGTAGTGCCGCCGATTCCGTTGCCCTGAAGCGAGCCGCCCTGAATCATAAAGTCCTTTATAACTCTGTGGATGGTCTTACCGTCGTAATATCCGCTTTCAGCGAGCTTTACAAAGTTATCAACACCTCTAGGTGCAACCTCGGGAAACAGCTTAAAGCGAATTTTTCCCGTTTCCTCTCCGATGAGAATTGTCATTTCGGCTAATATATCGCCGCCGACAACCTTTATTTCGGAAGTGTTATCTGCCGCCTTGGTTGACGAGCAGGCGGAAGTCAGCAGCATTGCGCCGCAAAGCGCAGTTGCCGCAACAGATGTGAGTAAAGACCTTAACCTCATTATCCTAATTCCTTTCAAAGCTGATTAATTTGAGCTTTCGAGCTTTTCTATATCCTCTGCTGAGAGATATTTGTCGGCAGTAGGTTCTTCAATGGTAAACTTACCCTCGGAATAGGTGTCAAGGGTAATTTTTTTGATAATAAGCTCAGATGTGGGCTTTTGCGTCTTTTCGTCCATACCCGACCATAATATCTTGTCAAGGGTATCGTAACCGTTTATGAGCTGTCCGAATACGGTATAAGCACCGGCAAGTCCCGGAACGCTGCCTCTTTTTTCAAAAGCATTTATAAGCTCGTTGGGGATAATCTGTGAGCTTGTTTCCTCATCTACATATCCGCTGAGCTCTTTCTTGTTTTCCTCGGTAATTTCAATTGCTCCGGTAAAGAAGAAGCGGCTGTCGCAGTAGCCCATCTGACCGCTGTATCCCAGAAGTGCGCCCTTAAAGGGCCACAGATTAACCGTACATTCGTTTTCTATAAACTGTCCGTCGTCTGTTCTTCCCTCGGTGCCTTCTTCATTTGCGGCGCCCGTTATTGCATAAACGCCCTCCTGAAGTGCAAAGAACGGCTTGTTGTCATAAAAGCCCTCTTCAACTCTCTTTTTGAAGTTAGCGACTGTGTTGGGAGCATATTCCGCATAAAGCACGGCAGTCATCGTGCCCATATTGGTTTCGATTATCGCAACGTCCTGTCCCTCGGCAGGGTTATTCAGCTGCACAAGCTCCATCTGCGTAAAATCGTATGAGCCGATTGCGTTGGTGACTTGCTGAGAACCTCCGAAAAGCGAGCATCCGTTTATAAGCGGAAGTGCCGTGATTACAGCCGCGACTGCGGCAACTATTCTTTTTTTCAAATTTTATTATCCTTTCTTTCATACGTTTTCTGTCGGGTTATCCGTTTTTTCTCCCATAGATTATACCGCCGTTATTAAATTCATGCGGATATAACCGTCATCAGCAGCTTTGGACAAGCCTATGCATTATACTCTGTTCTATAATTATAATTCACCGTGCGTAAAATGTCAAGATTGTTTAATTTATCCAAGCCTGAGCATTTTATCTATACAGCGCTTTGCACCCTGCATTGTCAGCTCATCAAGCTCTATTTCCTCGCCGCCTGTGCCGTTTACGCAGGAATATACCGTTGCAAGAGTGGTGAGCTGCATATTATGACAGATGCAGTTTTTGGAAAGGGGATAGAACCGCTTTTGGGGAAGCTCAAAGGAAAGATGCTCGGTTATGCTGTTTTCCGTGCCGATGATAAATTCCTTTGCGTTGCTGTTTTTTGCATAATCCATTATCTCTGAGGTACTGCCCGCAAAGTGTGCAAGCTCGGTAACCTCGGGTGAGCATTCCGGGTGCACGAGAAGCAAAGCGTTCGGATGAAGCGACAGCGCCTGCTTTACTTCTTCGGCTGTCATTGAATAATGTGTGGGACAGCCACCCTCGACAAATAAAAAGTTCTTGTCGGGGCATTGCTTCCGAACATACTGTCCGAGATTGGGATCGGGGATAAAGAGTATGTTCTTTGCAGGGAGCTGTTTTATTATTTTAACCGCGCTTGACGAGGTTACGCAGACATCGCACTCGGTTTTAAGCTCGGAGGTTGTATTTATGTAAGCTACAACGGTATAATCGGGATTTTGTTTTTTAAGCCGAATAAGCGTCTGCTTATCCATTTGCTCTGCCATCGGACAGCCTGCATTGCCGTCGGAAAGCAGTACCTTTTTATCGGGTGAGAGAATTTTTACGGTTTCAGCCATAAATCTAACGCCGCACATAAGCACGGTGCTGTGGGGCGCTTTTGCCGCCTTTTGGCTCAGCGCAAAGGAGTCTCCCACAAAGTCGGCTACCTCAAGTACATCATGTCTTTGGTAGGTGTGTGCAAGAATGCATATATCATTTTCTTTTTTCAGACGGATAATCTCGTCCTGCATTTCTCTTACTGTCATTTTAGTTTTCCTTTCCCTGCGTTTTTTTCTGCTTCAATTATATAGCTTTTTTGCATTTCAGTCAAGCAAAATTAAATGAGAATATTCCTAAATGCTCAAGTAAAATCTTTATTCCTATAAGAATAAGTATTACTCCGCCTGTAAATTCAGCCTTTGCCTTGAATTTAAGACCGAATACATTGCCTATTTTAAGTCCTGCGGCAGAAAAGACAAATGTGGTAACGCCTATAAGGCTGACAGCAAGAATTATATTTACATCGGGAAGCAGGGCAAAGGTAACTCCTACCGCCAGAGCGTCAATGCTTGTTGCAAGTGCCAAAAGAAGCATATTCAAAAATGCAAAGGAGCTGTCTGCTCCTTCCTCGTTCTTGTCAAGGCTTTCCTTTATCATGTTTATTCCTATGACGCTGAGAAGCACAAACGCTATCCAATGGTCGAATGAAACAATGTACTGCTCAAAGGTACTGCCTAAAAAGTAACCCAGCAGGGGCATCATACCCTGAAAGCCGCCGAACCACAGTCCCACAGCTAAAAAATGCTTTATTTTCAGCTTTCCCGCCGACAGTCCCTTGCATATTGACACCGCAAAGGCATCCATCGAAAGTGCAATTGCTATCAGAAAAATCTCCGCTATACTCAAAAAAATCCCCCCGAAAATTTTATGCTCCTGTTAATGTAAAAATGAACAAGCTAAAAGGGGACTGTAAAACAGTCCCCGTTATTGTTAAAGCGCCTTCTTGCCTATATCCTTGCGGTAGTGAGCTTTTTCAAAGCCGATTGTGCCTACGGCTTCATAAGCCTTGTCAAGCGCATTTTTAAGAGTATCACCCGTTGCGGTAACGCCTAAAACTCTGCCGCCTGCGGTATAGAATTTGCCGTCCTCGCACTTTGTTCCGGCGTGGTAAACAAATGCGCCGCCGCACTGACCGTCTTGGTCAAGTCCGCTTATTTTCTTGCCTGTTTCATACTTTTCGGGATAGCCGCCGCTTGCCATTACAACACAGGCGCACGCCTTGTCGCTCCACTTGATTTCAAGCTCGGACAGACGCTCTTCCCAGACTGCTTCGATAATATCCATAATATCGGTTTCAAGGAGAGGGAGCACAACCTGCGTTTCGGGATCTCCGAAGCGGCAGTTGTATTCTACAACCTTTGCACCCGATGGAGTGAGCATGAGGCCGAAGTACAGACAGCCCTTGAACGGTCTGCCCTCGCTCTGCATAGCTTTTACGGTCGGCAGGAAAATCTTTTCCATACATTCCTTCTGCTTTTCCTCTGTGTAAAAGGGGTTGGGAGCTATTGTACCCATGCCGCCGGTGTTGAGTCCCTCGTCGTTGTCATAAGCACGCTTGTGATCCATTGAAGAAATCATCGGCTTTACGGTCTTGCCGTCCGTGAATGCGAGTACGGTAAGCTCAGGACCTGTCATAAATTCTTCAATTACGATTTCGCTTCCGCTTGCGCCGAATTTTCCGTCAAGAAGCATCGAGCTTACTGCGGCGACCGCCTCCTGTTCATTCTGCGCTATGATTACGCCCTTGCCCAGAGCAAGACCGTCGCATTTGATAACTGCGGGGTAGCTGTTCTGTGCCTTTAAGTATTCTATCGCCTTATCGGCATCGGTAAAGGTTTCGTAAGCCGCTGTCGGAATATTGTACTTCTTCATAAGCGCCTTTGAGAAAACCTTGCTTCCTTCGAGTATAGCCGCATTCGCCTTAGGACCAAAGGTTTTGAAGCCCTTTTCATTGAGCCTGTCCACCATGCCCATAACCAGCGGGTCGTCGGGTGCAACAAATACATAATCCGGCTTTAACTCCTCGGCAAGCTTTACCATACCGTCAAGGTCGGTAGCCTTAACAGGGAAGCACTCAGCGTATTTTGAAATACCGCCGTTTCCGGGTGCGGCGTAAATCTTATCAACCCTTGCGGATTTTGACAGAGCAACGATTATTGCATGTTCTCTGCCGCCGCCGCCTACTACTAAAACATTCATCCTTTTATTTCCTTTCTCGTGAAGCCCGTTTTTTAAGCTTTCGTAATACTTTTTGATTTTTTCCGCTTCCTTGAGCTCTAATGCAATTTCCGTTTTTATGGGGTGAGTCTGCGCCGTTTTCAGCAACGCTTCGTAAGATTTTTCAGCTTTTTGCCCGTCCTTTTTGTATATCAGGTTATACGCATACATAAGACGCTGTCTTGACGGGTAAAGCGAGGTTTGCTTTATGTAGTCCATCAGCTTTTTATCACCGATCTTATTTATTTTTACTGGATTGCACTCGCCCATTATTTCAAAATACAGAAGCTCGCAGCTGGCTTCCATTTTAAAAATAGGCAACACATCACCGCTTTCGGAAACTCGCTTTAATATTTGTTTTACCTCGTCATCTCTTCCAAGCTCCATAAGAATGTTTGCCTTGTACAAGAGCAAATTGGTAACCGACACATTTGAAAGGTCGCCGTAATCAAACTCCATTATCCTTTTGCGTATATATTCTGGGAGCGCCGTGGTGCTGTCATTGTTTGAAAATACCTCGTGGGCAATTAACATACAATATTGCGCCGCCCTTTCCGACGGATTGCGGGGCAGAGAGATAAAAACATTGTAGCCGTCGTTTACCGTGCCGTATATTTTGGCAGGGAAAAGGTTTGATATTCCAAAGCCTATACCCGTAAATGCAATAATATTAAGCAGTACTGCGGCTGTTCCGCCGACAAAGTATGCAATAACCGCAAATATCGCACCGACAATTATGTTTATAAGACCGCCCGAAATCAGGTAAATGATAAAAGGACACTTTTCCGGCTCACATTGGGGTGGTGACATAAGGCATTGTCCTCCCGTGCCGACTACCGTGGTTTTCTTTAGCCTGAGCTTTCCGTCCTGCTTTACCAGTATCAGATTCCCTACACGGAAGGATACAAATTTATAACCTGAAATAAGTCCTCCGATAAGATGACCGCCCTCATGCAGGATTATATGAAAAAAGAAGGAAATTACAGCAAAAAGCATAAGCAGAAACAGCGTGAAAAGCTCAGACGCCGTATCCGATTGCTGAAGCTGTCCATTAACTGCATTTGCCGCATACGCACCGATGACAGCACAGGGTGCAAGGGAAAGTATATTGCCGATGATGGTAAGGAACTTGTCAAGCGATTTAGAAATCTTCATAAGCAACACCTTTCTTCAGCAAGAAATTATCTTATCAGTCTGATTAGTGATGGAAAAGTCTGATACCTGTGAACGCCATGGCAATACCATACTTGTTGCAAGTGTCGATAACATTATCGTCACGGATAGAGCCGCCGGGCTGTGCAATGTATTCAACGCCGCTTCTATGCGCTCTTTCAATGTTGTCGCCGAACGGGAAGAATGCGTCTGAGCCGAGCGAAACGCCCTTCATTGTAGAAAGCCATGCCTTCTTTTCCTCTGCTGTGAATACCTCGGGCTTTACCTTGAATATTCTCTGCCATTCGCCCTCTGCGAGCACGTCCATATAATCCTCGCCGATATAAAGGTCAATTGCGTTATCTCTGTCCGCACGCTTAATGCTGTCTACAAACTCAAGCCCCATTACCTTGGGGGACTGGCGGAGATACCAGTTGTCCGCCTTTGTGCCTGCAAGACGTGTGCAATGGATTCTCGACTGCTGACCTGCGCCGATACCGATAGCCTGACCGCCGCAAGCGTATGCAACGGAATTTGACTGAGTGTATTTGAGAGTGATAAGCGCAATTGCGAGGTCTATCTTTGCGCTGTCGGGAATGTTCTTGTTCTCGGTTACTATGTTAGCAAAAAGATTATCGTCAATTACAAGCTCGTTTCTGCCCTGCTCAAAGGTAATTCCGAATACCTGCTTGCGCTCGATTGCCTCGGGAACATAGTCGGAATTAATCTTTATAATATTGTATGTGCCTTTTCTTTTGGATTTTAATATCTCAAGAGCTTCATCGTCATAATCGGGAGCGATAACGCCGTCCGAAACCTCTCTTTGAATCATCTTTGCAGTGGAAACATCGCACTTGTCCGAAAGGGAGATAAAGTCGCCGTAGGAGGACATTCTATCTGCGCCTCTTGCTCTTGCGTAAGCACAGGCGAGGGGAGAAAGCTCTCCCAAATCGTCTACCCAGTAAATCTTTTTAAGAGTGTCGGAAAGAGGAAGTCCTACTGCCGCACCTGCGGGAGATACATGCTTGAAGGAGGTTGCCGCAGGAAGTCCCGTAGCCTTTTTAAGCTCCTTTACAAGCTGCCAGCCGTTAAATGCGTCCATAAAGTTGATATAGCCCGGCTTGCCGTTAAGTACTTCGATAGGAAGCTCATTTCCGTTCTCCATAAAAATTCTGGAAGGCTTCTGATTGGGGTTACAGCCGTATTTGAGTTCGAGTTCGTTCATTTTGGAATTGTCCTTTCGTGTGTTAAATTTATGTCGTTATGTAACGCCGAAAGGCCTGAGAGCATTTGCCCTCAAGCCGTCGGCATTTTATTTGTTTTTATTTACTATTCTTGATTTGTATTTTCCGCTTGCTATGTCAATGTAGCGGGTGAAAAGTGAAACCTTGTTGTCGGCGTTGAGATTATCCCATACAAGCTGTGTAAAGGTATCAATATCGACATCGGGTAAAGCCACTTTCTTAGGCTCGCCCTCAAAGCTCGGCAGGGGATTGCCGTCGCTCTTGTAGGTGTGAATAAATCTGCCCACGCCGTTTTCGGGACAGTTATATGCAAAGGTGTTTCTTATACAGCAGTCGGGGTTGCCGTCGTCACTCTTTAAGATAGACATTGCGTAGTTGAAGCCGCCGTCCTCAAAGTGGAGAATACCCGAAATTCTCGGTGTGTAGTTGGGAGCGTCGTCCTCAAATTCTCTGGTTCTCAGCGACTGCTCAAAGGTCATCTGCTTGTCCATAAGCTCGTAAATAGTGTCGGTCTGATCGCCGTTTGTTACAATTGTCTTGTTGCCAAGCACTCTTACGGGCGCATATATGATAAGATGCGGATCCGTCATCTTCGATTCGTCAAACGCCTGTGTGCGTATGCCCTCGCCCTCCTCAACGAAAATTCTGTTGCGGCTGTTTTCGCTTCTTCCCATGATGAAATAAGCGATTACCGCCTTTTTTCCGTCGGGAGATTTGCCTATCATAATACCTCTGCCGTGGTAAGACAGAGTGGTGAGTTCCTTGTCAAAAGCTTTAATTTCCATTTTATTATATACTTCCTTTCATAGTCTACCCAAAAGCGGACGCTCGTCCTCTTCGGGTTGTAGCTTTACATTTGCCGACTAAAGCCTGCTCCATCCGTCAAGCTGCGTCATGTCTCGGGTAATGTTAGGTGCTGACTGAGTTTTAAGCTCATCCTTAGTAACATATTTGAAGCCCGAATGTTCAAAAGAGAGCCTCACATCATCGCCTTGGTGACGGTTTCAGCTTGCTGACGCTTTACAACGGCAATGTTGCCCGACACCTCTATTCTGTCCTCGCAGAAGAGCCTTGCCGCCTCGGGAAGTATCTTCCATTCCGCCTGCTCCATTACCCTCTTTTGAAGAATTTCGGGAGTATCGCCTGATTTTACCTCAACCGCCTTTTGGAGTATTATCGGACCGCCGTCACATTCTGCCGTAACAAAATGTACTGTTGCTCCCGTCACCTTAACTCCCTTTTTAAGAGCCTCCTCATGAACTCTAAGACCGTAGTAGCCCTTGCCGCAGAACGACGGGATAAGCGACGGGTGAACGTTTATCATCTTATGCTTGAACGCATTGCAGACCTGCTCGTCAAGAATGGTCATAAAGCCCGCGTAAACCACCAGATCCGCTTTTTCCTCTTTTAAAGCCTCTGTCATTGCCTTGCTGTATGCGGCAACATCGGGGTAGTCCTTTCGCACAAGCACTTTGGTTTTTATTCCGTTATCAGCCGCCCTTGTAAGAGCATATGCGTCGGGATTGGAGGAGATAACGCAGGTGATTTTTCCGCCGCCGAGACCTTCTTTTTGCTCCGCGTCTATCAAGGCCTGCAAATTCGTGCCTCCGCCCGAAACAAGAACCACAATGTTTTTCATAAGCCCTCCGTTGTGATTTTGATTTTGTCGGTTTTAAAAACAGGCACCGATTATTCTATTATAATACCCTCGTCGCCGTTTATAATCTCGCCTATGCAGAAGCTCTCAACGCCGTTTTCGCGGAGAATTGCAACCGCCTCATCGGCGTCGTCCTTATCCACTACAACCGTCATACCGATACCCATGTTGAAGGTGTTGTACATATCATGCTCAGATATGCTTCCCACCTGCTGAATGTGCTTGAATATGAACGGCACCTCATAGCTGTGCTTTGTTATCCTTGCGGTAAAGCCGTCGGGCAGGGAACGGGGGATATTTTCGTTGAAGCCTCCGCCCGTTATGTGGGAAACAGCCTTTACATTCTTCTTTGAGATAAGGTCAAGAATGGGCTTTACATATATCTTTGTGGGAGTGAGGAGCGCCTCGCCGAGTGTTCTTCCGTCGGGCAGAAGCTCATCAAGGACTTCCTTTCTTGTTATGTCGAAAACCTTTCTTACAAGGGAGAAGCCGTTTGAATGTACGCCGGTAGAAGCAAGACCTATTATAATATCTCCTGCCTTAACCGTGCTGTTGTCGATTATCTTGGACTTATCGACAATACCCGTGCAGTAGCCCGCAATGTCGTATTCGTCCTCGGGCATCATATCGGGGTGCTCTGCGGTTTCTCCGCCGACAAGCGCACAGCCTGCCTGTACACAGCCGTCGGCAACGCCCTTTACAATTGAAGCAACCTTTTCGGGGATATTCTTTCCGATTGCAATGTAGTCAAGGAAGAACAAAGGCTTTGCACCGCAGCAAACTATGTCGTTCACGCACATTGCAACAGCGTCTATTCCTATGGTGTCGTGCTTGTCCAAAAGGAACGAGAGCTTGAGCTTTGTGCCTACTCCGTCCGTGCCGGAAACAAGCACAGGCTCCTTCATTCCCGTAAGGTCGGGCTGAAACAGACCGCCGAAGCCGCCGATTGAGGTGAGAACGCCGGGGATATTTGTCCTTTCAACGTCCTTTTTCATCAGCTTGACGCCCTCGTAACCTGCGGTAACGTCAACGCCCGCCGACTTGTAGCTTTCCGAGTAACTGTTTTTCATAATAGTATTCCTTCCGTTGGGGGTTTGTATTACTTGTCAGCGTTGGGTTTGTTTTCGCTGATCTTCTGGTCAAATTTGTTCTTATACATTTCCGTCGGTACATCGGTAGGATATTCACCTCCGAAGCAGGCGGTGCAGTAGTCGCACGGCTCGCCTGTTTCATGCTGAGCGAGCTTTTTTGCACACTCAATGCTCAAATATCCGAGCGAATCTGCACCGATAATCTTGCTTATCTCCTCTACGGTGTGGTGACAGGCGATAAGGTGCTCCCTTGAATCAATATCCGTACCGTAGTAGCAGGGATTGAGGAAGGGAGGTGCGGATACCCTCATGTGTACCTCGGTAGCTCCTGCGTCACGCAGCAGCTTTACTATTCTTCCGCTGGTAGTACCTCTTACAATGCTGTCGTCAATGAGGATTACACGCTTGCCCTTTACAACGCTTGCAACAGCGTTGAGCTTGATTTTTACCTTATCCTCCCTTGCCGACTGACCGGGGGAAATAAATGTTCTGCCGATATATTTGTTTTTGATAAAGCCGATACCGTAGGGTATGCCGGACTGGTTTGAATATCCAATCGCGGCGTCAATTCCCGAATCGGGAACACCGACTACTATATCAGCGTTTACGGGATGCTCAAGAGCAAGGAATGCACCTGCCCTGAGCCTTGCCTTATGCACCGACGCACCTTCTATAACGGAGTCGGGGCGGGCAAAGTAGATGTACTCAAATACGCACATCTTGTGCGGGCGCTTGCCGCAATGGTCATTTATGGAGCGTATTCCGCTCTTTTCAAAAATGAGAATTTCACCGGGCTTTATGTCGCGGACAAACTTTGCGCCTACCGAATCAAGCGCACAGCTTTCCGATGCGACAATATATGTTCCCTCAGGAGTAATGCCGTAGCAAAGCGGTCTGAAGCCGTTTTCATCTCTTGCCGCAATCAGCTTTGCGGGGGACATGATAACAAGCGAATATGCGCCGTCAATTTTGTTCATTGCTCTGTTTACCGCTTCTTCTATCGAAGGTGCGGTAAGTCTTTCCTTTGTGACAAGGTAAGAAATAACCTCTGTGTCGCTTGTGGTGTGAAAAATAGAGCCCTGCTGTTCAAGCTCGTGACGAAGCTCGTATGTGTTTACAAGGTTTCCGTTGTGAGCCAGAGCCATTCTGCCCTTGAAGTGATTAACCTGTATGGGCTGAATATTAAGTCGGGAGTTAGCGCCGGTTGTACCGTACCTTACATGGCCTATCGCCATGTTTCCGTATCCCAGTCCCTCCAGTCTTTCCGAGGTGAATACGTCGTTTACAAGTCCCAAATCCTTGTAGGAGTTGAAAATTCCGTCATCGTTTACCACAATGCCGCAGCTTTCCTGTCCTCTGTGCTGAAGTGCAAACAGTCCGTAATAAACCGTTGCGGCAACATTTGTCCTTTCGCTTGCAAAAACGCCGAACACTCCGCATTCTTCATGAGGCTTATTTCCCAATTGTTATCATTCCTTTCCGTTCCGGCAATAAGTGCATGGCTTCAAGGCAGGGAATATCCTTGCCCTGAAAAGACAAACATTAATAGTCGTCGGCATCGGTCTATGGCTTCTTTCTTTCTTTGCCTCTTGACCGTACTGTGCTTGTCAGTATATCCGACGCATTTGCACCCTTTTCCCGAAGATTTCACCTTGCTAAAGGGCAAATCTCCGAGCCTATCAGAAGTTGATATATCTGCGTTTTTGCATTACCGGATGATATGCCCAAAGCAGGTATACCTCCTTTGCTCCGCCCTCGCAAATAATGCCCTGAGTCTGCTTGATTGCAAAGAGACCGTGGCTTGCGAAAAGGGAGCATATTAAACTACTGCCCCGGGATAATCACAAGCGCTGCTTCTTATTATCCTTCTTTTCCGTTCCAGCAATAAGTGCATAGCTTGCAGGCGGGAAGACCGACAGCCTTAACCGTGCCCTCAAGCGATTGGAATTCAAGCGATGTTAACTTAAGGCGGCGGCATATTTCATCTCTAAGCCGTTTTCCCCTCTGCGTAGATGAGTCGCTGTATTCATCTATATATTTAACGCCCTCTGCGCCCTCTGCTTCATAGATGACCTGCCTTGCGATAAGCTCCATCTCCGAGGTGCTTCTTGAGAAATTGAGGTATTTGCAGCCGAACATTATCGGAGGACACGCCGAGCGCATATGCACCTCTTTCGCTCCGTTTTCGTAAAGAAATTCCACTGTTTCACGCATCTGTGTGCCTCTTACGATGCTGTCATCGACAAACAGCAGACGCTTCCCCTCTATAAGCTCATGGACGGGGATAAGCTTCATCTTTGCCACCTGGTTTCTCATGGACTGGTTTTGAGGCATGAAGCTTCTGGGCCAGGTAGGGGTATACTTTATAAAAGGGCGTGCAAACGGTATGCCGCTTTTGTTGGAATAGCCGATTGCATGGGGTACTCCCGAATCGGGTATGCCGCACACATAGTCAACATCGGGCAGATTACCGCTTGCTATGTCGTTTTCCGCCATGATTTCACCGTTTCTCGTGCGCATGGTTTCAACCGTAACGCCCTCGTAAACGGCGTTGGGGTAGCCGTAATATGTCCACATAAAGGTACATATCTTGAGGTTGTCCGTGCCCTCGTCAAGCACCGCACATTCGTCCTGTGTAATCTTTACAATCTCACCCGGCTTTAATTCCTTATAGGTGGTGTAGCCCAGCTTCTGGAAAGCGAAGGATTCAAGCGACGCACAGTAGCCGTCGCTTCTCTGACCGATTACGAGAGGGAGCTTGCCGTTTTTATCCCTTGCACATATAATACCGTCACGGGTAAGAATCATAACGGAAAGAGTACCCTGTACCTTTTCCCACGCATACTTAATACCCTCTGCAATGGTTTCCTTGTGAGCGATAAGCGCGCTCACGATTGAGCCGGAATTAATTCTGCCGCTTGTCATTACTTCAAAGGTTCCGAAGTCGCCGTTGAGCAGCTCCTCGGACAACTCGACGGCATTGTTGATTATTCCTATTGTGCAGATTGCATAGGTGCCGTGTCTTGATGTGCTTAATATAGGCTGAGGATCGGTATCGCTGATACAGCCTATGCAGAGCTTTGCGCTCATTTGCGTGCAGTCGCTCTCAAACTTTGTTCTGAAGGGAGAATTTTCTATACTGTGAATATATCTCTGAAATCCGTTTTCGGGAGAATAGGACGCCATACCGCCTCTTCTTGTTCCGAGGTGGGAATGATAGTCCGTGCCGAAAAATACATCGTTCACACAGTAGTTATGTGATGCTGCTCCGAAAAAACCGCCCATATTATTCGCCTATAAGACGCTTCATGATTTCTGCGTAAGCGTCCTCTACACCGCCCATGTCGCGGCGGAAACGGTCCTTGTCCAGCTTTTCGTGAGTTGTGCTGTCCCAAAAACGGCAGGTATCGGGAGAAATCTCGTCAGCAAGAATGATAGTGCCGTCAGCGGTTTTGCCGAACTCGATCTTGAAGTCGATAAGGTCGATGTTGAGCTTCTTGAAGAACTCAACCATAAATTCGTTTACCTTAAATGCGTACTTGGAGATAAGGTCTATCTCCTCCTTTGTTGCAAGTCCGAGTGCGAGCGCATAGTAATCGTTGATGAACGGATCGCCCAGGTCGTCGTTCTTATAGCTGAATTCAAGTGTAGGGCAGAGCAGCTTTGTGCCTTCTTCAACGCCCAGCTTCTTTGAAAAGCTTCCTGCCGCAACGTTTCTTACAATTACCTCAAGCGGAACGATGGATACCTTTTTAACGAGTGTTTCTCTGTCATTGAGCTCTTTAACGAGGTGGGTGGGAACTCCTGCCTTTTCAAGCAGCTTGAACATGTAGTTTGTCATTCTGTTGTTCACAACGCCCTTGCCTGCTATTGTACCCTTCTTAAGACCGTTGAAGGCAGTAGCGTCGTCCTTGTAGGAAACTATTACAAGGTCGGGATCCTCTGTGGCAAAAACCTTCTTTGCCTTTCCTTCGTAAAGCTGTTCTTTCTTTTCCATGGTAAAAATCCTTTCTTTCCTCCCCATTATCAGGGGTATATTGCTTAATAAAAATTGTACAATTTTAAACGGACTGCATTTCAGCCGCTGTCTGTCTTATCTTCTTATCAGCTTCAAGCACCTTTGCAGCCTGTTCGGCACGGTATGCTTTGAGCTTGTCCATAAGCTTTGCATCCGAAAGAGCCAAAATCTGTACCGCAAGGTATGCCGCATTTGCAGAGCCGTCAATAGCAACAGTTGCAACGGGTACGCCTGCGGGCATTTGTACGGTGGAGAGAAGTGCGTCTATTCCCTCAAGTGCGCTTGCCTTAACAGGGATACCTATAACGGGCAGGGGAGTCTGTCCTGCGATTGCTCCCGCAAGGTGAGCCGCCTTTCCTGCCGCGGCAATGATAACACCGATACCGTCATTCTCGGCGTTTTTTGCAAATTCCGCTACATCAGCGGCACAGCGGTGTGCGGAAAGCACACGCATTTCAAACGGCACACCGAAACCTTTGAGCACCTCAGCAGCCTTTTTTACAACAGGCAGATCCGAGTCGCTGCCCATGATAATTGCAACCTTTTTCATATTCAGCTTCCTTTCCGATTTCAAATAAATAAGCTGTGTAACCTAAATTGCACAGCTTAAAATATACACTTATACTATCGTATGAATGAATGTGAATGCAATGAGCCGCATTTGAATTTTGAAAGAAAATTTTCATAAATGTATCTCATCTTCGTTCACACTTCCTCATACCATATATAATAGAACAGCTCCTGCGCTGTTTTTGATACCTAAACGGCATCTTTTCTAAAATATATTCTACCTTATTTTAATGATAAATTCAAGTGCAAATAAGTAAAATCTCGTAAATTGTAGTTTTTGCACAACTAAACAAAGGTCTTTTTGTTATATATGCACATTTATTACTTAATTAGCTTTAAAAACGAAATTTACTTATAAAATCGTTTACACAATGTTACATAATTTAAATTTAGCATAATAAAGCCATTTGTAAAGAAAAACAGTAATTGAAATGCGATTAAAAAGTTACAATCCTGTAATGATTTTTTGTGCATTATCACAAAATTTGCACAGAAAAAACATTTTTGAAATCGTTTACAGTAAAAAAACACAATTTTCAAAATAAAACGCTTGCATAATTGTGATTTTTGTGATATTATTATGGGGACGAGGAAAAAGTGAACAAATCTTTTGACAGATTGTAACACTTTTTGTACAAATAGCGTTTTGGATATATCATAATACATATTGCCCATAACTGCTGTTTGCGCAAGAGATGATACATTCGGTCAGAAGTGACGGGAGCTTGCTTCCTCTACAACGCGACCGAAAGGTCAGATAGTACCGCACAGCGGTACAAAACCATTAATTCTGGAGGAATTACCAATGAAGAAAAGAATTTTAGCGGCTGTACTGGCTTCTGCTTCCATTCTTGGTGCAGTAGCAGGCTGCCAGAGCACAGCTACATCTTCTACTGACAGCGGAACCAGCTCAACATCTGGTACCAGCTCAACTGGAAGCGATGTTGGTTCAAGCACAAGCGAAGGAGAAAGCGACGTAACAAGTGAGAAGTTCACTCTTGCTGATGGCGAAGGCAATCATCTCGTAATCGCTGCATGGAACGAAGAGTTCAAGAACTACTTTGAGACTTACATCAAGGACAGACTTCCCGATGGCGTTACTTATGAATTTGTTATCACTGAGAACAAGGATAACAAATATCAGAACAAGCTCGACGAAGACCTTCCCAACAATGAAACAGCAGAAAAGAAGATTGATATGTTCCTCTTTGAGGCTGACTACGCTCTTAAGTATGTAAACAGCGACTTTACACTTGATGTTAAGGATCTCGGCATTACCGATGATGATATTTCCGGTATGTACCAGTACACCAAGGACGTTTGCACCAGCTCTTCCGGCGCACTCAAGGGTCTTTCTTGGCAGGCTACTCCCGGTCTGTTCGCTTACAAGCGTTCTATCGCTAAGGACGTTCTCGGAACAGACGATCCCACTAAGGTACAGGAAGCTCTCTCTGACTGGACAAAGTTTGACGAAGTAGCTGCTAAGGCTAAGGAAAAGGGTTACTTCATGCTCTCCGGTTACGATGATTCTTACAGAACCTTCTCCAACAACGTTTCAGCTCCTTGGGTAAATGAGAACAACGAAATCATCATTGATGATAACATCATGAAGTGGGTTGATCAGACCAAGACCTACACTGAGAACGGTTACAACAACAAGACTTCTCTTTGGGCTGATGCTTGGTCAGCTGACCAGAAGAAGGATGGTAAGGTATTCGGCTTCTTCTACTCCACATGGGGTATCAACTTCACTCTCGCAGGTAACTGCCCTGAGAAAGGTGAATACGCTGTATGCTACGGTCCTCAGTCTTACTTCTGGGGCGGTTCTTGGCTCGCAGGTGCTAAGGGCACAGACAACCCCAAGCTCGTTGGTGATGTTATGAGAGCGTTCTGTTGCGACGCTGAATTCGGTAAGAAATTCACAAGCGAAACTCAGGACTACTACAACAATGCTGATGCTATGAACGAGCTTGCAGCTACTGATTTCCAGTCTGCTTACCTCGGTGGTCAGAACCATATCGCTCTCTTCGCAGAGACAGCTCCCAAGATCGACATGAGCAAGATCTCCGTTTTCGACCAGGGTCTTAACGAGAAGTTCCAGGGCGCTATGAAGGAATACTTTGACGGCACAGTTGATAAGGATACTGCACTCAACAACTTCTACGAGAATGCAATTACCCTCTATCCTGAGCTCAAGCGTCCCGCGTAATGTTGGATTAAACACTAATTTGACAGTTTAATACAAACCTTCATCTTGACTGCGGGTTCATTGAATTCGCAGTCAAGTATGTTAATGGGGCGAATTGCATGGATTCGCACCGTTAACATGCTTGACTTAGCCAAGATGAAGAATGCGATAATACAAAGAGGTGCATCACATGGCTGATATTACAGTAAATAATACCGGACCGGTTGTCGCTAAAGCTAAAAAAGGGAAAATAGGAAAATACAAGAAGTGGGGCTATATCTTCATGATTCCCTTTGTTGTAGTTTTCCTTATTTTTCAGGCGTGGCCGTTAATTCAGACCTTCTATTACAGCATTTTTGATTATTTCTGGTCACAGGGCCAGTTAAAATTCATCGGACCGGAATTCTGCGGTTTCGATAACTTTGTTGCCTTATTTACAGGCAATGTAAGTATTTGGGCTCTTACATATAACACCATGATTATGTGGGTACTCGGCTTTGTACCTCAGATAATCATATCGCTTCTTTTTGCATATTGGTTTACCAATATCAGATTGCGTTTAAAATGCCTCGGCTTCTTCAAGACGGTTATGTATATGCCTAACCTGATAATGGCTTCCGCATTTTCAATGTTGATATTCTCTCTGTTCTCGGATATCGGCCCTGTAAATAACATTATTACTTCGATAACCGGCGGTGAACCCTTCCGTTTCCTTTCCTACACGGGAAGTACAATGGGACTGGTTGCAATGATGAACTTCATCATGTGGTTCGGTAATACAACCATTCTGCTTATGGCGGCTATGATGGGTATCAACGAATCTGTTATTGAAGCGGCAGAAATTGACGGTGCTAACAGCTCCCAAATCTTCTGGAAAATTACTCTTCCTCTCATCAGACCTATACTTGTTTACGTTATGATTACCTCCCTTATCGGTGGTCTTCAGATGTTCGATGTACCGCAGATTCTTACTGACGGTATGGGCGGTCCTAACAACTCCACCAAGACGCTTATCATGTATCTTAACCAGCATATTGCTGCTAAGAACTATGGTATGGCAGGTGCGCTCTCCGTGCTTATCTTTGTTATCTGTGCGGTTCTGAGCTTTATAGTATATTACTTCTTCGCTTCTGACAGAGACCAGAAGAAATTGAAGAAAAGGGGGTAACGGAGCATGAGTAGAGATAGAAAGCTGGAGCATACCTCAGCACTCCAGCAAACCAGAATTGATCCGAATATGAAGGCAGGCCCCGGATTATTTATTCACAGAATGGTTTGCTACATTGTGCTTACTCTTTTTGCGATATTGTGTCTGTTCTTCTTCTACATTCTGATTGTAAATGCTACAAGAGAACATTATGATATTCAGAGTGGCTTCTCGTTCTTTCCGGGTACGCATTTTGTAGAGAACTTTATAAATGCAACCTCTAATGCAACAATTCCTGTTGTATACGGTGTAATTAACAGCCTTATCGTAGCAACTCTTACTGCTGTGCTGTCTGTTTATTTCTCAGCTATGACAGCATATGCAATCCATGTATATGATTTCAAGGGTAAGAATTTCATTTTTAACTTTATATTGCTCATAATGACAATTCCTACACAGATTTCCGCTGTCGGCTTCTTCAGTATGTGTACCGACTGGGGACTGAGAGACAGTTACATACCTCTTATCGTTCCTGCAATAGCGGCTCCTTCCGTGTTCTTCTTCATGAAGCAATATATGCAAAGCTCGTTGCCGCTTGATATTGTAGAAGCTGCAAGAATTGACGGTTCGGGAGAGTTCCGTACCTTTAATACCATTGTGCTTCCCATGTTAAAGCCCGCACTTGCGGTACAGGCAATATTCAGCTTTGTAACCTCTTGGAACAACTACTTCATTCCTTCACTCATCATTGATACTTCTTACAAGAAGACAATGCCTATAATGATAGCACAGCTTCGTTCGGCAGACTTCCTTAAGTTTGATATGGGACAGGTTTATATGTTTATCTTCATTGCGATCATACCTGTAGTTATCGTTTACTTCTGCCTTTCTAAGTTTATCATTGCCGGCGTTTCTATCGGCGGCGTTAAGGAATAATAAAATTATTTGGGTTAATGATATAAAAATAGAACGGTGTCGGTTTCCGGCACCGTTCTATTTTTGGAAAAGGGCTCTTTGTCAATAGTTGGGGTAAAAAGTGGCTCTATAATAAATATTTGGCTACCCCAATATTTATTATAAAGCCTATTTATTTTAGAGCCTGGAAAAGAATAATGCCGGATTGCTCCGGCGTTTTGTTATATAATTTGTTTATTCCTTGTTTATAAATTTATCTATAACATATTTAGGACGGGCTTTAACCTCGGTGTAGATTTTACCGATATACTCTCCGACAATACCGAGAGCCATAATCTGAAGACCGCTTAAAAACCATATTGAGCACATAAGCGAGCTCCAGCCTGCCTGCGTATTGCCAAGACAGTTCTGAACGATTGTATAAATTATCATTCCTACGCTGACAAGGAATACGAGAAATCCGACAATCGTAACAAGTCTTATCGGCTTTATCGAAAAGCTCGTTATACCGTCAAAGGCGAAGGCAAGCATTTTTTTGAGAGGGTATTTTGACTCACCTGCAAAGCGTTCGCTTCTCTCATAATAAACTATATCGCTCTTGAAGCCAATCTGCTTTACTATTCCGCGTAAAAAAAGATTAACCTCCTTAAACTGCGCCAATGCTTCGAGAGCGCGCTTTGATATTAGCCTGTAATCAGCATGGTTATCAATAATGTCAACGCCGAGCAGCCGCATAAGCTTGTAGAACATTCCTGCCGTGCCTCTTTTGAACACGGTATCCTTTTTCCTTGACGAGCGTACGCCGTAGACAATGTCACACCCTTCGTGATACTTGTCAACAAACTTGTCCACCACATTGATGTCATCCTGTAAATCTGCGTCCATAGAAATAGATATGTCTGCGTGCTCCTTTGCGGTCATAAGACCTGCAACGAGGGCATTCTGATGTCCCTTGTTACGCGACAGCTTCAGCCCCGAAAACAAATCGTCGCTTTCATGAAGCTGTTCAATGATTTCCCAGGTGCGGTCGCTGCTTCCGTCGTCCACAAACATAACCCTGCTTCTATCTGAGACTTTGCCGCCCGAAATAAGCTCTGTCATTTTCTCCTTAAGCCGCTTTGAGGTTTCGGGAAGCACCTCCTCCTCGTTGTAGCAGGGAACTACTATATAAAGAATGTCGTTATATTCCGCCATTTTATTTTTCCTTTCGGTTTTTCTCGTTTCCTTATCATAGTATACTCTATTTTTGTAATTTTGTAAAGGAAAATTTATGAAAACTCCGTGAAACTTATTTTCTTTAGCCTAAAAACTCTTTTTCAGCACGTTTTTATCAAAAGCTCTTTCTTCTGACAGTTTTATCAGTCATAATTCCTGTTTGTCCGAATATAATATTACGGTGTGCATAAAAATTGATGTAATAAAAAAGCAGAGGTTACATTTTAATGGAAATATTTTGTGTAAAAATTACTTAAAAACCTTGTGAACTTTTACAAATAGACTTGATTTTCATAGTTTTTTATGGTAAAATTAAATAAAATATTACTGATGTACAATGCTAAACTCCAAAAGCTTTATGTCAACTCACATAAACGCTTAAATAATTGCTTTCAAGGAGGCGAAAAAGGTGCAGCTTGACACCAACAATCAAAAATTTATAAGCATAGCAATAGACTTTTCACGGGGTTTTCCGTTTACGATAAATGTCGGAGAAGAAAACGAGCGTACCTATCCGTCGTTGCTTGAGCTTCTCAATCCTGATGATATTCCGCCCATTACCGAAATGTTTACCGACGCTTCCGACAAGGAAAATTCGGTGTTCGAGGCTCATGCGCGTTTCATGGTAAACGGAGAGTATCACTGGTTTTTCCTTTCCTGTAAGGGTAAGCTCGGAGAATTTGGAAAGATAATACGCTTTGAGGGAATAATGTGCGATGTTTCCACCTACATTGAAACATCGGGAGAAGATCCCGTATACAAGGAATTTCGCAGACGGCATAACATAAGATTTACCAAGCTCAAAAGGGAAGGCGTTCCCGCTTTAGCTGAGGTGCTTGACGTCCAGTACCTCACGGGAATACAAAAGCCGTTTGCCCAGCCTCAGCTATATTCGGGAATTTTTGATGCTGAAGGAAAGCTGATATGCACACCCGGCGACCAGCAAAAACAGCTTAAGCCCGATGATTTTGCCTACCAGAAAAAGAAGAATATCCGTATTAATCACGTTTTGTCGGGAAGCTGGGTTCTGTGCGCCAAAACTCAGTCACTGCTTGACGAGAATTTACAGCTTTGGGAAACCCTCGTTCAGACCGTCTCCCGTATGGCTAACGCCTTTGTTGCCGTTCTTAATGAAATGGATAACTCTCAGAACGCAAACAAGATGTTAGGTCAGAATATCGAGGAGCAGATACTTCTCAACAATATCTATGCGATTATCATGCAGAGTAAATCTCCGGATATTGCCCGCAATTCCGTTATGGAGCTTATCGGCGATTACTTCTCCCTTGACAGGATAGAAATACTCAGCTGTGACACCTTTGAGAGCGAGCTTTGCTGGTGCAGGGATTACGGCCACCGCACCCTTGCGGGAATACCCCATGATGAGCTTTACGCCGAATACCGCCGTATTTGCTCCAAGCTGTCCTTTACATCATCTTATTTTTCAGACAGCGAGGAAAACGGATTATTGCCGCTGGGTGTAAAATCCTTTGCTGTGTTTGAGCTTGTCAATTCAGGAAGTATTGACAGCATGATATTTTATCAGACGCTTAAATCCGAGCATGTATGGACTCAGCGTGAGCGCAAGCAGTTAAGAAATATCTCGCAGATTATCTCCTCTCTAATGATGCGCTGTGAAACACAGCAGAAGCTTGAAGAATCCCAAAATCGTATGCAGCAGCTTGCCTTTTACGATGTCATCTATCAGATACCGAACAGAGTAAGGCTAAATAAGGATATGTCTGAGCTTCTGCAAAACGGCGCTTCGGGTGCGCTGATTGCCTTCAAGGTTACAAACACAAGGGCGCTTTCAGCGGTATACGGCCATACTTACACCGACTCGATGCTCCGCAGTATTGCTCATTATCTTGAGGAGCTCCCCGTAAAGGATGTATCCGTTTACTACTTTGCAAACGCCATCTTTATGATAAATCTGCCGGGCTACTGTGCCGATGACGCAAAGAGCTTTGTGGAAACGCTTATCAAACGCTTTTCCGAGCCTTGGAGATTTGGCGACAGCGAACACACCGTACATTGCAGCATGGGTATTGCCCTTTATCCTCAGAACGGCAAAACCGCCGAGGAAATTTGCAGGGCGGCTTTTACCGCAAGCTACCGCGCAAGGGAGTTCAAGCAGAACAGCTACACCTTCTATACTGCCGCGCTTGAGCGTACAAAGCTGTTTGCGGCAAACCTTGAAAATCACATCAAGGAATGTGTATCAAACTGTATGAGGGGCTTTTCACTACTGTTCCAGCCTGCCTTTAACGCCGACGACGGAAGTGTGTGCGCCTGCGAGAGCCTTGTGCACTGGAATGATCCGCAGTACGGCAATATTCCCAATTCAACGCTTATACCAATGGCGGAGAATTTAGGACTTACTCACCTTATCGACGGATGGGTACTTAAACAGTCCTGTCTGTTTGCACAGAAGATAAGAGAAAGCGGGCTTGAGGATTTCCAGATTTGTGTGAACCTCACGGCGGGTGAGCCGCAGTCCTCCGAGATACTCTATCTTGTGCAGAATGCGCTTGACGAAAGCGGACTTGACGCGGGTGCCTTGGTGCTTGAAATACCCGTAAAATCCAATATCTTTTACAGCGATACGGCGCATATCCTCAACGACCTTAAAAATATGGGAGTTAAGGTTGCCGTTGACCGCTACGGAACGGAGAACATCTCGCTCAAGGTGCTTAAAAACTCCTTTGTTGATATAGTCAACGTTCCCTGCTCGCTGATTTCATCCTTTGAGGATGATTTTGACAGAGAGCTTGCCGAGTCGATAATCACTCTTGCCCGTTGCCGCAATCTTCTTATCAGTATAAAGGGTATTGAGGATGAAAAGCAGTTCAGAGCCGTGCAAAGCTACTGCATAGACAGGGTACAGGGCTATTACTGTTCACGTCCTCTTTCACAGAACGAGGTATTTGAATTGCTTGCAAGCTCTGTCGGAATACAGGCGCAATAAAACACGATTGTAAAAAAAGCTGAAGATTTTTTATCGGATCTTCAGCTTTTTTGTCTTTTCTTTGCAAAAATTATGTAAAAGAAGTTTTTGTTGAAAATTCCCTTGAAAAATGCGATGATTAGGTTTATAATAATATTAATTGGCGTTATACAATCAGCTCGGAAGAAAGCTTCCGCTTTTACACAACACAGTGTTAAAACCGAAAAACAACGGGTTTATTAAATTATGAAATTTATTTTACTGAAAATAAAAACTTATTTCGGCAAGCTTGACAAGATACTCGTTCTTATGTGTGTCGGTATAGGTGCATTTGCGATATTTATCCAGTATACGCTGTACAAAAACGAAATCAGCGACGCAGTAACCTCCTCGCAGTACAAAACCCAGCTTGTCGCCTGTATTATCGGGTTAGTGCTTGCGCTTATAATTGCCGCAATAAACTACAAGTTTATATCAAAGCTCTGGTATATATACGGACCTCTTGCACTCGGTCTTACTTTTTTGCTTTTTACTCCGCTCGGACTTCAGCGAGAGGGTGCCGACGACATAGGCTGGATTGATTTCGGGTTTATTACCTTTCAGCCGTCCGAGGTGCTGAAATTAGCCTTTATATTGTCATTTGCGTATCATCTGTCAAAGGTTGAGGACAGAATGAACGAGCCCATTCACTTTATAATGCTGTGTATTCACGGCGCAGTGCCGACGCTTATTATCCGTGAAACGGGCGACGACGGCTCGGCTATGGTTTTCCTGTTTATTTTTATCTGTATGATGTTCGCGGCAGGACTGTCCTGGAAGTACATGGTGCTTATTGCAGCGGCAATTCCTCCGCTTTTGTATGTTCTTTGGAATTATCTTATGCAACCGCATCAGCAAAAGCGTTTTCAGGTGCTGTGGGATACCCAGATGCAGCAGGAGGAAGCGCTCGGAATTTACCTTCAACAGCGTCTGGGAAAAATTGCTCTCGGCTCGGGGGGGCTAAGCGGCAGGGGACTGTCCGGCGGGGAATATATTTATGTTCCCGAAATTCATAACGATTTCATTTTCTCGTATATCGGAATGACAATGGGACTGCTCGGCTGTCTTGCGGTAATTGTTCTTTTGGCAGCGCTTTGTCTTAAGGTGCTGTCCAATGCAAGCTCGGCAAAGGATACTCTCGGCAGGCTTATCTGCATAGGAGTTTTTGCGCTTGTTCTTTTCCACTCCGTAATCAATATCGGAATGGTGCTCGGCGTTGCGCCTGTTATAGGAATTCCGCTCCCGTTTTTCAGCGCAGGCGGCACCTCTCTTATGTGTCTGTTTGTAGCCTTCGGACTTGTGCTGAGCGTGAGCTATCATAATTCAACCAAATACCGTATGTTTTACACCGAAAAGGAGTAATATCGGTATCCCTTATGTATGAGCAAATGAAAGGAAATTAAAATGTCAAAGAAAAAGAAAAGTTACACGCTTGAGGAAATTTATTCCCCTGCTGCTGTAAGCACACAAAGAGAACGCTATGCAAAGGCAGAAGCGGCATTTGAAGAGCTTTACGGAGCTACCGACGCAGTACGTTATTTCTCTGCTCCCGGAAGAACAGAGGTAGGCGGCAACCACACAGACCATAATCACGGCAAGGTACTTGCGGCAAGCGTAAGCCTTGACGTTATTGCCGTAGTTACTTCCTGCGACGAACCTATTATCACGGTTAAATCCGAGGGCTTTCCTGAGGACACTGTGGATATATCCGACCTTACCGTAAAGGAAGCCGAAAAAAATACATCAGCCGCACTAATAAGAGGCGTTGCGGCAGGCTTTAAGAACGAGGGCTTCAAAATCGGCGGCTTTAAGGCTTATACAACTTCAAATGTACTCAAAGGCTCCGGGCTTTCAAGCTCTGCGGCGTTTGAGGTGCTTATCGGCAATATCCTTTCGGGACTGTATAACTCGGCTTCAATAAGCAATGTCAAGATAGCTCAGATAGCTCAGTATGCGGAAAACGAGTTTTTCGGCAAGCCCAGCGGTCTGATGGACCAGATGGCAAGCTCAGTCGGCGGCTTTGTTGCCATTGACTTTAAAAATACACAGGCTCCTATTATTGAAAATATTCCTGTTGATTTTGCTTCATACAACCATGCGCTTTGCATTATAGATACCAAAGCCGACCATGCAGACCTCACGGACGAGTATGCGGCTATCCCTGAAGAAATGAAGAGCGTTGCACGCTATTTCTCGCTTGAATATTTAAGAGAAATTTCACGTGCCGATGTCATTCTCAATATGGGCATATTAAGAGAAAAGCTCGGCGACCGTGCGGTGCTCAGAGCGCTTCACTTCTTTGAAGAAAACGAGCGTGTGGACAAGCTTGTTCACTCTCTCAAAAATAACAATTTCGGAGATTTCCTCATGTCGATAAACGAAAGCGGAAATTCAAGCTATAAGTATCTGCAAAATATATTTGCCGTTTCCGACTATACTCATCAGGCTATCGGAATTGCCCTGAATGTGGCAGAGCATTCTCTGCACCGCAAGGGAGCGTGCCGTGTTCACGGCGGCGGCTTTGCAGGCACGATACAGGCTTTTGTTCCGAGCGAGCTGCTTCAGCAGTTCAAGGTTGATATAGAAAGGGTATTTGGAGCAGGAAGCTGTCATGTGCTTAATATAAGGCCTGTCGGCGGCGCTGAAGTAGAGCTGTAAACACTTATGCCCCGCAAAGCGCAGGGCGTTTTGCGGGGCATGAATTTTTTACTTTGGTTATTTTTACTTTTTCAAAAATTCTTCATATTCGCTCACGTGTAGCTTGCCTATCAGGGCGGTAACAGCTATTCCGCTTTCAAGATACTCCTCGTTCAAGACCTTGCCGTGGGAATGAATTGCGGCGGCGAGCGCGGATTTATCGTAAGGAATAACAAGCTCCATGCGGCTGACTTTATCGGGAAGATTTTCCGATATTGCTTTAAGCAGCTTATCAAAGCCTTCCTTTTTCTTTGCGGAGATTTTTACGGTTGTGCTGTCCTCAGGGATGTTGAAGTCCTCGAGCTTATCGCACTTATTTAACACGGTTATCACGGGGATTTCTCCGCACCCAAGCTCCGTAAGCACGGAAAGTGTGGTTTTGGCTTTTTCTTTGGCAAGTGCGTCCGAGGCGTCGCACACATGAAGAATTATATCGGCGTTTGCGGCTTCTTCAAGCGTTGATTTGAACGCTTCCACAAGATGGTGCGGCAGACGTCTGATAAGACCTACCGTATCGACAAGTATAAGGCTTCTTCCGTCCGGCAGTTCAATTGCCCTTGAGGTTAAATCAAGCGTTGCAAACAGCTTGTCCTCGGCAAGTGTGCCTGCGTCGGTAAGAGCATTTAGGAGAGTGGACTTTCCTGCGTTTGTGTAGCCTACAATCGCACCGACTAAGGTACTGTCCTTTTTGCGGCGCTTTCTTGAAATGTCTCTGCGCTTTTCAAGCTCGCGAAGCTCGTCGGATAGCTTATCAATTCTGCGGCGTATGTGTCGTCTGTCGGTTTCAAGCCGGGTTTCGCCCGGTCCTCTCGTACCGATACCGCCGCCGAGCCTTGACAGCGATGTGCCTATTCCCGCAAGTCGGGGCAGACGGTATTTAAGCTGTGCAAGCTCTACCTGAAGCTTGCCCTCGTTTGTGACGGCTCTGCCCGCAAAAATATCCAGTATCAGCATCGTCCTGTCGATAACCCTGACTTCGGTTATGTCCTCGATGTTGCGTATCTGGCTTGAGCTAAGCTCGATATCGAATATAATAAGGTCAGCCTCTAAATTTCGTGCGGTCTCGGCAAGCTCGTTTATCTTGCCCTCACCGAGTACGGTTGCGCTTGTAAGAGCGTCGCGCTTTTGCAATACTCTCGCTATAACCTCAGCACCTGCGGTTTTTGCAAGATCTTCAAGCTCGTCTAAGGATACCTCGGCGTCATATTCGCCTGTATCCGCCCCTGCAAGAATTGCACGGGTAATTTCTTCGTTTTTTCTGATTGAGTCGGATTTAATCATTTTTATTCCGTCCATTCTGATTATATTTTAATGCGGTGTTCCGCAAAGGTGGTAATTTCTATGATTTTTAAGGAATACGATGTTATAATAGTCGGTTCGGGCATATCGGGACTGTATGCCGCCCTTAACCTTGACAGCAGCTTTAAAATCCTTATGCTGTCAAAAAGAGAGCTGACGCTGTGTAATTCGGCACTTGCGCAGGGCGGTGTTGCCGCAGTTATGGATGACGAAAACGACGGTTATGAGCTGCACATTAAGGATACCCTTATAGCAGGCGGCTATAAAAATAACTTAGATAATGTTAAAATCCTTGTTGAGCAGGGACCGAAGGACGTCAAAAATCTGCTCAATTACGGCGTGGATTTCGACCGAAATTCCGACGGCTCGATTGATCTTACGCTGGAGGGCGGTCATTGCCGTCACAGAATTGCCCACCACAAGGACAGTACCGGCTACGAAATAGTAACCTCACTGATTGAGAGCGTTGAGAAGCTCCCCAATGTCACAATGCTTGAAAATACTCATCTGCTCGGCCTTGAAAAAAGAAACGAAAGCTTCCTTGCAGATGTTCTTCATGACGGTAAGCACAGTTATTATACCACAAAGACTGTCATACTTGCAACAGGCGGAATAGGAAGAATTTATGATTTTACAACAAATTCCGCAATCGCAACGGGCGACGGAATACAGTTTGCCTACAATATGGGCGCACAGATAAAGCATTTGAGCTACATACAGTTCCACCCGACAGCCTTTGCCGACAGAGAAAACAGGGAATGCTTCCTCGTTTCCGAGGCGGTAAGGGGAGAGGGCGCATATCTTCTCAACTGCCGCAAAAAGCGCTTTATGGACAAATACGAGCCAGAGCGCAAGGAGTTAGCTCCCAGAGATGTCGTTTCAAAATGTATTTTAAAGGAACAGAAAGAAACCGGCAGCGACGAGTTTTTCCTTGATATTTCCTACAAGGATCCCGAATTTATCAAGAACCGTTTCCCGATGATTTACTCAAAGGTGCTTGAAAAGGGCTATGATATGACAAAGGAGCCTATCCCGATTTATCCCTGTCAGCATTATCTCATGGGCGGAATTGCGGTAAGCGGCTGCGGCGCTACCACCCTCAAGGGACTTTATGCGGCGGGCGAATGTGCGCATACGGGCGTACACGGAATTAACCGCCTTGCAAGCAATTCTCTGCTTGAAGCACTGGTTTTCAGCCGCCTTATTGCCGAGGACATCAATAAGAATTTAGCTCACACCGAGCTTTGTGAAAGGGAGTTTGATTACCCGTCTCCCGACGGCAAGCCCTTGCCTAAAGGAATACGCACCGAGATTAGACATATCATGCAGCGCTCCTATTTTATCCTGCCCGATTATAAAGAGGCGCTAAAGGATATAGAGAGAGTAAAGCAGTTAAAGGATATGCTGGATAACGGCGGCTATGAAGTTACCCCCGACTATATCGAAGCAAAGTCCATTACCACCGTCGCTTATATAATTTTAAGCGAGGTAGTGGACGAGGGCAGAGAAAAGGGAATAATATAACTCAGGCAGAAAGGATTATTATAAATGAAGCTGATGCAGTTTTATGTTGACGATATTATAAAGACAGCCCTTAAAGAGGATATAAACTATATTGACAGCACTACCGATTTGCTGATTGACGAAAATGACATTTCGCAGGCATATTTCGTATCAAAGGCTGACGGTGTGCTTGCGGGACTTGACGTTGCGCTGAGAGTATTCACCCTGCTTGATGACGATATTGAGATAAGGTGTTATTTCAAGGACGGCGACGAAATCAAAAAGGGAGATATAATCGCCGAATTTTCGGGTAAAACCTGCGCCATGCTCAAAGCAGAGCGTACCGCACTTAATCTTTTGCAGCACATGAGCGGCATTGCAAGCTACACAAATAAGTGCGTAAAGGCGGTTGAGGGAACAAAGGCGTCCATTGCCGACACGAGAAAAACGCTCCCCGGACTGCGTGCGCTCCAGAAATATGCGGTAGTCGCAGGCGGCGGCAGAAATCACCGCTATAACCTTACCGACGCCGCCATGCTCAAGGATAACCATATTGATGCATACGGCGGTATTACAAAGGCGGTTGAGGCGCTCCGCAGTAAAGCGGGACACATGCTTCAGATAGAGGTTGAAACAAGAAACTTAGATGAGCTTAAAGAAGCGCTTGATGTCGGCGCAGACGTAATAATGCTTGATAACATGAGCCTTGAAGATATGACAAAGGCGGCTGAGATAACCGCAGGCAGGGCAAAGCTTGAAGCGAGCGGCAACGTCACACTCGACAGAATAAGAGATATTGCTCTTACAGGCGTTGATATAATCAGTCTCGGCGCGCTTACCCACAGCGTACAGGCATTTGACATCTCCATGAAGTGGAAAAAGAAATCATGACAAACTGCGACTGTTGTGTGAATTATGTCTACGATGAGGATTACGAGCAGTATGTCTGCATGGTCAATCTTGACGAGGACGAAATGATGCGTTTTATGACGGGGGATAATTACAACTGCCCCTATTTCAGGAACGACGACGAATACGAGCTTGCAAAGAAGCAGTAGCAAAGGAGCGGCAAGGCTACATGGAAAAGCAGAACATTCCCCGCGGGGATAAATCCTATATCGGCAAAACCGTAGCCGTAACCGTTGACCGCCCGATAGGCACGGAGCATCCGAAGCATCCGGGACTGATCTATCCGATAAATTACGGCTATGTTGATAATTTCATCGGCGGCGACGGTGAGGAGCAGGATGTTTATATCCTCGGAATAGATACCCCGAGGACTAAGGTTGAATGCGTCATAATTGCCGTGATAATGCGCAAGGATGACAATGAGGACAAATGGGTTGGAGTACCGCGTGAGCTTGTCGGTACGGATATCTGCTATGAGTGCAACATTGTAAAGGCGGTAGAATTTCAGGAGCGTTATTACACCTCGGAAATCTTTGCCCTTTACGAAAAAACCTGCGGAGCTGTTATTTTTACCGAGCTTGACAATGAAAGAAAGTATCTTATTATAAAAAATCTCAGCGGCCATGTCGGATTTCCCAAAGGCCATGTGGAATACGGCGAAAGCGAAACGGATACCGCTTTAAGAGAGGTTTTTGAGGAAACGGGGCTTAAGGTATCTCTGAAGCGGGATTTCAGAGAGCAATACACCTTCGATACCCTTGACGGTACGGTAAAGACGAGCGTGTTTTATCTCGGCGAATTTGACAGAGAAAGCGCGCTTAAAATACAGCAGGAGGAGGTAATAGGGGACTGGCTCCTTGATTATTCTTCCGCCATGGAAAAGCTGAATTGGGAAAACGACCGTAAAATATTCCGCAAGGTGTCGGAGTATTTTTCAGGGTTTGACAATAAATAAATCATCAAAATCACAGGGGGATTTTACAAGTGTTTTTGCACAGCGTAAAACTGCCGCATTTCAAACATTCGGCAGAGAGCGAAACAGTTGAGCTTGCACTGCCCGAAAAGGTAACGATAAGCATGGCACAGCATCTGGGCGTGCCGTGCAAGCCTACCGTCAAGGTCGGTGACAAGGTTAAAATCGGCGATATAATAGGCGACAGCGACGCGGTAATGTCCGCACCGGTACACAGCAGTATTTCGGGTACGGTTGCCGAGATTACCGAGGTGCTTCATATTTCGGGAAAGAATATGCAGTCTGTCGTTATAGAAAACGACGGTAAAAACGAGATAAGCGACGGCGTACACCCTGTTAAAGTTACCAACAGGGAAGAATTTTTAAAGGCTGTCAGAAACAGCGGCTCTATCGGGCTTGGCGGTGCGGGCTTCCCTACCTCTATAAAGCTCGGCTTCGATCCAAAGGAGAAAAAGCCGGATTATCTGATTATCAACGGCGCAGAATGTGAGCCGTACATAACCTCCGACTACCGTTGCTTTATGGAGGAGGGCGAGGACGTGCTTGAGGGAATTAAGCTGATGATGAAGTATCTGGAAATTCCCGCCTGCGTTATCGGTATCGAAAAAAACAAGCCCAAGGCAATAGAAAAAATGAAACAGCTTTGTGCAGGCACTCCCGAAATTACCGTAAAGGCGCTTAAATCCAGCTATCCGCAGGGCGCTGAAAAAACTCTTATTTACAGTACGGTCGGCAGAGTGGTAAAGGAGGGACAGCTTCCGCTGTCAAGCGGTTGTATAGTCATAAATTCCTCGACAGCCGCATTTATAGCGCAGTATATAAGGACGGGTATGCCTTTGGTACGCCGCCGTATCACGGTTGACGGCAACATAGTAAAAAAGCCCTCCAACTTTATAGTGCCTGTCGGTATGTCGATAGGAGAAATCGTTTATCACGCACAGCTGAGCGAAAAGCCCGACCGCATAATTTTAGGCGGTCCGATGATGGGAGCGTGCGCGTTTGATATAGACTATCCCATTTCAAAAACCAACAATGCGGTGCTTATGTTCGCAAACAGTCCCGTTTACGAGCCTACCGCCTGCATACGGTGCGGAAAATGCACGAGAGCCTGCTCGATGAATTTGCTCCCCACCGAGATAGAACATGCTTTTGATGTAAAGGACGCCGCAATGCTTGAAAAGCTCAAGGTTAATCTTTGCGTAAACTGCGGCGCTTGCAGCTTTGTCTGCCCTGCAAAGCATAATATAGCGGAGAAAAATCAGCTTGCAAAGTTTTTTTTGCGTGAAATTAAGCTCAAAAACGAGGGGAAATAAATCATTTTTAAATGCTTCGGAAAGGATAGGTCATATTTATGGCTAAGCTTATAATCGAGCCGTCGCCTCATATAAAATCACCGGTAACGACTCAGAAAATCATGCTGTGCGTGATAATTGCCCTGCTTCCGGCACTCGGCGTTTCCATGTGGGTGTTCGGGCTGCGTGCGCTTTTAATGACGGTTGTCTGCTGTACCTGCTGTGTATTTTTCGAGTGGGCAAGCAGAAAGATTATGAAAAGAGATAACACAATAAGCGATTTATCCGCTGTTGTAACAGGTATGCTTCTCGCCTTCAACCTGCCCGTTACTCTGCCTTTTTACATGGCTGTGATAGGCTGTTTTGTATCAATTGTAATAGTAAAGCAATTCTTCGGCGGTATCGGACAGAACTTTGCAAACCCTGCAATTGCGGGACGAATTGTGCTTATGCTCTCCTTTACCTCTTACATGACAACATGGGTAGAGCCGTTCTACTACAATAATACAACTCTTGTGACATCTTCAACTCCGCTTGCAGGAGGAGAGGCTTCACTTCTTGATTTGTTCATCGGAACAACGGGCGGATGTTTGGGCGAAACCTCTGCGCTTGCCCTGCTTATCGGCGGTATCTTCCTTGTTGTGATGAAAATAATCTCTCCCGCAACTCCGCTTTGTTTTATCGGTACGGTATTCCTGCTTTCGATTTTTCAGACGGGAAGCCTTGAGGGTGCGCTTGCCGCAATTCTTTCGGGCGGCGTAATGCTCGGTGCGATATTCATGGCTACCGACTATTCAACAACCCCCATGACGACAAAGGGCAAGATTATCTTCGGTATCGGCTGCGGACTTATAACCGTGCTTATCAGAGCGTTCGGCACTATGCCCGAGGGCGTATCCTATTCGATACTGCTTATGAACATTCTGACTCCGCTTATTGACCGTTTTACCGTTCCCAAGGCATTCGGTGCGGTAAAGCCGCAGAAAGGCGGAAAAAAATGAAAAATGCGCTGAAAACCGCAAAGCCTGTTATCGTGCTTTCCGTAATCTGCACACTTATCTGCGCTTTGCTTATTGTAACCTATAATCTCACCTATGTAGATACATCGGGAGTTATTACCGATGACCTCATGGCGGCGTGCAAACAGCTTGACGGCGACGCTTCCTTTGCGCTTGTGACGGACAGGACAGCCGCAGGACTTGACGGCGAGGAATTTAAGGATATTACCAAAATCATAAAGAATGAAACTGACGGCACCTTCCTGTTTGAGATTGTTGTTGACGGCTATTCCTCGGACGGTATCGACGCAGTTATTTCCCTTGACAAAAACGGTGCGGTAAAAGGAATTTCGATAATCGCTCTTGCCGAAACTCCGGGACTCGGCACAAAAATCAATGATGAAGCCTTCCTTTCAAGGTTTACGGGAGCTTCGGGCAGTGTCGAGATAGTTAAAAACGAGCCGACAGCCGACAATCAGGTGCAGGCGATAACAGGCTCAACTCTTTCCTCAAGGGGTATGGCAAAGGCGGTAAATCTTGCGCTGAGCGCATATTCCGCACTTAATAAGGAGGTGTCGGTATGAGCTATATGAAGGAATTTACAAAGGGACTTATCAAGGAAAACCCCAACATGGTAATGCTGCTGGGTATGTGCCCGACGCTTGCAATTACCACAATGGCGGTAAACGGTGTGACCATGGGACTTTCCACCACCTTTGTGCTTGTATGCTCCAACCTTGTTATTTCTCTGCTTAAAAAGGTAATTCCCGATACGGTAAGACTTCCTGCCTACATCGTAATCATCGCGGGCTTTGTTACCTTTGTAAGCCTTGTGCTTCAGGCGGTAGCCCCCGATATTTATTCCGCACTCGGAATGTATCTCGCTCTTATCACCGTAAACTGCATTATTCTTGGCAGAGCAGAGATGTTCGCTTCCAAAAACAAGGCTATCCCCTCCATGCTCGACGGTCTGGGAATGGGACTTGGCTTTACCCTTACCCTTGTGCTTGTCGGCTCGATAAGAGAAATCTTCGGCGCAGGCTCGTGGTTCGGCATTAAGATAATGCCCGAATTTTTAGAGCCGATGACCTTGCTCATTTTACCTGCGGGCGGCTTCTTTGTACTCGGAACGGTTATCGCAGTTGTAAACAGGCTGATGAAGAAAAAGCCCCGTGAAATCACCTGCGAAAACTGCCCCAATGCAGAAAGCTGCAAGGATTGCTCTGCAAAAAACGGAGGTGACAGGTAATGGAAATTGCTAAGAACCTCATGGTAATACTCCTTACGGGAATACTCACCGAAAACTTTGTGCTTTCAAAGTTCCTCGGTATCTGTCCGTTCCTCGGAGTTTCAAAGAAGCTCAATAGCTCAATAGGCATGGGTGCGGCTGTTACCTTTGTAATGGTGTGTGCGAGCGCTGTAACTTATCCCATTTACTTCGGCATTTTAGCGCCTTTGGGCATAGAGTACATGAACACTATCGCATTTATCCTTATAATTGCGGTATTTGTACAGCTTGTCGAAATGGTGCTGAAAAAGTATATGCCTCCGCTTTACAAGTCGCTGGGCGTATACCTGCCGCTTATCACTACAAACTGCGCCGTACTCGGCGTAACACAGCTTAACTTAACAAAGGAATACAATTTTCTTGAATCGGTTGTAAATGCTTTCGGTGCAGGTGTCGGCTTTATGATAGCAATGATTATCTTTGCGGGCGTTCGCTCCCGTCTTGAACGCTGCAATATACCGAATGCGCTTCAGGGTGCGCCTATAACGCTTATGGCGGCTTCTGTCGTGTCGCTTGCCTTTATCGGCTTCGGCGGCGTGGTTGAAGGAATATTCGGAGCGTAAGGCAGGGGGAATACTACTATGACGGAATATATTTTACCTATACTTATATTTTTAGGCTTCGGTGCGCTTTCGGGTATTTTACTGCTTGTCGCTTCAAGAGTGCTTGCAGTCAAAACCGATGAAACCGAGGCGCAAATTACCGAGGTACTTCCCGGCGCTAACTGCGGCGGCTGCGGCTATTCGGGCTGTGAGGGCTATGCAAGGGCAGTAGTGCATGACGGCGTTGCGACAAACCTGTGTAAGCCGGGCGGTGCAGAGGTTATGAACAAGATAAACGCCATAATGGGCAAAGAGGGCGGAGTATTTATCAAGGAAGTGGCATTTGTACGCTGTAACGGCTGTAATACCGCAACTGAGGATAAATATACCTATACAGGTACTCCCTCCTGTGCGGCGGTTGATAAATTCTACAACGGCAAGGGCAGCTGTCGCTTCGGCTGTGCAGGCTACGGTGACTGTGCGGCGGTGTGCGACAACGACGCCATCAGCATAATAAACGGCGTTGCGGTTGTTGACGAGGCAAGGTGTCTCGGCTGCGGAAAATGCGTTGCCGCTTGTCCCAATAATCTTATATTTATCCGTAGGCAGACCTCTACCGTTGCGCTTCGCTGTTCCTCAGGCGATGTCGGCAAGGTAGCAAGAGCTGTGTGCCGCAACAGCTGTATCGGCTGTAAGCTGTGCGAAAAGAAGTGTCCAAACTCAGCTATTGTGGTTGCTGACAATCATGCGATTATCGACTATGAAAAATGCACCTCCTGCGGCGCCTGCGTAGAGGCTTGTCCGAGAAAGTGCCTTGTAAACACAAGGTGTCTGCACTCCGTAAAATCATAAAAGGCGGTATTAATGGCAAAGGGTAAGAAAGTAAGGAAAAACTCATCATACAAAAAGCAAAAGACGGCTCCCGTAATTAATTCGAGAGCCGAGCTTGTGGATTATAACAAAATCAGAATAAGTCAGTATCCTCTTTCGCTGAGATGGTTCAAATTCTTCAAATACGGGGCGATACCCTTGCAGGCGGCATTTTTTCTTTACGGTGTTGCCGTTTGCGTTATATCGCTTATAACCTCCTTTGGAGCTGAGGTAAGACAGGAGCTGAGCGATACGACATTCGCGTTTTTTACGGCGTATAACGCTGTTATGATTTTGCTCAATATTGCGGCGGCGGTTTTCTGTTTTATTATGCTAAGGCAGCTTTCAGAGCTTACCGAAAAGACCTACCGCATACTGAAAATATTCTTATGGAGCACCGCTTCGCTGAATGCGCTTTATAATGCGGCGGCGGAGCTTATGAGAGGGCTTGTTTTCCCCGAAACCATGGATTTTTCAAGAATTGCCATAATTGCTTACGGAGTTATTTTTATGGGAATATGGCTGTATTGCAATCTCAAGTATTTCAGAATAAGAAAAAGCCTGTTTGAAGCTCCGCAGTTTATAACTTAGGCAAGATTTCCCCCGCCTCTAAGGCGGCGGGTTCCATATTCAGTTTCAGTTGGGGTTCAATCCCCAACTGAAACTGAATCGCAGCTTCGCTGCGGCTTGCCACGTTGAATGACGGGGCAAGCCCCTTATTGAAAATAGGAATTTTAAAATACCGAAAGGACGTATTAAAACGAGATGACGTCAAACAATCCTTTTTCTCTCGCTGTAAATGAAATAAAAAACCGCTTTCCGTTTGGCTCGGTAAAAAAATTCAAGGCTCAGACGGAGCAGAACAAAAGCGGAAGCGAAATTCTGTCATCGGCGATTTCAAGATATAACTGCCGTACAATTCCCATTGCGGCAATACTTCTGATTTTGTGGACTTTTTTTTCGCTTGCGCTTGAAGCCTTTACAACAAACGGCACTGCCGCTGAATTAGCGGGAGAGATTTTACTGCTGTTCACCTCGGTGTGCGCTTTGGGCTTCGGGTTTTATTTCAGCGGAAAATACCCTTCCTATTATCCTTATGTGTTCTGGGGCTTATATCTCATTTCCTACGGAATAAAGCTCTGCGGCTGTATAGACGGTGCGGCAGGCTTTGCGCAGACGGTTCTTTCAATAGCGGTTATTGCGTTGTTTCCCGTTTTCAGTCCGCTTGTTTCGGCTTTGTTTATTGCGGCTGTACCGCTTTGGTATACGGTTTTGTGCGCCGTAAACGGCATACTTGCGTATTATATAATAACGGCATGGATTGTTGCTATCGTGTGCTTTTACGCTTCCTTGTCCTCTTACGCCATGTTCAGCGTCAGAATGATAAATTCACGTCGGATAAAAGAGGATAAGCTGAGAATAAAAATGACCTCTGTTATTGACAATCTCACGGGACTGTACGACAGAGGCTATGCGATAGAAAACACCGAAAAGCTCCTTTCCGATAAAACAAAGACGGCAATGATTATAGTCAATATTGACGATTTTTCCGAGTACGGAAGAATATACGGTTCCGCGCTGTCAGACGAGGCGCTTAAAAGAGTGGCAAAGTGCGTAAGGATTGTCGCAAAGCATTACACCGAAATAATCTGCCGCTATCAAGGCAACGGCATTATGGTTACTCTGCCGTTCAAAAATGACGAGGAAGCCGCTACGCTGTGCGAGGAGATACGAAAAACAATCTCAACGATGAACATTCCGTTTGCCGAGTCAAAGCACGGAAAGAGAATTACCGTCACGGTAAGCGCAGATACAAGCAAGCCGTCAGATACCTTTGATTTGCTTCATCAGAGGGTTATGCGTTCTCAGAAGGCGGCAAAGGATTTCGGCGGAAACTGCATATCCTATAAAGAGCAGGTATACAGACCTGATGAAGAAAACTGAATAAATTAACAGTCGGCAAGCGTATTTTCGCTTGCCGACGTTTTCTTTGTTATTGCCGTTTAAAGATTGAGTATATATTCAAGGTATGTTCCGACATTGCCGAGAGCATTTTCCGTTGTCATTCCGACAAGTACGTCCGTTGCGCCCATTTCGGCACAGAAGTCCGTCACATTGAAGTTGCAGTATCTCACATCAATAACATAAATCTCCTCAAATGAGGATGTAAGGCAGGGTATCATTGCGCTGGGGTAATCGTCTTTCAGCACTACCAGCACTCTGTCATTGTCAACATCGGTTGTGATATGCTTGATATAGTTATCCGCCACCATGAACAGGCTGTAAAAAGATGTCGTGCTGTAATCCGACTGCGGCATAAGCGGATACTCAAACTGGAATTCGTAATCGGAATCGTAATATTCCGTCTGATAATCATTTGTCGGAACATAGTAGGTGAAGGTTTCGCCCTCGTACATAAGCGGCTCGTAGTCCGTTGCGGTGTAAATAGAGCCTAAGCAATCCTCCTCGTATTTGTCATACTCGGTAATTTCAGGGAAAGCAACGCCTGCCGTATTCGCAAAGCTCTCAGCCGCATAATACGCACCTAACTGCTGCCAGTGACAGTCGCGCAGGAAGAAAATCTCCTCGTTTATGTGGGGGAATAATGCTTCAAAGGTTTCTATCACCTTTATATCGGAGCTTAACATATTTGAAAGATAGCGCGAGTCGCTCAGCTCGGAGTATGCAGAAGCCGTATTAAGCTCTTTTGGGGTGATAAAGGTGTTCTGCGTTACGGCGAGCATACTGTATACATTGACATCGGGAAGCCGTTCCTTTATAAGGTTTACTGAGTTTGCATAATCTTCAGCATAGCTTCTTTTGCCGTTATATAGCTGTGCGCCGTAAATCACATCGTTGCTTAAATAAACCGTGTTCATTCCTGTCTGATGAAGTATCTCAGCGTCCGGATCCGACGGCTCAATATATATATTTTCAGGCTTTGACTCATCAGAACTGCTATCATCGCCCGACTGAGGTTTGTCGTCATCGCTTGACTGCGGCGTGCTTGAATTTGAGTCGGAGGGTGCGGGAGTAACAATCACAATAGGCTTTGTGGACTGCGTTGTTATCTCGGTCTGGGATGAGCCGCTGTTTATATTGGAAACGTTTCCGCTTATCTGCTCGCCGCTTATTGAAAATCCGAAGCAGGAACGGAACCATGCGCCGAACGACTTTAATTCATCTCTGAACGGAACGGTATCGTTGTAGAAGTAGCTTATATCCTCCGTGTAGTCGCCTTTCCAGTAGTTCTCCCACAAAAATTCGGGAAATTTAGCAAGCTCTCTTTTTTCCGTTTCTGAAACTGTGGGGCGGGGAAGGACTGCCAGCGCAACCACAAGTACCGCAAAGATTGAGGAGCATACGCCGATATTTATTTTTATTCCGAGCTTTTTCTTTTTATCGTCATCGGCGGGAGCTGCGGTCTTCTTTTGAGGCTTGTTATCCTCGCCGATTTTGTCCTGCTTTGTAACCTTTACCGTCCTTTTAACGGAGGAGGACTTCTTTACATCGCTTTTTCCGGCGTTGTTTTCTGCGGGCTTTTTCTCTTTGGAGGCAGATTTCTTATAGGGCTTTTTCTTGTTTGCCTCTAACTTCTGCCTGTACATCTCGTTGATTTCTTCAAGCTCTTTGTCGTTGATATAATCGGACATCTGTTATCCCTCCTTTCCTTAAAAGTTCCAGTAGATAAACGGGTTGTTGGTTGCATTTACAAGCAAAATACTGCTCATTAAGAACACAGCAACATTTAAAACCGTTTGTCCGACGCTGTAATAAAGAGATAGGTTCATGCTTTCGAGCTTCTTTTTCAAAGCGGGTATAATCGGCATACACAGTGCAATTGCCACAAGCACAAGCCACGCGTTTGCCATCATGTTCTGAGTGGAAATTTTATCGGTAAAGTAGTTTCCGTTAAGTCCGATAAGGTTGCCGAGGAATGTTCCGAGCTTGCCTAAATCAGTAAAATAGAATATACCGAAGCCGATTATTACAACAACCGTGTTGTAGGCGTGAGAGAGAGCCGTCGGGATTTTTCTCATGCGCTTTGCTCCGACCGTTCTTTCTATCAGTATGAATAAGCCAAAGTAAAGTCCCCATATAATATAGTTCCAGCTTGCTCCGTGCCAGAAGCCGGTGCAGAACCATACGAGGAACAGATTGAGGTACTTTCTGCGCTTGCCGAAAATAGGAACATACAAAAGATAGTCACGGAAGAATGTGCCGAGCGAAATATGCCATCTCTGCCAGAATTCCGTTATGTTTTTGCTGACAAAGGGATAGCGGAAGTTCTCGTCAAAGTGGAAGCCGAAAATCCGTCCCATACCGATTGCCATATCCGAATATCCCGAAAAATCAAAGTAAACCTGCATAGCATAGCAAATTACAACATACCATGTTCCTACAACGGAAAGCGAGGATATATCGCCGTCTTTGAAGAAGGTATCCACTATGACGCTTAAGTTGTTCGCAAGAATGACCTTTTTGCCCAGTCCCATGCAAAAGCGCGTAATACCCTCGCTTATATCCTCAGCGGTGATTTTTCTGTTGTCTATCTCATTTTCAATAACGCTGTAACGCACGATAGGACCTGCAACCAGCTGAGGGAACATCGAGATGTACATCAGCAGCTTGTAGTAGCTTCTCTGCACCAGTATCTTGCCCCAGTAGCAGTCAATTACATAAGAGATAATCTGGAAGGTGAAGAAGCTGATACCTATCGGCATTTCAATATTTGCCTTCGGAATGTCAAGCGGACTTATCGCATTGAAGTTTTCGATAAAGAAGTTCGTGTATTTGAATACGACAAGCACGCCTATATCAAAAATCAGCGTAAGAGCAGTAACCAAAGTAGCTTTTTTGGTATCACGGAATTTATCTATCAGCAAGCCCGCACCGTAGTTGACGCCGACGCTTGCAATAAGCAGGTACACCCATACAGGCTCTCCCCATGCGTAGAATATAATTGAAAATACTATCAGCACCCAGTTGCGGTATACCGTCTTACGGCTTATAAAGTACGCAATGAAGCATAGCGCCATGAAAACATACAAGAAAAATAAATCTGCAAATATCAAGCTGTGTTCTTCCTTCCTTTTGTCTTTTCGGGCGATTTTTCCGTAAAACAGAGAAAAACGCACCCGATTCCAAAGTATCATTATATATCATTTCCGTCAATATGTCAAATTTATTAGGTGTGGACACAAAGCGCATATTATAAGAAATCCAGAACAGAAAAAGGTAGTTCACGAGATTTTGAGTTGCAATTTT
>CALXBK010000015.1 GCA_944386545.1 uncultured Ruminiclostridium sp.
ACATAGATATATTCCCTGAAATCGTTGCAGTAGCCTTTTCCGCACATTTTCCGATTCATCTCCTGTTGTGCTTTCAGACGGCGCAACAATTCCTCGAACGGCGGCACAAGCGGCAGACTACGATAGCTTGCCTTTGTCTTTGTCCGATCCTTTTGAATGATTTTGCTTTTGCCGTCTATGGTCGCCTGTGTAACCGTATGGCGAATGGTGATTGTTTTCTTCTTGAAATCAATCGCGTCCCATTTTAAGCCGACCGCTTCACTTCGGCGCAATCCGTAAAACGCTCCGAGGATAACGCCAAGCTCTATGGGGTCACCTTTGACAATCTCAAAAAGACGGTTTAGCTCATCTTCTTCGTAAACGCTGCCGACAAACTTTTCTTTTTTCGGTCGTTCAATGCGATCCGCCGGGTTTGTATCAATCAAACCAAGTTTGAAAGCGTGTTGTAATGCTTTACGTATATTGGCGTGGCGGTGTATGACCGTGTTTGCAGAAACGCCCCGCACCGTCAATTCGTAAGTGTAGTAGTCCTGTATATGCTTTGGTGTGACCTCGCGCAGAGCCAGTCCGGGGTGGTGTTCTTCAAAATACGGAATGATCTTGCTTTTGATACCCATTGCATATGCCCCGTAAGTGGTTTCCTCCACATTCTTTTTCGTCATTTCCAGCCAGTCGAGCAAGAATGCAGTAAAAAGGATTGTGCCTGCGGGGGCTTTGCCTGTGCTGCGTTCGATTGCTCTTGTCTCTAATTCAGCTTCTTTTGCGGCGCGGGCCTCGGAGAGCATTTTTTCGGCACGCTTTTTGTTTCCCTTTACTGTTAGACCCGTGGATTTGGACGGCGTGTGCCGTTTACCGTATTCGTCCACATAGTTCAGTACCATATGATAGTACCCGTTTTTTTCTCGCAGATGTCCTGCTACCATAATAAAACCTCCTTTGAGTGGTACAGCGTAGATTCATCTGCCATTGACATTTATATTGTAGCAGAAAGAACCTCATAGGCCAAATGTGCAAACGAGGTTTTATGCAGTAGATTTATCTATCAATTCCAAGTATTCCAGAATGTTGAGCTTCGGGATTCGATAACGACGACCGACAATAAAGCTCTTGATTTTGCCGGACTTCAAAAGTCGATAAGCGGTTTTGTCGCAGATACCGCCGAGCATTTCACACATTTGCTCAACATTAACTACATCAGGATAATCCGTGAATAGCATTTTATAGGCTGTCTGTGATTCCATAGGCAGCCTCCTTAACGGTTCTTCGGGATAATCTCGTAGTCATATCCTTTTCGTTGATTGCAATAAGTGCAGGTGTCTTTTTCGGTCTGCTGCGGGTCAATCCGGCGTAAAGAATAAGCGCCCGTACCGTAGAAGTTGTCGGCACAAGCGCTGCAAAGGCAAAGGATTAACTTTTTCGGTACGCTCTCGATCAGACCGATACTGACCGCCAGAGCATGATTGATACCGTGTATATGATTTTCGGACAAGTGACCGATAAAGTCACCCAAGCGGCGTTTATCCACGGTTCGCAGTTGCTCCAAAAGAACGATTGAGGGCAATTCCAAGCCGTTTTCGGCGTCGATGTAATAATGGGTTGGTAGTTTCGGCTTTGCGTCCTTTTTGCTTGTGATAGAAGCGATAATCACCGTAGGGCTGTGCTTGTTCCCGACATTGTTCTGAACGATAACGACAGGACGATAGCCCTCTTGTTCCGAGCCGATACCTTGTCCTATCTTCCGTCACAGAAGTTGTATCGCCTGCCGAACAGCCGCTTGCAGCTATCACCGACAGAACTAATGCCGATACGGCAATTGATTTAAACTTACTCGTCTTCATAAAATCTTCCGATATTTTTTATTTATTCTTTCCGCATTGATTGCAGAATACATCGCCGCTGCTATTTCTTGCACCGCAATAGGTACAGTACCAAATATTTTGAACGGAATTACTTTCTCTGTTATGCTCCACTTTATTTTGCCTGTCAAATCTGTAGCACAGTGATATGAATCGGTTTATAACAATAACACCTACAATTCCGAGAATTCCGAAAACAAGCGCGTTAAGCGGAAATGCCAGTCCAAGCGTTTTCTTTATAACGGCTGCGGAAATTTCGTCTGCATGATCGCTTGCTCCTATCTGAATGACTATATTCCACAAAATAACAACGGCAATGCTTCCTAAATTTATAACAGCATTTACCAGCATCGCATTTCCAAAGCAATATAAGCTTTCTACCGGATCGTTTGAAATTTTGATAAGTCCTTTTATAATATAAACAGTTGTTACAACTATAAGGATAATCATTACTAAGCAAATCAGCATAACAATTATGAGCGCGATATTTATGGGCTGCGGCAGGTTTAATTTATCCCGATCGAGTGAAGCAATATTAGCAAGCTTTTCGAATGAACCTACCGGCGAAATGCCGCTTATATCATATATTCCGAAATAAGACAGCCCATTCAATGAAAACACTATCATAAACAGACCGATTGATACAATAAGAACCATACCCAAAGCGGCACAACACAGTAAAATCTTCTTGGTGTGAGCAGACATAGAGTAATAATTGTATATATACTGCTCAGTTTGTGCCGATGGAGCGGGTTGGGTCGAAGGAGCAGGCTGGGGATTATTTGCTGCTGTAGTGCTCGTTTGCAGATTAGAATGACAGTATCTGCATATAATAGCCTCATCCTGAATTTCTTCGGCACAGTAAGGACATTTTTTCATATAATATACCTCCTGTTTTAGCTGCAACTATCAAGTATCATTTCGAGAGCAGTTGCATAATCTCCCGATGAAAGATAAGGCTTAGCCTCACCCATAAAAGAATCTATTTTTTCGCTTGGCGGTTCGTCTATCGCCTTACCGCTGGTGGAGAAATAAGCTCTAATAAATGTGATTCGATTTCATTGCACTAACATATAGCAATTATTGATATAGATAGCTGATATACTAAATATTACTAGAATATATAACGACTGCAATCATAATTTGTATTCCAATTTACATTAATCAAAAGATCACCGTAAGTACTTATGAATAACCTAAGATCATCGTATTGATAAATTTCGGGCGCGGCGAAATAATATTCGGTTTCTCTATCATTAAGATAAATTATATCCTCGGCTATAAATCTGTTTTCGGTCGTAATTGTAATTTTTATAGAATCATCAGTTTGTTCTGTGAAAGAAATCATCAAGTTTTCATTTCCCTTATAATCCTCATCGTCAATTGTCCATACAGTATTATCAAGACGCCAGCGAATATATATATCTCCTTCATTCTCTTCTTCCAAAACCCATAAATTTTGTTCTATATCATATTCGAAAACTGCTTTATAATCAAGCGCCAAATCGCCAACATCACACTCATACCATACTGTAAATATCCGAGTACAACGGCTTTCTTCAAGGTTGTTTTCTGCACTAATGCACTCATGTTTATAATAAACATCTTCATCCAAACTAGGTGTTCCTGAGAATTTTTGAGTTATGAAAATTTCCACATCATCGTCTGCTATTCCTTTTTTTGGTAGTACGCTATGTTCACCGTTTTCATATTGCTTCACCTCGTCAAGAAGCCACCCGTCATTATAAAGTCTGTATGTCATTTCATAGCTCAGGGTGCAGTTGATGAATTCATTTTCTGCTTTAACCTCAACATACACCAGATCAATCTTATCCTCAACGGTTGTCTGCCTTTTTATAACCGATAAGTCGGAAATCTGCACTTCCTGCTCGTTGAAAAAATCTTTATCAGCGGCTAAATCCTGCATAATCCTCTGCTCGTCAGGTACACCTGTCAAATTATCAGCACCGGACTGCATATTAACATTGATATCACTGACAGTATGCTCGTCAGGCAGGCTTACCAGATTATCCGTACTGCATCCCGCAACTGCAACAGCAATAATCAAAGCAAAAACCGCGGTCAAAATGTATCTGATTGCCGCATTAAAATGATTTGTCCGGTTTTTTACTTTTAAGCAATGAATTGTTTTCATAATAGACTCTCCGTTTCATTTTTTACCATGCGGATAAAACTCTACGTTTTTCCGAAATGATTATTCTTGCAATAACTGTAAAACATAATTCTGATTGCTGCTATCATCTATTCTAATTTTACAATAATCCCCGCATTTTTCAATCCACCTTGCAAAATTAACGTCTGAAACGACAAAAATAGCACCGAATTCTGTTTATGCACAAAACAGTTATTGTTTGCTATAATTATTTTAACCTATTTCAGGTTAAATGTCAATACAAAAAAATACACAACCAAACAGTTAAATCTATATTGAAATTAAACAAATATTAGGCACTCAGTTTTAACCTGATACAGATTAAATAATATAGAATAAATCTCCCGCAAGCTATAATTGTATTACACCCAAAGCGGTGCACATAAACACAATTTTTACGGCAAGGCTTTAGTGTAGGAAGGGAGCAAAATGTATAACAGGATAAGAAATCTTCGTGAGGACGCAGACTTGAATCAGACTGCGATAGCAAAAATGCTGAATATGTCACAGACTGGATATTCCAAATACGAAACCGGAGAAAACGACGTGCCGACCGCTATTCTGATTAAGCTTGCGGAATTCTATAAAACCAATGTAGATTATATATTGGGGCTGAGTGACAATCCGGTCTATTACAAAAAAATATAAAACGCGGCGGTATCGACTGATACCGCGCAAATTGGCATAGCGGGGTTTGCCGTTCCGATCCTGACCGACGAACACGACATTGTGATAAGGATAGCTTTCATACAGCCGTCCCGTACCGATACAAAAATCTATCAGGTCATAGTCGATACCTCTGCGGTGCAGATATTCGACGGCGTGGGTGGCACAGCGGTTCGCCTTTGGCAGAAGCAATACCTTTTCTTTCGGTTTGCTCGGTACAGGGGTATAGGTTGGCGGCGATACCGCGACATTCCCCATAATCGTTTCAACCGCCTGCATAAACGGCATTTCTTTGACCTTGATTAGATAATCGAGCGCCGAATAGCCGCCGATGCCACGGTAAAACCAACACCATTTGCCGTTTGAAATCTTCAAGCTGTCGTGCTCACGGGTGCAGTAGGTGTTTCCTCCGAAATGAACAAGCTCCCGCGGCTCATAGCTTTTCAAATAGGTCAGCAAGTCCATTTCACGGGCTTTCTCCACCACCTCCGGCGGGATATATGGCATACTTTTTCACCTCCGTTCTGAAATAAGAACCCCACCCGTTGCCAAAATCAAAGATTTTGAACGGGTGCCGGGAACCTTGTTGCTTACGCAATAGAAAAAGCCGAGGGGCTTTCATTTAGAAAACCTCTCGGCTATGTAAGGGTTATAAAGGTGAAAATTCAAAAGTTTTTACTTAAATTTCGTAAAAACTTTTGGATTTCAGATACTTTTTACTTTATATTAAGAAAAAATATTAAGAGCAACCACTATGACTTGATATATCGTGTCGATCTCGACGAGCCGATCCGTTTTATCGTACCGCTTTTCACCATAGCGCCGAGTACGGCCTCAACAGTTGTCGGGCTGACATCGGGAAGAATTTTGCATATCTCGGATTTGGAAAGAGGTGTCAAACTGTTAAGCACCGTTGCCTCTACACGGGCTTTCTTTGTGATTTTCTTTCCGTGAACGACAGCAAAACGCTTATCAAGCTCTTTGTAGCACATATAAAGAGTGGATAAGAAATTTTCAATAAATGGAAAATAGCTGTTTTCGTTTGTTCCCCAACCGTCCGATGACTGACGGAGAGCTTCGTAATAGTAGGCTTTGTAATTATTGATCTGCTCCTCAAAGGACACATATTTTCCTGCGTCAAAACCGTTTTTATACAGAAGCAGCAAAGAAAGCAATCTTGACATTCTGCCGTTACCGTCACGGAAAGGGTGTATGCAAAGGAAATCCAAAATTACGCAGGGAATTAACAATAGCTGATTTATATTTGCATCGCTTCGGGCTTCCATATAAGCCAGTTCTAATTGTTCCATTGCCTTTGGTGTTTCATCTGCCGGTGTGGGACGAAAGCGAACCCGCCTGTTACCGTCAGCGTCAATTTCTAAAATCACATTATCGTCAGTTTTGTATTGACCGCCGTATTCATAGCCGGCAAAGGACATCATCATTTCGTGCAAGCGCAGAATATCACGCTCTCTGAAATCTATGTGCTCAAAACCTAAATGAATTTCACTTAATGCGTCCCTGTAACCGGCAATTTCAGCCTCATTATGATTAAGTGGGGCGCTGTTTTGATTGACAATAGCAGCAATACGCTCATCGCTCGTTACAATACCCTCAATCGCATTGGAACTTTTGATTGACTGAACCTTTGCAACCGCCTCTAATTCTGTAAAAATTTGCGTGTATTCCTCTTTTCGTATTCCGGCCATAGTTTTCAAAGCGGAAATATTGGAAGTAAGGTTTACCAAGTTTGCAGGCAGTAAACCGTTGTTCAAAAATGAATAGTCAAATTTTCTCATATAGACCCTCCGTTTCTGCATATAATCATACCATATTATATGCAGAAAATCAAGCTGCCAATCAATTTTACTGCATATAAATTGTACAATCTATATGCAGTAAACGAAATAGAATGTGCAGATATGAGAAAAGCGGCACAGGAAATTCCCATGCCGCTTATGCTGAAATATTCAATTTAGCGCCCCGACCTTTTTCAGATACGAAATACAGTCGGTATGTCCTCTGAAATATAACCGCTGGCGTTCCATGTCATCGAGCCTGAACCGCAGCCGGAAATACTCGGTTAAAACTTCGTGCTCCTCGGCGTTCAGAGAAATATCACCGCTGCCGTCTATAATCTTACCAATAAAGGGATTGTCTGCTTTCAGCTTTGAAATCTGCTGATAGAGGGCAGCATAGGCTTCGTCCGTTTTCTTGAAATCAGCAATCGCTTCATCCTCAATTTCGGCAAAGGATTCTTCAATCCGCTGTGTTAAATCGGTATAAGAGCTGTCGCTCATTTGAAATCACTTCCTTGTCCTTTTTTATTATATATCATATCCACATTGGACAGGGTGCCGCCTTCATGGCTTGTAGCGGTAAAGGAGGCGGTCGGCTCTTTTTCCTGCGGCAATGCGCCTTTCGCGATAAGCTCAATATCCCCGGTGATCGCTGAGCTGAAAATTTTAACCTCGCCTGTTGTTACATCATAGGTATACGTACTGTCTCCTGCTGTCAGCGCTGTGCCGCCCACCTTGACTTCGATGCTCTGGGGCAGTACATAGCCTTGCGCCGCTGTCAGGGCGGCGGTATAATCGCCGGTTTCGCCGATCCGCCGATATGTGGCTGTGTTATTTGTGGTGATATCCGTCAGCGTGTTTGTGATATCATAGGCGTTTACCGATGTGGGGATCACAACCTCCCGAAGCGGGCTGGCATAATCGGTGGCCTCATCGCCGTTATACTGCTCGTTGAATACATAGAGCTTGTCACCGCTGTCCGGCGCGAAATCAGATAAACTGATTGTAACGGTGCCGCTTTCCTCGCCGGATGCAAGGGTCTTAATCCTGCCATAAGCCTTTACCGTACCGTCGCTTCCCTGAAACATTGCGGAGATATACTCGTTATCTCCTGCTTTGGCATTGGAGTAATTGATCTCTACGCTGATTACTTTTGTACTTGTGCAAACTGCGCTATTTGCGTTTGCAGTAAGGCTACTGTGGCTATCGTCCCGAAGCGTCAGCTTCCGGTCATTGCCGGTATAATCGGTAACGGAGGTCAGACCGCTGTCCATGCCCTGCGCCGATTTGCCGCCTACGGCGGCAGATGTGAAGAGGACAGCGTTCAGATCTAAATGAAAAGCGGGACGAACACCATACCCTCACTGGACATCGAGCCCAACCTTGCTGTAGACACCGCCATCACCCTTCACGGCGGCGGCAAGGTCATCAGTGCGGCCGGGCGACCGCAGCCACCAATAGCTTGACGCCCAACACGGATGGTCGGGATCTGCCATTCGCAGCGTCTTGTCCACCGCATATGCCTCTTTTGTGGAAAGCGGCCAGAATACAGCATTATCCACCTGTGCTCCAGATACACAGTCGGTTTCAGTTCCACTGTAACTTCCGCTTACAAGCGTCCGTTTGATAACAGCGGCTTTTTCTTCTGTTGTCAGCTTGTCCGCAAGCGCGTCCACCGCAATTTTCAAATCGCTCGTTGCGTATTCGTTGCTGGCTCCGTCGGTGTCAAATTCCTCAAGTCCCATGTTGCCTGCCGCAAGCAAGGTCATGCTCCCCTGTGCACCGGCAACACCGTTGCCGTTATAGCCGATGACACGTCACGCGCCGGGCTTATCTTCGTTGTTCTTTCCAAAGTATACGGCAGCGGCGTTTGCGGTATTCGTATCTTCCTGCAAAACCCCTGTGCCAAGCCGGATCGCCTTTCCTGTGTCTGTTGCCGCAGACGCCACTGTCGGCATAAGTCCCGCCACAAGGCAGATTGCCAACAATAAACTTATTACCTTTCTTTTTGGTCTCATGGTCTGTCCTCCTTTATATATTCCTGCTGTTTTGCGGATAGGAACGCCCTCAGCGACGCGCGTATGGCGTTCATCTGCAAGTTCAAATAATCTTCGTCCTCAAACATGGCGTAATGGACGCAGGCACGGACAAAGATATAGATCATGCCCTGCACATAGTCCACCGGCAGTCCCAGCTTGCCGGAAAGCTGTACGGCGTAATTGTGGTAGCGGATGTTCATGCCCTCAAAAAATGCCTTTCCGTGTTCCCGGTAGCGGGGGCTGGCGTACACTTGATACATAAAGCGGTATTTCGCCCCGTGGAGCTTTGCGGTAAGGTAGGGCATTTCATTCAGGAACCGCTCGATGTCAGGAAAGCTTCGCGGCGCTTTCTCCATGAAATCGTCCTCCACCTTTGCCATACAGTGGGAGGTTGCTTCAACGACAATATTCTCCTTTGTTCCGAAGTAGTAGACCAGCGCCGCATTTGTCACACCGCAGGCTTCGGACAGCTTTTCCATGCTGGTGTTTTCCAGCCCGTTTTCACAAAAGGTATCAAAGCAGAGCTCCAAAAGCTGTATGCCCCGTTCTTCATTTCGATTAGGTTTTATAAGCTTCACCTCCTGTCTTAGTAACTAATTAAACAGTAACTTATATTGGCAAAAAAATATTTCCGCTGTTTCAGACACAAAAAAGGCGCAGCCTGTTCGTCATACAACCGACTTAATATGTCTTGAAATACCGCACTGTTTGACGCCTGACGGAAAAAACGGACGCAGCAATGCTTTGCTTGCTAAAATTGTCCTCCTTCTCCTTTTCATTGTCAAGCCCTCTTTCACATTGCTGTGGCAATTAAGAGCTTATACCGTATAAGGATTTTAATGTGACTTTAAATCAACTTTCAATAAGGGGCTTGCCCCGTCATTCAACGTGGCAAGCCGCCGCAAAGCTGCGATTCAGTTTCAGCCGGGGATTGAACCCCAACTGAAACTGAATATGCAACCCGCCGCCTTAGAGGGGGGACATCTTGCCTATAAGTTATATATCCAGCGTTTTGAGATAAGCCTTGAAGTCCTCGCCGATTTCGGGGTGCTTTAAAGCGACCTCAACGCACGCCTTCATAATGCCGAGCTTGTTTCCCATATCGTAGCGTGTGCCTGTGAAGTCAACGCCTATCATGCCCTCGGTCTGAGCGAGCTGCTTCATTGCGTCGGTGAGCTGGTATTCTCCGCCTGCGCCTGTGGGGAGAGTTTCGAGAATGTCGAAAATCTTTGCAGGCAGTACGCATCTGCCTAAGATAGAGAAGTTGGAGATTACCTCCTCGGGCTTGGGCTTTTCAATCATGTTGCTGATGTGGTAGAGGTTATCCTCTGCGTGCTTTACGTCAAGGGTGCAGTATTTGAGCACAAGCTCGGGAGGAACCTCCTTCATGGATACAACCGCCTTGCCGTACTTTTCGTATGCACGACAGCACTGCGCCGTGCATGGATCGTCGCCGATAATTACATCGTCGCCGTAGATTACTACAAAGGGATCGTTTCCTACAAAGCTCTTTGCGTACATAACCGCGCCGCCTGTGCCGTTCTGCGTCTGCTGACGGACATAGGTAATGTTTTTTCCCAGCTGTGCAATATCGGTTACAACCTTGTAGAACTCGGTCTTGCCGCTTTTTTGGAGCTGTGCTTCGAGATCGGGCTTGCGGTCGAAATGATCTTCTATTTCATGCTTTCCTCTTGAAAGAACGATGAGTATATCGGTAATGCCGGAGTTTATTACCTCCTCAACAATATACTGGATTGCGGGCTTATCCACGATGTTGAGCATTTCCTTCGGGATAGCCTTGCTTGCGGGGAGAACTCTCGTTCCGAAGCCTGCCGCAAGAATGACTGCTTTTTTAACTTTTTCCATATCGGTTACCAACCTTTGTTTTATACTTGTGGATTGAACAAAACAAGCGGCAACCGTACCGAAGTACGGCCGCCGCCGTGCTTACCTATCAGTCTTGATTAAAAGAGAGCCTTTTTAACCTTGAGAAGCTTTGTAAGACTGCCGATAGCGTAGAAGTCGCCGCTGATAGCCTTTGCCTCAAAGTCGTACTTGTCGCCCTTGATTATTGTGAGAATGTCTGCAATGGGCATATCAATATGCACATCATTGTCGATATATCCCCAGGGCTCGATTGTGAGCTTGCCGTCCTCGATGAGGATGTAAACATAGTATTCAGCATCGCCGTAAGCCTTGATTTCTACTGCGATCTTCTCGTTTACGCCCGAAACGTCCTTCTTTTCAAACTTTGCTCTTAACATATCAGCCAGCTCGTATCTGTCGGGCTGTGCGGGAGCTTCTGCCTTCTTAGCGGGAGCCTTCTTTTCTGCGGGCTTCTTGGCGGGAGCTTTTTTTGCCGCGGGCTTCTTAGCGGGAGCTTTCTTAGCTGCGGTCTTTTCTGCGGGCTTAGCTGCGGGTGCCTTTGCTTCTTCGGCAGCCTTTACAGCTTCAGTCTTTGCAGGTTGAGCTACGGGTGCCGCTGCGGTTGCTGCGATAGTTGTTTTTTTAGTAGCCATTTCATTAAATCCTTTCTGTGCGTGCTGCCATTCGGCAACGAATTAGGGAAAGCTGTTTTCCACATTAATATAATAACATATTAGGATTTAAATTACAATAGTTTACTTGATTTTTTTGTTCTTCTTCACAAAAAATTACGTAAAAACATATATTATGATATGTATTTTGGTAATAAAATCAGGGCTTCGGCGGAGTAGAGGCTCTGCCAAAGCGAAAAAGGTGGTCTTATGGATATACTTATGCTCGGCGGAGATGTGCGGCAGTTATACGCCGCAAGGGAGCTTTCAAAATATTACACGGTAAAAACCTTCGGGTTTTGCGAAAACGAAATTTACTTTTGCGATAAGGGACGGGAGGAAAAATTCGATGCGGTTGTACTGGGGCTTCCCTGCACAAAGGACGGAGTGAATGTAAATGCTCCGCTTTGCAACGAGAAAATTCCCCTTCTATCGGCGGCGGACTTTTTAAAGCAGCACGGAATAATTGCGGCAGGAATGGCAAAGCCGTGCGTAAAACGGCTGTTTAGCGACTGCAACGTTCTTTTAGCGGATTATTACGATGAGATATACACGCAGGAGAATGCGCTGCCAAGTGCCGAGGGCGCGCTTTCCGTCGGGATAACAGCTTTTGGCAGGGTGTTTATGAACAGCAGGGTGCTTATCCTCGGCTACGGCAGAATAGGCGCATTGCTTGCAAAATACCTGCTTATGCTGGGTGCAGAAGTAACCGTTGCGGCAAGGAGCAAAGCAAAGCGTGCCGAGGCGAGGGCGAACGGCTGTCACGCAGTCGCATTTGAAAATTTATGCGGGGAGCTTTCCTGCTGTGATGTGGTTTATAACACCGTCCCTGCGGCGGTGCTCGGAGAAGAGGAGATAAAAGCCATGCCGCAAAATTCGGTTTATATCGAGCTTGCCTCGCAAAGCGGGATAAAAAGCGATGTGCCGCAGAATTTACTTCCGAAAATCGTCCCTGCCGGGGGACTTCCCGCAAAAACTGCGCCGATAACGGCGGGAGAGATAACCGCAAGGGCAGTGCGGCGGATATTATGCGATGAACTGGGGGATGAAAATGAGCGAAATATTTAAAGGCTTAAGGGTCGGCTTTTGCATGACGGGCTCGTTTTGCACCTTTGAAAAAGCGTTCGCCGTGATGAAACGGCTTAGCGAGTCAGGGTGCGATATTCTGCCCGTGATGTCCTTCTGCGCCGCCTGCTCCGACACGCGCTTCGGAAAGGCAAGCGAGCATATAAGGCTTGCCGAACAGCTTTGCAAAAAGCCCGTCATAACAACCATAGCCGAAGCCGAGCCGATAGGTCCGAAAAGCCTTACCGATATAATGATAGTAGCGCCCTGCACGGGAAACACCACGGCAAGGCTTGCGCAAGGCATTACCGATACGCCCGTCACAATGGCGGTAAAAAGTCATCTCAGAGGAGAAAAGCCCGTGGTGCTCGCCTGCGCCACAAACGACGCTCTCGCAGGCTCGTTCAAAAACATTGCACAGCTTATGGGGCGCAAGCATTTTTATTTCGTACCGTTCGGTCAGGACGATCCCGTAAAAAAGCCCGCCTCGCTGGTTGCGGATTTTTCCCTTGCCGAACAGACAATGGCGGCGGCAATGACGGGAAAACAGCTTCAGCCCGTGCTGATATAGCGTATTGTCAAAAAATCGCATTCTTGCTATTGATTTTTATAAGCCGCTGTGATAAAATAATATAGAATATGATTATAACTTTGGCAAGATGTCCCCCGCCTCTAAGGCGGCGGGGGACATATTCAGTTTCAGTTGGGGTTCAATCCCCAACTGAAACTGAATCGCAGCTTCGCTGCGGCTTGCCGCGTTGAATGACGGGGCAAGCCCCTTATTGAAACCGATAGTCTGAGAAGTTGTTGGACGCAGGAAAGGAAACAATGATACGATGAGCAAGGTTGTAAAGTTTGGCGGCAGCTCGCTTGCCGACGCAAATCAGTTCCGCAAGGTGGCGGATATAATAAGAAGCGACAAGGAACGCAGATACGTTGTTCCGAGTGCTCCCGGAAAGCGTTTTTCCGATGATACAAAGGTAACGGATATGCTTTATGCGTGCTATGACGCAATAACCGAGGAGGGCAAGAACGCCTACAATCAGTTTGCGCCGATAGCCGAGCGTTTTAACGGCATTATAAGCGATCTCGGACTTACTTTGTCGCTTGACGAGGAATACGAAACCATAATCGAAAATTTCAGAGCCAGGGCAGGCAGGGATTATGCGGCAAGCCGAGGGGAATACCTAAACGGAATTATTCTTGCAAATTATCTCGGCTATGAGTTTATAGACGCGGCTAAGGTTATCTTCTTCCGTCCCGACGGACGCTTTGACGATACGCTGACGGACTCCTGCCTTGCTTCCGTTCTGCACGGAGTATTCCATGCGGTTATTCCCGGCTTTTACGGCGCAAATCCCGACGGCACGGTACGCACCTTCTCAAGAGGCGGCTCGGACGTTACGGGCTCTATTGTCGCAAAGGCGATAAATGCAGATCTGTACGAAAACTGGACGGATGTAAGCGGCTTCCTCGTAGCTGATCCGAGAATAGTCGAAAACCCCGACGTTATCGAATCCATCACTTATAAGGAATTAAGAGAGCTTTCCTACATGGGAGCGTCGGTGCTTCACGAGGCGGCAATCTTCCCTGTAAGAAGCGCAAAAATTCCGATAAACATAAGAAACACAAATGAGCCCGAGGCTAAGGGTACAATGATAGTTGCCGACGATCCCAATCCCCCTCAGCACATCATCACGGGTATCGCAGGCAAGAAGCATTTCTCGGTAATCTCTATCGAAAAGGACGAGATGAACAGCGAGGTGGGCTTCTTGCGCAGAATACTCACCGTGCTTGAAGCAAACGGAGTATCCTTTGAGCATATTCCCACGGGCATTGACACCATGAGCATAGTGCTTGACGGCAAGGACGTTGACAAAAAGCCCGACATTGTTGAAAAGATATGCGCTGTCACCGAGCCCAACCACATCGAAATGCAAAGCGACCTTGCGCTTATTGCGGTAGTGGGCAGAGGCATGAAGGCAAAGAAGGGTACTGCTACAAGAATATTTGCGGCGCTTTCTCATGCGGATATAAACATCATAATGATAGACCAGGGCTCAAGCGAGCTTAACATCATAATCGGAATACACGAGAGCGATTTTGAAAAGGCTATCAAGGTAATTTACGATATGTTTATATTAAGCGAGAAGTAATCGCATAAAATATTAAAAAGAATGTCTGAAGGAGCGGCATCGGTATGACCTATGATTCACTGACACAGGGTGCGCTGACGAAAATGTTCAAGGCGCAGACCTACAAGAAGCACATTATCGACAACATTGAAATTATCGGACAGAGAAAGCTTGTAATACTCGGCGACGGAAATGGTATAAATGCGGAAATCATGAAGAAAACCCTGTTACAGCTTCGCAAAAAGGGCGTAAAGGTGCCTGAGCTTGCTTTCGTTGCTACAAATGACGAGCGCACCCTTGTAAAGGGCGACAGCTCGCTCAGAAGCATCACCGAGCTTAAAGGTATGTCAAAGGCGTACTATGTGCTGGTAAGCTCCTCCTATGACGAGCTTGAGGTGTTCTTAAAGGGCATGACGGGCAGAGTGGGCAGTGCGCTGACAATAGAAAAAAGGCTTCAGCAGTACGGCTTTACAGAGCGTGACTACTGCCTTATGAACAAGCCTGCGGGACTGTTAGGTCCTTATATGAAGCTGAAGAAAACGCTGTTCAACATCTCAGACAAATCCTATCAGGCAAAGCTCGAAAAGGCCGTACGCCGCACCGACTCACAGCTTAAAGAGTGCAAGGACAGGTTTGCGGGACAGCGCTGCTTTATCCTCGGCTACAAGGAGGGCGTAAAGCTTGAGGAGCTTAACGTAATGCTCAACGAAAGGTGCATATCCTATAACGGTATCTGCAAGTTATTTGCAAAAACTCCGCTTCGTCCCACGCAGTACATACTCACCGATTCCGAGCATTATCTCGGCAACGGCAAGCACATAGAGGGAATGGACAGCTTTATAGCAAGCACCGTTACGGTATTTGAGGACAAGTTTGCAAAAAAGCCGACCTACTTCAACATCATGGGTAACGGCTTTATCCCCCAGCTGCCCTCCTTCGGCACAACCCAGCACAGCGAGGCGCTCAAAAGAATTGACGATTTGTACATTGCGCTCCAGCTTGCGATTTATGAGGGCTTTACCGAAATTTACATCTACGGCTTTGACGATATGTACGACGCACAGATAACTCCCTATGAGGAGGCGTTTGTAAACGAGGAAAAGAAGTATGATTACCCCGAGACGGCGCAGACGCTGCTTAAGAACGTAAAAACCTATGCCGCCTCCGCAGGCGTTTCAATCTACACAATGAGCGACAATCCGAGCTTAAATATGTTTGAATACCGCAGCTTTGACAGCGTGGACTTCTCTACCTCAAAGCTGCTGTCCAAGATATAAGGAAAATAAAAATGAGCATAGCCGACAACTATTTTATACAAAATTGCCGTGATATACTCGAAAACGGTATATGGGACACCGACAGCGAGGTGCGCCCCCGCTGGGAGGACGGCACTCCTGCGCATACGGTAAAAAAATTCTGTATCGTAAACAGATACGATTTGCGGGAGGAGTTTCCCGTCATGACGCTCAGAAGAATTTTCTACCGTTCCTGCATTGAGGAAATTCTCTGGATATACCAGAAAAAGAGCAACCGTGTAAATGAGCTTTCCACCCGTATATGGGACGCATGGGCTGATGAAAACGGCACGATAGGAAAGGCATACGGTTATCAGCTCGGACAGAAAAGCATATACCCTGAGGGCGAATTTGACCAGGTTGACAGGGTGCTTTACGATTTAAAGCACAACCGCGCAAGCAGGCGTATAATGACCAATATGTACAATCATAAGGATCTGCACGAGATGAGACTTGCGCCCTGCGCTTACAGCATGACCTTCAACGTTGCGGGAGATACGCTCAGCGCAATACTCAATCAGCGTTCGCAGGATATGCTGACGGCGAACAACTGGAACGTCTGCCAGTACGCCGCACTTCTGATAATGTTTGCAAAGGCGTCGGGACTTAAAGCGGGCGAGCTTGTCCATGTGATAGCCGATGCGCATATTTACGACAGGCACGTTGACGCAGTAAAGAGGCTTATCGAAAAAGAGCCTTATCCCGCACCGAAAATGCAGGTCGAGGATATAACCGACTTCTATAGGTTTACCAAAAACAGCTTTACCCTTGTCGATTACAAATACCACGAATTTAACGAAAAAATCGAGGTTGCCGTATAACGGCGGGCGAAAGGAAGGTTTTAATGACTTTTATAGTGCTGGATTTAGAGTGGAGCCAGCCCATGTCAAAGGAGCTTGTCGTAAAAAAGGACGACAAGACTCTCCCTCTTGAAATAATCCAGATAGGGGCATTAGCCGTAAGGGACGGAAAAATACTGCCCGACACCTTTTCAAGCTATGTAAAGCCCAAGTATTACGTTAAACTCAAAAAGTGGATAAGGGAGCTTACCGGCATAACCGAAAAGGAGCTGAAAAACGCGCCGGGCTTCGGCAGTGTGCTTAACAGCTTTCTCAGGTGGTGCAAGGCGCAGAATGCAGAGCTTGTCTGCACCTGGGGACCTGACGATTTTCCGTCGCTTAAAGGGCAGGCGGAGTTTTTCGGGCAGGATATTTCGGCTCTCCCGCCATTTGCGGATATACAGCCGATAGCGGCAAGGCAATGCGGGCTGTCACGCAGTCAAATATCACTCGGTGACGCCGTGCAGAAGCTCGGCATAGACGAAACGCTGAAATTCCACAGTGCGCTCAACGACGCATACTATACCGCAATGGTGCTGTGCAGAATGGATAACCTCCCCGAAAAGATAGAGTGGCAGAAAAAAGCAGATTATGCAAAGGCAAACCGCCTTGTGGAATTTAAAATGACAGGCGGCGGCGAGCTGTGCGATATGTATCCGACCGAACGGCTTCCCTTTTTGTTTCATTGTCCGCTGTGCGGAAAAACACATTCGCTGATGCTTAAATTCATCACTCTTTCAAAGGAGGAGGAATATAAGAGCGTGCGTATGATGACGGTGACCTCCTGCAAGGGCCATGCGCTGAAATCCGTCTACGAGTTTACCCGCTATCCCAGATACAGACGGCACAACAGCTACACCTACACCGTGCAGACCGTTCTTGCGACAAAGCAGGAGCAAGAGGAGTTCAAGGCGGTAATGGAACAGCGCAAAAAAGATCCGAAAAAGTGGAAAAGAACAAGAAAAGCCATGAAAGGCTCAAAACAAAATATATAATGACGGGGCAAGCCCCTTATTGAAGCAATCGCCGCTGTGTACCGCTACGGTAAATACAAGCGGCTTTTATCCGTTAAGAGTAAGGAAGGTAATAAAAATGGCAGAGTTTAAAACCGCCGCCGTGTTCAGCAGTAACATGGTGCTTCAAAGAGATACGAGCGTAAGAATTTTCGGCGAGGGCGAAAACGGAAAAACCGTCACCGTGTCCGTGAACGGAATTACCTCGGCGGCTGAGGTAATAAACGAAAGGTGGTGCGCCGTGCTTCCCTCCTGTCCTGCGGGCGGACCTTATACAATGACCGTGACGGACGGCGAAAAGGAGCTTCGCTTTGACAATGTAGTTTACGGCGAGGTTTGGCTTGCGGGCGGACAGAGCAATATGGAGCTTGAGCTTCAAAACTGCAAGGGCGGCGCAGACGCTCTGAAAAATGACAAAGAGCCGAATGTCCGCTATTACTACACGCAGAAAAACTGCAACATGGACGAAAAATTCTTTGAGGACGAGAAAAACACCGGCTGGAGCTGTTTTGACAGCGAGAGCGCAAGAGCGTGGAGCGCAGTCGCGTACTTTTACGCAAAGGAGCTTGCAGAAAAGCTCGGCGTTACGGTCGGTATAATCGGCTGTAACTGGGGCGGTACAAGCGCAAGCTACTGGATGAACAGAGAAACGCTGGAACGAGATGTTGATATGAAAGCGTATCTTGACGACTATGACAACGCAATTGCAGGCCGTTCAAGAGAGGAAATGGATAAGGAGTACCTCGATTATGTAAAATACGAGGAGGAATGGGGCAAAAAGTCCGCGGTATTCTATGCGGAGCACCCCGACGGTACCTGGGACGAATGTCAGGCGTACTGCGGAGTGAGCAAGTACCCCGGTCCTCTCTGCCCACTCAACCCCTTTCACGCAACCGCGCTTTACGACAGTATGCTCATGAGGGTATGTCCCTATACGATAAAGGGCTTTATATACTATCAGGGCGAAACGGACGACAACAGGCCGAAAACCTATTTCAAGCTGTTTAAGGCGCTTATTCAGCTCTGGCGTGACAACTGGGGGGACGATGAGCTTCCGTTTTTGTTCGTACAGCTCCCCATGCACCGCTACAAGCACGATCCCGACTACAAGCACTGGTGCGTTATAAGAGAAGCGCAGATGAGAGTATACAAGACCGTCAAGAACACGGGTATCGCGATAATTACCGACTGCGGAGAATTTAACGAAATTCACCCCAAGGATAAAAAGCCCGTGGGACACAGGCTGTATTTACAGGCTATGTACCATGTTTACGGCGATAAAGCTATAAGGGCGTTCGGCCCGATTTATAAATCCGTGACTTTCGGCGGCGGAAGGGCGGTTGTAGCCTTTGACCACGCCGACGGCGGCTTTGAAGTGAGGGGCGAAAAAATTGAAGGCTTTGAGCTTGCGGGTGCGGATAAGGAGTTTTATGAGGCCAAGGCTGTAATAAACCCCGACAACACTCTGACGGTAAGCTCTGATAAGGTGGAAAAGCCGCTTTATCTGCGCTATCTGTGGACAAACTATAAGGAGCCGATGCTTTTCGGCGGAGAAATACCCGTTGCTCCGTTCAGAACAAGCATGAATGACGAAAAGTAATACAGTATTTTCGCATTGGGAGGTATGATATGAGTACGACAATGAACCGAAGCTGCGGAGTTTTGCTTCATATATCCAGCCTGCCCGGAAACGAGGGCATAGGCACAATGGGCAAGCCCGCCTATGATTTTGTTGATTGGCTGAAATCGGCGGGACAGAAATACTGGCAGGTACTGCCCATTCACCCGACGGGCTACGGAGATTCGCCGTATCAGTCCCCCTCTGCGTTTGCGGGAAATCCTCTGCTTATCGACCTGTGGGGGCTTGTAAGCCTCGGACTGCTCACCCCCGATGACATCAAGGGCAGAGAGTACGGAGAGGATCCGTCCTGCGTTGACTATGAAAAGGTTATAGCTCAGAAAAACGAGCTTTTGCACAAGGCGTTTTTCTCATTCAAGGAGGACGTAGCGTATCTCGCCTTTATACAGGAGCAGGCGTGGTGGCTTGAGGACTACTCGCTGTTCATGGCGATAAAGGAGGAAAACGGACTGCGACCGTGGCTTGCATGGGATAAGGATTTACGCTTTGCAAAGCCGCAGGCGATAAAGCAGTTTAAGGAAGATAATTCAGACAGAATAAAATTCCACCGCTTTGTGCAGTATATCTTCTTTATGCAGTGGAAAAAGCTGAAGGCGTACGCCAACAAAAACGGCATTGAGATAATCGGAGATATACCGATATACGCCGCAATGGACAGCGCAGACGTGTGGAGCGCGCCTAAGCTGTTCACGATAGATATTGCGCTTAATCCCACTCTTGTTGCGGGAGTGCCGCCCGATTACTTTTCGGCAACGGGACAGCTGTGGGGCAACCCGCTTTACGACTGGGCTGAAATGGAAAAGGACGGCTATGAATGGTGGATATCGAGAATAGACCATGCAATGAAGCTGTTTGACGTGGTGAGAATTGACCACTTTCGTGCGTTTGACACCTACTATGCCATTCCTGCCGACGCAAAGACGGCAGAGTACGGCGAATGGAAAAAGGGCCCCGGCATGAAGCTGTTTGACGTGGTGAAAAAGTCGCTGGGCGATGTCAATATTATCGCAGAGGATTTAGGCGATATTTTCGACAGCGTGAAAAAGCTGCTTTCGGATACGGGCTTCCCGGGAATGAGGGTGCTGCAGTTCGGCTTTAACAAAGAACATTCGGATAACGCTCATCTGTGCCATAACTACCCGCAAAACAGCGTTGCGTATACCGGCACGCACGATAACGATACCATCATGGGCTGGCTTAAATCCGCAGACAGGGAAGCGGCAAAAATGGCAAGGGCGTATGTACATACCAACTGCTTTGAGCAAAAGCACATCTGCTTTATAAGAAGCGTATATCAGAGCCCCTCTGCCCTTGCGGTTATTCCCATGCAGGATATATTGGGGCTCGGCACGCGGGCAAGAATGAACATACCGTCAACAATAGGCGGCAATTGGAGCTGGCGTATGAAGTCCTTGCCGCCAAAGGGTACGGCAAAAACGCTCAGACGTCTTGCAGAGAATAATCTCAGAACACCAAAACAAAAGTAAAGGAATGACGGAAAATGTCCCTTTCGGATATTTTTGACAGGATAGCAAAGAACAGAGAACAAGAGAGCGTCGGTGCGCCCGAGGTGATAATAGCAGGTCTTGGCAACCCCGGCACGCAGTACGAGAACACCCGCCATAATGCGGGCTTTATGGCTATGGACACGCTTGCAAAGGAGCTTGGCGTACAGCTTAAAAAGCTGAAATTCAAATCCCTCACGGCTGACTGTACAGTCAGCGGCAGGCGCTGTCTTTTAATGAAGCCCTCCACCTTTATGAACAACAGCGGAGAGGCGGTAAAGGCGGCTGCGGACTTCTATAAGATACCGCCTGAGAATATAATCGTGATGTACGACGATATATCGCTTGACGTCGGCTCGCTCAGAATACGCAGAAAGGGAAGCGACGGCGGACACAACGGCATAAAGAGCATTATACTGCACCTTGACAGCGACGCCTTTCCGAGAATAAAAATAGGCGTGGGCGCAAAGCCGCACCCGGATTATCCGCTTGCGGACTGGGTGCTGTCCGGCTTTAAAAAGGAGGACGGCGAGGTGCTTGAGCAATCTCTTTCCTGCGCAGCAAAGGCGGCTGTGCTGTTAGCCGAGGGTAAAACCGACGAAGCAATGAACAAATACAACAGAACGAAAGAAAAGTAATCATGGAACTTATCAGGAATATGGCAGGTATGATAAGCGAGTACCGAAAATCGCTTAATCATATTTCAAGCGGCGAACCCGTCCCCTTGCTGGTGACGGGGCTTTCGCATATACACAAGGCACATTTTCTGGCTGCGCTGTGCGGCGAAAATATCGGCTTTCCCCTGCTTGTGATTACCGATACCGAAGGCTCGGCGGCAAGGCTGTGCGAGGATATAAATGTGATGTCGGGCGGCACGGCGGCATATCAGTTTCCTGCGTCTGAGCTTATGCTCGGAGATACCGAGGCGCAGTCGGGCGAATATACCTGCCGCAGGATAGAAACGCTGTGGGCGGCGCTTTCAGGCAAAGCAAAGCTTGTCATTGCCTCGGCGGAAGCGGCGGTACAGCTGACAGTACCGTCAGACGTTCTCAAAAGTCACACTCTCAGCATTAAAAGCGGCGATGAGATAAGCCTTGATACGCTGAGCAGGACGCTCGTGTGTGCAGGCTATACAAGGTGCGACCTGATAGAGGGCAAGGGACAGTTTTCGATAAGAGGCTCTATTGCGGACGTTTTCCCTGCAAACAGCGAACGGCCTGTAAGAATAGAGCTGTGGGGCGACGAGGTTGACACCGTTTCGTATTTTGACGAGGAGAGCCAGAGAAGAATACAGAATATCGAAGAGGCGCAGATAACTCCCTGCACCGAGGTTATAACAGATAAGGAGCTTCTTTGCGAAAGGCTTGAAGCTTTACTGCAAAAGCTCCTTGCAAAAAAGAAAAACAATCTCGAAATAATAAAGCGGTTAAGACGTGACGTTTCGCTTTTAAAGGACGGCGTTGCGCTGCCCTCACCCATGCGGTATTTTCCGCTGTGCTATGAAAATGCGGGAACCGTATTCAATTATACAAAGGGCGTTATCGTCTGCGAGAGCTTTGCCTCGGCGCAGGCTGCGAAAAATGTCACGGCGGCGCACCTTGAGGATTTAAAGCTGCTTGCCGAAAGCGGCAATATCTGCAAGGGACTTGAACGCTTTTTATTACAGCGGCAGGAATACGAACAGCTTGTAAACGACAGTGTGCGGCTGTATTTTGACGCCTTTATTAGAGGCGGCGGCATAGATTTGTCGGGTGTGATTAAAACAGACTGCACACAGCTCTCGCCCTGGAGCGGAGCTTATAAAAATCTCTGCGAGGAGCTTGACAATTATAAGTCTGACGGATATACCTGCCTTATCTTTGCGGGTACTGAAAAGGCGGCAAAGGTGCTGGCGCAGGATTTGCAGGACGACGGCTACCCTGCGGATTTTTCAAAATCCCCGAAAAAGCTGTACCTTAAGAGAATAACCGTAACTGTGGGAATACTCTCCGCAGGGTTTGAATACCCCGAGGAAAAGCTGGCTGTAATGACCGCGTGCGGCGCTTCAAAGCAGACGGGCAGAGTAGCGAAAAGAAAATTCAAAAAGGGCGAGCAGATACGCTCGCTCACGGATATATCAAAGGGCGACCTTGTGGTGCACTCCTCCTACGGCATAGGTCTGTTTGAGGGTGTGGAAAAGCTTACCGCAGACGGCATCTCAAAGGACTATATCAAGATAAAATACGCAGGCACGGATGTGCTGTATGTGCCCGTAACACAGCTTGACCTTATCTCAAGATATATAGGAAGCGGCGACGCAGGCACGGTGCGGCTCAACAAGCTCGGCACAGAAGCCTGGAAAAAGGCGAAAACAAAGGCAAAGGCGGCAGCCGGTGAAATGGCGGCACAGCTTATCGAGCTTTACTCAAAAAGAATGAGGGCAAAGGGCTTTGCCTTTTCTCCCGACGGAGAAAAACAGCATATCTTTGAGGACCGCTTCAGCTATGTCGAAACGGACGACCAGCTGCGCTGTATCGGAGAGATAAAGCGGGATATGCAAAAGGGTATGCCGATGGAGCGCCTGCTTTGCGGAGATGTGGGCTTCGGCAAAACCGAGGTAGCGCTCCGTGCGGCGTTCAAGTGCGTTTCGGACGGAAAGCAGTGCGCATTGCTCGTGCCGACAACGGTGCTTGCATGGCAGCATTTCCAGACGGTGCAAAAGCGCATGGAGGGCTTTGATGTAAGGGTTGAACTGCTTTCGCGTTTAAGGACGGCAAAGGAGCAAAAGCAGATACTCAAAAAGCTTGCAGACGGTGAAATTGATATTATAGTCGGAACGCACAGGCTTGTGCAAAAGGACGTCGAATTTAAGGATTTGGGACTTGTTATAATAGATGAGGAGCAGCGCTTCGGCGTAAACGACAAGGAAAAGCTGAAAACGGCGTTTACGGGCGTAGACGTGCTGACATTATCCGCTACCCCCATACCGAGAACGCTTAACATGGCAATGTCGGGAATAAGGGATATGAGCGTAATCGAAACTCCCCCCGGCGACCGCAGACCTGTCACCACCTATGTAATAGAGCATGACAAGGGAGTAATCGCACAGGCGATAAACAAGGAGCTTAGAAGAAACGGACAGGTTTATTACGTCCATAACCGCATAGACAGCATATATTCCTGCGCCGCAGAGCTTCATGAGCTTGTGCCGCAGGCACAGATAGGCGTTGCACACGGCAGAATGGACGAGGACGAGCTGCTTGACGTATGGCGCAGACTTATAGAGGGCGAAATAAACGTGCTTGTCTGCACCACACTTATTGAAACGGGCGTCGATGTACCCAACTGCAACACGCTTATCATAGAAAACTCCGACAGAATGGGGCTTGCACAGCTTCATCAGCTGAGGGGCAGAGTCGGCAGGACAAACCGCAGAGCGTATGCCTATTTCACCTTTACCAGAGGCAAAATGCTAAGCGAGATTGCGACAAAGCGGCTTGACGCAATAAGGGAGTTTACCCGCTTCGGCTCAGGCTTCAGAATTGCAATGAAGGACCTTGAAATAAGGGGCGCAGGCTCGGTGCTGGGAGAAAGCCAGTCGGGACACCTTGAATCGGTGGGATATGATATGTATGTAAAGCTCCTCTCCGAGGCGGTGCTTGAACAGCAGGGCAAAACTCCCGAAATCATGCCCGAATGTCTTGTGGATATAAAGATTGACGCATTTATCCCCGAAAAATATATCTCAAATCAGGCGCAGAGAGTGGACTGCTACCGCAAGATAGCCATGATTGAAAACCGCGAGGACGCAATGGACGTCACCGACGAGCTTATCGACCGCTACGGCGATATACCGAGAAGCGTAAAGGGTCTTATAGACGTCGCAAGGCTCCGCCGCACGGCGCGTGAGATGAAAATATCCGAGATAATCCAAAGCGGCGACAATATGCTGTTCTATCCTGAAGAAATGGAAAAGCCGACAATGGAGCGCATTGCCGCAGTCAGCGGAAAATTCGGCAAAAAGCTCTCTCTTGTGCTGACGGGAAAGCCGAATTTCAGAATTTCGGGAGTAGCGGCACTGGGCGGTCCCATAAAGGTGCTTGACAACGTTCTTAACGCTATGAAAAGCTCAAAAGAGCCGGTTGACGGAGGTGCGTAATGGCAAAAAAGAAAAGTATAAAACAAAAGCTGATTATAGCGGCGGTAGTTGCCGGAGCGTTACTGCTTATCGTCGGCTCGTTCTTTCTGAGGGATATTATGCTCAAGGCGGGACTTGTCGAGCTTGAGCGAAACGAGATACTGAGCGTTAAGACAAAGTATTCCGCTTCGATTGAGAAAATAACCGACGTTGCCCTGCAAGGCGATGACCTCACCGTATCGGTAAAGCACGGCGGACTGTTTGAAAAGGCACAGCTCACCTACACAAACGCCGAAAGGCTTGGGAGGGAGTGCGCCGAGGAGGTTTCGGTGCTGTGTCACACCTATTGCCACAGGATAGAAAAGACGGGCTGTACGGTTATTTTCAGCTTTAATAAGAGCTTTACAAAACAGCTTGTTTACAGCGAAGCGGAAACAGACGAAAAGGGATACGAGCCGCTCGGAGACGGCTGGTACTATTACGAAAAGCCGCAGGACAGCGAAAATTCACAGCAAGGATAAAAACAGCCATGAAAAATATAATACTCATCGGTATGCCGGGGGCGGGAAAAAGCACGGCGGGCGTACTGCTTGCAAAATCCCTCGCATTTGATTTTACCGATACCGATCTTATAATACAAAAACAGCAGGGCAAGCCGCTTCAGCAAATAATAGACAAAATCGGCATAGAGGGATTTTTAAAGAACGAGGAGCTTGCGCTTTTGTCGGTTGACTGCAACGATACCGTAATAGCAACGGGCGGCTCGGCGGTATTCTCCGAAAGGGGAATGGAGCATTTAAAGCAAAGCGGTATATGTGTGTATATCCGTGTTCCCGAAGCGGAGCTTACCCGCCGCCTCACCAATATAAAAACGCGAGGGATAGCCTGCAAAAAGGGTGAAACGGTTGCCGAGATAATGGCGCAAAGAGAGCCGTATTACGAGAAGTACGCCGATATTACGGTGGACTGCGACAGCATTACCGCAGAGGAGCTGACCGAGAGAATAATAAACTCGGCTCAGAATTTACTTTGAAAATAAAAAACGCCGGAAGGATTTTTCAGCTCCTTCCGGCGTTTATTTATCCGTGATTATTCTGCGAGTGCGTTTTTAAGCGCATCTGTTTTATCGGTTTTCTCCCATGCGACGTCAAGGTCGGTCCTTCCCATGTGACCGTATGCCGCGAGAGGGTTGTATTTTGTTTCTCTTAAAGCAAGCGAGCTTATGATAGCGTCGGGGCGAAGGTCGAATACCTTCTTTACCGCCTCGGCAATTTTTTCATCAGCCGCAACGCCCGTGCCGAAGGTGTCAACCAGCACCGAAACGGGTTTTGCAACGCCTATCGCATAAGCAAGCTGAACCTCACAGCGCTTTGCGAGCTTTGCCGCAACGATGTTCTTTGCAACGTATCTTGCCGCATAAGTCGCCGAGCGATCAACCTTTGTGGGATCCTTGCCCGAAAATGCGCCGCCGCCGTGTCTGCCCATGCCGCCGTAGGTGTCAACGATAATCTTTCTGCCCGTAAGACCGCTGTCGCCCTGAGGACCGCCCACTACAAAGCGTCCCGTGGGGTTGATGAGTATTTTTGTATCGCTGTCCATAAGCTGTGCGGGGATAACCGCGTCGATTACAAGGCGCTTGATGTCCTCGTGGAGCTGCTGCTGCGCCGCATTTGCTTTATGCTGAGAGGATACTACAACGGTGTCTATTCTTGTGGGTACGCCGTCGTCATATTCTACCGTTACCTGTGTTTTTCCGTCGGGGAGAAGGTAATCTATCTCGCCCGATTTTCTTACCTCGGTGAGCTTTTTTGTAAGCGCATGAGCGAGTGAAATCGGCATAGGCATAAGCTCCGGGGTTTCGTCGCACGCATAGCCGAACATCATGCCCTGGTCGCCTGCACCCGTTTGCCCTGCGTTGTCTGCTCTGCCCTCAAGCGCATTGTCAACGCCCATTGCGATGTCGGGGCTCTGCTTGTCGATTGAGGTGAGAACGGCGCAGGTGTTGCAGTCAAAGCCGTATTCGCTGCTTGTATAGCCTGTTTCACGAACTACCCTTCTTGCAACTGCGGGAATGTCAACGGACGCCGTTGTGGTAATCTCGCCCATTACCATAATCATGCCGGTGGTAACGCAGGTTTCGCACGCTACTCTTGCATAGCTGTCCTGCGCTAAGATTTCATCGAGTATTCCGTCGGAGATACGATCGCATATCTTGTCGGGATGTCCCTCCGTAACGCTTTCAGAGGTGAATAAGTATTTTGCCATTTTCTTTCCTTTCCTTAAACTGCGGGCTGTCGCCCTATTCGGGTTGTGAGCATTAAAAAAACTCCCTTTCGGGAGCGTGACGGTCTTATGTCTTGCTCCTCATCTCTCGGTCGCACTAAAGTGCGCCGTAGGAATTAGCACCATTTTTCGCAAAAGCGAAACGGTTGCTGGGTTTACGGAGCCTGACTCCCAATCTGCCGCGCATTTTTTATAGAACACACGACAAAAAATGTAAACCGCTCTTGATAAGGTCTTTTACATTTCGTATTGTAGCATATATATCTGTGTTTGTCAAGAAAAATTTGAAAACTGCCGTAAAAAGGCTGATTTTTACGAAAAACAGTAAAAATTATCCCCCGATTTACGGGGGATATTAATTATTAATCGTTTGAGCTTTGGCGTTTTGTCTTTGTCACATTTGAGTAAAGGTAAATATCATTAGAGCGTGAAAGCGAGAAGCTGTCCTTTACTATGTAGTTATGGGCGAGCTTTTCAAACTTTACGCTTTTGAGCTGGGATTTATGATAGGTTACAATTGCGAAGCCTATAATAAGGCCTATGCCGAGCGAAATTAAGACTATGATAAGTATGTTCGGACTGTCTGAGCTTTTCTTTGCTTTAGGGAGAGCTTCAACGGCTTCTTCGTCTGCCGTATCCGCCTGAGCTTGTGCGTTGGCGGAAATAACGACCGTTTCCTCGCACGCTTCGGGTAAAGCCTCAGTCGAGATAACTATTGCTTCACAAACAGCCTCGGCAGGTTCTTCGGCAAATGCGGTAAAGCCTGCCGCAGTAACAGTCACAGCAAGTGCGGTTAATGTGCACAGAGCCTTTTTAATAAAAGTATTTCTTTTCATACAGCACCCTCCTTAAAGCACGTTAATCAGCATGGCAATGGCAAAGGCAACGCCTGCGCCTATCAGCCACGACAGCAGGAACCAGCGCCACCATGCGCCCTTGTCAAGCGGGAGGTTTCCGACGAACTTGCCTGTCTGTCCGTTCATTGCGAATAAGAAGGTCTGATCGTTCCACTTTGCGTTGAGCAGCCATACGGGGTACATCGCATATTTTACCGAGCCGTTTTTGAGCTGTACGGAGTTTGTTTCATTTGTAACGGTGTCATAGCCCCTGACCGTTTCTCTCAGCTTTTCGACCGAGCTGTTCTTGATACGGGTGTTTGCACGCTCTTGTGATGCCTTGTCGTCAACATCGTATTTATCCGCCATATATCCTGACAGATATGCGGTTGCGAATTGAGCTTCGTCGGCGGGATCATACGGCTCAATGGACTCCATAAGGTCGTCGGGCATTTTTGAGGAGCCGTCAACCGGCACTCTTTCAAAGGAAAGGCTGCCCTCGCGGAAAACTCTGTAATACGAGGTCTTTGTGTAGTTGTAATTCGAGTCGCTCCAGCGCTTTACCTTTGTTGCACGGAATGATGCCTGTGCGTCGGCGTCCGCCTGATATATCCAGAACGGTATGTAAACGCCCTTGACCTCGTCGATGTAGCTGTCCGTTCTGAATGCCTTGGGCAGGAGCTTTTTTCCGCAAAGGTGCTTTTTAAACGCCTCTTTTGCCGCCTCCTTGTCCAGCTTGAACGGTATGATAATATCCGGTTTTTTGTCGCCCGCAAACTGACCTGTCATTACAACAGGACTGCCGCAGTAAGGACAGCTTGACGCACCTGTCGTCTCCTCGCAGATAATCTGACCGCCGCAGGACTTGCAAAGGTAAACCTTCTGTCCTTCAAGCTCGCTTGCCATCCATTCGTTGCCCGGCTGAGATGACCAGTCGAGCATATCCGGCTTTTCCTCCTTGAGCGATTCGTCGTACGCCTTGAAGGTTTCGGCGTCAAATTCATTCTCGCAATACGGACATTTCATCTTCTGCGAGCCGCTGTCAAATTCCAGCGAGGCGCCGCAGCAGGGACATTTGTATTCCAGTATGGCTCCCATATACATTTCTTCCTTTCGCTTTTTTGCAAAATTTCTTGCGGTAGGTATCTAAACCCCCAAAAATTATACCATAAAACAAAATTTTTTACAATAAAAAATACAAAATTTTTAATCCTAATTTTTAATCCTACTCGCTTTTTGTAATAAATAATGCGGCAGCTTGCCTCCCTTGCATAAAAGCAAGCGCCTTGTAAAAAATGCTCAAAAACGCTTTACAATCAAAGTCGGCAAGGGTATATTTGCACAAAACGTTCAAAAACGCTTGACAATTGTAGTTGGCAAAGGTATAATTAGGAGAAATACATACTTAAAGGTGCGGTGCTGACTACCGCCGTTTTTTGCCTTTGCCGCATCACTGCGGCACGACTTTTGAAAGGAAAGGTAACAATATGGCTTTTATTTATTCTGAACCCTCCCATACCTTTGGGGAGTATCTGCTTGTACCCGGTTATTCTTCTGCGGAGTGTATCCCCGCAAACGTATCGTTGCGTACTCCCGTTGTAAAGTTTAAAAAAGGCGAGGAGAGCAGCATCTGCATGAACATTCCTCTCGTTTCCGCAATAATGCAGTCGGTATCAGACGACAAGATGGCAGTAGCCCTTGCCAAGGAGGGCGGAATTTCCTTTATATACGGCTCACAGACGGTTGAGGACGAGGCGGCAATGGTAGCAAGAGTAAAGAGCTACAAGGCGGGCTATGTAAAGAGCGACTCTAACCTCTCTCCCGATATGACGCTTGCAGACGTGCTTGCGCTCAAGGCGAAGACGGGACATTCCACCATGCCCGTAACCTCTGACGGCACACCCCACGGCAAGCTTGTCGGAATAGTAACCGGCCGCGACTACAGAGTTTCGAGGATGTCGCCCGACCAAAAGGTTTCTACCTTTATGACCCCATTTGAAAAGCTTATTACCGCCCCCGCAGAAACAACCTTAAAGGAAGCGAACGATATAATCTGGGAGCACAAGCTCAACTCCCTGCCGATAGTTGACGACAACGGCGTGCTTATGTACTTCGTATTCAGAAAGGACTACGAACAGCACAAGGAAAACAAGAACGAGCTGCTTGACGCAAAGAAAAGATATGTAGTCGGCGCAGGTATAAATACAAGAGATTACGAGCAGCGCGTACCCGCACTTGTAGAAGCGGGCGCAGATGTGCTTTGTATAGACAGCTCCGAGGGCTTCTCGGAATGGCAGAAAAGAACAATCGACTGGATAAGGGCAAGGTACGGCGACACCGTAAAGGTAGGCGCAGGAAATGTTGTTGACAAGGACGGCTTCCGTTTCCTTGCAGACTGCGGTGCAGACTTTATCAAGGTAGGTATCGGCGGCGGCTCTATCTGTATCACCCGCGAGCAGAAGGGTATAGGCAGAGGACAGGCTACCGCACTTATCGAGGTATGCGAGGAGCGAAACAAGTACTTTGAGGAAACGGGTATTTATATCCCGATTTGCTCGGACGGCGGTATCGTACACGACTACCACATGACGCTCGCTCTGGCAATGGGCGCAGACTTCCTCATGCTCGGCAGGTACTTCTCACGCTTTGACGAGTCCCCCACAAACAAGCTGTTTGTAAATGGAAGCTATGTTAAGGAATACTGGGGCGAGGGCTCAAACCGTGCAAGAAACTGGCAGAGATACGATATGGGCGGCGACGCAAAGCTCTCCTTTGAGGAGGGTGTTGACAGCTATGTTCCTTATGCGGGAAGCTTAAAGGACAACGTTACCCGCTCGCTTTCCAAGGTGCGCTCGACAATGTGCAACTGCGGCTGTCTTAATATACCCGATTTTCAGAAGAGCGCAAAGCTCACCCTTGTTTCTTCTACAAGTATCGTAGAGGGCGGCTCTCACGATGTAATCCTCAAGGAAAACAGAGGCGCAAGAAGCGAATAATATTTTTGAAATCAAAACTCCCCGTGCTGTCGGGGAGTTTTGTTCATATAAACCATATCGGGGAAACAGCTATGAAGATAAGATTTATAGAGCCGGGAAACAGGCCCTGCAAAAAAACAATACAAAACCGCTTTATTTACGATAAATACATACGCACACCCTCAAACGGAATGATAACCCTTGCGACAATTCTGAACATGGAATATGACGATGTATACTGTTACGGCGAGTCCATCTCGGAAATCGTGTGGGAGGATATTTACGACGCAGATATAGTGTTTATAACTTAGGCAAGATGTCCCCCGCCTCTAAGGCGGCGGGTTCCATATTCAGTTTCAGTTGGGGTTCAATCCGCAACTGAAACTGAATCGCAGCTTCGCTGCGGCTTGCCACGTTGAATGACGGGGCAAGCCCCTTATTGAACCATATTCACCTTCAACGCAAACAGAGGCTATGAGCTGGCGCAGAGGATAAGAGAAAACAGAGGTGCGATGATAGTGTTCGGCGGGCTTCATGCGACGCTGAATTACACCGAAACGATAAACTGCTGCGACTGTGTACTGCGCGGCGAGGGCGACGAGCTGATTTTGCAGTTTACAAATGCGGTGCGCGACAAAAAAGCATAGCTCTGCCGGAGTAATTTATAAGGAAAACGATGAAATAAAAAGCGGCGGCGAGCCGCTAATTCCCGAAAATATCGACACGATACCTGACAGAAATCTGCTGTATAAATTTAAGGAAAGCACAAGGTACGATCCCGTGTGGCCGCAGGTGCACGCTTCAAAAAGCTGTCCGCACAACTGCGATTATTGCGCATTGGTTGCGGCGTTCGGCGGAAAGGTGCGCACCCGCCCCTCCAAAAAGCGTGGCGGACGATATTGAAGCCGCCATCGAATTTTTCAGCAGTCATAAAAGGCTTGTAAAGGCGCTGTGGATAACCGACGACAACTTTTTGCAGACAGAAGCCGGGCAATTGAGGTGCTTAACGAAATTATTAAGCGGGGAATAAAATATTACTTCACCGTCCAGATAAGATATGAGGTAGGCTTTGACGATGAAATGCTGGAGCTGCTCAAAAAATCGGGCTTCGGAGAGCTTGCGATGGGTATAGAGTTTTTAGAGGACGAATCCTTTCAGAATTACAACAAAAAGAGCAGTTGTGAAGAAATACTGCGCTCGGTGAAGAATATACAGCGGCACGGCATAAGAACGAGAGGCCTGTTCATCTTCGGAGCGGATAATCATACAAAGGGCATAGGACGCCGCCTTGCGGATTTTGTCATAAAGAACAATATATGCGGCGTGCTTATCCGGTCAATGTATTTTATCCCCGGCACGCCCGTCTATGAAACCCACAAGGATAAGCTCATAAGCACAACCGACTGGTCAAGAAACATAGGCAAGGTGGTGCATTTCCCCAAAAATATGACTCCTGCCCAGTTACAGCGTGAGATAATAACCGCAACCGCAAAAATCTACTCCTTCGGGCGGTTTGTGAAAGCGCTGCTGTGCAAAAGAGGGATTGAACGCACCTTATTTTTAGGCGAGTGCTTCCGGCAGAAAAGCGTGCGGCACGACCTTAAAAAGGAGCTTAAATACTTTGAGAGCTTAACATCCGCCGAATAAACCGAATATCCGACTGTTCCCCTGCACTTCGCAGGGGATATTTTTTACCCTTACCCTGCGTTTAAGCCCGACCGCATAAACCGATATATTGCAGGCATTTCTTCTTTTCTGAAAGGGCGTGCTTCTCAGCCTTATCTTACCTGCTTTGTCTGTATAAAGCTCCGTGCAAAACAGCCTTGAGCCGTTTGCATGGCGCAGGACAAGCTTTTCGCCGCAAACGCCGAGGGAGGTATAAAAGCAGTTTTTGATTGAGTATACTATTCTTTGAAACAGCAGAAGCGGTATAAAAAATACGAGCGCTTCCGCATTGTAAAACAGTCCTGCAGAAAAGCAAAATCCCGACACAAAGCACCCCATGCAAAACAGCGCACATGGAAACAGCACAAAGGAAAGGCGGCTTTTCGGCGAAGGGAAAACAGCTTTGTCCGAACACGGCTCATGCTCACCCTTTGTCGAGCAGAGCATAACGCCGCCGTTTTGGTAAAATCCGCTTGTCACTTTGCAAACGCTCTGTATGTGCGGCAAAAACAGGCTTTTTATAAAAATCTCTCCGCTTTCGTTTTCTCCGAAGTAGAGAGATTTTTTAAACAGCACCCCTCTTTTTGCATACACTCTGCCGCTTACCTTTCCTACAAGCGAGAAGGTATCGGAGCACACCGAGAGTATTTTTATAAAAAGCAAAATCAATCCCACAGCAAACAGCGCCGCGGGCAGTGAGCGTATCAGCCTTGCCGCCGTCGCAAGGTTTTCCTCCGCAAGCGCAGACAGGGTTTTCCCCGTGATGATACCGAGCAGCGAAATAAGCGAAGCCGCCGTTGTAAGCCCGCTTTTGCTCCCAAGGTGGAATACGGCGCACAACAGCGAGGATATAAAGCTGTTTTTTCTCCTGTCGGCAATATTCCCGCACCCGAACAGCCTTTTGATTTCCTCCTCCGCTTGCGGCTTGCAGTAAATCCCCGCAAGCGGGCGGTCGGCGTTTTTAAGATACAGCGTGATTTTGCGGCATTTGAAAAGCTTTGTAATCGGATTTTCGGAGACGGTAACGCAGGAAATGCGCTCTTTGCTTGCCGAAAGCTCCTTTTTTAAAATCAGACCGCTTTTGAATAACAGAATATCCCCGCCCGGAAAGCAAAGCGAGGAGCAACGCTGTTTTATCACCGCACGGATAAACAGCAGGGATATAACGGTTATATCCGCCTCGCTCCCCGCAAAGGCGTTTTGCACATCAAAGCCGAGGGCAAGCACCGTTCTTATAATCGGAACTGTGAGTATCCAGAAATATTTTGTCAGCGAAAAAAACACCGTGACGGGGTGCGCTCTGAAAACCGATGTCTGCATAAAAAGCTCCTTTTTGACGTTGTAGGCGGTTATTATTGTTCCCGAAAAGGCAGAAAATAAAAATTTTGTGAAAACGGGACAATTCGATATTTATAAATCGTTAAATTCTTGCATTAAGATGAAAAAAGTGCTATACTTAAAGGCAAAGGTCATGAAAGGAGAAGCAAATGAGCTTTGTCAGACTGAGCGATATTACCAAGCAGTACAAAATGGGCGATATAATAATAAACGCAAACGATAAGGTCAGCTTTGAGATAAATAAGGGCGAGTTTGCGATAATAGTAGGTCCAAGCGGTTCGGGCAAGACCACCGTGCTTAATATACTCGGAGGAATGGATACCCCCACGTCGGGTAAATTTTTTGTAGATGAAAACGAGATAAGCGGATATAACAGAAAAGAGCTTATCTCTTACAGACGATACGATATAGGCTTTATATTCCAGTTTTATAACCTTATCCCGAACCTTACCGCAAAGGAGAACGTCGAGCTTTCCACCCGGAGCGCGAAGGATTTTATCCCCGCTGTTGAAATTTTAAAGAAGGTAGGGCTTGAAGAAAGGCTCAACAACTTCCCTGCCCAGCTTTCGGGCGGTGAACAGCAGAGAGTTGCTATCGCAAGAGCGCTTGCCAAAAAGCCTAAGCTCCTGCTTTGCGACGAGCCTACGGGTGCGCTTGACTACAATACGGGCAAGATGATACTAAAGCTTTTGCAGGACACCTGCCGCAATGAAAACATGACGGTAATACTTGTTACGCACAACTCTGCGATATGCCCCATGGCAGACAGGGTTATAAGAATGAAGAGCAGTAAAATAAGCGAAATTGAGGTGAACGAGACTCCTACACCCGTTGAAGAGATAGAGTGGTAAGGGAGGCTCGGCAATGAAGAATGTAATGCTAAAAAACACCCTTGCCGAAATACGCAGGACGAAAAGCCGCTTTTTGTCGATTTTCGGAATTATTGCTATCGGTACGGGATTTTTCGGCGGTCTGCTTGCGTCTGCACCGGATATGAGATTTTCGGCGGACAGCTATTACGACCGCACTCACCTGCTTGATTACAGGCTGGTATCAACCTACGGCTTTGATGATAAGGACATTGAGGCGTTAAAAGCCGAGCTTGACGGAGCAACGGTTTATCCCGGCTATTTCACAGATGCGTTTATCAACACCGATTCGGGCGAAAAAGAGGTAGCGAGGGTATATTCGCTTGACGTTACGGGAGAAAACAATCCCTATAATTCCCTTGATATAGTCGAGGGACGGCTGCCGCAAAGCCCCGATGAATGTATCATAGATTCGGGAAAGCTCGTAGCGGGCTATGAAATCGGCGACAAGATAGTTTTCGGAGGAGATGAGGACAGCGATATAGGCGACACCCTCTCCCGCACCGAATATACAATAACGGGGCGCTTTGAGTCCTCGATGTACATCTCGGACACCGAGAGGGGAAATACCACCATGGGAAGCGGCTCTGTATATATGCTTTGCTATATTCCCGCAGAGAATTTCATTACCGATGTATACACGCAGATAGTTATAACAAGCGACGAGCTTAAACAGTACAACTGCTACTCCGATGAGTATGAGCAGGCGCGGGACAAGCTTGGCGACAGGATACGGCAAATAGCAGACAGGCGTGAAACCGAGCGTTTTGACGATATTGTCACAGAGGCGAGAGAAGAGCTTGCTGATGCCAAAAAAGAGCTTGACGATGCGAAAAAGGACGCTTATGCCGAAATAGCAGACGGTGAAAAGGAGCTTGCCGACGCAAAGGCAGAGCTTGACGAAGCGGGTCCGCAGATAGAGGATGCGAGAACAGAGCTTGAAAACGGCAAAAAGGAGCTTGAGGACGGCAAAAAGGAGCTTGACGAAGCGTTTTCTCAGATAGAGGACGCAAGAGAGGAGCTTGAAAGCGGCAAGAAAGAGCTTGACGAGGCAAAAGCGGAAATAGACGATGCAAGGCCGCAGTTTGAGCAGGCAAAAAAAGAGCTTGACGAAGCCAAAAAGGAGCTTGACGAGGGTAAGGCTCAGCTTGACGCCTCGAAAATACAGCTTGACGAAAACGAAAAGCTTCTTGCCCAAACAAAGGCACAGCTTGACGGCGCAAAAACACAGTTAGACCAAACCAAAACACAGCTTGACAAGACAAAGGCGCTGCTTGACAGCACCGCCGCAGAGCTTGAAGCCAATCAGAAGACGATAGATAAATCAAGAGCCGAGCTTGAAGCGGCTCTTGAGGCGGGATATATATCCGAAGAACAGGCGAATAATGAGCTTAAAAAGCTTGATACGGCTCAAGCACAGCTTAACGACAGCAAGGAACGGTACGAGCAAAGCCTTGTTGAATACAGCACGGGATATGCTCTGTACGAGCAGAACCTCGGGCAGTACAACGAGGGCTATGCTGAGTATGAACAGGGCAAGGCTCAGTTTGATCAAGGGTACGCACAGTACGCCGCCGCAGTCCAAAAGTACGAAAACGGACTTGCACAGTATGAAAGCGGCCTTGCCGAATATGAGGAAGGCTACGCAACATTCCTTGAGGGCATAAAAGCCTATGAGGAAGGGATTAGTGAATACGAGAACGGAAAAAAGCTGCTGGATGAAAAATACGCCCAGTATCTTGACGGCGTTGCGGCGTACGAGCAGGGTGTTGAGGAATACGAGAACGGCAAAGCTGAGGTTGAACAAAAATACGCCGAATATCTCGATGGCTTGACACAGTATGAGGACGGCGCAAAAGAGCTTGACGACGCAAAAGCTGAGGCGGAAAAGGAATTTGCGGACGCAGAAAAGGAAATCGCAGACGCAGAGGCTGAAATAAACGAACTTGAGTCCCCGGAATGGTTTCTCTTTACAAGGGACGACAACCCCGGATATACCGAATACGGGCAGAACTCCGAAAGAATAAAAAACATCGCCTTGGTGTTCCCGCTGTTCTTCGTCATGGTGGCGGCTCTTGTCTGCCTTACCACAATGACTCGAATGGTAGACGAGCAAAGAACACAGATAGGTACGCTCAAAGCTCTGGGATATTCCAATGCGGCGATAATCTCAAAATACATGATTTACGCACTTACCGCGAGCGTATTCGGCGCAGTAGTGGGACTGGGCGTGGGACTTCTGATGTTCCCTGCAATTATTATCAAGGCTTATGCCATGATGTACAACATTGACGATCCTGTACTGCCGTATGACTTCACGATAATGGGCGTGACAACAGCCGCAGCAATATTGCTTACCGTGCTGACGGTATATTTCTCCTGCAAGGGAATTTTAGCGGACTGCCCTGCCTCGCTCATGCGCCCCAAAACTCCCAAAAGCGGCAAGAAGATATTGCTTGAAAGAATTACCCCCGTATGGAATCGTCTGTCGTTCAGCCACAAGGTGACGATGAGAAATCTTTTCCGCTACAAGCGCAGAATGCTTATGACCGTGGTGGGAATTGCAGGCTGTACCGCACTTGTGCTGACGGGCTTCGGCGTTTATGACAGCATAAACGACATACTGGTAAAGCAGTTTGACGAGATAAGCAACTATACGGGCATTGTCGCATACGAAAGCGACGAGCTTGAAAGTACCGACGAGCTGCAAAAAATACTCTCCGACTACGGATGTGACGGAAAAGAAATCTACCAGAAGCAAATATCCGTGCAGGCAGGCGACAGACCTGTTGACGCCTATATTTTCTCGGCCGACAGCAATGAAACCATTTCCCGGTTTGTCACGGTAAAGGACAGATTTACGGGCGAAATCTACACCGTCGGCGATGACGGAGTAATAATAAACGAAAAGCTCGCTTCCCTGCTCGGCGATGTTAAAAAGGGTGACAGCATAACGCTGTCGCTGTCGGATACAAAGCGCGCCGAGGTGACGGTAAGCGAGATATGCGAAAATTATGCAAACCATTATGTATATCTCACGGACGCCCTTTATGAAAAGCTGGCGGGAAGCGCACCTGTGCCCAACAGCTGTTTCTTCAACGCCGAAAGCGGCGACGTGCCGGAGGACAGTCGGAACAAGCTTGCGTCCGAGCTTATGAAAATTGACGGCGTAATGGGCGTAAGCTTTAAGACCGAGGTTATGGGAACCTTCCGGGATATGCTCAAATCGCTCTTGCTTGTAGTAGTGGTGCTGATAGTAAGCGCCGGCGCACTTGCATTTATCGTTCTTTATAACCTTATCAATATCAATATCAACGAGCGCATTAGAGAGATAGCGTCGTTAAAGGTGCTTGGCTTTTACGACAAAGAGGTGTCGATGTATGTGTTCAGAGAGATAATTCTGCTCACCCTGCTCGGAACGGCGGCAGGCGTGCTGTTCGGCAGAATTCTGGTGGATTTCGTTATACGCACGGCAGAAATCGACCAGGTTATGTTTGGCAGAGAGGTGCATCTTGCAAGCTACCTGCTGTCAATTGCAATAACGCTTTTCTTTGCAGTTATAGTAATGCTGTTTATGCATAAACGATTAAAGAATGTGGATATGGTAGAGGCTCTCAAGAGCGTAGAATAAACCGTGTCCGAGGAGGTGTCTATGAAATCGGGGAAGGCTCTGTTAGCGGTGGCAACAGCAGCTGCGGCGGTTGGCGCGGCAGTATACGCAAAGCGAAAAATAAAGCAGGCGGCAAACCCGCTTAAAAAACAGCAGGCCGTCAAAAAGCGCATTGTAGTCAGCGGCTCAGATGAACAGAGCCAAAGAGAGGTAATTCAGGGTAAAATCGACAAGGCAAGGCAGGAAATGCCCCTGATATTCGAGGAAGAGCCGCTGAAGGAGCAAGGCGTAAGCTTTGAAAAGGTTTTCGACCGCTTTAACCGACTTGAAAAGCCGACAGAAGCGGAAGCACCTGTTGAAACGGAGCAGGAAGAAGCTGTCGAAGCGGAAGCTCCTGTTGAAGAAGAACGGGAAATAACAGCCGAAGCGGAAAGCCCTATTCAAAATGAGCAAAGCGTAAGCATTGAAAATGT
>CALXBK010000016.1 GCA_944386545.1 uncultured Ruminiclostridium sp.
GGACTTGCGGCAGGCACTGCCTACAGCTTCAGAATTAAAGCGTACAAGATGGACGGCAGCAAGGCGCTTTACAGCGGTTACAGCTACGTCAGTGCAAGAACAAATCCCTCAAAGGTTAGCGGTCTTGCATTAAAGGGCAGAGCCGCAGACGCACTTCGCATAGGCTGGACTAAAAACACCTCCGCCGACGGCTACATTGTTGAGATGTATTCGGGCGGCAAGTGGGTAAGAGTTTCCAAAATCACAAGCAACACCACCACCGAATACCGCAAGAGCGGTCTTAAAGCGGGTACTGCCTACAAGTTCAGAGTAAGGACATATAAGATGAGCGGAAGCACGCCTCTTTACAGCGGTTACAGTTATCTAATCGCAAAGACGAAATAACATAAAATCATAACAAGAAATGCGTCGGAGCAGTCCGACGCATTTCCTTTTATCAGAAGTATAAAGCGCAAGCGTTTTTTCGCTTGCCGCCTGTCACTAAGCAAATTTATTTTACCATATCGCTGTTGTTTATTGCCGAGATAAGCGCGCTCACCGAGCTGTTGATAATATCGGTGTGAATACCCGCGCCCCAGCTTGAATTGCCGTTTTTGTCGCATATCTCGACATACGCCGCCGCCTTTGACTTCGAGCCTACCTCGATTGCGTGCTCGTTATAATTTACTATCGTATAAGTGAAGCCCAGACCGTTTTTGATAGCGTCGTTGATTGCGTCAAGACGGCCGTTGCCGCAGCCCGACATGGTTTTGGCTTCGCCCTTGTAGCTTACCGTGACATTTGACACGATTTGTGCGCCGCCGTCCTGCTGAACATAGTGAGCCTCAAGCACTCGAAGCTCTGTCTCCTTGTTTATGAAGCCGTTTTTGAATACGTCATAAACCTCGTCGGGAGTTAATTCCTTATGCAGATGATCCGATACTGATTTGACGGTATAGCCGACCTTTTCGCGGAATTTAGGCGGCAGATTGATACCGTACTTCTGCTGTAACAGATAGCCTATGCCGCCCTTGCCGCTCTGGCTGTTGATACGGATAACATCGCCGTCGTACTGTCTGCCGATGTCCAGCGGGTCGATGGGGAGATAAGGCACGGTCCAATGCTCGGGATTTTTTTCCTCGCGCCACTTCATACCCTTTGCAATTGCGTCCTGATGTGAGCCTGAGAATGCCGCAAATACCAGCGCGCCGCTGTACGGCTGTCTTTCGTAAACGTGCATACAGGTCATTTTCTCATATACCTCGGTAATTGCAGGCAGGTCGGTAAAGTCAAGCTTAGGGTCAACGCCGTGGGAGTACATATTGAGAGCCAGCGTAACTATATCGACATTGCCCGTGCGCTCGCCGTTTCCGAACAGCGTACCCTCTATTCTGTCTGCGCCCGCAAGCAGTCCCAGCTCGCTGTCTGCGACGGCACAGCCTCTGTCGTTGTGGGGGTGAAGCGACACTATGACGTTCTCCCTGTACTTCATGTTCCTGCACATATATTCAACCTGACTTGCATAAACGTGAGGGAGTGACATCTCCACCGTCACGGGCAGATTGATTATAACCTTATCGTCAGGCGCGGGCTTCCATACATCAAGCACTGCGTTGCATATTTCAAGCGCAAAATCAGGCTCTGTACCCGTAAAGCTTTCGGGAGAATACTCAAATTTGAAGTCGCCCGGAGTTTTTGCCTTGTATTCGTTGAGGAGCTTTGCGCCCGATACGGCAATCTCAATTATCTCCTGCTTTGACTTTCTGAACACCTGTTCTCTTTGTGCAACGGAGGTAGAGTTGTACAGATGTACTACTGCGTGCTTCGCTCCTGCGAGAGCCTCAAAGGTTTTCTTTATAATATGCTCTCTTGACTGGGTAAGCACCTGAATGGTAACATCGTCGGGAATAAGGTTCTGTTCAATCAGTGTGCGGCAGAATTCGTATTCCGTTTCGGAGGCGGCAGGGAAGCCTATTTCAATTTCCTTGAAGCCTATATCCACCAGCACCTTAAAGAATTTCAGCTTTTCGTCAAGGCTCATCGGCACTATCAGCGCCTGGTTTCCGTCGCGTAAATCCACACTGCACCATATCGGAGCCTTGTCGATATACTCCTTTCTGCTCCAGTCGAAGCAATCGCAGGGAGGAATAAAATACCCTCTTGAATACTTGCTTGTGTTCATTGTACCTTTCATACTAAAAATCCCTTTCCTAAAAAAATTCTGCGATGTCGGCAATATATCAAGAGATTATACAAACAAAAAACCCCGTCTCATAAAGAGACGGGGTAAATTCCTCGTGGTACCACTCTTTTTGACTTTGCTTATAACAAAGTCCGCTCATGCCGCATCTATCAATGCGTATCTCTGTAACGGGAGAACCCGTTGCCGCCTACTTAATTTCAGCAACACTGCTCTTGGGCGAGTCATTTCCGACCTTTTCTACCGCCTCGCACCAAGCGGCGGCTCTCTGAAAATAAAAGCGTCGGCTTTTTTCCCAATCGACGCATTTGTCTATTAACACAAATCATTATAGCTTATGTTTTTTTAAATGTCAAGAGCTTTTTCAAAAAAATTTCCGACATTTTTAAAAGGAACGCCTTGAATAGCTGCCGGGTGTTACTCCCTTTTGGCTCTTGAATACCTTTATGAAGTAGCTGTAATCGTTGAAGCCGCAGCTCATTGCAATATCTATCAGATTTTCGTCCGTGCTGACAATTTTCTCACAGGCGGACTCTATGCGGTAATAGTTGAGGTATTCGACGGGCGTTTTGTGGGTGTACTCCTTGAACGCGCGGCAGAAGTAATTACGGTTCATTCCGCATTGGTTGGCAAGCTCCTCAAGCGTTATCTGCTCGCGGTAGTGCTGTTCTATGTAGCTTAGCACCTGCTTGAACTTTATTATCTTCTTCAGGTTGGTGCTTGTCATGTCAATGGAGTCATAGCAGCTTTCGTCGCTGGAAATAATACCCATCAGGCGCATAATGCCGCTTTGCACAAAGAATTCATATCCGTCGCTCTTTTTCAGCATAAGCTCAATCACCTCGTAAGCAAGCCTTGATATTTCGCTTTCGGCAGGGAACACAGGAGTGAGCTTCTTGTCGTGATTTATTATCGGCTGAATTGCGCTAAGACAGCTTGAGCTGCCTCTGAGAAGCAATCCGATGTCAAAAAGCAGACAGTCGTAACAACAGCCCGCCCTCGGCGTACCGCCGTGCATTGAGCCGCCTATGATAACCGAACAGCAGCCCTGCTCAAGCTGTATGTTTTTTCCGTCAAGAATAAGCTCAAAGCAGCCCTTTCTGACATATATGATTTCACATTCGTTGTGCCAGTGATGAATCATGTTGTAACGGGGGAAATTCGGGGTAACATGGTAGCACGCACAAGGAAAGCCCTTAGTGCCGTGTTCGCGCTTTTCACGGTATTCTATGTATTTCATACAATTCGCCTCCCGTTTGCGGTATTTCTGTACAGCCTGATAAATCAATTTCCTGCTTAATATCATACCATATTATTGTCGATATGTAAAGAAAAATTATTTTTAGCTAATATACTAACAGATAAAATTATCCTTGTTCTTGTAAAAGTTTCTCCGTCAGCTTTTTCAAAATGGGCTTAATTTTATATTTAAACTGGTAATTTTATACTAATAAAAGCCGACCGAATTGTGCAAACCGTAAAAAGAACAATTATAAAAGAAATTTTTTTATTAAAAACGATTACATCTCTTGCACAAATTCAACAAATAATATATAATTAATGAAGCGGTTTTGTAACTATGTAAAACTATATCACAAAGCTAAATTTTTTAGGAGGATTTTATGAAATTCGGCTATTTTGACGATAATAACAGGGAGTACGTCATTACATCTCCCAAGACACCTTATCCGTGGATTAACTACCTCGGAACACAGGGCTTCTTCTCGCTTATCTCCAATACAGCGGGCGGTTACTGCTTCTACAAGGACGCAAGACTCAGAAGAATTACACGTTACCGCTATAACAATGTTCCCGTTGATATGGGCGGACGTTACTTCTACATAAACGACGGCGGTCATGTATGGAATCCCGGCTGGTCTCCCGTAAAGACTGCTCTTGACAGCTATGAATGCCGTCACGGTATGGGCTACACTATCATTAAGGGCTCCTCTATGGGCGTTACCGCACAGGTTACCTTCTTTGTACCCCAGAACTTCAACGGCGAAATTCAGAAGGTTACTATCACAAACGACAGCACAAGCGAAAAAAATCTCAAGCTGTTCAGCTTTATCGAGTGGTGTCTTTGGGACGCAAACGATGACACCACCAACTTCCAGAGAAACTTCAACACGGGTGAAGTTGAAATCGACGGCTCGGTAATCTACCACAAGACAGAATACAAGGAAAGACGCGACCATTATGCGTTTTATTCCGTAAACGCTCCCATAAACGGCTATGACACCGACAGAGAGAGCTTTATGGGACTTTACAACGGCTTTGACGCTCCTCAGACAGTATTTGCAGGCAAGCCCAATATGTCTGTTGCAGATGGCTGGTCGCCCGTTGCTTCCCACTATATTGAAATCAAGCTTCAGCCCGGCGAGAGCAAGGACCTCGTTTTCTGCCTCGGCTATGTCGAAAATAAGCTTGAGGAAAAGTTTGCTCCCGATTTGGACGAGAACAGCACCATCATCACCAGCAGCGACAGCAAGAAGAACATTGTAAACAAGGCTAAGGCCAAGGAAATGATGGCAATGTGCGACACCGCAGAAAAGGCGAACAAGCTTTTTGCCGAGCTTAAAGCACACTGGAACAGCCTGCTTGGTCAGTACAGCGTTGCATCTCCCGACGAGAAGCTCAACAGAATGGTAAACATCTGGAATCAGTACCAGTGCATGGTTACCTTTAATATGTCCCGTTCCGCTTCTTACTTTGAAAGCGGTATCGGCAGAGGCATGGGCTTCCGTGATTCAAACCAGGACCTCCTCGGCTTCGTTCATCAGATCCCCGCAAGAGCGAGAGAAAGACTTATCGACCTTGCGGCGACTATGCTTGAGGACGGCGGCGCATACCACCAGTATCAGCCTCTTACCAAGATGGGCAACCACGAGCTCGGCTCTAACTTCAACGACGATCCGCTGTGGATGATTCTCGCAGTTGCGGCATATATCAAGGAAACAGGCGACCTCACAATACTTAACGAAAAGGTTCCTTACGAAAACAAGGAGGAGCTTGCTGATACAATGCTTGACCACATGAAGAGAGCGTTTTATCATGTTGTTAAGAAGTGCGGACCTCACGGACTTCCTCTCAGCGGCCGTGCAGACTGGAACGACTGCCTTAACCTTTCCTGCTTCTCAGGCAAGCCCGGCGAGTCCTTCCAGACCTACAACAATAAGGAAATGTTCAAAGAGCCTCCGTATTACAGCAATGTAGCGGAATCCGTAATGATTGCAGGTATGTTCTGCGCTATCGCTCCCGAATACGTAAAGATGTGCGAAATCGTGGGCGATAATGACGGTGCGGCAAAGGCTCAGGCTGAAATCGACAAGATGAGAGAAATGACCGTTAAGTACGGCTATGACGGCGAGTGGTTCTTAAGAGCTTATGACCACAATGGAAACAAGGTAGGCTCTCACGAGTGCGAAGAGGGCAAGATTTTCATCGAGCCTCAGGGCTGGTGCGTAATGGCAGGTCTCGGCAAGGACAAGGGCTATGATATAGCTACTCTTGACAGCGTTGACAAGTACCTCAACACAAAGCACGGTCTTGTACTCAACAACCCTGCATTCACAAAGTACTACATCGAATACGGTGAAATCTCCACATATCCCGGCGGATATAAGGAAAACGCAGGTATCTTCTGCCACAACAACGCATGGATTATCTGCGCTGAGGCGGCTGTGGGCAGAGGCGACAAGGCTTACGAGTATTACTCAAAGATTGCTCCCGCATTCAGAGAGGAAATCTCCGATCTGCACCGCACTGAGCCCTATGTATATGCTCAGATGATAGCAGGTAAGGACGCAAAGCGTCACGGCGAGGCTAAGAACTCCTGGCTTACAGGTACTGCGGCATGGAACTTTGTAGCTGTTTCTCAGTACATTCTCGGTATCAAGCCCGAGTATGACGGTCTTAAGATTGATCCCTCCATTCCTCACGAGTGGGACGGCTTCACTGCTTCAAGACTGTTCAGAGGCGCAACCTACGAAATCACCGTTAAAAATCCCGACCATGTATGCCACGGCGTAAAGTCGGTAGTTGTTGACGGAAACAAGGTTGATGGAAATGTTATTCCTCCCTTTATCAGCGGTACTCATACTGTTGAGGTTATCCTGGGCTGAATAAATCAGACTCCTTAAAATAATCAGACGGGCTGCCGATGTAATGTTGGCAGCCCGTCGCAGCTTGTAGACAAAATACTTGTCTACAAGCTGCCGGACTGCGAGAAACACACGCAGACAAGGAAACAGCCCCCGTCGCTGTACAGGGGTACAGTAGGGGGCTGTTGACGCCGTAAGCAAAAACGGCTTTGCAGAGCCGAAAACCGACTCTGCAAAAATTAAAATACAAAAAATTTATAAGCTAAAAGACTTTAGAAAAATTGCGTTTTTGCGGTGCGTGAGTTTGTCGACAGTTTGAGATGGGCTGTCGGTGTAATGCCGGCAGCCCGTCGCTTTATTTTATGAAAATTAAAATGTTCTCTTTTATCAGATGCACATAAACGCTTCAAACACTATTCCGACAATCATAACAAGCGCAAGCACTCCTGCGCCGATTTTTACTGCAACGCTTAATTTTTCGCGATTTTTCTTTTTCATGCTGTTTTCCTTTCTCTAACTTATATATGTTACGAATATAATATAGTTGCTTATCTTCACTTGCGTAATTTTCTTACAGAGATAATTATACACGCAAAGCCGCAAAAAGTCAATGCTCGTTTTGTCATATCGGACTGACACTCCGCCATAAACTGAAATAATGAAATCCGCTTTGTTTCAAGGGGTGATAATGTGTTTATTTCGGTATTGCAAACGGCATTGCAGAGCCTTATTTTCTTTGCTCTGCATTTTTCGCAGGGCGGCTCGTTTCCTCCTCCGCTTTCCCGCAAGGAGGAAGAGGAGTGCATAACGCGGGCGGCAAACGGCGATATGGATGCAAGAAACAAGCTGATAAGCCATAATCTTCGGCTTGTCGCATACATAGTTAAAAAGCATTATGCAGACAGCAGGGAGCAGGACGACCTTATCTCGATAGGGATAATAGGGCTGATAAAGGCGGCGGAAACCTTCAACAACGACCGCTGTATCAGCTTTTCAACCTATGCGGGAAAATGCATAAATAACCAGATACGAATGTATTTCCGAAAGATAAAGCATCAGCAGTCCGAGGTTTATATGTTTGACACTATGGACAGCGACAAGGACGGAAATGCAATTACAATGGCGGATATTTTCAGCGACGGCACGGACGTTGCAAGCGAGGCGGTGCTGAATGTAGACCTGGAGCGAATGTACAAATTCATAGAGGAGGAGCTGACCGAGCGTGAAAAGGAGATACTGGCAAAGCGGTACGGACTTTCGGGTACATCTTATAAGGTAGAACGGATAATGACACAGCGCGAGGTTGCCGACGAGCTGAATATCAGCCGCAGCTATGTTTCAAGAATAGAAAAGAAAGCCCTCGAAAAGCTGAGGGCAAGATTTAATAAGGGAAAGTAAAACTAAGCGGTGCAATTTATAAAACTGCACCGCTTTGAAATTTTAATTTGCGCTTATTGTCATTGTGTAATTTCTTAATTTTTTAGGCGGTACGGTCTGTATATCCTTCTTTTCTTCAAATATACCGCTGTCATTGTCATAGTCGTCACTGCCGCACCAAGGCTCGATACAGATAAAGCCTGCACGTTTTCCGGCAGGAGTCCACAAGCCAAGAGTGTTAAAGCCCTCAAAGCTGATTGTTGCAAGGGTTTGCTTGCCCTCTGTCAGCGTTACGCTTCTGGATTTCAGCTTGTCGAAATACACAACATCGTTGTCAAACATATCGTAGGACAGTTTCAGCTTTGAGCCGCCGCCTATGCGGTTAATCCTGTTCTTGCTTTCAAAAAGGCGTGTTTCGAGATTCATAACAGGGGTAGACGCTCTTTCCTTGCACTGAAACAGCAGACGGCAATTGTCAAGGTTGTTGCAGGCAATCGCAGGGTGTGCGCCTATGCAGAACGGCATATCCTTTTTGGGGTGGTTGTTATATACCGAGTAGGTTACCGTAAGCTTATCCCTGTAAAGCGCATAGCACAGCGAAAGAGTGCAGGGAAAGGGATACATACCGGCTTTGGGAAGATATGTGAAGCTCAGCACGACAGAGCTTTCAAGCTGTTTTATAACTTTAAATTCGTTGTCACGGGCAAAGCCGTGCTTTATCAGCTTTACCTTCTGTCCGTCTATAATTGTTTCGTTGTTGCGTACATTTCCTATTGCAGGGAAAAGCACAGGCGAGGTTTTGCCCCAGTAAGCGGGGTCTGCACACCACATTATTTCGCGGTTATCTATAACCAGCGATTTTAATTCTGCTCCCTTTGTTTCTATCCCTGCGGTTGAATTATCTGTTTTAAGCTCGATAATCATCTGTGATTATACCTCCCTTGATTGTTAATAACGTCTGTGTTGCCGTATAAATCGGAAGCACAAGCGTTATGTATCATAGTCTGTGATTTCGGACTGTGCGGGAAATGGGCAATAATGCGGTGCTTGCTTGTCTGTTTTCCTTATCTCTCGTAGCTTGTCAGCTTGTCGTTCTCAATTGTTATTTTGGGATTGTTTGTAAGCCACATTGTGATAAATTCAGGCATTTTCTTTGTTGTACCCTCAAAATCGGGAAGCTCGCTCAATGTTATTACCTTATCGCTTGCGTAAACCTTCTGTAAAAATTCCTCCGACATTCTCTCTGTGTTTACCGAGGGTGTGCCGCCGAGCTTGGTTATAATTGCGCCACCTTCAGTAGCCGCACATACAAATTCTTTGCACCAGGGCATGAAGTACAGCCAGTTTGCAACGCAGTCCTCTGCAAATACCTCGTCGGGATCGGGAATATATCCTACCTCTGTCTGAGCAAACATTTTCGAGCTGTCGGTGTAGGTTGTCATTGTCTTGTAGCTCTGCTCCTGAGCCGAGTGGGTTTCCTTGTTGGGATAAATATCAATACCGCTTATATCATAGGTGTTGGCGTTTACCATACATTTTTTAGCCTGACCGTTCCATACCCATATAAGATTAGTGAGCTTATGATAGTTTTCCAGTCTATCGTATACCATATACCAGAGCTTTTGATAAAGCTGATCCAGCATGGTCTGCTTATCCTTTACGCCCCACCAGAACCATGCGCCGCTTGCCTCGTGCAGAGGTCTCCAAAGCACGGGTACTCCTGCGGCTTCAAGTCTTTGCAGATAGATGGCAATTGTGTCTATATCCTTTATAACGACCTCATATTCCTTAGTGCCGGGGGTAACGGCGTTTTTGAGGCTGAAATTGCGTATTTCGTCAGAATAGAACGCCGTGCCGAGAATGGTTTCGTCGCTTATGTCAACGGGTACCTTCCAGTGCCAGCAGAATGCGACTATACCGTTTTGCTCATTGTGCCACCTGATGGCTTCTTCTATCTGGGTGTAGTCGGGATTTTGCGTTCCTTGCGCGTACAGGAAGTCAAAGCCCATGATTGCGGGTAAATCTCCCGTTGTATTATAATATGTTATGTTTTCGTAATGATTTGTATCGGAATACTGCTGTCCCGCTAACATCTGCTTGCCGTAGATGCTTTTAAGATAATTGAAAAGCGCAACCGTTTCCTCGTTGGCATTCTTTGAAACAGGCTTCGATCCGTCAACAGGCTGTGCTTCAAGCTCCTTTATAAGGGCGTCAAAGTCGGTTTCATAGCGTAATGCAACCTCCATGTCAACGTTGCCGTTTTCATCTACTGCAACGGGGTTTGACAGAGGCGTTGATGTTTGGCTGCCGGAGGTATCGGTTGACGAGCTGCCTGCTGAGCCGGTTGCTTCTTGATTGCACGCCGCGAGCGATAACATCATCGACAGAGCGAGAATTGCGGAGAGAATTTTTTTCATTGGTATTCCTTTCTTTTGCGTGAGATTTTGCTGTAATGAGATTTTCATCCCGAACAGCTTTTTCTGTGTCGGGTTTGATACAAAACAGTAAAGCCGTATTAACCGAAAAGAGAAAGCTGCTTTAGTGTCGGTGTTGTAACACGTATACCATAATTCTATCAGAAAAAAGCTTTAATTTCAATACTCTTTTGTTTTTTTAAGCATTTTCTGTTAAAACGCCCTTACTATTTTGTGCAATATAGCAAAATTTCCTCTCCGATGAAACATCAGAGAGGAATTTTTTAGGTTAATTTAAGTGTAATTACTTGATAATGTACTTATCAATTTCTGCTAAAAATTCATCACAGTCATCCGAATGAACACGAAGCTCAAGGGGCTTTGATAAGTCAAGGCTGAATATGCCCATGATTGACTTTGCGTCAATGGCATATCTGCCGCTTACGATATCTACATCGTAGCTGCATTTTGTTACTGTTGATACAAAGCTCTTAACATCTTCAATTGTGCTGATTTTGATATTTGCAGTTTTCATAATACCCTTCCTTTCTTCGGATCTCCTATCCGACCGTCTTCATTTTACCAAAATATGCGGCGGTTGTCAATCTATATTTTATATTTATTTTTCAAGGCGGCTTTCTTTGACGGTTTATGAAAAACGGTGTCCGTCGCACATTTCATTTGTCGGTGTTTGTCGCACCGCGTCAGAGTAACCTCACCTTTCACCTATATAGTATCAGCAAAATTCTTTTAGGTCAAGAGCTGTAAATACAAAAATTTAATTTACTTGCAAATTTCGTAATAATAAAGTATAATTAGGTTATCAAGAAAATTTTTTTGTTGAAACTAACCAAGAATTGGGCGTGATTTTTATTAAATATGCTATACAGACCTTCGGCTGTAAGGTTAATCAATACGAAAGCGCAGGAATATCCGCCGAGATGGAGCGTCACGGCTATGAAAGATCCGATAATCTTAACGATGCCGATGTTGTTGTTATAAACAGCTGTTCCGTTACCGAAAACAGCGACAAAAAGGCAATTTCCCTTATTAAGCGCATAAAATCGAAAAATCCGTTGTGCATTGTAGCTTTGGCAGGCTGTTTTTCTCAGGCTTTTCCCGAAAGGGCAAAACAGCTTCCCGCCGACATAATCTGCGGGACTTTTTCCAAAAGCGAGATAGCCGATAAAGTTGACAGCTTTGTCAAAGCGGGGGAGAGGCTTGTCGAAATCCCGCCCTGCAAGGAATGTCGAGTTTATGAAAACGAGCAGCTTTCGGATATGCACAAAACCAGAGCGTTTATCAAAATAGAGGACGGCTGTGACAGGTTTTGCAGCTACTGCATTATTCCCTATGCGAGAGGTCCTGTTCGCTCACGCTTAATAGAGGATATAGTAAAGGAAACCCGTTTTCAGGTTGAGCATTCTCACAAAGAAATGGTGCTTGTGGGGATAAATCTCTCGCGCTACGGTGCAGACATCGGGCTGGGGCTTGCCGATGCGGTTGAAGCGGTATGCTCCGTTGAGGGAGTACAGCGTGTACGCCTTTCTTCATTGGAGCCTGAGCTTATTTCCGTTTCGGACATTGAGCGCATGGCGGCGCAGGAAAAGCTCTGCCCGCACTTTCACCTTTCTCTGCAATCGGGGTGCGAGGCAACGCTAAAAAGAATGAATCGTCACTACACTCCCGATGAATATTTTGATATTGTCACACAGCTCCGCCGTTGTTTTCCGTATTGTGCTATCACCACCGACGTAATGGTAGGCTTTGCGGGCGAAACAGATGAGGAATTTGAGCAGTCCTGCGAATTTGTGAAAAAGGTGGGCTTTTCGGGGGTTCATGTTTTCACCTATTCCGTCCGCGAGGGCACAGCCGCCTCACGCCGCACGGATTTTGTCCCCGCAGACATTGCCGCAAAGCGTTACGCTGTGATGAATAAAATAGCCGCGGAGCTTAAATCCGACTTTTTCAGCGCTTCGGTCGGCAAGACGGAAAAGGTGCTGATACAGCGCAGAGAAAGTGAGAACTACGCAAACGGGCTTACAACCACATATATTCCCGTCCGCATTTACGGCAGCGACGCGCAAAAGCAGGATATACTCGCCGTCCGTATAATCGGGGCGGAAGGCGGCGACTACTGCATTGCCGAGGAAATAAGCAGAGAATAACAGCACAGCATTGGGAAATATTAATAACACTCATTTAAAATGGTTTTGCCGCATTTATATCAAAAAATTGAATTTAGGTATTGACAAACTTCCTCAAATTTGATATAATTAATCACGCTGTGAATGAAAGCGGCAAATTGAGCCACTAGCTCAGGCGGCAGAGCACCTGCCTTTTAAGCAGGGTGTCCCGGGTTCGATTCCCGGGTGGCTCACCAATAAACCCTTGACAGGTTGAAGCTTGTCAAGGGTTTTTGTTTATAAAAAGGAGCTGTCTTAAGTGCGACAGCCCCTTTGATTTTATAATGACGTGGCAAGCCCCTTATTGAAGAGCTACTCCGACATAAAGCTGAGCTTGCTTACGTTGGTGTCCTGAGAGAAGGTTATTACATTGTATACGAAAAGCACGGCGTCATAATCATTTACATTGACTTCAACCGACTCAAATGTGCCGTTGATGTATCTCAAGTCAAGCACGGTTATATCGCTGTAATGCTTTGACAAGAACGGAATAAGCGCATTTGCATAGCTGTCCTTTATGATAAGGAGCTTGCTGTCGTTTTCTACCTTGCTTAAGTTTTCGGTGGTGATGTCAAGCTTCGGAGTGTTAAGTCCGAGGAAGGTAGAGTATTTATCCTTTTTTTCAAGGAAATCTCTCTGATAAAGGCTGTCATAGGTCTGCTCCTCGCCGAATACCTTTATCTCGGATTTAGGCTCGCCTGTCGCCAGGGTGTAGATGTCGATGACGTCGGGCTGAATACTGTTGTCAAGCGTTTTTGAATAAAGCGTGCCCCTGAAATCGTTTGCGGCGTGTTCAATGTTGAAATCATTTAAGGCAAAGCCGTTTATCTGCATTGCCTTGCAAACCGCCTCATATCCGAGGAACGCACCGTAGCTTGTCCAGTGATGGTCTGTGCGGTAATAGATATAATCGTTCTTTGCCGCGCTGAGCGAAGTGTAAACGTCAATGCCTGTTATCAAGGGCAGCGAATCGTAGCACATCTTGATAAACGCTTTCTGATTAGCTGCACCGCAGTTTGCGGGGAGGGTTTCGCTGTAAATATCCTGCGCCGTGGGAGCAAGCATAAAGTACACTTTCTTTTTGTCATAGGCTTCGGCAAACTGCTGCATAGCGGCAAGATTTTTGTTTACGCTGTCTGCGTCATAGCTTTTCCATGCCTCTATCATTCTGCCGTCCTCGGTAAATACGCCCTTTATCTCCCTTTTGCCCAACATCCTGTCAAAGCTGTTCATCAGCCTTATCCAGTCCTCTCTTAGCACCACGCGGTCGGAGAAGTAGCTTTCAAAATCGGACATAAAGGTTTTTTCGGTCACCGTGTCAAAATTAAATTCGGGAAATTTCTGCAAATATCTGTTTTCGGTCTCGCTGAAGGGTCTTTCGGGAAGCGTAAGGCAGTTTATAACCGTAGCCGTTGCCATTACAAGCGTGATAAGCGAAAAGATAACTATAAGCAGTATCTTGTGAAGCTTTTTATCTGTCATTTTTATTCCTTTCATACAGATGGCGAAAAGTTATCAGAAGTTAAAGTACAGGAACGGATTGTAGGTTTGGTCTACAAGGTATGCCGCGCAAAGCACAAACATTCCCGTCAGAACTGCAATTCCGCCGTAATTTACAAGCGGTGCGGACTTTTTCTTAAGAGCCTCTGCCGCCTTTTTGGGTAAATCTGTACAGCCGATAATGCAAATTATAAAGGTAATTCCGTAGGTGGCAAGATAGTAAAGCGAGGTGCTGTCAATAAGCTCTGCGCCGCCTGCGCCGAACATTCTCGCGATGTAATTTCCCGCCGTTGCAAGGTCTGCCGTGTCAAACAGCACCCAACCCAGAATTACAAGCAGCATGGTATATATTCTGCCGATAAATACGGGAAGCTTCTGAAGCACCTTGCCGAGGAACAGCTTTTCAATGATTATAATAACACCGTAAAGCGAGCCCCATACGATAAAATTCCAGCTTGCGCCGTGCCATACGCCCGTCAGAAACCACACAACGGCAAGGTTGAACACCGTTCTGCCCATGCCCTTGCGGTTTCCGCCCATGGGGAAATATACATAGGACTTGAACCATGCGCCGAGCGTAATGTGCCATTTGCGCCAGAATTCCGAAATTGTGCGTGATAGATACGGATAATCGAAGTTTTTCGGGAAGTTGAAGCCCATCATCTTTCCGAGGCCTACCGCCATATCCGAATAACCCGAGAAATCAAAATAAATCTGGAAGGTAAACGCCAGTATACCAAGCCAGGAGCTTAAAACCGACACCTGTGAAATATCCGTGTCCTTTACCGCCGTCCACAGTGCGCCTATGCTGTTTGCTATTATGACCTTCTTTGACAGCCCGATTATAAATTTGATGATGCCGTCGTAAATCAGATCAAGGGTAATACTACGGTCGTCAAGCTCCTTAGCCACGTCGTCGTATCTTACGATAGGACCTGCTACAATCTGCGGGAACAGCGTTACAAAGGCAGCAAAGCTGATGGGATTTTTTTGCACCTTTACATTTCCGAGATAAAGGTCAATTGTATAGGACATCGACTGGAAGGTAAAGAAGCTGATACCGATAGGCAGGGTGTTCATCGGCAGATATTCAATGCCGAAGAAGTACATATTGTTTATATCTATAAGCTCCGTGCCGAATATTGCATTGATATTGGCGGCGATAAATCCGCTGTACTTGAATATTCCGAGTAAGCCGAGATTCATCACGATTGAAACAATAAGACACACCCGTCGGATTGTTTTGTTGTTTTCAAAGCGGTTAAGTATAAGTCCCGCCGTGTAGTCTATCATGGTGGAGATGAGCATTACCACTACATAAATCGGCTCGCCCCATGAGTAAAAGAGAATACCGCTGAGGAGTATAATCAGGTTTTTTGCCTTTTTAGGCGACGCATAATAAATTATCAGCGTCAGCGGCAAAAAGAGATATAAAAATACCAGCGTTGAAAAAACCATAAAATAAACCTTTCTTTTATTCTGATGTTTTTAGGCGACGCCGCACAAAGACCGCCTGACGGCTTTGCACGTCATCTGCTTGCGCTTTTTCCGTTATATTTCATAAAAGTGCTCGTAAATACATCAAGTATTCACTCCGCTTTTTGTTTCGTCTGACAAAAAAATCGACTGCGCATCTGATGCACAATCTTTGTGCGGTGTCGCCTTTGCATTTTTTAGAGCGTTTTGGTACTGCTCCTCGGTGAACAGACGGTTTATAACCTCAAGCATAGAGTTTTTTCCGAGAAGCGGCGGCAGTCCCAGCTCGCACAGCAGTCTGCGCCTTAAAACAGACGAATTTGCCATGCCCGTAAGACCGTCGTCAAACATTCGTATTCCCGTGAGAAAATCGGGCTTTGAGGGAGAATTTACCGCAAGTCCGAGCTTTATGAAGGTTTCCTCAAGCGTCTTTGTATCAATGCCCTCAACCCCCAGCAAGCCCTCGCTTGATGGCTTTTCCTTGCGCTTTTCCTTTCCCTTTATACGGGGAATGTACACGTTTATCACTTCACCGCTTTTGATACAGCCCTTGAGGTGATTTCTTATCTTAAAGCCCGCTGTGTCGCTGTCAGTCAGTATTACTATCCCGCAGCTTTCGGCAAGCGAGCGTATAAGCTGAGTTTTTTCCTTGTTCTTGTATATTCCGAAGCCGTCAACGGTAATTATCACTGCGTCAAGAATTGATTTCAGTTTTATTTTGTCGTATTTGCCCTCAACTATGACAGCGTGCTTTAGCTTAATCAATATATTCTCCTTTTTCAAACTCAGTTTTCTTCAGATGGAGCTTTATCACCGTCTGTTCAAGACAGGTTTTCGGATTAACAGAGGTGCTTTTCATCATAATATCCGCGTCAAGGAGCATTTTCAGACATTCCCTTATATAACTGCGGCTGAGCTTTGAAACAGAGCCTGCGGCCTTTGAAATGACAAAGGCACGGTTTTTCGGATAGCCGAAATCCTGTGCGGTATCGGCAGGCTTTTTTTTGTAAAGCGCGCCTGTTTTTGCCCTGTAAAAGTCGATATAAGCAGAGGAAAGCGATGTCAAAATGATAATCGGGTCCAGTCTTTGCATAAACAAATCGTCAAGTATTGCAAGCGCCGCTTTAATATTTCCCTTGTTCAGCTCCGTTGCGAGAGTATATACGCTTGTGTCGAGCTGTTTTATCATCAGCTTGTCTATTATAAGCCTTGTAATCTCTCTTTTTCCCGCATAGCTGCACAGCTTGTCCGTTTCGGCGGAAGCGAGCGTGAGATTGCACTTTGTAAGCTCTGCGATGTATTTTGCGTTTTCGGGAGAAATATCCGAGCCGTTTTTCTTTACCTTTTTTATTATCAGCGCGGCGGTTTTATCCGCCGTCATGTGAGTAAACTCGGAAACTGCGGCGTACTGCGCTTTGGACAGCGATGTAATCAGCTTTTTGTTTTTCGCTTTTTTGCATAGCTCCGCACCGTTTGTGATTGCAATGATTACGGTACATTCGGGCGGTATATTCTCAAGCGTGTCCTTAATCATCTCAATATCCGAATCCGTATATTTATCAAGGTCAAGGTCGTTTATCACAACCGCCTTATGCTCGGCAAATAACGGCAGGTTCTCTACACAGTCGGAGAGCAGTAACGGAGTAAAGCCCTCGTCTAAGGTTATCAGGTTGATATTATCTCTGTCTTTTCCGACGGTTTTGTCAAGTACCCTGTAAAGATAGGTTTTTACAAGAAGTACCTCCTCGCCGTAAAAATAGTACAGGCTTCTTATGCTTCCGCTTTTTATTTCGTTCGCAAGAGCGGCTTCGTCAAGCTTCACGGCGTCCTCCTTTATTTATAATCCGTTTTTTGGAATATACTTCCGTCTTTTTTTATTGTTATTTCACATTTTGCGTAATAGAGGGAAACCGCACCGGGCGGCATATTCCCCGTATATCTGCCCGTAACGTAGACAGGCAGACCTAAGCCGAAGGATTTTTTCGCATTTCCTTTGAGAATATTAAGATAGTTCGCTTTATAGTGCGAATTATCCGAGATATTGACAGGCACTCCGTATGCGTCGAGCATCAGACCGTCGCTGTCTGCATACACGGAAATACCTCCGTCATCATAGCGGTAAGAGGCTTCACAGCTTCCGTTAAAGCTCCCGCCCCTGTTTATCTGAGCGCAAAGGCTGTCAGAGCAGATAACAGTATCTGTTAAATCCGAAAACCAGCGGTTAAGGTAGGTAGCGGTAATTTTTCCGTTGCCGCAGATTACAACAAAGTCAAGCCGGCGTATATTCCTTGACATGATATTCATATATACAGCCCTTGCACATTTTTCGCTGTCGCCGTTTATCACAGCGGCATTTAATTTGTCGGAGAGAATGACTGTTGCCGAATTATCCCCGTCGCTTATTGGTAAAATCGTTACCGCACCGCTTGCCGCAGATACGCTTAACGCCGTTATCAAGACGGTAAAGGTAAGGCATGCGGCGGTAAATATCGCATAAATATGCCGCTTTTTAAGGAACATATACAAAGCGGCAAAGCTCACAGCAACAGCAAGAATAACTATAAGCGACAGCACGCCGTTGCACTCAAAATGCGAAAAGGGAAGAAATGCCGATATTTCAAATATCTGCTCCATAGCCTCACAGCATAAATGAGCAGGAAAGAGAAGAAAGTCAAATGCTCCTCCCGTCAGCGCATAGGCGAGCGCCGAAAACAGGCACACCGTGCAAAACGGCGTCGCTATTACCGTTGCAACAGCTCCCACAAGCGAAAAGGTGTCGAAATAAATCAGCGACAGCGGCATACCCGCAAGCGGGGCGCATATTGAAACGCAAATCAGCTCGCAAAGCTCACGGTTTGTTTTCGGAAGCCTTGACAGAATATCCCGCGACAGCTTAGGGGCAATCACTCCTGCGCCGATTGTCGTGACAGCCGACAGCGCAAGGCCGCCGTCATGGCAGGCAAACGGATTTACAAGCGTTATCAGCAATACGGATAACCCGACGCTGTTAAGACAGTCGCTTTTTCTGAAAAACGCTTCGCCCGTATTTGCACATATTACCATTATGCCCGAACGCACAACCGAGGCTGTCATACCGAAGAACACCATAAAGCACACCGTCACAAATACGGTAACGGCAAGCTTTACTCTCGGACCTGCTTTTAAAAACGCAAGCAGGGCAGTCAGAATTGACGCGATAAGCGTAAGGTGAGTACCCGATACGGCGGTAAGATGCGCCGTACCCGACGCCTTTCCGATATAGTCGTCATAATCGGTAAACGAGCTTCTGTCACCCATAAAAATACCCTTGATAAGCGCAGCGCTTTCGGGATATGCAATATCCGTCCTTTCGCCGATATACCGTCTGTAATCGGTAATCGGCTTCATAACACCTTCGCTTTCAAAGGTAATTTCAGAGCATAAATGCGCCTGGAGAGCAACACTTTTTGAGCGGTAATAATCCGCCGAGCCGAACAGCGAGCTGTTTACAAGCCTTGAAAAGCTTGCCTTAAAGCTCATTTTGCCGCCCGCACCCATATCGGTGTCCTCGGCGCAGAGCAAAAATCTTACAGCCTTGCCGTCAACCTCTCCGTCCAGCACATAAAAGGCAAGGTCGCCGCCCGTTTCGTGCTTTTCGTTAATGACAGCGTCTGTAATTATGTACTCGCCAGATGAAGCAAAAGCCTCGGTTGAGTCGTAAAGCGCAGAATATGAGGAGAAATAGGCGCACACCGCAGCGGCAAAGGGAAAAACCGCAAATGCCGCAGAGCCTTTGTGCAGAAATAACAGCGATACACCGACTGCTATACATATAATTACAGCGATGGAAATTATTAGCTTGTATGAATGAAAAACAGAGGCGAAAATAAGTCCCGAAAAGTAGCATCCGCCGATAACGGCAAATTTCCGCCTCATCATATTCACGCCTTATGCAAGCTCTGTTGCGAGCTTCTTTCCGCCAAGCAAGTGGAAGTGCAGATGGCGTACCGTCTGACCGCCGTCCTCACCGACATTTGAAACAAGTCTCCAGCCGGTGTCAAGGTTGAAGGACTTTGCAATCTGCTTTGCGGCAAGCATAATTTCACCCGCGAGCGCCGCGGTTTCTTGTGTTATGCAGTCAGCTCCCTCTATATGAGCTTTGGGAATAATGAGGATATGAACGGGAGCCATGGGATTTATATCCTTGAAAGCAAGCACCTTGTCGTTTTCAAATACCTTTTCGGAAGGTATTTCACCCGAAATAATCTTGCAAAAAATACAGTCCATAATTACATTCCTCCTTGGCAAATCATAGCTTTAACTATATCGGCAAGCTTCATCAGAGCTTCGTCTATCTTTGTCAGATCGGCAATACCCGCCATTGCGCTGTCGGGACGTCCGCCGCCCTTGCCGCCTGTGAGTGCGGCAATTTCTTTGACGACCTTTCCTGCGTTTACGCCCTTTTCGACTGCCTGCTTTGAAGCGACGCAAAGGAAGTTGCCCTTGTCGCCCTCAACGCCCGCAAGCACTGCTACAACCGCTTCGTTGCTGTCCTTTATGCTGTCGCCCGACTTTCTCAGAACATCGCCCGTAACACCCGAAAGCATTGCGGAGATAACCTTTACGCCGTTTACGTCAACAGCGCCGTCCATGACATTTTTCATCTTTCCTGCGGAAATAACACTGTTAAGACGGTCGATTTCAGCCTGCATTGCGTGCATTTCATTCATCATGTTTTCACACTTCTGAGCAAGTGCAGAGGGATTGGAAATCTTCATCGCATGAGCGACATTGTTTATCATGGCTCTTGCCTGATCGTAAACGGAAAGTACGTTAAAGCCCGTAACAGCCTCTATTCTTCTCACGCCCGACGCTACGGAAGCCTCGGAGATAATCTTGAAAAGTCCTGCCTTTGCGGTGTTGTCAAGATGTGTACCGCCGCAGAATTCGGTGGAAACGTCGCCCGACTGTACAACTCTTACTATATCGCCGTATTTTTCGCCGAACAGAGCCATTGCGCCCTTCTTTCTCGCTTCTTCAATGGGAAGCTCCTCGGTCACAACGGGAAGTCCCGCTAAAATCCACTCGTTCACAAGCTCCTCTATCTGCTTTAATTCATCGGGAGTAACTGCGTTGAAGTGGCTGAAGTCAAAACGGCATCTGTAAGGATCTACAAGTGAGCCTGCCTGATGAACATGGTCGCCCAGCACCTTTCTCAAAGCCGCCTGGAGCAGGTGAGCGCAGGTGTGGTTTCTTGCGGTAGCCATACGCTTTTTGCTGTCAACCTCTGCCTTTACTGCGTCATCAGTGTAGAAGCAGCCCCTGTCAACGTGACAGCTGCATATAAACTGTCCCGTCGCGCTCTTTTTGGTATCTATAACGGACATTACATTTTCGCCTGCGGTGATTGTGCCGCAGTCGCCTACCTGTCCGCCGCTTTCGGCATAGAAGGGAGTTACGTCAAGCACTACCGCTACCTCGTCGCCCTCGTTGCATACGTCGGTAACTGCGCCGTCCTTAATCATCGTAAGGATTTTGCTGTCACTGCAAAGCGAGGTATAGCCGACAAATTCGGTGGAAAGTCCCGACAGAGCGTTCGCCGCGGCTTCGTCCCAGCCGCCCTTGAACGCCTGATTTGAACGCGCCTTTGCTTTCTGCTCGCTCATAAGCTCAAAGAAACGCTCCTCGTCAATGCCGATATTCTTTTCCTGTAAAATCTCTCTTGTCAAATCAACGGGGAAGCCGTAGGTATCATGGAGCTTAAAGAGGTTTTCACCGCTTAAAATGGGCTTTGACGTATCTGCCTCGGAAAGCTCCTTTATAAATTCCTCAAGTATCTGCATACCCTTGTCAACCGTTTTTGCAAAGCTCTCCTCCTCGGTCTTGATAACCTTTTTGATATACTCGCGCTTTTCGGCAAGCTCAGGGTATGCCGAGAGGTTTTCGTCAATTACCGTGTCACAGATAAGATAAAGGAAGGGCTTGTTTACACCGAGCATTCTGCCGTGTCTTGCCGCACGTCTGAGAAGACGTCTTAAAACATAGCCTCTGCCCTCGTTTGACGGACGTATACCGTCGCCTACCATAAATGTGGTGGAACGGATATGGTCGGTGATAACTCTTATGGAAATGTCGGAAATATCGTTGTCGTGGTACTTGACTCCTGCAAGCGAGCATATCTTCTTCATTATGTTCTGAATGGTGTCAACCTCAAACAGGTTGTCAACATCCTGCATAACGCAGGCAAGACGCTCAAGTCCCATACCTGTATCTATGTTCTTTGTGGCAAGCTGTGTGTAGTTGCCCTTGCCATCGTTGTCAAACTGTGTGAATACAAGATTCCATATTTCGATAATTCTGTCGCTGTCACTTGCCTGCTCAAAGCTCTCAAAGGGACCGTACTTGTCACCTCTGTCAAAGTGAATTTCGGAACAGGGTCCGCACGGACCGCTTCCGTGCTCCCAGAAGTTGTCCTTTTTTCCGAGCTTAATTATTCTGTCACGGGGCACGCCAATCTCGTTTGCCCAAATTTCTCCCGCCTCATCGTCCTGCTCGTAGATTGTTACCCACAGCCTTTCGCAGGGAATTTCAAGCACCCTTGTGAGGTATTCCCATGCCCATGCGATAGCCTCATGCTTGAAGTAGTTGCCGAAGGAGAAGTTGCCGAGCATTTCAAAATATGTGCCGTGTCTTGCGGTCTTTCCTACATTGTCAATATCGGGTGTTCTGATACACTTCTGGCAGGTGGTAACCCTGTGTCTGGGGGGCTCTTCAATACCCTGGAAATATTTTTTAAGGGGAGTCATTCCCGCATTTATGAGCAGTACCGAGTTATCTCCCTGCGGTACGAGAGGGGCAGACGCCATGCGTAAATGCTCCTTGCTCTCAAAGAATTTCAAGTAGCTTTCTCTTAAATCGTTAAGTCCTGTCCATTTCATAAGCTGAATCCTTCCGTTAAAGCGGCGGTAAGCCGTTTTTATATCAGGTAAACTGTAAGCTGTAATGCGGGCTTTGTGCGGTGTAGCCCTAAACATACATCTCTAATTATAACCGATTACGAAAAAATGTCAATAACAAATTAATCGGCAAACGCTTTTTCAAGCTCGTCAAGTATTGCGGTAATTCTGCCCGACGGTCTTTCAAAATAGGAATTGTCGAGAATTATCACCCTGTCCCCGGCAACAGCGTCAAGAGTACCGTATATCTCATGATTTTTCAGTATCTCAATATCAAGCTCGCTGTTTACTATTATAATGTCGGGATTGTCCTCAACAAGCTTTTCGGGATTATATTCATAGCCCTTTGCGCTTTCGGCACAGTTATCCCCGAAAAGGCTTATTATTGCGCTTTCAAAGGTATCGCCGCCTGCGGGTGAAAACGCCGCAGTTATGTACACAAAGCTCTTGTCTGTTTTGTTAATTTCCTCAATTCGCTTTTTTATCGGTGCAAACGCCTTTTCTCCCGCCTGCTCGCCCTCAAAAAGTCCCTCAAAGGCAAGCCCAAACAGCTTGTAAATGCTTTCAAAGCCCTCTGCTGTTGATGGTGCGGGAACGGTGAGTATCTTTATCCCGCCTGCTTCAAGCGCAACCCTGTCCTTTGTGACAATGGGTGTTGCCGTAATCACAATATCGGGAGTGAGCTTCTTTATCATATCAATATCGGGATTTGCTCCGCTTGCCGCTTTCGGAAGCTCCGTCACGCTCTGAGGATAATCGCAGTATTCGCTTACGGCAACCAGTCTGTCCCCGTAGCCCATTTCGCACAGTATTTCCGTGTATGCGGGAGTGAGCGAGATTACGCTTTGCGGGCTTTCGGTTATCTCGGTATCGTTGAGCACAACGGGATATTCGGGAAATGAGCTTTCCTGCGTACTGCTGCTTTCCGGAACCGACTCGCCGGAGAGCTTTCCGGGTACAAGCACTATCCTTTCACAGCCCGAAATCAGCATTACCGCCGCAAGCAATGCGGATATAAGTGTCAGTTTTCTTTTCATCATAGCTTCTCCGGATCTATACCAAGCGCAAGCTTTGACTGAAGGCTGTCCGCAAACTGCCTTGCAATTCTCGGAGAACGCCCGTTTCTCTTGAGTGCAAATCTCTCCGCACATCTGTCAAGCTTTTCACGGTCTATTATAATTCCTCTGTCAAGGATAAGACTGCGGACAATTTCAAGGTAAACCTCCTTACCCGGCGCAAGGAAGGTAACAAACAGTCCGAATCTGTCGGACAGCGACATGCTTGAATCAATCTCGTCCGCACTGTGAATATTATCGCCCATTCTGCTGCTTTCGGTTTCCTTTATCAGGTGACGGCGGTTTGTCGTGGCGTAGATAAGCACGTTTGACGGTCTGCTGCAAATCGAGCCCTCCAGCACCTTTTTAAGAATGTCAAAGCCCTCGTCGTTCTCATTAAAGGATAAATCGTCAATGAAAATGATGAATTTAAGCGGATTGTCTTTAAGCGTCTTGTAAAGCTCGGGCAGACAGGAAATATCCTTTTTGTCCACCTGTACTATCCTGAGATTTGCATACTCGTTCAAAAGCGCTTTTACCGTGGAGGATTTTCCCGTTCCTCTGTCGCCGTACAGCAGCGCATTATCCGCAGGGTGCCCTGCAATAAACGCTCTTGTGTTGTCTATAATCTGATTTCTCTGCGCCTCATACTTTTTTAAATCCGACAGCCTTATCGGATCGGGATTTTCAACAGGCACAAGCTGTGAGGCTTGGTATACAAACGCCTTGTATTTTGCGTAAATGCCGCTTCCGTTCGCGCTGATGTGCTTTATGAAGTAATCCGCGTTCTTGTCAAAGCCGCCCGTTACATATTCGGGGAGGGAGAAAATGAAATTCTCGCTGAATTTTCCGAAAAGGTAATCCTTTATCTTGTGCGCCGACATTTTGGCAAGCTCCTTGATAACCGAAACATCGTATTCTATCGCATACAAGGAAGCGGAATCCTCCTTTTTTATGTAGCCCTCTATCAGCTTTGAGGGGGAATAGGCAAGAAGCTGTACAAGATAGTCCGCAAGCGTTGTTTTTTCCGTCAGAAGCTTTCTTGTGATATTGGTATACGCTTCAATCGCAACATTTTCGTCGTCGCTTGCAAGACGTTCAAATTCGTTTACAATACAGTCGCCGCTTATTTCAAAAGCCGTGATGGATTTTAATTTATGCGCCGTTTCTTTCATTTTGTTATCCTTTCTTTACTGTTCGCTGTTTTTTATATCATTCAGCATGTCCTCAAAATCAAGAAGCGTTGACAGCGTGCCGCAGCGGTTTCTCAGCTTTGCCGCACCCGGTCTGCCCTTCAGATACCATGCCGTATGCTTTCTTGCTTCCTTCATTCCTATGTATTCGCCCTTATACTGACATAACAGCCTTATATGCTCCTCCATTATCTGAAGCTGTTTTTCGGCAGAGGGAGGATTTAATGCTTCTCCCGTTTCAAGAAAATGCCTTATCTCGCTGAATATCCACGGCCTGCCGCACGCCGCCCTGCCAACCATGACAAGGTCGCACCCCGTATAGTCATACATATACTTACAGCTTTCCGCGCTGTCAACGTCGCCGTTTCCGATAACGGGAATTTTTACGCTTTGCTTTACAAGAGCGATAATATCAAGGTCGGCCCTGCCCAAATACATTTGATTTTTCGTCCTTGCATGGACAGCAACAGCCGCCGCTCCGCTTTGCTCAGCCGCCTTTGCCGCCTCGACCGCATTTACGCTGTTTTCGTCCCAGCCCTTGCGGATTTTCACCGTTACGGGAATATCCACGGCTTTTACTACCGCTTCAACTATCCGTCCCAATAAGGGTATATCCTTCATCAGCGCAGAGCCTGAACCGTTTCCCGCTACCTTGGGTACGGGACAGCCGCAGTTTATATCTATAAAGTCGGGCTTGTAGGAAGAGGCTATAACCGCCGCTTTAGCCATAAACTCAGGCTCGCTTCCGAAAAGCTGTACCGCCATCGGACGTTCAAAGTCGTCCGTGCAAAGAAGCTCGGCAGTCTTTCTGTCGCTGTAACAAAGCCCCTTTGCACTTGCCATTTCGCCCGTTACCATCGCCGCGCCGAATTTCTTGCACATTATGCGCATTGCCTTGTCGGCAACCGACGCCATGGGGGCAAGCGAAGCGGTTTTTTCTATAATATGGTTACCTATTTTAACAGTTTGCATTTTTCGTTCCTTTTTTGCAGTGTGCCGCAAATTTATATTTTCACAGCTTTTTTCAGTATATCACTTTTTTGCCTCGTATTCAATAGATTTTTGCCGAATTTAGTGCCGCAACGCTCAAATTATAAGATTTTTACACATGCAGTCCCGCCTTGTATGTGTAAAATATTGAAAATTATGCATACGGGTTGCCGAAAATTATGTATTTACACATTGACAAAATAAAATTATTCTTGTATAATGATGTGGATTGCCGTTGCGTAAATTGTTCTCGGCAACCGCAGTTGTTGCACGTTCAGAAATATGATGAGGAATATTGATGAAAAAGAAAAAAACTAACAAGGTAAATATTATTATCTGCGCTATCGCCTTTGTGTTCATGATTTTCTATGTATGGTTCGTGGACGGCTTTGACAATATCGTAAATTCCATACAAGAGATAAATGTTGGCTTTCTTTTCATTGCCGTCGGTCTTATGCTTATCTACTGGCTTTTGGAGGCTGTCGGCATACACGCCGCACTTAGAACGACCTATAAGGACGCAAAATTCGGAAAAACTCTTATTGTTGCGATTTTGGGACAGTATTTCAACTGCATTACACCGTCCTCCACAGGCGGTCAGCCTATGCAGGTTTACTATTTTACAAAGTTCGGCGTACCTATGGCACATTCCATGACTGCTCTGCTTGCAAAATTCATTGTCTATCAATTTGTGCTTACGGTATATTCCGCAGTTGTGCTTTTTGCACGCTTCAGCACCTTTTCTACCGATTACGCTCCGCTTATGGCGCTGGTACTGCTCGGCTTTATCATTAACTTTATTGTTATCGTGCTGCTTTTCATGCTGGCGTTTTTCAAGGCGCCCGTTAAAAAATGCGTTATCTGGTGCTTAAAGCTGCTTGCAAAGATACATATCTTCAACTTCCGCTTTATCAAAACGCAGGAGGACCTCAATAAAAAGATAGATTCTGTAAGCAAGATAATTGACGAATACCATGATAACTTCGTATTCATCAGAAAAAAGCCGCTTCTGATATTAAAACTGGTTATTTGCAATATTATACAGCTTACCGTTTACTTCTCCATTTCCTACATAATCTATCTCGGCTTCGGACTTTCCGGCACGGATTATTTCACTATTATTTCCTGTCAGGCGTTCGTGCTGATGATTTCGGGCTTCATGCCGCTTCCCGGTGCGCTCGGCGCAGCAGAGGGGAGCTACACGCTGTTTTTTAAGGATATTTTCAAATCGGGAACAAATTCCTTTGTCGGAATTTCAACCTTTATATGGCGTTTCCTCACCTTCTACCTGCCTATCATAGTAGGACTTGTGCTGTCGATGTTCGTGGGAAAGATGATGAATATAGAAGCCCCCGACAAAACCACGGTACAGCTTACCGAGGAGGAGCTTAAAGGGGATATAACTTAGGCAAGATGTCCCTCGCCTCTAAGGCGGCGGGTTCCATATTCAGTTTCAGTTGGGGTTCAATCCCCAACTGAAACTGAATCGCAGCTTCGCTGCGGCTAGCCGCGTTGAATGACGGGGCAAGCCCCTTATTGAACCGAATAAAATTTGCCGCAGGAGCTGTTTTGGGCGTTTATTTGCTTGAAATAATTCCTGCGGTGTGTTATAATGAAATCAGGCAGAAACGTACCGGTTTGCGGGTACGCAATTTATACTGCATCGAGGGAAATAAAGTGGAAATAGTTTTATATATAATCGCCGCCGTTCTTGCGTTGCTTGTCATACTTTTTGCAATAGCCGCACTGTGTGCGGTGCTGATGAAAAAGGAATTTTGCGATGACTTACCGTTTGACATGAATGACAGCGGCTTTGACTGCGACACTCATTCAAGGCATCTGTCACAGATGATACAGGTTCCGACCGTCAGCATAAGAGGAAATAACGATAAAACCCAGATTTACAAATTTCATGAGCTTTTAAGCGAGATATATCCCAATATACACAGGGTGTGCGAAAAAATCGACATTGACGGCGCGCTTCTCTTTAAATGGAAGGGCAGGGACGACAAGAGAAATCCCATTCTGCTGATGTCGCACCAGGACGTTGTTCCCGCCGAGGGCAAGTGGAAGTACGACGCCTTTTCAGGTGAGATTGCCGAGGGAAAGATATGGGGCAGAGGCACTGTTGATACCAAGGGTGCGCTGTGCGCCATTCTCGAAAGCGTTGAGGAGCTTATAAAAGAGGGCTTTACTCCGATTTGCGATGTGTATGTCGCAAGCTCAAACAACGAGGAGATAACCGGCGACGGTGCCGTAAAAACCGTTGAGTACCTTTCTGAAAAGGGTATTCGCTTTGACCTTGTTATGGACGAGGGCGGCTCGGTTATGGCGTACGAGGACGCTCAGAAGGGCAGAATGGTAGCCCACAACGCCATGATAGGAATACTTGAAAAGGGCAGGGCAAACATAAAGTTTACCGCCAAAAGCCACGGCGGCCATGCAAGCGTTCCGTTCAACAATAACCCCTTCGCACGGCTGTCAAAGCTGATGTACATTATAGAACACAGAAATCCCTTTAAAAAGCGCATTACAAAGCCTGCCCGCATACAATACAAGGCTATGGCTCCGTATATGCACCATTTCAGACACCGCCTGCTTTACGGCAATCTGTGGCTGTTTGCTCCGATTGCGCCGTATATAATGCATAGAATAGGCGGTCCTGCGGGAGCTGTGGTAAAGACCACCTGCATTTTCACAATGGCGCAGGGAAGCAAGGGCGCAAACGTAATTCCCGAAACTGCAAGCGTTACGGCAAACTGCCGCTTCATGGTACATGAGCCGTTGCCACAGTCCTATAAAAAATTAGGCAAGCTGTGTTCAAGGCTCGGCATTACCATGGAGATGCTTGCGGGCTTTGACGTGCCGCCCGTTGCGGATATGAACTGCTATGCCTATAAATATGTGAACAGACGAATTGAAGCTACTTTCGGAGAAATTCCGAGAATACCCTACATAATGCTTGCGGGTACTGATTCCCGTCATTATACCAAAATCTGCGACTGCGTGCTTCGCTTTGTGCCGCTTATGATGACGGGAAAACAGCTCAATTCCGCCCATGCGGTAAATGAAAATCTCAGCGTTGAAGCGCTTGAGCGTGGCATTGTGTTCTACCACGACTTTATAAAAAATTACGGAACAGAATGATTTTTGAATTATCCTCTCCTTTTAAGCCGAGAATAGGATAACTCAAAAACCGGCGTTATTGGAGTGATACGAATGGAAAAGACCGCACTTAAAACTATTGCGGAAAACAGGAAAGCAAGACACGAATACTTCATTCTCGAAAGCTATGAAGCGGGAATTGAGCTTACGGGCACCGAGGTAAAGTCCATAAGAGAAGGCGGGCTTAACCTCAAGGACAGCTGGATAGCCATTGAGGACGGCGAGGCTTTTATAAAGCAGATGCACATATCTCCCTATGAAAAGGGTAATATATTCAACAAGGACCCTTTGAGAGAGCGAAAGCTCCTCATGCATAAGCGTGAGATAATGAAACTGCTCGGTCAGATTAAACAGCAGGGGCTTACCCTTATCCCCATATCCGTTTATTTTAAAGGAAGCAGAGTAAAGGTTCAGGTCGGACTTTGCAAGGGTAAAAAGCTCCACGACAAGCGCGAGGCGGCGGCACAGCGTGACGCAAAGCGGACTGTTGAGGCGGCGCTCAAGCAAAGACAAAGAAGCTGAAACCGCAGAATTTACAAAAAACATTAAAATCCCTATTGACATTTGTATCGTAATGTGTTATCATTATAGTACCTCATTAGGGGTTTATTTTTTTGCGCCTTTTTTCAGACCGCGTCAAAACGGCTTTAAACAGGCAAAACAGTTTTTCCGATCGTGCCGAAATGCAGGTTGCGGCAAATCGAAAAAGCTCATAATTCACCCCTTCCGCGGCATACGGCGGCAAAGACGAGGGAGGCTAAAGCTCTTTAAGAGCAAAAACAATAGGAGGTGCCGAAAAAGTGAGAGTAAAAATTACACTTGCGTGTACAGAGTGCAAACAGCGCAACTACAACACCAAGAAAAACAAGAAGAACGATCCTGACAGAATTGAAATGAACAAGTACTGCAGGTTCTGCAAGAAGCATACTCCACACAAGGAAACGAAGTAAGGAGGTTTATGATGGCTAAGGATGCAAGCTTGACAAAAGAAGAAGCAAAAGCGAAAAAGGCCAATGAAAAGAACAGCAAAAAGGCTGCTCTCGCAAAGAAGCCAAAAAAATCCATCGTAAAGTACTTCAAGGATTTAAGATCCGAATTCAAGAAGGTTGTGTGGCCCAGCAAGAAGACGGTATTCAACAATACTGTTGTTGTGCTTGTTACCCTTGTGGTATCGGGCGTCTGCATCTGGGGAATTGATACCCTGTTTGCGGCTTTACTCAGACTGGCTCTGGGTATGAGTATTACGGAATAAGCATCTTTAAAGTAGGAGGGACTGAGCAATGTCGGAGGCAAAATGGTATGTTCTCCATACCTATTCCGGTTATGAAAAAAATGTTTCCAGCAATATAATGAAGCTTGTTGAAAACAAAAACCTGCACCATTTAATCGAAGAGGTTTTGGTTCCTACCGAAAAAGTGGTTGAGGAGCATGACGGCAAGACAAAGGAATACGAAAGCATACTCTTTCCGGGTTATGTTTACGTAAAGATGGTGCTTACCGACGAGTCGTGGTATATCTGCCGCTACACAAGAGGTGTTACGGGATTTGTAGGTCCCGGCTCCAAGCCCATACCGCTGACAGATGAAGAAGTTAAGAACCTCGGCATAGGCGCTGAAACAGTAAGAAGCTCAGCTTCGGGCGGCGTTGATTTCGTTGTGGGAGATACAGTCAAGATACTCTCCGGCAATCTTACCGGATTTGAGGGTACTGTCGATTCAATTGACGAAGAAAACGGAAAGGTAACGGTTATCGTTTCCATGTTCGGTCGTCCTACATCGGCTCTGCTTGATATTTCCGCAGTTCAGAAGGTTCAAATGTAAGTTCTAAATGTTTTTTTTGGAGGTTTTAGTAAAATGGCTCAAAAGGTTACAGGATTTATTAAATTACAAATTCCTGCCGGCAAAGCAACGCCGGCACCGCCGGTAGGACCTGCATTAGGTCAGCACGGCGTAAATATCATGGCATTTACAAAGGAATTTAACGAGCGTACAAAGAATGACGCAGGTCTTATCATTCCCGTTGTTATCACTGTTTATGCTGACAGAAGCTTTTCATTTATTACAAAGACTCCGCCCGCTGCCGTTCTTATCAAGAAGGCTTGCGGAATTGAGACGGCGTCCGGCACACCTAACAAGACCAAGGTTGCCAAGATTACAAAGGCTCAGGTTCAGCAGATTGCTGAAACCAAGATGCGTGACTTGAACGCAGGCTCTATCGAAGCCGCTATGTCCATGATCGCAGGAACAGCCCGTTCTATGGGTGTCGAGGTAGTTGACTAATTAAGACGGTGGGAGGATTTTTTCCGTTATACCACAAGGAGGTTAATAAATGAAACAAGGTAAGAAATATATTGACAGCGCAAAGCTGATTGACAGCACTAAGGCATACGACTCCAACGAGGCTCTTGATTTGGTTTGCCAGACTGCTAAGGCTAAGTTTGATGAAACCGTTGAGCTTCATGTAAGACTCGGTGTTGACTCCCGTCACGCTGACCAGCAGGTCAGAGGTGCGGTAGTTCTTCCCAACGGTACAGGTAAGACTGTTCGTACCCTCGTATTTGCAAAGGGCGACAAAGTTCAGGCGGCAGTAGACGCAGGCTCTGACTACGTTGCAGATGACGATACCGTAAAGAAGATTACCGACGGCTGGATGGACTTCGACGTTGTAATCGCAACTCCCGATATGATGGGCGTTGTAGGTCGTCTGGGTAAGGTTCTCGGTCCTCGCGGACTTATGCCTAACCCCAAGGCAGGTACTGTTACTCCCGATGTTGCAAAGGCAGTTGCAGACGCAAAGGCAGGTAAGATTGAATACCGTCTTGACAAGTCCAACATAATCCACTGCCCCATCGGCAAGGCTTCCTTCGGCAAGGATAAGCTTGAGGAGAACTTCAACGCGCTTATGGAAGCTATTGTAAAGGCTAAGCCCGCAGCAGCAAAGGGTGCATACCTCAAGAGCTGCACGGTTTCCTCTACAATGGGTCCCGGCGTTAAGGTAAACACCACAAGATTTGGTGCGTAATCAAAACAAATAAATTACAGCGAGGAGCTTCTCCTCGCTGATTTATTTTATCCTGATTTTCTGATTTACTATGATAAAAACGACGGTATTCGTTTTCGGAATACCGTCGTTTGTTTTATCTGTTATCATCTGTAAAATCTGTCAGAACTACATTTTTCTTTATTTCCTGCTTGTCGGTGTACATTCTCTTATCCGCGCGGTTGAATACATCAATGTATGCGGCGTCATCCTGCTTGTTGTAGGTAGCACAGCCGATTGCGATTACAACGCCCAGCTCGTATTGCTTTGCGTTGCGGTTGAACAGCTCCTGCTCCGCCTTGAACTCCTTGATGAGATTTTCGCATTGCGCCTCATCGCAGGACATCATTATCGCTGCAAATTCATCACCGCCTATGCGGTATATTTCATACTGCTCAAACACCTTGCGTATTATAGAAGCGGCGTCGGAGAGCAGCATATCGCCGAATTCGTGACCGTATTTATCGTTGTACCGCTTGAGGTAGTTTACGTCCATTACGGCAACGCTGAACAGAGTATCCTCATATTTAAGGAGCGTTTCTATCTTGCGTATAGCCTCGTGGTACGCGGATTTGTTTCCTACCTCTGTCGCAGCATCGGTAAACGCCTGCTTGTTTATCTTGTCGATGTATTTTTTCAGCATCATTACAGTTTCGTTATATCTTGCTGTCAGAACTCCTATCTCGTCCTTTGAACTGCATTTGATTTCAACGTCAAAATCACCCGCCGAGATTTTCTGAGAAACCGAGATAAGGTTCTTTATCGGCTTTACAAGTATGTAGGTGAAAATAAGGGTAATTATCGAGGTAAAGCATACAAGTCCGCCGCCTGCGGAGATAAGATAAGCCGTGAGCTTTAATCTGCTTGCATACATCTCGCTTTCCGGCAGGGTAACTGCAAGCGTCAGCGAGTCGCAGAGAGACTGCTCATAAATTCTTCGTACAACATTATCGCTGTCCCTGACGGATAATACCTCTCCTTCAAAGTAGCCGTTTGACACTTCCCATTTTTCGATTATGTTTTCGTCCGTCGCTCCGGGAGTAACGCTTTCGGGATGGAGCACTCCGCCGGAGATAATTCTGTTTTCGCTGTCATAAAGGTAAGCATATCCCGTTTCGCCGGTTTTGATGGCTGACACCTTATCGGTAATATACGACATATCCACATCCATGCCTATAACGCCGATTGGCTCGCCGCCCTCAAGTATCGGAACGCAGTAGGATATTACATATCTGTCGTCAAGATTTTTCTTTGTATAAGGATTAAGCCACACACCCTCTTTTTTCTCAATCGGAGCGTAATACCAGCCTACATATTCGTTATCTTTTTTATTGTATCTGGTAATGTCGGTAAGCTCGATTGTACTGAAGCTTTCATCGCCTGGATTTTTCGCATAAGCGACGCCTGTATAGGAAAAGGGCAGTTCGGGACAATACTGCATATATACCGAAACAACGGCGTCAATGTCCTCTGCGGTTTTTAACAGCAGGTTTTTCATAAGCCCGTTGAAGCTTGTCAGCTTTGTGGTGTCCTGACTCAGCTCTTCGGTTGAGCCGATAGCATAGCCTGCCTGTATTGCAGATATGTCAAGCGCCTGCTCGACAGTATTTATTAATTTATTAAAATCCTTTGAATAGGATGTCATTTTGAGCTGATAGGAGTTTTCTGCCTCTTCCTTGAATATTTCTCCTGCAAAAAAATATGTAACTGCCGTAAAGGTAAAGATTACGGCAAAAATACACCCCATTATAAATAAAATCAACTTGTTTCTAATGGACTTCATTGTCAACTCTCCATATCATAAGGCTTAGTAAAACGCAGTAATTTGATGTTTCTGCGAAAAAAGTTACATTTGCAACGTTGAACGGTTACATCATCACAATTACATTATATCTGATTTTTAACAATAAATCAATACCTTTTACGCATGAATTTCTTTTTTATTTGGTTCTCCTGTTTTTACCCTTTCATCGGCTTTGTATTTCTCCGCCGTTCTTTATCAGGCAAGAAATTATTTCAGCGGCATTTGCGGCAGGGCATTTTACGCTTACCGTTACGGTGCGGCTTTCAGAAAGCTCCTCAGAAGTAATGTTTTCGGGAAATGCAGGATAAAAGTTGCTTGCTCCGTTTGAATTGAAGGGCAAAACTCCGCTGAAGCCTAAAATACCGCCCGTCATGCTGCACTCGGATTTTGCAAAATTTGATTCAATAAGATTGCACACATCCTGCGCGCGGTCCTTGTCATTAAAGGTTGCTCTGATTGTCTTTTTCATATTCTTGCTCCTTTACTTTTTTGAATATTATTTGATTTTGAAGCAAGTTTATTCGGTGACAATTATGGCGTTTTCATTTTATATGATTTGCAAACGGCGTTGTAATCGGATTTTTGATGTTATAACTTAGGCAAGATGTCCCCCGCCTCTAAGGCGGCGGGGGACATATTCAGTTTCAGTTGGGGTTCAATCCCCAACTGAAACTGAATTGCAGCTTCGCTGCGGCTTGCCGCGTTGAATGACGGGGCAAGGCCCTTATTGAAAAAATTTTTATTAAAAAATTACGCAAGCATAAAATTTTCTCTTGCATAGTGAAATTGTTTGTGCTATAATTTAAATGAGTAGGAAATACAAAGATGTAATTTTCGCTTCTGATTTTCGGGGGATTTATTATGAGCAAGATTATAACAATTTCAAGACAGTACGCAAGCGGCGGCAGTGAGATAGGCAGACGGGTAGCAAAGCTGCTCGGCATACCGTATTATGACCGCACGATTATTGACATTACTGCCAAGGAAAGCGGTTTTTCCCCCGAATACATTGAGAAAATCGAGCAAAGCGCAACGGCAAGCCTGCTGTACAATTTATCTGTGGGAGGAATTTACTGCCAGCCGCTTTCGGACCAGCTTTTTGTAGCGCAGTGCAATGTAATAAGGGCCTTGGCTGATAACGGTCCGTGCATTATAGTGGGCAGGTGTGCCGATTATGTCCTCAGAAAGGATTACGATTGCTTTAATGTCTTTATCCGCTCGGATGATAAATTCAGAATTGACAGAATAGTCGAGTTCGACAAGGTGAGCGAGCAGGAGGCGCTGAACATTATAAGGCAGAAGGATAAGGCGAGAAGAAAGCACTACAAATATTACACAGATTCCGACTGGGGTAATGTTACAAATTACGATTTATCCTTGAATACTGCTGTGTTTGGCTTTGATAAAGCGGCTCAGATTATTGCCGATGCTGTTTCGTGCAATAAATAATAAATTAGGTTTAATTTGCGGCTGTCAATGGCGACGCGACGTTGGCTGCCGCATTTTATTATGTTCCCGTAAAGGGTTAGCAAATCAATTAAAAGGGTGATGCGATATGGAGCTTATCATGCTCTTATTTGCCGGCATTATTATAATCTGTATGCTTGGCAACAAGCTTTCTTCAAAAATCGGTGTTCCGAGCCTGCTTTTGTTTTTGGCTCTCGGTATGTTTTTCGGCTCGGACGGAGTCTTAAAAATACCGTTTGACGATTTTAAGCTAAGCGAGCAGATTTGTTCCGTATGCCTTATTTTCATAATGTTCTGCGGCGGCTTTTCGACGAATTGGAAGGCGGCAAGACCTGTTGCGTTCAGAGCAGGACTTTTATCATCCCTCGGCACGGTCATGACGGCGCTTATCACTACCGTCTGCTGTCATTTCCTCATAGGCTTCGACTTAAAGCAGAGCTTCCTTATCGGTGCGGTTATCTCCTCTACCGACGCGGCTTCCGTGTTCTCGATACTTCGTTCAAAGCAGCTCAATCTGCGCGGCGGCCTTGCTCCCTTGCTTGAGGTTGAAAGCGGAAGCAACGACCCGTTTTCATATATGCTTACCGTAATTGCTCTTGCCGTTATGGCGGGAGACGATATTGCACAGCTCGGTATAATTGCCGTTTTGCAGATTGTGCTCGGCATTTCCTGCGGCTTTGCATTCGGCTTCTTTGCGGCGTTTGTGCTCAAAAAGGCAAAAATGTCCTCAAACGGCTTTGATATTATTTTTATGATGGCGATAATTTTTGCGTCATACGCAGCACCGATACTTCTCAAGGGCAACGGCTACCTCAGCGTATATATCGCGGGTATCGTTATAGGTAACAGTAAAATCGGAGGCAATAAGGCACAGCTTGTCCACTTCTTTGACGGCATTACGGGACTTAGCCAGATAATGCTGTTTTTCCTGCTGGGACTTCTTTCCTCTCCCTCTCATTTCCTCGGAATTGCACTCCCCGCAATCGGAATATTCTGCATACTTACATTTATCTCCCGTCCACTGACTGTATTCCTGATTTGCTCAAAGGGATATAAATGGGCCGACAGACTGTTTATCGCATGGTCGGGGCTGAGAGGCGCTTCTTCAATCGTTTTTGCAATAATGGCGACAGTAAGCATGGGCGGCTCAAACAGCTCGGCAAGCGGCACATTCAGCGACGATTTGTTCAGCATTGTGCTGTTCGTCTGCCTTATCTCGGTTGCCTTCCAGGGCACACTTCTGCCTCAGATAGCTAAGAGCTTAAAGCTCATTGATAATGAGAGCAGCGTCCTCAAAACCTTCAACGACTATCAGGACGAAACTCCTCAGTTCAATATGATGAGAATTTTCGTTTCGGGAAGTCACTCATGGAAGGATAAAAAGATATGCGATATTATTTTCCCTGAAGGCTCTCTCGTGCTGATGATAAAGCACGGCGACAGTACTATTGTACCCAAAGGCGATACGGTGATAAAAGAGGGCGATGATGTTATTCTCAGCGTGCCTTCTTACAGAGATACCGATGAAATCAAGCTAAAGGAATACCTGATAGGTCCCAAGCACCTGTGGCGTGATAAAACCATAAAGGAGCTTGATTTACCCAGCACCTTGCTTATCGTAATGATAAAGCGCGGCGGCGAGATGGTTGTTCCCAACGGAAGCACAAAGATTATCACCGGCGATATTCTTGTTGTAAACGACCAGCTTCGTGAACGCGACGCCGGTACTATGCCCGACGCCGTATCTGACAATGTCAAGGCAAGCGTAAAAACCGCATAACAAAATTCGGAAGGCAATGATATGAGCTTATATGATAATTTTAAAGGTCATCTTAAAACAATAAACGCCCATAAAAAAGAGGTAATGCGGCTTTGCTTCAAGTTAGGGCTTTACAAGCAGGGGATAATGCACGACCTTTCAAAATATTCCCCGCAGGAATTTATTTCGGGAGTGCAGTATTTTACAGGCGTAAAAAGTCCCAATTCCCTTGAAAGACAGCTTACGGGAAAAAGCGAGGCATGGCTTCATCATAAGGGCAGAAACAAGCATCACCTTGAATACTGGACTGATTACGGTACCTCTCCCGGCGCTCCCATGCAGGGAGTTGAAATGCCCGTAAAATATGTCATAGAGATGTTCTGCGACAGAATAGCCGCTTGTAAGGTATATTATAAGGAAAATTACGATCCCGGCACTCCGCTTCAGTATTTTCTTAAAAACAGGGGACATCTGATGATGCACCCGAACACCGAAAAGCTACTCGGCAAGCTGCTCTTTCTTCTTAAAAAGTACGGAGAGGAACGAACGCTTGCGTATATTAAATATAAATTTCTATGATTTAAAATCTCCCTTTTCGGGAGATTTTTTTATTTTTTTAAATTTATTTTGATTTTTTAAGGGAAAAAATGAGCTTAAATCCTTTGTTAATGCTTAATCGGAGCTTTTTTCAAAAAAATCAAAAAAATTCTCAAAAACCTATTGACAAGCCCTTTTGAATGTGATATAATGTGAAAGCTGTCGCAAAGAGGCAGCGAGCTCCTTGAAAATTGAACAATACAGAAACATTACCTTGAAAATTCTTTTGAATTTTTGAAGAAATTCTGGATAAACAAATAACAAGCAGGAATGCAGATGTTAGCGTTTAGAAAGAGCAGACAAGCTTGATATTAATTTAAAGATTAATATACCATTTAACAAAGAGTTTGATCCTGGCTCAGGACGAACGCTGGCGGCGCGCCTAACACATGCAAGTCGAACGGTGAAGAGGAGCTTGCTCCTCGGAACAGTGGCGGACGGGTGAGTAACACGTGAGCAACCTGGCTCTGAGAGGGGGACAACAGTCGGAAACGACTGCTAATACCGCATGACATATACTTTAGGCATCTTTAGTATATCAAAGATTTATCGCTCAGAGATGGGCTCGCGTCTGATTAGATAGTTGGCGGGGTAACGGCCCACCAAGTCGACGATCGGTAGCCGGACTGAGAGGTTGAACGGCCACATTGGGACTGAGACACGGCCCAGACTCCTACGGGAGGCAGCAGTGGGGGATATTGCACAATGGGCGCAAGCCTGATGCAGCAACGCCGCGTGAGGGAAGACGGTCTTCGGATTGTAAACCTTTGTTCTTAGTGAAGAAAATTGACGGTAGCTAAGGAGAAAGCCACGGCTAACTACGTGCCAGCAGCCGCGGTAATACGTAGGTGGCAAGCGTTGTCCGGAATTACTGGGTGTAAA
>CALXBK010000017.1 GCA_944386545.1 uncultured Ruminiclostridium sp.
GAACAGGCAGCGGCAAAAAGTAATGCAGTTAAAATACCGTTAAAACAGTTTTCAAAACAGACTGAAACAGAAGAGATTGAGGAGCCGGAATACATATCTCTGCCGTTCCCATCTCTCCCGGTATCGGCAGGAGTGGGCGAGTATCTGCACGAAGATACTACTTCTTATATTAAGGTGCCGGCAACAAACCTTACTCAGAGAGCTTCGTTCGCACTCCGTGTTCACGGGGACTCCATGGAGCCTGCTTACTTTGACGGTGATATTGTGCTTGTTGATGCCGATGCGGTCGTTAATATAGAGGACATAGGTATTTTTATAGTCAACGGCGAAGGCTTTATAAAGCATAGAGGCAAAGACCGTCTTATCTCTCTTAATAATAAGTATAAGGACATCAGGATCGGCGCAGATGATACTTGCGTCTGCAAAGGAAAGGTAATAGGGTCATTATGACAACTGATGAAAGAATTAACGAAGCAAAAAAGCTACACAATGAAGCTCTTAAAAAAATGTTGGATTTTGCTTCGAAATACGGAACAGATCTTATTGAAGTTTCCGTTCACGGTAGTCCTTGCGAAGAATGTGCAAAGTATCAAGGAAGAATTTACAATATATCGGGAAACGATAAGCGTTTTCCTAAGTATCCGGATTGGCTTTTATCCAATGCTTGCCCGTACAATTGCGGACTTATGTCTTATCCTTTTATTGAAGGAATTTCTGAACCTACTTATATTAACGGAGATGTAATCGAAGTAAGCAATCGACCGTTTATAGATGACCGAACACCGGAGCAAATTGCTGTATTTGAAGCTCGCCGGGATAAAATACTTAAAGAGCGTCAATATCGCATGGAATATGAGCAGCTTCAGAAGCTGCTGCCAGATGTTGCACCCAAAAATCTGGGTGCTTATTCGCGTATGAAAAACAGCAATTCAAAGGGATACTTGACACTAAAAGAAAAAGCAAAAGAGGTAGGATTAGAAATATGACAATATTAACTTTTTTCTGAGAGAATTTTTAATAATCATATCCAAAAAAGTTGTCAAGGAAGTGGTTCCTTGACAACTTTGATTTTGTTCCTTGACTTCCTTGCTAATATTTTCAATAATTGGAAATTTCAATAAGGGGCTTGCCCCGTCATTCAACGTGGCAAGCCGCAGCGAAGCTGCAATTCAGTTTCAGTTGGGGATTGAACCCCAACTGAAACTGAATATGGAACCCGCCGCCTTAGAGGCGGGGGACATCTTGCCTAAGTTATAAAAGCTGTTTTTAAAAACAGAAAAAGCCGTTAAAACGCTTTATAATAAGGTTTAACGGCTTTTGAAATGCTTTTCAAACGCATTAAAATGATATTTTTAAAACAAAATTTATTTCAACAGAATACAAAAAATCGGTGCAAAACTGCGCCGATTTTTTTGACAACCCAATTTTCAACAGCGTGTCAGTAAAACCACTTGCGACACGCAACAAACCGCATAACAATCGGATTTGCACTGATTTATCCCGCTAAATTCCGGGTTATCCCGTTGTTTCCCACTTTTCGCATTTTGCGTGGCAGACAACATCATCGGAATAAACATCAACATTATCTCCGATGAAATACGCATAATCAAGTTTTTCATGGATATATATCATCTCCACATCTGCGTTTTCGGTCTTTGTACCGTTGATATTTATATTACCGCTTGACACAATTGTACCGTTGGTTGCAACATTACCGTTTACACAGAAATTTCCCGCATTAACGGTAATTGCACCGTCTTCATTTGAAGCGGCAAAAAGAGTATATGGATATTTGTCTTCTGTTTTCTCTGCTATAGCAGGAAATGTCGGTATCATCGAAACTGCCATTACTGCCGCCATAATTCCCGCCAAAAATCTCTTTGATTTCCAAACAAGTCTGTTCTTCATTTTTCCCCCGTTTCTGTAGCCATATGCTCCGAACCTGCCGGAGCATATACCTACAATTTGTCGTTTGGTTAGATGTCTTTTCTGAATTTCTCAATAGCCTTGGGCATTTTAGGCTGATTGAACCAGAAATAGCATGCAGAAGCAGCTGATGATACGCCAACAAGCAACGCTAAAGCAGCTACAGAAGAACAAAACTTCATAACAATACCTCTGAGTTTCTTCATTTTTCTTCCCCCCTTTCCCGGATAACGCTTTGCAGAGCGATATACGGATAATGGCGTCGTTCACATAGAAGCGCATGACCAGTTCTATTACCCGGATAAGCCCTGTAATTTTAACGGAACAAAAAGCGAGACGGTGGCGGCGCTGACGTTCCCTGCGACACATCAGCAGAGGCTGTATTATATAGCTTCCGCTGTGCGGTTTTGGCTTGTTCCGCTGCAGGTGTATGCGCCGTTATTGCCCGTAAAGGTCAGATAATAGCCCGACGGTGCAGATGGTGTTGTCTGACCTGCAAAGCCGATTATTTTAAGATTAACCGTTACCTTGCCAAGCTCCCGGGCAAGCTCATCGGCGCTGAGCTTATCTTCGTCCGAAAACTGCTTGCGTATCACAAGTACGGGACTTGATTTGTTGATGAAAGCCGCCTTTTTCGTTTCACCGTCCTTTGAAAGCGTTAAGGTTTTTGTCTGCTGTGCAGGGGAGAAGCCTGTCGAGTTATACTCCGTCACCGTATAAGTGCCGAGCGGCAGGCTCTTTATACGGAAGCTGCTGTTTTTCAGATAGAATTTACCCTCGGTGTCCTGCGTTCCGTCGTAAACGTACCAACCGTCATTATCGGCTTTTCCGTCGTTTACCTTAAGATATTTTCCGTCGCTGTCTTTTACCGTGAAGTATACCTGCTTTTCAAATGCGGCTACCTGCTCGGCGGTCAGCTCGTCGGCCGATACCCAGCTCTTCGCAATGTGCGCCGTTGCCGTCTTTTGCTCGTTTGTAAAAGTGGTTGTTGTGCTTGCCGGGGAGGTCACGCCCGCCTTGACGTTAAAGACTTGCGTTGTTTGTGTCGGCTCGTAATTATCAATTGTACAAATTTCGGTTATGATATATGTTCCCGCAGGCAGGTTGTCTATGCGCAGCGCCTTGGAGCTTTCATTCAGCTTATATTTCTGCGCCGTACTGCTCACGCCGCTGTAATTGTATACGCCTGCCGAGGACGTGCTTTTGCTCATAACATACTTACCGTTTGAATTTTTGACGGTAAAGGAAATTTTCTTGTTAAGCTCGATTATCTCGGCGTTCGTCAGCGTGTCTGCGCTGTCCCACTTCTTTGTAACTCTGAGCGAGCCTACGCTGTCGGTGTAAAGAGAAATAGTTGCTTTCACGGGGTCGCTGTCACTTGCCCCCGAATAAGTGATACCATCTTGAAAAAAGGAGTCCCCCACAAGATAAACAGGTACAGCGTTCTCCATTATGTTGTACTGATACTTGCCGTTGTATTTGCCCTTTGTCTTTTTTGCGGTGAGCGTAATATTAGCCGATTGTGCTATCGGTATGGTTGATGTAATAACTATTTTGTTACCGCTTACAGTTGCAGAAATGTATTTGCCATACCCTGCGTTGTCTATCGCCGTCTGCCAGTCAAAGCACTCTAATATAGCGTTGCTGTCGGTAATGGTGGTTTTATATGTGCCTGTGCTGCGGTCATAGGAAAGCTTATATTTTTTCCCGTTATAGCTCGGCTTGCTCTGGTGCGCAAGAATAAAGCCCTTGATTTCGGCGCAGCAAGCCTTTACCTTTGCTTTCGTTACGCCGTAATTGTAGGAAGTCGCAGTATCCATTTCGCTTGTCAGTGACTCTATAAAAGCAGCTTCCGAGGAATTGTTAAATTTATCCTTTACAATGCACCATATCACTATCTGTGTGGCGATACGCTGTACATCCTCGCTGTAGCCGCTGTACCGTGACGCTCCCTTGTAGCCGTACATCATAGCGTACTTGAGATACAATTTTGTTGTATCGTCAAAAGTCTCGTTTAAATAATCACTCGCATTTTGCCCAGTATATCCATAATTGCTCGTGTTGGTGCTGTGGTCGTTTGTAACGGGTGCATTCGGCTCAATACAATATGCAGCCTGCCCGTTTTTGCCGCCTACATTTAGCTTTAAAAAGCCCTCTGAATATACGCCGTCTACAGTGTAACCGAACACCTGATAGCCCTCATCCGTGCCGTCCGCTGTATATCGGCTGATATACAATACGCCCTTGGCGGGTACGGCAGCACTCGCTGTATCCGATAAAGTAATCTCGGAAACAATGTTGAAGCAAACTGCTGCCGCCAATATAAGCGACAGCAGCTTCCTTATTCCTTTGCTCATAAAATACTTCCTTTCTTGCTTTGATGCTTATATATGTAAAAAAGCCGCCTGTTTAAAGCGACTTTGAATTGTATTTACTTTTACGGAAAACAAAAAGAGCCTTGAATTTCAAGACTCTTAATCGGTTGCTGTTAAATTGTGCATTATATAAATTTAATAGGTACAAATGAAAACAACTGCGTCTGATGGAAACGTTGATGTTTCCCATTCGTAATCAAATCCCCATTGCTGAGTTTTGGCGTATTCTGCATATTCGTTGAAGTATGTGTAATCTATGCAGGGGATATACCCTCGCTCGTTTTGATTTTCAACTGCATCACACATATAAGCATAAATCTCTTCTTTAGTGCATAAAACATAAGATTTGCCGTCGCCTTCAATGTCAGCGGTCTTATATGTCCAATGCCAGCTGCTGTGCTTATACACTTCGCCGTATGTTGCTTGGTGCTGTTTTTGTCTTAGTGTATTTGCTTCTTCATCATACCAGCCCTTGCCATAAATGGTTATATCGCTCACACGGTTGTACTTATACCCTTTCTCATCAGCCCATGCATACACACGCTCGATAAGCTCTTCGCATTCTTCTCTGGTCCACTTGGTATACGCTACTCTTTGGGGCGCTGTAGGCTTTGGGGCTTTTGTTTCCTGCGGCTTCGGCGTTGTCTGTGCAGGCTTCTTTGTTTCGGTTTTCTGTGTGGCGGTGGTTGTTATAGTCTGAACAGTAACCCTGCTGTCGCTCAGATAGTCACCGTGTATATATGCACCTGTATCGAGCTTATAGTAACCTGTATCGGTCTTAGCTGTTACCGTGACCTTTTCGTTCACGCTGTACAGCTTTACCGTTTCAGCGCCGAGTACAGCTTTCTTTCTGCTGTAGCAGTCTGTGTTGACGTACTTTGTACCGCTTGCCTGCTCCTCGTTCCACTGCGGTGCGGGCGTAGTCTGTACCGTTGTGGTCGTGGTTGTCACTACCGTTTCGGGTGCTTTTGTTTCCTGCGGCGTGGATGTGGTCTGCGACGTTGTGGTTGTCACTGCCGTTTGCGGCGCTTTGGTTTCGGGCTGTGCGGTTGTTGTGGTTTGGGCGGTTTCAGCCAAAGGCTTTTTTGTTTCCTGCGGCGTTGGCGTTGTCTGCACCGTTGTGCTTGCGGTCACTTCGCTTACTGTGCTTGTTGTCTGTGCCGCACACGCTGTCATACAGCTTATCGCCGAGATTATCGCCGTTATTTGCATTATCCTGTTCTTCATCGAAGTGACCTCCTTTTTTGCTTTCTATGCGCTCATCACGCTTTTCTGCCGAGCGCCTCGTCTATCTGCTCCTGCGACATTCCCATTCTTCTGAGGTTGGCTTCTATCTCGGCTCTGCCTTCAGCTCTGCCCTGGGCTATGCCTTTTTCTATGCCCTGGGCTATGCCTTCATTACGGGCGGCTTCCATTTGGCTTGCTTCATCGTGCAATCTTTTTTCTCTGCTGCGGTACAGCTCCATCATTCTTGCATCGGCGCTGTAATTGTAGATTACTTCTACAGCCTTTGTTATTGTCGGCACATTTGTCTGCTTTAACATATCAAGCTCACCCTTTTTGATTTCTGTACGCTCGTCACGCTTTCCTGCCGAGCGCCTCGTCTATCTGCTCCTGCGACATTCCCATTCTTCTGAGGTTGGCTTCTATCTCGGCTCTGCCTTTTTCTATGCCCTCTGCGACGCCCTCGGCTCTGCCTTCAGCTCTGCCCTGGGCTATGCCTTCATTACGGGCGGCTTCCATTTGGCTTGCTTCATCGTGCAATCTTTTTTCTCTGCTGCGGTACAGCTCCATCATTCTTGCATCGGCGCTGTAATTGTAGATTACTTCTACAGCCTTTGTTATTGTCGGCACATTTGTCTGCTTTAACATATCAAGCTCCTCCTCCGTTTCTGCATTGAGAAAGTTTAGCCACAAGGTTCTGCGGTTGTTCTTGTCAACCTTCTTGTTTATTTTCTTTAGCTCAAAAAAGTGAATTACGCACTTATCGGTCAAAATTTCGTGTCTGTTCCTTTCCATCGGAACAAATTCCGAATGATAGCTTTCGCAATCGAACAAATTAAAATTGAGTATGTTTATCGTTATACTTTGTTTAAGCTGATTATAGCCATCTCCGCTTTTCAGTTCATCCGAATACAGCTTACTCCAGTAATACAAAGCTCTGTCCACAAAGTCGGGCTGTGTTCTCATCTGCACCTCGACATTTACAAGCTTATCGTCAAGTCTTATCTTGAGGTCAAGTCTGCTGAATTTTCCGTCCGCCTGTTCCGGCATAATTTCGGGATTTTCAATGCTGATGGTTGTTATGCTTTCGGATGATACGCCGAGCATTGCGGCAAGGAAATCGTGAAGCAAATCCTTGTTGCTTTCGTCTGTAAACAGCTTCTTGAATATTATATCAAGTTTGGCTTTGACTATGTTTTTTCCCATAAGCTCCTCCTTTGAATTTTTTCATCCTTTTCCCTACTGTAAGTATATCACAAAGCAGGCGTAAAGTCCAGTATTTCCGGCAAAAAACACTTACAAATTTTGGTGATTGGTTTTGTATATACAGCTTATTTTTTCAACATTTTCACGCCGCTGCTTTTTCTTTTCCTGCGGCTGATAGGTGCGACATTTTGCCGCACCTTGCGTTCGGAGAATGTAAAAATTTAAAAATGCGTTTTCTCGCCAAAGCCACGGTTATTTGATTGCCGTTCATATTCCCGAATTATCTTATTTTGCTTATCTATCGTTTGCTTAAGCTCACGATTTTCGTTTTCCAATTCAGATATTCGCCCGCTGAATTTCTGCAAGCATTCCTTTTGCTCCTGCCAAATGTTTTTAAAAGATGAGAGTTCATCTATCGCCTGCGATAATCTTTATTCATTGGCTGACAAAAGTGTTTCCCGTTGCTGTCTGACTTTCTTTTCGTTCTTTATCAAGGTGTAGGTTTCCTTTGTGTTTATCGAAGCATTGTTTACGGAGGCAACAATTTCATTGTAAAGAATTTTTTCTAAATTTCTGTGCTGTTGCGTCAGACAAGGCACATTTTTGTCAACGCCTATATCGTTTTCTATATTGTTAAACCGTTCCGATAAAGGGCGAAGCTTACATTCACCCATTCGATTAAGCACCTTTTTCCAACCTACAATTTCCGTAACTGTTATCGCCAGTACAGAGCCGACTAATGTGATTATTGCTGTAATCAATGCGTCCATCTTGAATACTCCTACACATATTAAATTTATCTTTGGCGTTATTTGTATCGTATCGGTTTTGTAGTTGTTTTTCATTACAGAAAAAATTATGAATGAAATAAGTGCCGTAAAAAGTAGTGTAAAAATGATAAATATTGAGACTTGTGCCGATTGTATCTATGGTTTCTCTCAAGACGCTTATGAAAAAATTGTAGATTGGTCGGAAGCCGACTGCAACAGCCAGTGCTTTTACGAAATTTGTAACGAGTTGAAGCGGCTCCATGTCAGGATCACCGTCTGTACCGATTATGTAAGTTTCAAATTATTCCACCCCAGCCAGCGGCAAGTTGCCGCACCCAATTCGCAGGCACGAATAAGTGTCTGCGAATTTTTTTGTTATTCTGTGCCTGTGGGTTAAATGATACTGCAAAACTATATATTTTCTGTTTTTCCTCAATTAAACCCATTATCACATTCCAAAATCAAAAATGACAAGCCGCAAATAGCTTGTCATTTTATTTTTATCAAATTTTACTGTTCTTCCGGTAATTTCTTTTCAACGGTATAATTTTTCAGAATTACCCCGCCACGCTTCACGGCGTTTTCGCAAATCACATTGTATCCCCTCCGCACGAAAAACGGCAGGGCGGTAATGCTTGCATGTGCGGTAACGCTCTTTTTATGCCGACTTGCATAGTCTTCAAGCCGCTTGCAAAGACGTGACGCTATTTTTCTTCTCAGAAAATCCTTATGTACATAAAGGTGGTCAAGGTACCCGTTGTCGTCAATATCGCCAAATCCGACAACAACGCCGTTTGCGACAGCGACAAGAGCATAATTTGAAAGCAGGGCTTCGTTCCATCGGGCAAAGTCCGCACAGCCCGCCCATGCGTTTATCTGCTCTTCGCTGTAATCCTTTGAATTTACGCTCCTTACGGTATCGCAAAAAAGACCTACCACCGCATCAAAATCCGACGGGCGGTAGCTTCTTATCATAAGGGTAGATGTTGATAAAAACTGTTCCACAGTCAATTCTCCAACGCGCGGTAAACCGCATTTTTAAGCTCTGCTATCGGGGTTACGCCGTTGCCGCCGCACACCTGTATAAAATAGAGGAAGGTAAGACGGTTTTTCGGATCATTGCAGAAATAGTTTCCCGTCCAGCCGTCCCAGCCGTACTCTCCCGCCTTGCCGCTGAGCGCCTTTTCGGGAGCTTCAAGAACTCTCATAAGCCCGCCGTATCCACAGCCGACGCAGGACTCCCAGTTAAGCCCCGCCCTCTGGCTGTCTGTCAGAAGATTGTGCGATATAAGGTCTACCGACTTTTCGGTTAATATACGCACGCCGTTGTAAACGCCGCCGCAAAGGAGCATTGAGGCAAATTTCTCATAATCGTCGACTGTTGAAACAAGTCCTGCGCCGCCGCTTTCAAATTCGGGACGTTTTGTATACTTGTACACAAGTCCAAGGTGCTGCCAGTCGCAAGGGTTAAGCACGCCCTTTTCATCTCTCAGATAAATCTGCGCAAGCCGTTCTCTCTTTTCGTCGGGTACATAAAAATCCGTGTCAGCCATTCCAAGCGGCGTGAAAATCTCGTCCTTTAAAAAGTCCCCGAACCGCTTGCCGCTTGCCTTTTCGATAACCGCGCCGAGAACGTCCGCACAGGCGCTGTAATTCCATATTTCGCCCGGATGTGCAAATAAAGGTATTTTGCCAATGCTGTTGCAAAGCTCCACCGTGTCAAAGGTAGTTCCTTCCTCAAAAGCACGGCGGTAAAACTCGTCAAACAAGTCGGCGGTCATTTCGCCCGTGGGATTTATCCCCCTGTCGGGGTACATAAGTCCCGCCGTCATGGTAAGCAAATCTATTATTTCGACATCACGCTTTGCCCTTACAATACCGTCCTTTGTATGCACCGAGGCGTCCCTAAAGCCCTCAAGATATTTGCATACGCTGTCGTGCAGGTCTATTGCTCCCCTGTCGTAAAGTATCATTGCCGCCGCTGCGGTAATCGGCTTTGTCATGCTGTAAAGCCTGTATATCGTATCCTTGCAAAGCGGCTTTTCTTCTTCCTTATCCGCATAGCCGACAACGCTGTCGTAAACTCTCTTTCCGTCCTTTATCACTCTTACCGCACAGCCGTATGCGGCGTTGTTTTTTACCTGCTCCTGCAAGAGCCTGTCAACAGCGGAAAAATCGTATTCTTGTTTCATAATCCTGCCTTTCTGTCAAAAGCGCAAACACAACTGCCGCACAAAGAAATCCCCTGTGCGGCAAATAATTACTGTATTTCAAGACTGTCCACGAGCGTCTGTATAAGATTGGGGAACTCCTCGTCATATTCCGACTGGGTAAAGGAGAAGCAATAAGCGTCCTCGCCCGACTGTATCATATACTGGGTTATGGTTGTGGAGCGTGTTACCTGCGACACCATACCGGTGAGCTGCATATATACGGCCGGCTTGCCTGATACCGTGATATGCTCAAAGGCAACGAGGTTGAAATTTTCCATTGTCGCTTCATATGTCTGTGTCATTTCTTCTGAGGTCAGCTCTTCAATGGGGCTGTCCGTCCTGCTGACTACCAGATTAAACTTGTTGGTAGTACCCTCCGAGGAGAACTGATAAGCGATAGAGGTGCTGACAAGCCCCCAGCCCTCAGGCATTGTAAATGACAGCCTGCCGTTGGGGAGGGTGAATTTTCCGTCCTTTACGGGATTGTAGTCAATTGAGGTGGTTTCATCCTCCGACACCTCACTTTGCCCTTTATCCGAAGTGTCCGAGCTTTCCTGCGGATTGCTTTCTGCCTGCGGCTGCTCAGTCTGAGAGCTGTTGCCCGCATCTGACGAAACCGTGCTTTGAGAAGCACAGCCCGACATTGCGAGAGCGAGCACAAGGCATACTGCCATTGGTTTTATTTTATCAAAAAATTTCATTTTGGCATTTCCTTTCGCAAAATGTTCTGCACACACTTTTTCACTAACTGAAGATATTGTAGCACAATCCCTGCAAAAAGTCAATGATTACAGCCTACTGTGCGGTATACAGCTTGTAATAGTCGCCCTTCTTTGCCATAAGCTCTTCATGCGTTCCTGCCTCGGTAATGCCCTTGTTATTGATAAACATTATCTTATCGCAGTTTTTGATAGTGGATAAACGGTGAGCGATAATAAAGCTCGTTCTGCCCTTGAGCAGGCTCTGCAAGCCCTTCTGAAGCTCCTTCTCTGTCTTTGCGTCTATTGACGAGGTTGCCTCGTCAAGCACAAGTATTTTAGGATTTGAAATGAGCGTTCTCGCAAAGGAAATAAGCTGTCGCTGACCGCCCGAAAGCTGCGAGCCGCCCTCGTACATTTCGGTCTTGTAGCCGTTTTCAAGCGTGTTTATAAACTCGTCGGCGCAGACGGTTTTTGCAGCCTGTCTTATTTCCTCCTCTGTTGCGTCGAGCTTGCCGTAGCGGATATTATCCTCTATCGTACCCGAAAAGATAAAGCTGTCCTGGAGCATTATGCCCATCTGCTTTCTGAGCGATTCGAGCGTTACCTCGCTTATATCATGTCCGTCTATCAGTATCTTTCCGCCTGTGAGGTTGTAAAAGCGTGAAATAAGATTTACAATGGTGGTTTTACCCGCACCCGTAGGACCTACCAGCGCAACGCTCTCTCCGGGATTTACCGTAAAGCTTACATTTTCGAGGATATTTTTGCCCTCCTCATAAGCAAAGGTAACATTCTTATATTCCACCTTGCCCGTCATTTCGGGAAGCTCGTAGGCGTTCTCGGCGTTCTTTACAGGTACGGGCTCGTCCATGGTTTCAAATATTCTTTCGAGGTATGCAACAGCGTTTATAAACTGGTTGTAAAGCTGCGCTATATTGATGATAGGCTGCCAGAAGCGCGCGGAATAGCTGCTCATTGCAAGAATTGAGCCGAGCGAAACGGCAGGATAGCCTATTATCATAAGTCCCACAAAGTAAAGTCCCGAATCCGCAATTGCTCTTATGTTATCAACCGAAAAGCCTACTAAGGCGTTCAGCGTTACCGCCTTCATCCACGCCTTTCTGTATGCGGTGGACAGTCTTTTGAAAATGCCGAGGTTTTCCTGCTCTCTTGCAAAGCTCTGGGTTACTCTTATGCAGTTAATGCTTTCCGCAAGGTAGGCGGTCTGGTTTGAGCTTTTGTTGGACAGCGCCTGCCACGCCTTGCGCTGTCTGCTTTTGAGGAACGCCATAATAATGATAAATACAGGAAGTCCCGCAAATACCACAAGCGCGAGCCGCACATCCACAAACAGCATGAAAATCGAGATAAACACGATGTTGAAGATTTCAAGCACGAGGTTGATTATACCGTTTGTCAGTATATCCGATACGCTGTTTACATAGTTTACAACGCGCACGAGGATTTTTCCCTGCGGTCTGTCATCGTAATAGGAAAAGGGCAGTCTTTGCAGATGTGCGAACAAATCCTTTCGTATATCGTAGATTATGTTCTGTCCCGCCTTCGTCATAATGCGCTGGCGGATATTTGCAAATATCACGCTCACGGCAATGGTGAGAAGAAACAGCGCAGAGAGCAGTACGGTGTACCATATATCGCCCGTTTCTATTCCTCTCGGAATTGCAACGTCCACCGCCTCTTTTGTAATCAGAGGACCGAGCAACGCAACCGCTGAAGAAATTGCCGACAGCAAAAGAGCCGTTATAATGCTCTTTTTATACTTCTTGACATAAACCATGGCACGCTTGAAGTGCTTTATGTCAAATGGGCTTTCAAGACTTTCGTCTATGTCAAACTTATTTCTTGCCATTATACCGCCTCCTTGTCCGTTCCGTTCTGAAGCGAATAAATCTCATAGTAATAGCCCTTGCTTGCCATAAGCTCGTCATGCGTACCGCACTCTCTGATTTTGCCGTCCTCCAGTATTACAATGCGGTCGGCATATCTTGCAGAGGATGTACGCTGTGCTATTATCAGCTTTGTACATTCAAAATCCAGCTTTGTGAGATTTTCCTGTATCTGAGTTTCCGTTTCCATATCCACAGCCGAGGTGGTATCGTCAAGTATCAGTATGGGCGGACGGATAGCCATAGCGCGGGCAAGCGCAATACGCTGTTTTTGTCCGCCGGACAGTCCGACGCCTCTCTCGCCTATGATCGTTTCATATTTTTCGGGCATTTTCTCAATAAAGTCGGCACAGGCAAGGTGAGCGAATTTCGTCACGTCCTCAAACGGCAAATCCGACTTTCCATAGGCAATATTGCCGTCAACGGTATCCGAGAACAGCAGTACCTCCTGCGTTGTCATGCCTATGTTGCACCGCAGTATATCAGGCTCGTACTCCTTGACATTTTTACCGCCGACATATACAGCTCCGCTTGTGGGATCGTAAAATCTTGCTATAAGATTCATAAGCGTTGTTTTGCCCGAACCCGTAGCACCCATTATTACAACGGTTTCGCCGTTCTTGACGGTAAGATTTATATCCTCAAGCACCGTTACATCGCCGAATTTCATGGTGACATTTTCAAAGCGTATATCGCCCTTAATGCGGTTTCTTTCGGTATATTCGTGGTTATTTACAATACCGGGACGCGCATAGTATACGTCAATGATTTTTGAAATGCTGGCAAAAAAGCGCTGAAGGTCGTTTATAAGCATACCGAGGTTTCTCATGGCGTTGGATATAGTCCACAGCAATGCGGAGAATACGGAGTATTCCGCTATTGTTATCTGTCCGTTGATGACAAAAATACCGCCCGCAAGCATGTGTACCACCCACAGCGCCTGTGCAAGTATTTCTATGTAGGGCTGGAAGGTAAGCCAGGTCATTGCCGCCTTTTTGCTGTATTCGCAGTATTCCTTGTTGTATTTGTCAAAATCCTCTTTTTCGTATTCCTCTCTGGCAAACGCCTTTACCACCCTGTTTGCGGCAATATTCTCCTGCGCCTTTGTGTTAAGGCGGGAGAGCTTTTCTCTGAGAGTAATATACCTCGGTCTTACCTTTTTTGAAAAGATACGGGTAATGACAAACAGTACGGGAGTGAGCGAAAGCACCCACAGCGTAAGCGCAACATCTATCGTGAAGAAGTAGATGACGGTGAACAAAAACAGCGAGATGCTTTCCACCACAAGCATGATAATCCATGCGATTGAGTGGCGTATCATTTCAAGGTCGCCCGTAAGACGTGTTACGAGGTCGCCCCTTGTGTGAGTGTCAAAAAAGTGCATATCCTGGTTTTGTATGCGGCGGAACAGCTCGTTTCTCACCTTTTGCAAAACTCCCTGTGAGGTGATTTCATACAGCATTTTCGCAAGGAACTGTATACCCGTGCGAAGCAGTACAAACAGCACCATGGCAATGCACAGCCAAATGAGCAGGTCCGACTTTGTCTGTATGTTTTCCACAGCGTTTTCAGAGGAGATGAATATGTCGATTATGTTCTGCGATATGATAGGGCCGATAAGGAAAAAGGACTGCGTGATTATTGAGAGGAGAAGTGCCACAGCGTAAACCAGACGATAGCCCTTTAAATTTGACAGAAGCCATTTTAACTGAAACATTTTCGTTTTCCTTTCTTAAAGTGTTAAATTGATAAAACGTATTTACCTAAATTAAGTAATCGTTTACTTGACGTGTTTTCGTAATTGCTTTGGCTATTTTAGCATAACGGAAATATACTGTCAAGGGGGTTTTGAAAATTTTTTACCTGAAAATTTACTTTGAGGTTAATTTTTAATTTACTCTGTCCTTTTTAATGCTTCAAAAGAAATTTTTGTTATCCCAAACGCAAACGGACGGCATATTTTTGCTTGACTTTTATAAATGATGGTATTATAATAAAAGGTACGAAATTGAAAAGGAAAACGGACAAATGACAGTAAAAACCTATTATTTAAGCGAGGATAAAAGCGTATATCTGAAAGCGTATATGCTGGACAATGTAGAGGGGCTTCCCTTCTGCGAAAAGCGTCCCGCAATACTCATACTCCCCGGCGGCGGCTATGAATACTGCTCCGTAAGAGAGGCAGAGCCTGTCGCTATGCAGTATCTTGCAAGGGGCTTCAACGCCTTTGTGCTTAATTACAGCTGTAACGCTCCTCACCCCGCGCCGCTTCTCAACGCCGCTTATGCCGCATTAAAGCTCAGACAGCGCTGTGAGGAATTTGGAATAGACCCGCAAAAGCTCGCCGTATGGGGCGCAAGCGCAGGAGGACATCTTGCCGCCTGCCTTTCAACCATGTGGCAGGAGCCCGCAATATACAAGACGCTCGGCTGTGCGCCCGAGGACATTCGTCCCGACGCCGCAATTTTAAGCTATCCCGTAATAAGCGGAGTGGTAAATCCCCACAAGGGCAGCTTTGAGGTATTGCTCGGCAAAAACGCAAGGAAGGACGAGCTTGCAAAGCTGTCGGTTGAAAACAGAGTTACCCCCAAAACTCCGCCGGTATTTATCTGGTGCACCGCAAACGACGACTGCGTACCCGCGCACAACAGCCTCGTGATGGCAAAGGCGTGTGTTTCAAACAAAATTCCCGTGGAGCTTCATATGTTCGACTGCGGGCCGCACGGGCTTTCAACCTGCGACAAGAGCACCGGCTGGAACGAAGCGTTCTACCTTGAAAATTGCAGACAATGGATAGAGCTGTCCGTCAAATTCCTTGAAAAATATATGAATATCTGAGAGAGGAAAACAGATGAATAAGACACCGTTTGTAACAAAAGAAAAGTTAGAGGAGATTATCAAGGACATTCCCACCCCCTTTCACATTTACGATGAAAAGGGCATAAGAGAAACCGCAAGAAAGCTCAAAAGCGCATTCGCGTGGAACAAGGGCTTCCGCGAGTATTTTGCGGTAAAAGCCACCCCCAACCCTTTCATTATGGAAATTCTTCAGCAGGAGGGCTGCGGCTTTGACTGCTCAAGCTACACCGAGCTTATGCTCTCAGGCAGAGTAGGCGCAAAGGGCGACGATATAATGTTCAGCTCCAACGCCACACCCGACGAGGATTTTAAGCTCGCCTACGATATGGGCGCAATCATTAATCTTGACGATTTCACGCACATAGACATACTCGACAACCTCACGGGCATACCCGAAACAATCTCCTGCCGCTACAATCCCGGCGGAGAATTTAAGACCAGCGAAACGGGCAACGTCATGGACACCCCTAAGGACGCAAAGTACGGCATGACGCACGAGCAGATTATCGAGGCGTACAGAGTTTTAAAGGAAAAGGGCGCAAAGCGCTTCGGCATACACGCATTCCTTGCAAGCAACACGCTGACCAACGAATACTATCCCGTTCTTGCGGGTATTCTTTTCAGAATGGTTGTGGAGATAAAGGAAAAGACAGGCGTTGAGATAAGCTTCATCAACCTTTCGGGCGGCGTGGGCGTTTCCTACAAGCCCGACCAGCCCGAAAACAACATTGCCGCAATAGGCGAGGGTGTAAGAAAGCAGTATGAGGAAATTCTTGTTCCCGCAGGGCTTGGCGATGTTTCAATCTTTACCGAGCTTGGTAGGTTTATGTTAGCTCATAACGGTGCGCTTATCGCAACAGCAATCCGAGAAAAGCACATTTACAAGGAGTACATCGGGCTTGACGCCTGTGCCGCAAATCTCATGCGCCCCGCAATTTACGGCGCATATCACCACATTACGGTAATGGGCAAGGAAAATCAGCCCTGCGACCACGAGTATGATGTAACGGGCGGTCTTTGCGAAAACTGCGACAAGTTCGCAATAGACAGAATGTTACCGAAAATCGAGATAGGCGATATTATCTACATTCACGATACCGGCGCACACGGCTTCTCAATGGGCTACAACTACAACGGCAAGCTTCGCTCGGCAGAGGTACTGCTTAAACAGGACGGAAGCCATAAGCTCATAAGAAGAGCCGAAACGCCTGAGGATTATTTCGCAACCTTTGATTTTACCGAAAAGTATAATTTTAAAAAGTAAGTAAAACCGCATATAAATCAATCGGCAACCGCTTATAAGGGTTGCCGATTTTTTATGTTTACTTAAGCATTTTTTTAAGATACATTCCCGTATAGCTTTTTTTCTCCTTTGAAATCTCCTCGGGTGTACCGCAGGCGACTACCGTCCCGCCGCCGCTTCCGCCCTCGGGACCTAAGTCGATAATATAATCCGCCGTCTTTATAACATCAAGGTTATGCTCGATTACAAGCACGGTATTACCCGCATCGGTAAGCTTTTGCAGTACGTCAATAAGCTTATGCACATCGGCGGTATGAAGTCCCGTCGTAGGCTCGTCAAGGATATACACCGTCTTGCCCGTAGCCCGCTTTGACAGCTCGGACGCAAGCTTTACCCTCTGCGCTTCGCCGCCCGACAGCGTGGTTGCAGGCTGACCTATCTTTATATAGCCAAGTCCCACATCGTACAGCGTTTGCAGCTTGCGGCGTATCTTTTCGTGGTTTTCAAAAAAGCCGAGTCCTTCCTCTACCGTCATTTCAAGCACATCGTAAATGTTCTTTCCTCTGTACTTTATTTCAAGCGTTTCCCTGTTGTAGCGCTTGCCCTTGCACACCTCGCAGGGCACGTAAATATCCGGCAAAAAGTGCATTTCTATCTTGTTTATGCCGTCACCCTCGCACGCTTCGCACCGTCCGCCCTTTACGTTAAAGGAAAATCTTCCTGCGGTGTAGCCTCTCATCTTTGCGTCATTTGTAGAGGCAAACAGCTCTCTTATATCGTTGAATACGCCTGTATAGGTGGCAGGGTTTGAACGGGGCGTTCTGCCTATGGGCGACTGGTCTATCGCTATAACCTTGTCGAGATACTTATCACCCTCAAAGCTGTCAAAATCCCCTGCCTTTATTCTTGCGCGGTTGAGCTTGCCTGCAAGATACTTGTAGACGATCTCATTTATAAGGGAGCTTTTGCCGCTTCCCGAAACGCCCGTTATGCAGGTAAATACTCCAAGCGGAATTTTTACGGTGATATTCTTCAGATTATTTTCACGGCAGCCCGTTATTTTCAGCCACTTTTTGCCTGTTGCTCTGCGGTTTTGCGGCACTTCGATTTTAAGCTTGCCCGTGAGGTACTTACCCGTGACGGAGCTTTCGCAGCTCATGATGTCCTCAAGCGTACCCGCACACATAACCTCGCCGCCGTGCACGCCTGCGCCCGGACCTATGTCCACAATGAAATCAGCGGCGCGCATGGTATCCTCGTCATGCTCTACCACAATCAGCGTGTTGCCTAAATCACGAAGTCTTTTAAGTGTTGCAATCAGCTTGTCGTTATCCCTTTGATGCAGTCCTATGCTCGGCTCGTCGAGGATATACAGCACTCCCGTAAGACTGCTTCCTATCTGGGTTGCAAGCCGTATACGCTGGCTTTCGCCGCCGCTTAAAGTACCCGCGCTTCTTGAAAGGGTGAGATATTCAAGTCCCACGCTTTTAAGAAAGCCAAGACGCTCGTTTATCTCCTTTAATATGCGGTCGGCTATCATTCTGTCACGCTCGGACAGCTTTACCGAATTTACAAATTCCAGCGCCTCGGTAACGCTCATATCGCAAAGGGCGTTTATGTTCTTTCCGCCCACGGTAACGCACAGTGCTTCCTTTTTCAGTCTCTGACCGTGGCAGTCGGGGCAAACGCTGTCCCCCATATACTGCGCTATATCCTCTCTTGAATATATGCTTGTGGTTTCTCTGTAACGGCGTTCAAGATTGTTTACCACGCCCTCAAAGGCAGTCATATAAACGCCGCCGCCCTGCTGTTCGCTTCTCTCTACCCTTATTTTCTCGTCGCCCGTGCCGTACATCAGGACATTGAGCTGTTTTTGGTCAAGCGAGCTTATCGGCTCGTCCACGCTGAAGCCGTAGGTCCTTGCAAGCGCGTCAAAATACATCTGCGCTATCGTACCGTCCGCATATTTCCAGCCGCTTGCCTTTATTGCATTTTCTCTTATTGTAAGCTCCCTGTTCGGGATAATCAGGTCAACGTCAATCTTTCTGTACACTCCCAGCCCCGTACAGGTAGGGCAAGCGCCGAACGGGTTATTGAAGGAGAACATTCTCGGAGCTAACTCCTCAATGCTCACTGCGTGTTCGGGGCAGGCGTAGTTCTGCGAAAAGGTAAGCTCCTCTCCGCCGATTATATCCACTATGATAATGCCGCCTGAAAGATTTCCCGCAACCTCAATACTGTCCGCAAGGCGGGAGGCAATATCCTCCTTTATCACAAGACGGTCTACTATTACCTCAATATTGTGCTTCTTATTCTTTTCAAGCTTTATCGTTTCGGACAAATCGTGCATTTCGCCGTTTATCCTCACTCTTACATAGCCCTGCTTTGAAAGCTCCTCAAGCTCCTTGCGGTATTCGCCCTTCTTGCCCCTTGCAATGGGGCTTAATATCTGAAACTTTGTTTTTTCGGGAAGCTCCAGAATTTTATCCACAATCTGGTCTACCGTCTGCTGTTTTATCTCCTTGCCGCAGACGGGGCAGTGCGGCACGCCCACTCTTGCGTAAAGCAGTCTTAAATAATCGTATATCTCCGTCACCGTGCCGACGGTGGAACGGGGATTTTTCGAGGTGGTTTTCTGGTCTATTGATATAGCGGGAGAAAGTCCCTCTATGCTGTCAACGTCGGGCTTTTCCATCTGTCCCAAAAACATTCTCGCATATGAGGAGAGGCTCTCGATATATCTTCTCTGACCGTCTGCATATATGGTATCAAACGCAAGCGAGGATTTTCCCGAGCCTGAAAGTCCCGTCATTACAATCAGCCTGTCACGGGGCAGCTCGATGTCGATGTTCTTTAGATTATGCTCTCTTGCGCCTTTGATAATTATTTTTTCTATCGGCATTTTTACTTGCTTCCTTTCCGAAAGGGCTTTACTTGCCCTCACTCAACTCCTTTATCTTGTCGCGCAGATAGGCGGCGTGTTCAAAATCCAGCAGCTTTGCCGCATTTTTCATCTCCGCGGTGTACTGCCTGATAAGCGCCTCTCTTTGCGCCTTGGTGAGCTTTCTCTTTTTATCCTTATCCTTTGTCGAGGTTATTTCAAGCACGGCTCTTACTTCCTTTACAATAGTTTTCGGAGTGATGTCATGCTCCTCGTTGTACTTCATCTGTATCTGACGGCGGCGGTTGGTTTCGGTGATTGCACGCTCCATGCTGTCCGTCACGGTATCCGCGTACATTATTACCTTGCCCTCAGCGTTCCTTGCGGCTCTGCCTATGGTCTGTATAAGCGAGGTTTCGCTTCTTAAAAAGCCCTCTTTATCTGCGTCAAGTATGGCGACAAGGGAAACCTCGGGCAGATCCAGTCCCTCTCTGAGCAGATTTATTCCCACCAGCACATCAAAGACGTGCATACGCAAATCCCTGATTATCTCCATTCGCTCTATGGAGTCTATATCGTGGTGCATATAGCGTATCTTTACGCCCATTTTTTCAAAGTAGGCGGTAAGGTCCTCCGCCATCTTCTTTGTAAGAGTGGTAATAAGCACACATTCGCCCTTTTCGGTGCGCTGTGTTATCTCGGAATAAAGGTCCTCTATCTGTCCCGCAACGGGCTTTACTTCAACAATCGGATCAAGCAGTCCCGTCGGGCGTATCACCTGCTCGGCGGTGTTTTCGGCTCTGCTCCTTTCATATTCGCCCGGAGTTGCCGAAACATATATCACCTGATTTATCATGCCCTCAAATTCCTCAAAATTCATCGGGCGGTTGTCGTAAGCCGACGGCAGGCGGAAGCCGTAATCTATAAGATTTTTCTTTCTTGCAAAATCCCCGCCGTACATTCCTCTCACCTGCGGGAGCGTTACATGGCTCTCGTCGATGAACATGAGAAAATCCTCGGGGAAGTGGTGCATAAGGGTAACGGGCGAGCTTCCCGGCGTTCTGCCTGCAAGCACTCTCGAATAGTTCTCAACGCCCTTGCAGGTGCCTATTTCCCGCAGCATCTCCATATCGTAGCGGGTGCGCTGTTCTATTCTCTGCGCCTCTATCAGCTTGTGATTTTGAGTAAAATAATCAACGCGCTCCTCCATCTCCCTTTCAATCTCGGCAAGAGAGCTTTCCAGCTTTGATTTGCTGATTATATAATGCGACGCGGGGAATATCGCCACATGAGAAAATCTGCGCCGCACCTCTCCCGTCACAACGTCAATTTCACTTATGCGGTCAATCTCATCGCCGAAAAACTCCACACGTATCGCTTTGTCCGAGGTGCTTGCCGCAGGGAAAATCTCCAGCACGTCGCCTCTTACCCTGAACTTGTTGCGGACAAAATTTATATCGTTGCGCTCGTACTGCATTTCAACAAGCCGCTTTATAATATCGTCACGGCTTCTTTCCTGCCCCTGCCTTAACGAGAGCATATTCTCACGGTAATCCTCGGGACTTCCTAAGCTGTAAATACAGCTTACGCTGGCTACAATTATGACGTCCCTGCGCTCCGCAAGAGAAGCGGTGGCAGAGTGGCGCAGTCTGTCTATCTCATCGTTTATTGCGCTGTCCTTTTCAATATAAGCGTCGGTCGAGGGAATATACGCCTCGGGCTGATAATAGTCATAGTAGGAGACGAAATACTCTACCGCATTTTCGGGGAAAAACTCACGGAACTCACTGCACAGCTGTGCGGCAAGCGTTTTGTTATGCGCTAAAATCAATGTGGGACGGTTTACCCTTGCTATTATATTCGCCATAGTAAAGGTTTTACCCGAACCCGTTACACCTAATAAAACCTGCTCTTTCAAGCCATTTTCGACGCCTTCCGTCAGTTTTGCAATCGCTTCCGGCTGGTCTCCGGTCGGCGCATAAGGGGCAACCAATTCGAAATGATCCACAGCAAAAACCTCCTTTTTTCGTAGTAAAAAGTGCGCCTATAGGCCACAAATTCGTCAAGACTGCATACTCTGCTTTTTTTGAAAAACGGTTAAAAACTGCCGTTTGACGAATTAGGTCACTTTTTTAAAATTTGCGAACTGTACGAACTTATCGAACTACACAATATGCTAACGTTGTATTATACCATAAAAACATAAAAAATAAAAGAGGGATGAGCAACTTTTTTAAAAGGTTCGCACATCCCCCCTGACCGATTTTGAATAATTATACAAGATTTATGCACATTTATGCAACAAACACTCCATAATATCATCAGCCAATTCTTCCGGAAACCCTATAGAACTATCATAATTCAGCTGCATCAATAAACAGCACACGGTAATAGAAATGATATTCATTCCCATCCCATAATTCAAATGAGTGACCCGGACAGATTCCGTCATCGGGAAGTTTTCTGCCCGGTGCCATTATTAGCTGGCATTTAGGACACTTAACAGGTTGGTTTGCTCTGATATACTGATTTTTATAATACCGATTCCATGTATGCCCGCAATACGCACAGCGGTACTGTATGGTTTCTTCACCGTTTCTTTTCTTTCCACCTACAATTGTTGCCGGGAGCCTCACTTGCTTGCTGATAAGTTCCTTTACTTTATCTTCATTCTCCATAGCCTGAACCTGATCAACAATGTTTACCTTTGCCATTTGAATTCCTCCTTTGATATTTTCAAAAATTGCAAAGGAAGAATGTCCATGGGCAATGTAAATGGCAAGAAAAAAGCGCCGCCGAAGCGACGCTTGCCGTTATTTTAGGATATTAGACTTATCATAAACGATAAATCAAATATATTCCAGCGGAAGAGCAACGAGATTTTCTCGCAAATACATCTTCCTGTCGTACAGGCATATAATGGTTCCCATCCCTCTTTTTTTATCGGGAATCCCGTCAAGAACATCGAATTCAGATGCCATATCCGCTTTAGGCGTAGCCGACATTTTTATCTCAATGGGATATAGAATACCATCCTCCTGCAAAATCAGGTCTATCTCGCCGTCAACCTCAATTTCTTCTCCGTTTTCCTTGCGTTTTTTCTTGTCTTTTCCGTTGTAGTAAAAAACATTGAAGTCATACTCCAAGCCCTCATTGGAATAGGATTTGAGAATTTCATTGATAACAAAGGTTTCAAACATCGCTCCTGCCATAGCGCCGTTTTTCAAGGTATCGGGTGTCAGCCATCTTGTCAGATAACAGCAAAGTCCCGTATCCCTAAAATATATCTTTGGAGTTTTAATAGCACGGGAAAGCGCACTTGAGGTATAGGGCTTTAGGATATAGATAAGTCCGCTTTTTTCGAGAATGGAAATCCAATCTTTAACCGTTACCTCCGATACACCAATCTCGGATGAAATATTGGAATAGTTCACCACCTGTCCGGTACGAGCCGCCACACAAGTCAGGAATTTTACAAAGGTAAGATGATTTTTGGCCTTGATAAGCTTATTGACATCCCGTTCGAGATAGGTCTTTACATAGGACTGATAAAAATCGACCCATTCCTTATCCGTGTTAGAATACAGTTCAGGATAACTACCCCGGTGTATGGTTTCCCAAAGCTTTTCGCGGTAATTGCGAATGGCGCCCTCACGCTCTTTTAAATAGTTATCGGTTGGAATAAAATGCTTTGTAAACGGAACGGTATATATTTCACGCAGAGAAAGACCCTCCAGTTCTACCACGGAAACTCTTCCGGCAAGAGACTCGCTTACGCCTTCCATAAGCTGCAGCTTCTGAGATCCAGTCAAATAAAAATTACCATAGGTATCGGTATTATCAAGCGTAATCTTAAGCTTGTTGAAAATAGCAGGGCATTTTTGAACCTCATCAATCATCAAAGGACAGGGATTGTTCAGCAAAAACAGATTCATATCATCTTCCGCCTGCGCCAGCAGTAAATCATCATCAAAAGTGACCTGATTAACAGTGCCAAATAAATGTTTAAACAGAGTTGATTTACCGACCTGCCTCGGACCTGTTAGCATAATTGCCTTACTGTTTTTTGCTCTTTGCTCAACAATCTCCTCAATGTGTCTTTTAATCGAATACATGGTCCGCTTCCTTTCTTGTCTAATCCAAAGTTGTACTTAATTATAGCCCAATACGCGCAAATTGTCAAGGCCTCTGAGAGTTTTCATATATAAAACCTTTTCGTATTATTTTTAACTGTGCTTCGTAAAAAACTCATACATAAGTTATTTTATGTAATTTATGTTTAATTCAAAAAGATCATCGAGACGATACTTATGTTTGATGATAACAGTCATACATTTGAAAGCACCCAACTTTCAAACGATAACATAAAATATATCCATCGTTCTTGAGGCTTATCGCTTATTATGTACGAAAGAGGAGACCTTGTTGTCTCCTCTCCCATTATGCTGCCTTTTCCATTGATTGAATCAATCTTTCTTTTAATGCAGAATTGCGTTTAATGCCTTGTATGTTACGGATGGCATATGCCAGAGCGTCCTTATCGCCCACAAGAATGACCTTCTGCTTTGCACGAGTCAGTGCAGTATAAAGCAAATTTCGAGTCAGCAAAACCGAGTGATAGTTTGTAATAGGCATAATTACAATCGGATACTGATTTCCCTGTGATTTGTGTATTGTGATAGCAAAGCTGTGTTTGAGCTGGTCGAACTCGCGACTGTTATACTCAACCAGAGTGCCGTCATAATCCACCTGAACTCTGCCGGTCTTTTGGGATACCATACGAACAATGCCGGTATCGACCTATATTGTATCTAACATAACGCAGCTGAATCATGCCCGGAACCAATTTTACCGGGAAAATGGCAGAGAAGCTTCTGCAAAAGAACTTTCAAAAATAACCGGAATCTCACTTGATAAGGTTAAGGACATGCTGACGCTGGTACGAGAACCGCTGTCATTGGAAATGACAATGGACAACGACCGTGATACACGCCTTATGGACTTTGTTGCAGACGAGTCCTACAGCGCTGACCCGAGCAATGCCTGTCAACTAAAGGAGCTTAATTCTTGCTTCGAGCAAATGATGACCGTCTTGAATGAACGAGAAAGACGGATCATAAATTTGCGTTATGGGTTCGATGGTGAAAAGAAAACTACCTTTGCTGATATTGGCAAAATGCTCGGCGTCACACGGGAACGGGCACGACAGCTTGAAGCCAAGGCAATATTGAAGCTACGCAGAACCGACCATTTTAAAGAAGTCCAATGTTTCTTTGAAGAATAAATTTAAGAGGTGAGTTGCCGACTCACCTCTTTTTGTTTCTTTACATCAAACATTATCGGCGTAGTACCACCTATTGAAGGAAGCTTTCGGAATGCGATATAATTTTCCGACCTTAAATACGGTGAATGGGGATTGATTCAAGTACACATCTTCAAGAAACTCGTAGGTCTTGGTTTTTCCAATTCCCATCATTTCCTGTATATCCGAAGGAAAGTACAACTCGCATCTCTCGCTAACTTCTTTTTTTGCCATTTGGGATTCCTCCTTCCATAGAAATGACTTTTGAGAGTCATCAAGGTTATGAATTAGGCAGAAGAAAAAAGCAAGTAAAAACCACACCTCGAATTGAAGTGTGGTTAAGAATAAATATGCAATCACATTTAATCAGTGAAATTTCAGTTTTTTCTATCGCATCAGCCTATTTTTTTGCATATTCCGGTGCTATAAAAAAGATATATTCTTGCCTCTCTTGACGAATAAAGTCACCCGTTTGTTTCGAGGTCACTTTTTCGTTAAATACCTTTTGAACAAAAATGGCTCGTTTTACGGCTATTTTGACGAATTAAACGGTCCAAATGGGAATGTTTTCGCAGGTTCTCATAGCAGGACACGAAATACTCTACCGCATTTTCGGGGAAAAACTCACGGAACTCACTGCACAGCTGTGCGGCAAGCGTTTTGTTATGCGCTAAAATCAATGTGGGACGGTTTACCCTTGCTATTATATTCGCCATAGTAAAGGTTTTGCCCGAACCCGTAACGCCGAGCAGTACCTGTTCTCTATTGCCGCTGAGAACGCCGTTTGCAAGGCTCTCTATCGCCTGCGGCTGGTCGCCCGTAGCCGAATACGGTGCGGCTAATTTAAAATACTCCACGATAAGCCCCCTTTGAAATGTGTATTTCTATTATACCTCTGAAAGCTTATTGTAACATATTTTTTGGTAAAATAAAAGGGGGAAAGAACTTTTTTTGTTCTTCCCACCTTACTTGTGATGATTTTTACCAAGTCGGACTATTCTTTTATGCCGTTATTGATTTTTCTCCTTTTTCTGAGAATAATCAGAATGATAACACCGAGTATTAATACAGCAACTGCGACAATAGTTGTCACAAAGAACTGCGTATTGTTGTACCAGCGTACAAAGAAGTTGGTTGTTACAAGGATGTTGTCAAGCTCAACGGGATATTCATTTCCTGCGGCGTCAACAGCGATGATTTTAAGCGCCTGTACGCTGTCACGTTCGGGAATATCAAAGGTATATAGCTCTCCGTTTACGGAGTAGCTTATCTCATTGCCGTTAAGCAAAATCTGCACCTTGTCAAGCACAAGATTATCCTTGATTTCAACGGATACGCTCTTGCTTGTTTGAGCGTACTGCATACCGCTTTCAATATCGACAGGTACGATAACGGGAGCAGTCTTGTCAATACCGAAGGAAATTTCCGCCTTCTTTGCCTCGTCGATATTCTCGTTTACATTTCCTGCCGCGTCCTTGGAGTAGAATGTAAGGCTGTACCGTCCGTCGTCAGCAAAGAGCGCTTTTTTAATTGTGTAGGTATATACGCTCCACTCACCGTTTCCGCCCGAAGCCTCAACGGTGTAATCCTCGCCCTCCTTAAGCTCTGACGGAGTGCCGTTCTTGACAAGCTTAATCACAATTCCCTCACGATCAAGCGTGTCAACATTGGTTTCCGTGATGACAATATCCTTTTCTTCTTTAAGATAGCTTCCGTTTATGCTTTCAAGCTTTGAAATGTCATAAACCGAGCCGAAGCGGTTGACTGAGAAGGTTATGCTCTTTTCGGTCTTGTTGCCCGCCTTGTCGGTAAGCGTCGCTTTAAGCGTGTAGATATCGTCTGTTTCCTTTATCTTTTCAAAGCAGTCGTAAACATATTCTCTGCCGTTTGCAATATCGGAGAATACGCCCTCGTATTTTACCGCACCGTTATTAACGCCGGTCAGAGTAACAACAATGCTGTTTGCGTCGAAGTTGGTATCGCTGAAGCTAACAACGGGAATTACATCTCCTGCGTTTGCCGATTTATCCGCAACGCCGCTGATTTCAAGGGTGGGTGCGGTTTTATCGAGATAGAACTGAACGGGCGTGAAGTTATCCGAATTATTGCTTGCCTTATCTGCAACTTCAATGTCAAAGGTGTATTTTCCGTCTGCGTTATAGACAATTACTGCGGTGTGAGTATCGCCGCTTGCAGTCCATTCGCTTATTGCGGGGAATACTGCGTTTACGCCGTTGTCGGTTGCCGTACCGATAATATTGACTCTTGAAGCGTCAAAGTTATGCTCGGTTACGGTGATTGTCGCCGTACGCTCCTTGTTAAAATAATTATTGTTCAAAGCGCTGTTGTTATCATAAGAAACAGATACGGCAGGCTTTGTCATATCAATTGTAAAGCTGTGGCTGTGGGGGTTGTTTGCGGCATTTCCTGCGCTGTCCTTGCAGGAAATATCAAAGGTATAGTCGCCATCCGCATTAAATACAACCGTTGCGGTATATACCGTATTATCGGGATTGTCTTCGTCTGCATAGACGCTCCATGCGGCGTCTGATGTGAGGTCAACAACAGGAAGCTGACCGTCGGTATTGGTGATCTCAGACGTAATATCCGAAGCGCTAAAGTTACGCTCATACACTCTTACCGTTGCGCTTCTTGCCGTGCTGAAGAAATCGGTATAAACGCTGTCATGCTTCTCGTCTGCGCCGAATGTTATTTCGATTACGGGTGCAGTCCTGTCGATACTCAGCTTAATCTGCTTTTCCGTTGTGTTGCCTGCACGGTCTGTCATCTTAACCTTTACAACAATACCGTTGCTGTTATTTGTAACCTTAACCGTTCTGTACATCTCGGTAACAAGGTTAGCGTCCGTTTTTGACTGTATCCAGCCGCCGTCAATGCCGCCGACGTAAGCTCCGTCGTCGTCAAGCGTTACCCTGCCGCTTTGATTATTCGCTGTATCAAAGGGCGCTTCAACCGACCATTCAATCTCACGGATACCCGAATATGTATCGGTTACGGTTATTTTTACATCGGTATCCTGCGCATAGAGCGCAGTACCGTCTGCCGCAAGAGAGCTTGTTTTCGGCATATCAAAGGTGATATGCCCTTCCTTGTCATGCTTATCGGGAGATTCAACGATTACGCCGTCGGGTGCAACAAAGAAATCCGTTGTATTGCCGGCGTTGTCAGTTGCCAAAGCGTAAAGCTGTCCCTTGAAATCAGCGGGAATAGTGACAGTCATCGCATTGTCCGAATTTACAAAAACCGTCTTTTCCTCACTCTTTACTCCGTCCGCACTTGATGAGAAGTCAACAGTGTAGTATGTAACAGCCTTGATACCCGAAGTAGGTGCTTCGTCACTTGCGGTTATAACTACATCGGTATCCTCTGCAAAGTAGAAGCCGTAATCCGTCGGAATAACAGGGCTTGTGCCCGCGATTTCGCTTCCTTCTATGTAATTTGTCGGCTTAAAATCAAACATTACAATGTTCGGAGCAACGCTGTCCTTATAAATTGTCCTGGTATAGGATTTGCTGTTGCCTGCATTATCGACAGCTTCAATGCTTATTTTGTAGGAGCCGTCCTTTGCGGCGGTCGCCTTTGCCGTACTTACCTCATAAACAGCGTCATAGGCTTCGTCGCCGTTATAGCTCTTTTCTACCAGCTTTTTATCATTTACCGTCACGGTAACGCTTCTGATACCGGAATCTGCGTCCTTGACCGTAACCCTGAATTTAACGTCGCGGTTATACCAGTCGTTTTTGTCGCCTGTGACGCTGTTTTTCTGTGCCGTGGGCTTCGCAAGGCTGAGAGTTACCGTGGGCTTTACATTTTCAATCATAACAGCGTCATTAGTAATATCGGAATTTACCTGCGAGGGCTTTACGGGGGACTGCGTCTTGTTATTTACGTTATCGGCTGCCACAGCGCTTAACGAAGCTTCAAAAACAGTGTTTTTGCCGAGCGCAGACGCAGGGATAACAAATACTGCCTTGTTCTGCGCATCTGCCTCCGCCGTCTGATACTCCTTGCCGTCAAGATAAAGCGTAATGCCTGCGACGCCGCAACCGCTGTCATTGTCCTTTGCGGTTACGGTAATCTTAACCTGCTCATTGCAGAATATACCGAACGAAAGGAAATTTAACACCTTGTCAAGCGGCTTGCTGTTCAGAGTTTCTATTTCAAAGCCCGTTACATCGGGAGCCGCTGTATCTATATATATTTCCTCTGTGCTTTCAGCCTTTACACCTGCGGCATTGACAGCCGTAATTTTAACGGTGTTTTTTCCGCTTTGGGAATAGCTTGCGGTGCTGAAATCAAAATTCAGCCCGGTTGTCATATCCGTTCCGCCTGAAAAATCACCCGTCAGGTCTCTGCCTTTCAAATCTGCGGTTATGGACTTGCCGTTTATTTCCGCCGTCACTCTCGAAATACCCGAAAGCTTATCCGTGATCCTTACGGTAAACTTCACATCACCGCTGTACCACTTGTTTTTGTCTATCACAATTGCGTCAGGCAGGCTTATTTCAACAGAAGGCTTATTATCGGAAATCTGTACAGTATTGCTCTTTGCTTTTGAAGAAACACCGCTGCCAGTGGGTGCGGCAGAAACGGAATTATTTCCTGCGTTATCCGTTGCTACGGCGTATATCTGTGCGCCCTCTGAGAATTTTTCCTCTGTCAGTTCAAATACTGCCTCGCCGTTTACTGCCGTTACGGTTTTATATAGCTTGCCGCCGCAGTAAAGCGAAATACTTGCTACACCCGACGATATTGTACCCTGTTCCGCGGCTTTTACGGTAAGGTACATTGTCTTGCCGCTTACCGTCGCATAGCTTGTATAGTTAATACCGCTGTCATCGACCTCATCCTTTTTACTGCTGAATACAAAGGAATTTACCAAGGGTACGGTTTTGTCTATTCCGATATTTACCGTCTTTGCTTCGGAAATATTTCCCGCAAGGTCAACCGCATAGACATAGTAGGTTGAATTTTGCTCGCCCGCTGTGCTTGTAAAGGAATATTTACCGTCAGTAACCGTACACTTATTTGTATCGGCGGCATTAATAATTTCATCCTCGGTAAGCTCCTTGTCCTTGCTCCATACGATATAGCTTACCCCCGAGCCTCCCTCGTCGCTGACCTCGCCGCTTACCGTCACGCTATCCTCGTTTGTCCAATCGGGATCGGTTATATCTGCCAATTCAGGGGCAATTTTGTCAATGATTAACCTCACTTTGACCGTTGTATTCCAAATCTCGCCGAAAGAATTACCGCTTTTTACAAGAATGTTTTTAATATCGGTTGTGGCGGTAAGAGTTAGGCTACCCTCATAGGAGCCGTAAGGGTGATTTGAGTTAATTTTGAGGCTTGTATACGGGCTTATCGGCTGAATACAAGCGGTTGCGTCCTTAGCAAGCACAACGGTATAATATTCCCCGTCCTGATAAGCCTTAATCTCGTCCTCAGAAAAGGTGATTTTATAATATTTGTTTTCAAGCTTGTTATCGGAAGAAACCGTTTCGGGCTCTGAAAATTCAACAGTGACGGTCTTATTTTCGACTATATTCTCAAAAACGATTACAGTCTTTCCCTGTTCGTCCACTTCAAAGCTTTGCTCAGCGCCGTTTACCTTCACGTTTTTTGCAACGAAATTACTTTCCGGAGTAATTACAAGCGTTGCGCTGCCGCCGTGCTCAACCGTTTTTTCGCTAACAGCTTCGCTTTCAGACCAGCTTGCGCTGCCGCCCTCGCCTGCGGTGACATTAAGCGTATATTGATTTAGGCTAAACTCAACTGCAAAGGTATAATCCTTTGTAATGTCAAGAGTTTTTTCATATTCCTTGTCATTGCCCGTAAATTCCTCGGCTGTACCGTCAAGCACAACCTTGGAAACTCTGTAATTTTCATTAGGTTTAGCCCTAACGGTCACCTTTGTCGGGTTTGCAGGGTCTGTGGATTCATTAAAGCTCTTTTCGATAGCTACCGAGCCTCCGGCAACCGTTTCTTCTGAGGAATCGCCGTATATAACATCACCGTTTTCATCTACGGTAAAGGTGATTTTGTAGGTTTGGGGTGCAAATTTAACTACAACATTTTTATTTTCGGTAATGTTAGAAATTTCCGCCGTATAATTTTTCTTGCCGACAGCGTCGGGAATCTCGGTATCGTTTACTGTTACGCTCTCTATGCAATAACCGGCATTTGCACTTATTTGAACAGAAACATCACCCCCATACAATTGAGCGCAGCTGTCGGATATAGTGCCGTTCCCACCTTCTACACTTGTTGTGACATCAAAACTTTTGTACGGCAAATTAACATCTTCATTACTACTGTCCGCGGAGTAAGTTTTGGTTGTCGCGGTCTGCTGATGCTCCATGTCATCGGCAGCGGGCGTAAAAATAAAAGTTGTAGCCACATTCTTGTTTACCTTTACGGAATACCTTCCGTTTTCATCCGTTGTTGTGCCGTAGCTATCGGCATATTCGCCAAGAGAGACTGTCACTCCTCCCATCGCTTTATCACCATTTGCATTCTTGACTGTACCCAAAACGGTAACGGTTTCAAGCTCTTCAACAGTAACTTCACATTGACTACGGTCGCCGTCAATTGTCACCTGCGTGTTTTGAATTTCATATCCTACCGTTTTACCAAATGTAATCGAATATGTCTCTCCGACCGTTGCAAAATTATCAAAGGACACCTTTCCTCCGTTGTCCTTGGTATAGGTGACGGTTTCGGTGACAGAGGAAAGGCTTGTATTTGTCATCGTAACATCAAAAGAGGCGTCGAGAGATGACAACAGATTACCTTCACCGTCATAAAAGGCAACGGAATATTCGGGCATTATTTGCGCATAAGCCTCTTTAAACAGTGCTATGGGAATAAAGGTTAATATCATCGAAAAAGCAAGGAAGGAAGACACTATTCTCCGAATAAGCCGATTAGCCATTTTTACATTCTGCCTTTCTGTTAATTTTTTTAATATATGCGTAAACTCTGCCGTTAAGAATACAATGAAGTCTGAAAGACAAAACCAATAAACAAATCAATATGTACTGCACCAAATTTACGCCTAAATCAATCGCAACGCATAAAACAAGTCCGAGCGCCGAAAGCGAAAATACTAAGTATGCAGCAGTCCCCTCTTTTGAAGCGTTAATCGACAACAGCCCGATATGCCCTGTAAGCGGCTCCTTATTTTTCTGCGCCAGCCGTTTTATACTGTGATTTAACGTCCAGAACACGGTCTGCTCAAAAACAAGCCCTGCCCAGAACAATGCGGCGAGTATAATCAGCAACGCCCTGTTTTCGCTGTATGAATTTACAAGCATTGCACCCATAAGCGTCAGCGAGGATATTGCTCCGCATATAATGCAAAGGTATATCCGATTTATATATTTTGCCGATATTTCTTTCATCCAATCACCTCATCGGAATGTATCACAACAATACTTCTGACAATCTTGAAGGTTACCGCCCTTGCCTTATCGGGTGAAGCGTTACCGCCCACCTTTCTACTGTTTTCGGAAAGCACCTGCGTTTGTCCCGACTCAAAAAGAACTTCTGTTTTTCCCTTATTGTCAAGGATTTCGGTTTTTGCTTCCGCGGGCGGTTCAGCATTTTCCTGCACCTCATCGGATAACACGGCGGTAGAATAATTGCCGTCTGTCACATTTTCAGCGGGCATATCCTCACAAGGCCGTTCGGTATAAACGGGTGTGTTTTGCTGTTCAGGCTCGCTTATGTCGGTTTCTTCAACGCCGTAGGTATCAAATATACTCTTTCTTTGCTTAAAAGAGGCGTCCTCGGTTTTAATCTGCTTTATTTCACGGGCAACGGTTTTGCCTGTGAGATTGCCTATTACCGAGGGAATTTTAAGTCTGAAAAACAGTATCACCGTTACGGCAAGCGACACTCCCGACAGCAAAAATCCGACAATCGCTATAATTGTCCATGCCGATGCGCTCATTAGCTTCACCTACTCCCTGTATGCGTTTTCTATCGCAAGCTTTGTCGCCTCATGTCTGCTCACCACGTCGTTTTTAAGCTGTTCGGTTTTATCGGATGTAGTGGGCATATTTGCAGACGCTTCCCTGACCGTATCGAACAGCCGCAGCATTTCTTCCTGCGTTACCGACACGGATCTGAACTTTCTTGCATAGGTTTCTATCGAATACATAACCAGCTTGTACACTTCAAGCTTTACTATCTCGTTTTCTTCGCTCGCCGTTCCTATCAGGTTTACCAGCTCTTTCATGTTCTCCCAATACGGCTTGTACATATCCTTATCCGACGCTTCTTCAATATTCAGCGTAATATCCCTGTTGAACGCTCCGATGTCACAGTATACCCTGGACATATTGCGCTCCTGCTGAGATAAGGCGTCGCTCTCCGACGCATCCTGAAACCACTGGATTGAGCTTTTCATGCGGGTTATCTGATTGTCGGCGGTTTCAGTCTTGCCGTAATCGTAATAGTACCAGTACAGCTTTCCCGTTTCAAATGCCAGCTTGCCGTAATTTTCTTCATCCCTTAAAGCGTTCAGATGAGGATTTATTATATTCTTGAACACCTTTTCCTCTTCAACGGAAAATGAGGTATCTTCCTTGAACACATCTATCATTTCAAGATACGGCTCAGCGGCAGTCGGCCTTATTTCCACCGCCTTTGTGTAATATTCAATCTTTTCTTCGTAAGACGTCGCCTTCTGAGCCTGAAGCATATTGTTGGTGAAATCCTTATTATCGGTATTGAATTTCATAAAAAGTCCCGTTGCTCCGACAAGCGCAAAAACAAGCGTTGCCGCAGAAGATGCGATAAACGCCCACAGCTTCTTTCTCTGCTTTGCAATATACGCCGCACCGTTTTCCTTGTAATGCTGTAAAGCGAAAAGCAGCTCCGCGCAGGACTGATAGCGGTCGCCGGGGTTTAACTGCACGCACTTTTCGATAACCGCTTCAAGTCCCGGATCAAGCTGAGGATTCCAGTGCCTTATCGGATAAATCTCATAAGGGGGATCGCAGGGGCTGTGTCCTGTCACAAGATGATACAGCGTTACGCCGAGGCAGTATATATCCGTTCTCGCGTCAGTCTGTCCCTTGCCGCCGAACTGCTCGGGGGCGGCATAACCCTTTGTTCCGAGGCTGACTGTGTCGGTTATGCTCTGGTCCTTATACTCCCGGGCAATGCCGAAATCTATGATTTTTACATTGCCGTCGGGCCTTATCATTACGTTTGCGGGCTTCATATCCCTGTATATGATGGGAGGCTTTCTCGTATGCAGATACTGGAGCGCCTTGCATATCTGAATTGCCCATTCTATTACCGACTCCTGCGGCTGAGGACCGTTTGTTTCAAGAATGGTGTTGAGCGTTTCACCCTCTATGTAGTCCTCTATTATGTAAATTACGTCCTCCTGCTCGATTATGTCCACAATTCTCACTATGGAAGGATGGTCAAGCTGTTTTATCATATTGGCTTCGGCGATTGCGCTCTGAGCTATCACCTCGTTGTTTTTGTCCAAAGCCTTCTTTTTAATCTCCTTGACCGCCCATTGCTTATTAAGCCGTTTATCCCTCGCAAGATAAACCTTTGACATGCCGCCCTGACCTATAAGTGCAAGTATTTCGTATTTATTGTCGATTACTTCTCCGATAGTCGTCAATGCCTGCACCTCCTATATTGCATAAATGAGAACGGCTGTGATATTATCCGTTTCGCCTCGGGAAATATTAAGCTCTATCATCTGCTCTATGTTCGCTTCCGTCGTCTTTTCATCGTTATTTGCCGACGGAGCAAACGCCTGCTGAATTTCTTCCACGCTGACAGCGTGCCTGAAGCCGTCCGAGCAGAGCATAAAGCATTGTCCCGCACAGGCGTTTCCGAAATAGAATGCAGGCTCAACCACCGTTGACGCGCCGACGCACTGAAGCAGTACGTTTCTCCTCGAATCGGTGAGCGCCTCTTGCGGCGTCATGCGTCCCATTTTCACCTCGCGCGCGACAAAGGACTGATCCTCGGTCAGCTGCTCAATACTCTCATCGGTTATAAGATATGCTCTTGAATCTCCGACATGACCTATTATATAGCTTCCGTCCTCAGTTATAAGAAGCGCCGTTGCGGTAGTGCCGAGCTGAATATGCAAAGCGTCCCCGTATGCCGCGATATTCTGATTTTGCTCCTCAATTATCTTGCTCCATTCAAGGCGTATATCCTCAACGGTACAGCCTTTCAGCAGCATTTTCGGATAGTCGTTTTCAAACCATTTTGCAAACGCCTTTATTAAGTTTGCGCTTGCAACCTCCCCCTTTGAAAGTCCTCCCATTCCGTCGCAAAGCACGGCAAAAATAACCGTACCCTTGTCCGTCTGCGCCTGCTTTATACAGCAACCGTCCTGGTTGGTTTCCTTTCTTATTCCGACATCCGTTTTGACAGCTATTCTGTAATCCATATATTTCACCTTAATTCTGTTGCGAAAGTAAAATCTTCATTGGCAAGACGAATTTTTGCGCCTTTGAAAATTTCAGCTTCGGTACACGGCGGCAAAGCCCTGCCGTTGAGATAGGTTTTATTCGTAGAGCCGCAGTCAACTATGTAATAACGCCCGTTTTTTGCAATAATCTCAGCATGACGTCTGCTGATAAATTTATTGTCCGATATAACTAAGTCACATTCGTTTTCTCTTGAGCCTATTACGAAAACGGGCTTGTTGATAACAACTGCTTGGGCTGTGCTTATTCTCAGCAGAACCGCCGATACAGCGTTCTCCTCATTATCAGACAGCACCTGCGTAAGCGGTGAGCCGTCTGCCGCAGTTACATTATCTGAGGCGTTTACATCAGCGGTATATTCGGCAGAATTTACAGCTTCGCCGAGCTTGCTTCCGCACTTTAAGCAAAATTTAGAGCTTAGCTCATTTTCCGCCCCGCAATTTTCACAGCAACGAACCTGCGGTACTATCCGAGTATTTTCCATAGTCCCTCCCGTATTGCCGTTTTGCCCGTTATTATCAGAGCAGCTTTCCGTCGGCTGTCCGTCCTTAAGTCTTGAAACAAGACGTTCAAATTCATTTATATTAAATCCGCGTCCGTTTTCAAAAAATGCCCTGTATTCATTCAGATAATCTTTATCGTCATAAACCCCGAAAGCAATTTCATCGGGAAGCTGTTTTAAAAACAGGTATGCGGGCTTGCAATGCTCGTTGTTCACAATCGGCCATAAAACAAATTTCAACGCATTTGTTTTGCCGTCTGTAAATATCCTGTCGCTTCTAAGGTCGAGATTATCAGCGTTTACCATATTCTTTTCGCAGAATTTTATCTGCTGTGCTATCATATACGCAATATTAAGAAACTGCCTTTTGGTAAACGCAGAGCCGTAATAGCTGCACAGCGGCATCATATCCCTTGCGGTACATTCAAGCACGGTTTCCTTGCGCTTTTCCTTAACCGTAACAGGCAGAAGCGTTTCAAACATTTCCGATGAAAGAGCGTTGTACACACGCTCGTTTATTGATTCGGCAGATGAAAGCGTGTTTGTAAGTGTAATTCTGTCCTTTTTGTTTTCAAGCAATATTTCCCCCATGACCGTTTCCCCTCATTAAAACAGCTCAATTCTTTACATTGCATTGCTAAAGCGAAGCGGTGAATTACCCCGCCCGCAAAAGCTATCTCCGATAGCTTATCTTAAAAAACACTATGTTAAGCAAATTATACTACATTTTTACCCTTTTTGTCAATAAATTCGAGATTTTTATTAAATTTTTCCCTGTAAAAATAAAACAATTTTATCTTTTGTTTCCGATTTTCGCAAATTGCCGAAGCAAATCCCGATTTAACTATCTAATCCTCAAAAACCATTGATTTTTCAAGGCTTCACACCTGTTTTCCGTTCAAACCTTATCTGTTTGCCCTCGTTTTTGCCCTTACGAGCCGAAACAAGGGCAATTTTTTATTCCCCGCCGACCACCTTATCCAGCAGCCTTGCGGAAG
>CALXBK010000018.1 GCA_944386545.1 uncultured Ruminiclostridium sp.
TATGCTCTACTTTTTTACTTTTTCTTAAATTAAATTCTTAGGCTCTATTTGGCTACCCCAATATTTATTATAGAGCCGTTTTTTTATGCTGTATAATTTATGCAAATAAGGGCTTGTCTGAATGGAAGAAGATAACAAGTATACAATGTTGCTGTTCATTCAAAGCCGAAATAGAATTGTAACGCACCGCAGCTTCTGCGGTGTTTTTGGATTTAAGGATTATTTAATAATTTCTCCTGTATAATAAAATCATGACAGAGAGAGGAGAGTGAAAAATGTATCTCAACATACTGAAAAAGGATTTAAAACGCAAAAAGACCATGAATGTGATACTGCTGATGTTTATAACACTTGCGTCAATGTTTGTATCAAGCAGTGTGAATAACATTACTGCAATTTTGGGCGGTATTGACTATTATTACGACAAAGCGGGCATGACCGATTATTTTATTGCGACCGTATATCACGGCGAGCCTCAGAAGCTGTCAGACTCTCTGGAGCAGATAGATGAGGTAAAGAGTCTTGCGACGGAAGATGTTATATGGGTTGACCTGAATGATGTTTCGGGTGACCTTGAAACTATGGCGGGAAGCGGCGTTCTTATGTCGTATGATGAAGCATTTCTTACTTATTTTGATGAAAATAATCAGCCGATTTCCAAAGTAAATAAGGGTGAGATACTTGTTCCGCTTAAGGTTATGGACAGCGAGGGGATAAGCAAGGGGGACAAAATAAAGATCGATATAGACGGTGAAAGCAAAGAATTTACCGTTGCAGGCGGCTTTAAGGACGCCATTTTAGGTTCGGGGCTAATTGGTTGTTCCCGTTTTATTATAAATCAGGAGGATTTTGAAAAGTTTTCGAACGCTTATGATATGTATGGCGGGGGACTTCACTATGTTACAGCCGATGATACTGCGGCAGTTACAGAACATATTGCCAAGCTTGATATAAGTCTGCTCTTTAACGGCGACCGTGATTATTTTCAGATGACCTATGTGCTTGATGTGGTGATTGCAGGAGTGTTGCTTGTAGTAAGTATTTTGCTGCTACTTACGGCATTTGTGGTGCTGAAGTTTACCATAGGCTTTACGCTCTCGGAGGAATTTCGTGAGATAGGCGTTATGAAAGCTGTCGGCATAAAGAATTTCAGCATACGGAAGCTATATCTTGCAAAATACTTTGCCCTTGCGGTTATAGGCTCGGCAATAGGGTTTTTGGTAGGCATACCGTTTGGAAAAATAATGCTTGACAGCGTTTCCAAATACATGGTTTTTGAAAATCAAAACAGTGTTTTCTTGAATTTAATCTGCTCGGCGGCGGTTGTTGCGGTGATACTTCTTTTCTGCTACGGCTGTACACGAAAGATCGTCAAATTCACTCCCCTTGACGCAATAAGAAGCGGCGAAACGGGAGAGCGTTTCAGCAGAAAAAGCGGTATTCGCCTGTCAAAGGGAAGGCTCAAGCCCACGCTGTTTTTAGCACTCAATGATATTTTCAGCAGTCCGAAAAGATTTGGGATAATTGCGGTGACATTTATGCTATGCCTTTGCCCCGTACATATGATTGCCAACACTGTAAACACCTTGAAAAGCGATGAGATAATCACAAGCTTCGGTATGGCAAAAAGCGACATTTGTATCAATATGGAGCATCAGATGGAGTATATGCAGGAAAACGGCGAGGAACGGTTTACCGCATATCTTGATGCAATAGAGCAGACCTTGACTGAAAACGGTATGCCCGCAGATGTCTTTTGCGAAGTGGCTTTCAAGCTGACTGCCATTTGCGGTGAAAATCACCATAATGCTTTTATTTTTAAGGGAGTTGGAACAACTACGGATATGTACAAATATTTCGAGGGAACACCGCCGCAGAACATCAATGAAATTGCTCTTACCAAAAAACCGCCGAAAAGCTGGGTGCTGATATAGGCGATACCGTTGCCATAAGTTATCCGAAGGGTGAAAAGGAATATATCGTAACGGCACTTTTCCAGTCCATGAATAATTTGGGAGAGATGATACGCCTGCATGAAGATGCAGATGTATCATTTAAACAGGCATCAGGTTCCATGGCGGTGCAAATTGATTTTACCGATGACCCCAACGCTGAAGAAATCATGGAGCGTAAGGAAAGGATAAAGAATATTTTAGGCAGCGACAATGTCTCTACCTGCGGCGAATATGTGCAGCAGCTTATCGGTACCGGAGATGTTATGGACAATGTGAAAATGCTTGTGACAGTGCTTGCCTGTGTGATAACGGCACTTATTGCGGTGCTTATGGAGCGTTCCTTTATAGAAAAGGAAAAGGGTGAAATAGCCCTTATGAAAGCAATAGGATTTGAAAGCAGTACAGTAATTTTACAGCATACATTAAGGCTGGGGGTAACTGCCCTTATATCATCTGTTATTGCGGCGGTGATTGCCGTCCCTTTGACGGAGCTTGCAATCACACCGATTTTTGAAATGATGGGTGCAGGATATGGTGTCGAATATGATATAAGACCTGTGGAAATCTTTTTGATATATCCTCTGCTCAGCCTTCTGGTAACCGTGCTTTTTGCGTTTATTTCAGCTTTGTACACAAGAACAATCAAGGCAAACGATGCTTTTGGAATTGAATAAGGAGAATATAATGAACACAGTGCTTAATGTAAAGGATTTATGCAAGACATATATTGTCAATAAACGGCAGAATAATGTTTTGAAAAATGTGAATTTCACGGTAAACAAAGGTGAAATGATTGCAATAATGGGTCCGTCAGGCTCAGGAAAATCAACCCTTTTATACAGCGTGTCGGGAATGGACGCTCCCACCTCGGGAGAGGTGATATTTAAGGGCTCGGATATATCAAAGCTTAGTGAAAATGTGCTTTCAAATATCCGTCTTGACGAAATGGGATTTATATTCCAGCAAATGTATATGCTGAAAAATCTCACGGTACTTGATAATATCATACTTCCTGCCTGTCAGTCCAAAAAGATTAAGGAAAGCAGAAAGGAAACGGTCGAGCGTGGACAGAAGCTTATGCGAAAGCTTGGAATTATCGAAACAGCTGAAAACGATATTACCGAAATTTCAGGAGGACAGCTTCAGCGTGCCTGCATCTGCCGCAGTATGATAAACGACCCCGAAATAATTTTTGCCGACGAGCCTACAGGCTCACTTAACCGTACAGCCTCCGATGAAGTTATGGATGAGCTTGCAAAGCTTAACGCAGAGGGTACAACTATTATGCTGGTAACTCACGATGTCAAGGTTGCGGCAAGATGCGGCAGAGTCATGTACATAGTTGACGGAAACATTCAGGGCGAGTATAATTTAGGTGAGTGCAATTCACCCTCACAAATCAGAGAGCGTGAAAGAGCTCTTAACAACCGGCTTATGGAAATGGGCTGGTAGCTTCGGCAAGAGGGAAAATTATGGTAGATGTTTTAATCGTTGAGGATAACAGGGAAATCGCACAGCTTCTGCGTGATTTTCTCTGCGCTGAAAATTACACGGTATCTGTATGTGAAAGCGGAGAAAAAGCCTTGTCGCTGTATGAAAAATACGGCGCAAGGCTTCTCCTGCTTGATATTATGCTGCCCGGGGCGGACGGCTTTTGGGTATGCACCAAAATCCGTGAGCAAAGCGAAGTTCCGATTTTTATCATCAGTGCAAAAAATGAAAAAAACGATAAGCTTGGCGGGCTTTTACTGGGCGCTGACGATTATATTGAAAAGCCGTTTGACATTGATATTCTGCTTGCTAAAATCAAGGGAGTTTTCAAACGCAGATATGCTCTTGATGAAATAACCGACGGCGATATAAGGCTCAATAAATCACAGCAGACGGTGTATAAAGGCGGCAAGCCGATAGAAATGACCGCAAAGGAGTGTGAATTGTTGTGCCTGCTTATGGAAAACAAGGGCAAGCTGCTCAAAAAAGAATACATATTCGGGCGTATATGGGGGAGTGACAGCTTTTCCGAGCCGCAGACGCTCACGGTACATATAAAATGGCTCAGACAAAAGATAGAGGACGATCCGAAAAATCCGCAGAGGATTATAACCGTTTGGGGGCAGGGGTATAAATTTGTATGAAGGGCTATAAACATTTTTTTGCGTTTACGCTTGTTGTCATTGCTCTTGTCTTTGCGGCGGCAAACGTTATTCTGCAAAGTACGTCCGCGGGTAACGGCGGCAGACCATATCTTGTAGAGGTAAACAGGCTTGCTCTCAGCATTGAAGAAAACGGACTTGAAAATACGGATTTATCCGAATGTACTTATATAGCAGGCGTTGAAAAATACGGCGAGAATTTTTACAGCTCGGAATATGATTATATTATCCGTGAGATAAACGGCGAGCTTTACCGCTTTGACTACACGGCGCATAGGACAGGCTCAAACGGCAGTGAAATACTTGCCGTAAATCTTATATTGGCATTTATGTCGGCGTTTGTTATCGGGATTTTGCTTTATGTGCGCTTTAAAATAATTTCTCCCTTTGAAAAAATGAGCGAGCTGCCGTATCTGATTTCAAAGGGAAACCTCAACGCTCCGCTTGCCGAAAGCAAAAACAGGTATTTCGGAAAATTCGCATGGGGCATAAATATGCTCCGCGAAAGCACCGAGCGGCAAAAACAGCGGGAGCTTGAACTTCAGAAGGAGAAAAAGACCTTGCTGTTATCCCTCTCTCACGATATAAAAACGCCGCTGTCCGCAATAAAGCTGTACTCAAAGGCTCTGTCAAAGGGCTTGTACACCGACAAGCACAAGCAAAGGGAAATTGGCGAAAGCATAAATGACAAGGCGGACGAGATAGAGGGCTATGTTTCAGGAATTATAAACGCTTCAAGAGAGTATTTTTTAAGCATAGAGGTGAAAAACGGCGAGTTTTATTTAAATGAGCTTGTTTGCAGGATAACCGCATATTATGTCGAAAAGCTCTCTCTTATAAAAACGGATTTTGAAGTACACAGCTTTTCAAACTGCCTGCTTAAGGGCGATATTGAACGCAGTACCGAGGTTTTGCAGAATATTATCGAGAATGCCATAAAGTACGGCGACGGCAAAAAAATAAGCGTTGATTTTTCCGAGGAGGACGGCTGCATTCTGATAAGCGTTTCAAACGGCGGCTGTACTCTTGCCGAAAACGAGCTTTCCCATGTATTTGAGAGCTTTTGGCGCGGTGCAAATGCCGAAAAAATACAGGGAAGCGGTCTGGGACTTTATATCTGCCGTCAGATAATGAATAAAATGGGCGGAGAGATTTTTGCGCAAATAAAGGTAGATGTCATAACCGTTACGGCGGCATTTGTAAAAGCCTGAACATTTCCTCAAAACATCAAGACAAATATCATTTTGTATGTTATCATATAGTTACGATATCGTATAAAGGGTGATCACCATGAATAGTTTTGAAGTTCTGTCAATAGCGCTATGCTATATTGAGGAAAATCTTTCATCTGTCACACCGAAGCTTTGTGCGGAAAAATGCTGCTATTCCCTTTCCAATCTTCAAAAAATGTTTCGGCGTGTACTGCATATCGGCGTCAGCGATTATATTTCACGGCGCAAGCTCACCTGTGCCTCAAAGGAGCTTATAGAAACACGGGAAAGTGTTACGGATATTGCCTTAAAATACGGCTACAATTCTCCCGAGGTTTTTACTCGTGCCTTTGTGCGCCTGTGGAATATTACTCCCTCAGAATTCAGAGGAGAAAGATGCTTCAGCAAAATTTTCCCCAGGCTTACTGTTCCCATAGACGCTGTTGACGGGGAAGGAGTTGTTTTTATGTATAGCCAAAAATTTGATGTATCCGAATTATACGATTTTATTCAGTCCCGTAACGGAAAATATGTTATCTGCTTTGATATATGTAAGCTCATGGAGATAAACGACAAATACAGTCACAAAGCAGGAGATGTTGCAATTGCCGAGTGTCTGCACAGAATAGAGGCAGAAACCGACGGGGATATGCTTCCCATGCGCATAGGCGGCGACGAGTTTGTGCTTATAACAAACTGTGATAACGAAGAAGGCGCAAAACAGATTGCTGAAAAAATTTCATCCTATAACGGGGAAACGGTAAAATGCGGTGAGCATGAATTTCCTGTTTCAATGCGCTGGGGACTTACGGTAATCCCAAAGGGAAACCTGAGTTATCAAAAGCTTTTCGCTGATTTTGCAAAGTCCTGCCGACCGTATACGGATTAATTTACCCTCGAATGTATCGGGTATAACAATCCTAAAGCTGCTTTAACTGTACCTGTCGGGATACTTTTCAATACCTCAAAACAACCGTTTACTCAAGGCTTGACACAAAATGGATAGTATGTTACAATACAGATACGGTAGCAGAAAGGCGGTAAGCGTCGTATGACCAAAAGTAATAAAAGGATAATTATCGGCGCAGGTATTATGTTATTTGCATTTTCGGTAATCTTTGCCATACGTGCCGGTACGGAAATAGGCGCAGATATAGGCGAATTAATTTACAATATCAGCCACTGAACAGTTATTCTGATTTTGACTGTATTATTTATACCATCGGCAACGGTGCATACGGGAATTTAAAAAATCTCCCAATAGTCGTTCTCAGCAGCATATTGTTTTATCACGGAAATGCTTTCGGGTTTATTCTAAGTCCGATGTGCGTTATCTGAACGCATAATAAGCCTCACCTTGAATAGATCGGGGTGAGGCTTTTTCTTTTGCACCATAAGCCTTGCATTTTCAAAAACAGCTTTGGTCAAATGAAATATTATCTCCGTGCCATAGCCCCTCCAAAGGCGGTATCACATATTCAAAATAACCACATAGGGCCGACCTTTCCGTCAATCGCAAGGAAAAGCATTTCGGGTATGTCTGTGGCAGACGGCTTGCGTTTCGGCTGATACAGCTCCTTGTATTCCTTTTTGTAGTCAAGCTTTTCCATGGTTAATGCTCCTGCTTGGTATAGCTATGGGTTTCAAAGTTCCAATATTCCATAAACGGTTTATCATTCTCGTATATCCACGATGAAATCAGACGGGGAGTAATTTCAAGAACACATTCATCCGGGTGATTTGACCAACGTGCAACGGCTGTCGGAAAATGACGGTTCATGGCATCCATAAAAAAGCTGTTGTCATGAGGTCTGCCGATAAATTTACAATTTCCCTCCACGGAAATGTTGTTCATGCAAAGAGAAACCTTTGGATTTGACTCGATTTGCCTGCATTTTAGATATTTTCCGTTTGTCTGACAGTAAAATTTACCGTTAATAACGACGACGCTCATGGCTCTTGAGGTGACTCTGTTATCCGAACAGGTGGATAAGATCATTATTCCATGTGTTCCGATTTGTTTCCACAGATTTTCAAAATACATTGAAAACGCCTCCATTAAGCATTTAATTTCTTCCATTGTTCTTTCGTAAGAATATTAGTATGTCCTGTTCGGGTTTCTCCCAAAAGAGGAACTTCCAAATTTTCGGTAGTTCTGTAATAGGCAAAACCGCATTTTCCCTGTACACGCTTTGATTTTTCATTGCCGTCATAGTAGCCGCACCAGATGACATTCATTCCCGGTTCTTCAAATCCACGGCGTATCAAAGCGTTTGCGGCTTCGGGGATGTATCCGTTCCCCCAAAAGGGCTTGCCTATCCAATATCCAAGCTCACATTCATCGTCTTTTTCGGTCATATCGGTAAAGCCGTTTGACATCAGTGCAATAGCGCCAATAGCTTTGTTATCAGTTTTCAGGCAGACTGCATAGCATTTTTTTTCATTAAAAACAGTTTCAATTATATGCTTGCTTTCCTCTACATTTTTATGAGGCTGCCAGCCTGCAATAGGACCTATATCAGGGTCCTTTGCATATTCATATAAGCTGTCTGCGTCGGACAATGTCCATGGACGCAGTATCAGTCTTTTTGTTTCAATTATGATTTGTATTTTCCTTTGCAAATAAATTATATCTGCGAGTAGCATACTGCCCTTAAATACAGGGCATTCATGATTTTCCGCAAAAAGTTTCCGACGTTACTTTTTCAGATTTTCCTCTTTGCGGAAAAAAGCTTCTTCCATAAACCGAAATTCTTCATTTGTGCAGACATGACGGCATTTTTCACGATAAAACGCAGAACGTTTGAGCATCTCTTCAATTTTCTTACACGGAAATTCTCTGCACTGATTACATTTTTCTACACCTTTTTCCATGACACACTCAACAAGTTTATATGTACATGTCTTGTGTGAAGAACAGCCTTTACATTGTATTTCTTCATTGGAAACGATACTATCTCTCCAGCCCACCTTATACCAAATCTCCGCTGTTCTTTGCAGCTCTTTATCGGTTTTTGAAAGATATCTGGGGCATTTTAGGCAGTTATCACCGCATAATGTGATTTTTTCCGTATGCATTTTGCACCTCCCCTTATACATTTCTACAGCTCAAACAGCTTTAAAACGGGATAATTATCAATATACGGTTTTATTATGTCGTTATGCTCTTTTGCATAGCTTATGATAATATCCGCAAGCCTTTCCTCGCCATTCAGCAAAAATTCGCTCAATTTGCAAAGCGGCAGGGCAGATACGGTTTTACACACGGGAGAAACGGTTATACCGATAAGGTTGTCCTTTATTCTCATTGCTCTGAAGGGCCATATCCGACAGTCAAAGGGCTTGTCGTTTCCCAGCACACATCCGTTTTCTCTGAGCATGGGACACATAAAAAGCTCCTCGCCGTCCTTGAAATCCGTCTTAAATTTATAATCCTCAAGGTACGGCTCAAGACGGGCGTTTGCGTCGATATTCTGCTTTATATATTCTGCAAGCTCTCTTGATATAACGGGCATCTCCCATGCGTCGTCGCGTTCAAAGCCACAGCAGACCTTACATTCGGCACAGCTTTTCCTGCTTAATATTTCAGTCAGCATTTTAACTTCACTCCTTTGAAATAAATGTACCACATTTGCCCGTGTTTTGCAAGAGCTTATTATCTGCAATTGTTGTGTTTACAGTATTTAATTGGAATTGCTTGCTTTATTAGCTGAAATTTAAAAAATCTATTGATTTTGTTCATATTTTTTGGTATAATCAGCATGTATATTTTATTATGGCGGGAGTGTGCAGCTGATTGCACATTTTCTTGTCTGACAATCTACAGAAAAAATAAAGGAAGCATATATGGAAAACAATACTTCAAGCTATGCAGAGCCTTCCGTGCTGATACCCCGTCTGCTTCAGCAGATTGAAAAGGTAGTGGTCGGTAAGACGCAGATTATAAAGCTGCTTATTGCGGCGCTTCTTTCGGGAGGACATGTTCTTATAGAGGACGTTCCCGGCACGGGAAAAACCACGCTTGCGATGACGCTCGCAAAGGCTACCTCAATGTCGTACAGGCGTGTGCAGTTTACTCCCGATGTAATGGCGTCGGATATAACCGGCTTTACAATGTACAACAAGGAAACGGACCGATTTGAATACAGAAGCGGCCTTGTAATGAGCAACATCATTATAGCCGATGAGATAAACCGTACCTCTCCTAAAACCCAGTCTGCCTTGCTTGAAGCAATGGAGGAGCACAGAGTTACCGTTGACGGTACGCCCCACGCTTTGCCTGAGCCCTTTATGGTAATCGCAACGCAGAATGAATTGGGCTATGTCGGAACATACCCTCTGCCCGAGGCGCAGCTTGACCGTTTTCTGATGAAGCTGACGATAGGCTATCCTATCCCTGAGGACGAGGTGCTTATTCTTTCCGCAAGAAAGGGAGTAAACCCCATTGAAGCCGTACAGCCCGTTTGCGGTGCGGAGGATATAAAGCGCTGTATCGCCGCAGTAAAAGAGATTTTTGTGGACGACGCAATATATAAGTATATTGTTGATATTGTGAGCGCTACAAGACGTCATCCTCTTATTGCGCTCGGTGCAAGCCCCCGTGCCTCTCTCGCTCTTATGAGAGCCGCACAGAGCTGTGCCTTTATGGCAGGCAGAAATTATGTCACCCCCGAGGACGTTGCAAAGATGGCAGGCTATGTTCTGCCGCACAGAATACATCTCTCGCAGGAAGCAAGAGTAAAGCGGGTGGGAGTAAATCAGGTATTATACGATGTAATGAACACGGTAAAGTCTCCGTTTGCAACGGGACGCTGATTTCGGAGAGCCTCAGATGTTCAAGAACAGACTGTTTTATTCGGTATTTTTTATCGCCGCAACAGCCTTTTTATTCGCTTATAAGAGCAAGCTGTCCTCCGTAATTTTCCTGTTTGCTCTGATTTTGCCGATAATCTGCTGGATACTGGCACTTATTTCAAGACTGTTGCTGAAGGTAACGGTGGAATACGATAAGCTCGTTGCCGCAAAATACGAGGATATCCGTATCAGGGTAAAGCTCAAAAACCGCTTTTTCATTCCGCTGTCCCCCTGTGCCGTTATCGGTACTTTTCCGCTTAAGGGCAAGGGAGTTGTCTGCCGTCAGAAAATTTTTGCCGCTGTGCCGCCTTTTTCTTCGGCTTACATCGACTTTGACTGCTTTGTAAAATTCAGAGGTATTTACAAATGCGGAATTGAAAGCGTCGAGGTATACGATATGCTCCGCCTGTCTACCTTTCGCATAAGGGTAAAGGATTACAGCGAGCTTGTGATACAGCCGAGAAAGATATTTGTACAGGCAGTTCCCGATTCAGGCGACGGCGACAGCGAAACCATATCCCACAACAGATTTGCCCTTGATAAAAACTCCTTTGTAAACATAAGGGAATACCGTCAGGGCGATTCGATAAAGCATGTGCATTGGGCAATGTCTGCAAAGTACGACAGCCTGATGGTAAAGCAGATGGAGCAAAGCGTCGGCGGAAGCGGCATTGTCATTGCCGACTTCAACGAGTATTTTCCCTTTGACGAGGACAACGCCGAGGCGTCCGACTGCATTGCGGAAACTCTGCTTGCGATAAATCTGATGCTCAATTCCTACAAGCTGAGCTGTACAAGCGTGTGGTATTCTCCCGATGACTCACAGTGCCGTATTTTCACCGTCAGGTCTGAGGAGGATTACTGTATCCTGTTTGATATGATGTGCAGATTGCCCCGACAAAACGAGGTATTCCTGCCCGAAACGGTTGCAAGAAGCCTTAAAGAAGCGGATAACGACGCTTCCTGCGTGTATTTTATAACCTCACAGCTCCGTCGTGATTTTATAACCGAAATGAGCAGGATAGACGCTTTCAGAAATAAGCTCATCCGCGTACTTCTGATAGCCTCTCCCATTGAAACCGAGGAGCAGAAAAAGCTTGCGGACGATATTTCGGCGGCACGGGGAATAGAGCTTTGGAAGATCGACGAGAACAATATCGGCCAATCCTTTATAAACAATATCGAAATGTATAATAAGCATTAAACGGAGAAATAAATTGAAGACGGCAAAAAAGAAAAAGCACGGACAGGCTGATGAGCTTGTCACGCTGACAGGAAGCTCTTTTCGCAAAAGAGTAAATCCCTTCTCTGCGGCCGCTGTCAAGCTTGCGCTGTTGTATATGCTCTCGCTCGGCATCGTGATGTCTGTCGTTGATATATACGAGATACCCTATGACGCATTGCAGGCGGCTGTTCAGATATTATTGATAGTTACGGCAATGTTCTGCCTTCTCGTCTTTTTGAGAAAAAGAATTGTTCTGCCGGTTATGGCAGTAGGCTCAGGCTTGCTGTATTTTCTGCTATCCGACAAAATAAATTCCTCTCTTGAGCTTTTCAGGGATTTCATTTATATAAAGCTTGACAGCAGACTGCTGTATACCTTGCAGTATGTGCCGTCTGACTCTTATGCGTATTTTACGAGGACGCAGGATTTTATCAGCGGCATGAACACCGCAATGCTGATTTTAAGTATGATAATCAGCCTTGTTTGTGTACTGTGCTGTTACAAAAAATTCAGACCGATAGGCATAATTGTAATGTGCTCGGTTTTGTTTGCCCCCGCTTTTATTGCAGAGCGTGCGGATTACACGCCGTTTTTGCTCCTTATGCTCGGAGCGTTCTTCGGCTTTTGCGCCGTTTCATCTTCAAACGAGATTTTTTCATATGATCTTTCCTTGCCAAACGCGCGGAAATGCGAAGCCGTACCGCAGGGTAAAAAACAGCCTGCCCGCAAAACCTCACTGCAAAGAGTGATTTCGGATTTATCCTATTACGGCAAAAACGGCATTTGCGGAATAATCGCCGCTACAATAGCCTTAAGCTCGGCGTTTGCTTTGCAAAGTCAGTTTGAAAAGCATGAATATATTGATACCGATGAAATAATCGAAGCGGTAACGGATTTTGCAAACGATGTGTCGGATTTCTTCGGCTCGATGTTTTCTTCCTCTGAAGCGCCTGAATTTAACGGCTATTTTTCCTCGGACAATTTCCGTATGAGCAACGACATACAGCTTAACGCCCCGCCCTCGTCACAGGGAGAGGCTGTGCTTAATGTCGCTTCGGACACATCTGACGGAGTATATCTTGTGGGAGACCTCGGAGTATCCTTTACCGGCACAAGCTGGGAGAGTATCTCCAAAAAAGTCGGAAAGAATGAAATTATCCCAAAGGAATACGGCATTGATGACAGCTTTTACCCCGATGAGATTTTCTCAAAGTATCACTATTACGGATATTACAGTGCTTCGATTGATGATTTCGTTTATACCTCTGATTGGAGCAAGGATCTCGAATATTGTGCGGAAATGCTTCCCGATGAGCTGGAGGAATTACCTGCGTACTACTTACCGTCCTCTTATATTTATCCGCTGTTTAACAACAGTACGGTCACCGTTGATTACCTTAAGAACACCGATATAGTTTTCAAGCCCTTTATGCCGGATAATTCCGCATATTACAACAATGAAAAATTCAATGTGTACGGCGATACGGTGCTGAGAATAGCCGACAAAAACGACTGGATGAAGAGCTTTTCAAGCGGCGTCATAGCTCCTGAAAGCTCGCTTGACTTTATGAAGCTGGAAAACGGAAACAACAGGGATTACAGCCATCTTTTCGGAGCTGAATACAAGAGCTTTGTCCAAAATAAAGAAAAATACGACCGTTTTGTTTATGATACCTATATGTCCGTCCCCGAAAGCGAGAGGGATAATATCAACCGCTTCCTTGATGAATTTGAAAGCAGCGGAAAAAGTGTAAAAGCAGGTGAAATAGAATCGGATTATCTTTACGCCTATGCAATGTGTCAGTATCTTAAAAATAACTATACCTATTCGCTGTATGTTGATAATACGGCAAACAAGGAGCATACCCTGCTTGGCAATTTCCTTTTCGATACAAGGCAGGGACATTGTGCGTTATATGCCAGTGTAATGACTTTAGCGCTGAGAGAAGAAGGAATACCCGCAAGATATGTGACAGGCTTTTCAAGCGGTCAGCTTAAATGGAACCGCGAAATCGGACGGTACGAGAAAACGCTTTACGAAAACGACCTTCACGCATGGGTTGAGGTGTATTTTGAAAATATAGGCTGGCTTCCGTTTGATCCGACGGGCTACGGAAGTAACGGCGATACTCCGATACACATGGACGGCTCGCAAAGCGGAAATTCTTCGCAGACAACGCCGCCCGCGTCCGAAACCGTCACAACGCCGCCCGAAACAACAACTACTGCCACAACCGCAACGCAAGGCGGAGCTACCGACTCGCAGACTACTGCACCGGGCACGCAGACTCCCTCATCTTCAACAGACAAAACCGACAAGCCTGGCGAAAACAGCTTTGATATAACGCCGCTTCTGTATGCCGCTGCGGGTATTGCCTCTGTCGGCTTTGTTGTGATTGTTGCCGTGCTTGTCGTTGACAGTGTAAAGAAAAAGAATATCAGACGCTTTAAGAAATTCCGCAAGGACGATCCGACAAGGGCGGTAAAGAATATGAAGAGCTTCATACTCGCCGTATTCAAGGTTACCGACATTACGCCGCAGTCCACCGAGCTGCCATCGGAGTTTGCCGCAAGGGCAGATAAGGCAACCGAGTCGCTCGGTATGCCGTGCAAGCTCTCCGATGTCATGGAGATAATCGAAAAGGCGGAATTTTCTGCGGACGGCGTAAATGAGCATGAGCGTTTTGCCGTTTACGAATACACCGATTCGCTGTATAAGCTCGTTTTGAAACGGGCAGGAAAAATCAAGAGGATAATTCTTAAGATCATCCTATAAATTTTGCTGATTTGGGTTGTAAATTTGTTCGGTTTATGTTATTATATTAACAAAGAAATTTATATTGAGGTGAAAGGAGTTTTACCATGAGATTGATAACACGCTCTGATTTTGACGGACTCGCCTGTGGTGCTTTACTGCTTGAAGCTAAGGTAATAGATAGCTGGAAGTTTGCTCATCCCAAGGATATTCAGGACGGGCTGGTTGAAGTGACCGAAAACGATGTTCTGGCAAACGTTCCTTATGCCCCCGGCTGCGGTTTATGGTTTGACCATCATTCCAGCGAGGAGGAACGCCTCAAGCTCAACGGCAAGTACAACGGCGAGAGCAGAATTGCTCCGAGTGCCGCAAGAGTAATTTACGATTATTACGGCGGAAAAGAACGCTTCAAGAATTTTGACGACCTGATGCTCGCTGTGGATAAGGTTGACAGCGGCCATCTTACCGCAGACGAAATAATGAATCCGCAGGGCTGGATTCTTATAGGCTTTCTCATGGATCCGAGAACGGGACTCGGACGCTTCCGCAACTTTACCATAAGCAACTATCAGCTTATGGAAAAGCTGCTCGTATGCTGTGCAACAATGACTACCGAGGAAATCCTTGATATGCCCGATATAAAGGAAAGAATTTCGCTTTACAACGAGCAGACCGAGCTGTTCAAGGAAATGATAAAAAAATACACAGTAGTAAACGGCGACGTTATCATCACAGATTTAAGAGGCGTTGATCCCATATACACAGGTAACCGTTTCCTTATTTACAGTATGTACTTAAAGCAGAACATTTCCGCCTGGATAGTAAACGGCAAGGGCGGAAAGGGCTGTTCGGTAGCGGTAGGCTACTCAATTCTCAACCGCACAAGCGATGTTGATGTAGGCTCGCTTATGCTTAAATACGGCGGCGGCGGTCACAGACAGGTAGGCACCTGCCAGTTCAAGGACGAGGAGATAGACGAAAAGCTCCCCTTACTCCTTGACGAGCTTGTGAATTACGACAAGTATTGCGCAAAAGTATAAGGCAACACCGCACAAAGACCGCCTTATGGCTTTGCGCGGTGCCGCCATAAATATTTCCCCGCCTTACGGCGGGGATTTCGATATATTAAGAAAGGACAACGGATAATGACAGTACAGGCGTATGCGGCAAAGCTTCGCGAAAATATTTCAAGAATAATAAAGGGCAAGGACGATAAGCTTGACCTTGTAATAATGGCTATACTCAGTGGCGGACACATTCTGCTTGACGATGTTCCCGGTACGGGTAAAACAGTGCTTGCAAAGTCCATAGCAAAGAGCATTGCGGCGGATTTTTCCCGCATACAGTTTACTCCCGACCTGCTCCCCTCGGATATAACGGGTATACACTTTTTTAATATGAAACAGCAGGAATTTGTTTTCAGAAGCGGACCTATTTTTGCAAATATAGTGCTTGCAGACGAGATAAACAGAGCCACTCCGAGAACGCAGTCGGCATTGCTTGAATGTATGGAGGAAAAGCAGGCGACGATAGACGGTGAAAAGCTCGCAATGAAAACGCCCTTTATCGTGCTTGCAACGCAGAACCCGATTGAAACGGCGGGTACTTTTCCGCTTCCCGAGGCGCAGCTTGACCGCTTTATGATACGTCTTTCGCTCGGATACAGCGACAGGGCTTCCGAGATAGAAATACTTACAAATTCAAAGGCTGTTCATCCCGTTGAGAGCCTCGCTCCCGTAACAGATGCCGCAGAGCTTGCCGAAATGACGGCAAAAACCGAGGCGGTAACGGTGAACGAGGCGGTGCTGGGCTACATTGCCGATATAGGCACGGCAACAAGAAGCGGCGGTGAGATTAAGCTCGGACTCAGCACAAGAGGACTTATCGCCTTAAAGAAAATGTCGCAGGCGAGGGCGGCACTGCGCGGCAGGGATTTTGTCACCCCCGACGATGTCAAATTCGTTGCGCCGTATGTCTGCGCTCACAGAATTATCAGCCGTGTGTCCTCGTCGGCAAACGCGAACGCGGCAAAGGAGCGGCTTATAGAAAGACTTATAAGCGAAGTGCCAGTGCCGACCGAACAACTGTAAAATGGAACTTATTGCAATTATTATAATAGTGCTTGCCGTGGTAGGGGCACAGGCGCTTATTTTCGGAAAATACGCCGTGAAAAAACTAAGCTACACCGCTTATATAGATAAGAACGAGGTTTACGAGGGAGAAACGGTACAGCTTACCGAGGTGGTTGAAAACCGAGGAATTGTTCCGTTGCCTTGGGTGAAAACCGAGCTGTGCGCTTCACGCTGGCTTGTCTTTTCACGCAACACCTCTGCAGTGCAGACCTCCGGGGGAGATAATACCTTTATCCCCGGAGTTTTCTCGCTCGGCGCAAGAAGCCGCTGTACAAGAATACGCAATATAAAATGCGTGAAAAGGGGAGTATTCGCCTTTGAAAATACGGTTATCACTGCAACGGATATGTTGGGTATTATAAGCTCGTCAAGAAGCGAGGCGGTAAAGCTGACGGTTACCGTGCTTCCCACTCCCTGCGATTACCGGCAGGCGGAGCTTTCCTATGATGAGCCTGTGGGAGAAATCCTTGTAAGCCGCTTTATAAACGATGATCCGTTTTTTACGGCAGGCTCAAGGGAATATACCGGCAGAGAGCCGCTTAACAGAATAAACTGGAACTACACCGCTGCGCTCGGACATATTATGGTGCGTAAAAACGAGTATTCCACCTCAAGAAGCGTGCTGGTTGTAATGAATATGCAGCGGCGCAGAACGGCTCCCGTTACCGCCGCCGATATTCGTGATACTGAGGCGTTTATAAAGCTCAGTACGGCAATTCTTCGCTCTTGTGTCACAAGCGGCTGTCGCTGTGCCTTTGCGACAAACGGCGGAACAGCAAGCGGCATTTCGTCGGGTATGATAGTCACCGATGAGCATTATGAATCTGCTCTGCGGCTGCTTGCGGGATTGCCCGATTTTTGCGAGAATGCCTTTGACGATTTTACAAAGGATTTAAATGTAGCGGGCTTTACGGACGTCTATGTCCTGACTGCCTATATTGACGATACGATTTTTGATTTTACCGACCGCCTTAATCATAAAGGCATAACCTGCGCTGTCTACACAACGGGAGAAATTCGGCAATCGGACGGCTGTCAGGTGCTTCACATACCGAGATATTCGCTTGCAGTACAGGAGGCAGTATGAAAAGGGACTTTCTTTTAAAGCTTATTGCCGCGCTTGCAATGCTCGCTTTACCGCTTCCGATGATGTTCCTATTTGAAACGGCGGCATTCGAGGGCTTTTCGCTTCTGCGCTATCCCGTTTATTATGCGGCGGCGGTTATTGTATGCTTTATCGGCTTTCTTGTGATGAAGCTGCACATGAAAGCGCATACCAAAAAGGAGCTTGCCCTTTCAAAAACGGCAATATTCCTTGTAGCATTAATACTTGAAGCTCTTGCAATAACAGCGATTGTCTGCCTTAACGGAGTTGTCGCCGAATATGGGGGTATGCGGCTTTGCTTTGCCCTGCTTCCTGCCGCCTTGATCTGGTATGTACTCGGACTTAAGCTGGCAAAGGACAGCTTCAGCGATATATTTACTCTGCCGTGGCTGGCGGTATATATTGTGGAAACCGTTTTGTGCAGTCTTGCAGGGTGGATAATGTCAGCAGATTACGATTACATGAGCTTTACCTTCAAAGCCTGCTCCTATCTGCTTGTTGCGATGTCGCTGATAACGGTACTGCTTGTAAACCAGAGCAATATACAGTCGCAGATTGCAAAGCGCAGAAATACAAGTCTTATCGTACCAAAAGGACTTCGAGCCTATAACGCGGGGCTGATTTTAATTGTCGGCGGGATTATCCTTGCGTTCCTCACCCTAAAGGACTATATCGCGGCAGTCATTATGTGGTTTGTAAGAATAACCCTTAAACTTATCGACATGATACTGTCGGGCTTGTCTTATTTTAAGACAGGTGAGATAACTTCCACGGAACAGCCGGTAGTACCGGGCGGCTCGCTTGAAGAAAGCTCATCGGGGCATGATATATGGCTGTATCTGCTGTTTATTATTCTTATCGTGCTTATTATAGTTTTCAGAAAGAAAATTATCGGCTTTTTCAGAAAATTGGCGTCCCGTATATTCGGACGGATTTCGGCGGATAATCTTGATGTGAAAAATGAGGACGGCTTTACCGACCGCTATGAGCATATAACCGTTACTTCCGAAAAAATCAGAAAAGAGGGCAGAGCCGATACGCTCAAAAGCTACCGTAAGGAAAAGGATACGGTAAAAAAATACCGTCTGGGCTACAAGCTGTATATGATGTGGCTCGCAAAAAGAAGCCGTGAGAATTTAGAGAACATGACCGCAACACAGCACGCAAAGCAGGCGGAAAAGCTCTATCACGGCAATACGGATACAAACAGGCTTGCGCAGGCTTACACGGCGGTGAGATACGGCGATAAGCCCCCTACCGATGACGGGATAAGGGATATGCAGGCGCTGATAGATGAACTTTACAGATAATTTTAACACGCCTTGCCGATTTTCGGCAAGGCGTGTTTTGCCCTCTTGCTTAACGAGGGTGGTATTCAGTTAAGCAATCACCATTCGTGACCGCAGTTATTGCAGTGCCACTGACGGCGTACTTTTTGGGAGAAAAATCTCCATAAAGCAACCGACGCAGCTTTTTGTCCTGTTGTAATCTTCTTTATATTTGTGGAACCACAGGTGGGACATTTAGGCAAGTTTTCTTTAGCCCTCTGCGCAAGCATAGCATGAACATGGTCGCTGTTGCGTCTGACTTCTTCTTCGATTTGCCTATCCCATTCTTCCCTTCTTTTTTGTGCTTCCGGATCAAATGTGGGGGATGTAAGCACATACTGATCATAAATTGCTTGTATCATTTCCATATAATCCATTTTTGGGTTTTGCTTTTTAAAATCTCCCTTTGTGATACCGGTATCAACCATTGGAATGTCACAGCTAAGACAGGCTTCAATAATATCACTGACATCACCACAAATCGGACAGTATCTAAAAGATCTAAAAGTTGCCATAACAACCTCATTGTAAGTATTCAAAACATACAAACGGTGTTCAAGCTTGAGCAAGGATACGATAAGCGAACCCACATATCATCCCCTTGCTTCTTGGCTTAAAGGTGAATCTCTTAACACTAATGAAATAAACCAGTATGTAAATCAATTTAATAAGTTTTTAGAACAAGACGCTGACCCTAAAAAGAGTAAAGGTTTCAGCGAGTTTTTAGACCAAGTCGAGAGCGAAAATCATCATTTAGCGACGCTGATGAGAGAAAGAGCTGCCCTCGGGAAAGAGTATACAATAGACGAGGAAGATGGCTGGGTGGCTGCTCTCGGTGACACCAAGGGCTACCAAGGTGTCAAGGGTGCTATCAACACATTCAATTCAATGATTGCAGAAGACCAAGAAAGATTTGTTAAGGCTTTTGATAAAACAAATCCTAAAATGGCTGAGTACCTGAAAAACGTCAAAAACGGTAAAGCCTCTTTTACGGGGTATGCCGCAAGCTTAGCGAAAGCAACAGGCAAAACCATAGGACTACAAGTTGCAACCACCGCACTTAACGGCGCTATAAGCTTTGGCGCATCACTTGCTCTACAGGGTATTCAATAAGGGGCTTGCCCCGTCATTCAACGTGGCAAGCCGCAGCGAAGCTGCGATTCGGTTTCAGTTGGGGATTGAACCCCAACTAAAACTGAATATGGAACCCGCCGCCTTAGAGGCGGGGGACATCTTGCCTAAGTTATATCACTTTTGGGCGAATTTGTCAACATTGCCGACGAAAACAGCTATCGTGTGATTATGATAAGCAGTTCATTTTAAGCTATATCGGAGCAGGTAACTCGGTTTAAATTCAATAAGGGGCTTGCCCCGTCATTCAACGTGGCAAGCCGCAGCGAAGCTGCGATTCGGTTTCAGTTGGGGATTGAACCCCAACTAAAACTGAATATGGAACCCGCCGCCTTAGAGGCGGGGGACATCTTGCCTAAGTTATATTTCCGCTATCAGCTCAACCTCTGCAAGCGCGCCTTTTGGCAGAGCCTTTGCCGCAACGCAGGAGCGTGCGGGCTTTGAAGTGAAATATTCTCCGTAAACCTCGTTGAAAGCGGAAAAATCCGCCATATCCGAGAGAAAGCAAGTGGTTTTCACAACCTTGTCAAAGCTTGTTCCCGCCGCCTTTAGCACCTGCTCCAAATTTTTGCATATCTGCCTTGTCTGCCCCTCAATGGTGTCGGCTTCAATGCTGCCGCTTTCGGGGTTAATTGCAATCTGTCCCGAGGTGTACAGCATGCCGCCGCTTATCACCGCCTGAGAATAAGGTCCTATTGCCGCAGGCGCATTCCTTGTAAAAATCTTTTCCATGATATTTTTTCCTTTCTATTTATTGAACAATGCAGTAGCCTGCACTTGTCAATGCGTTTCTTATCTGTGCTATATGCTCATAATTCCTTGTTTCAAGCACAATTCTTAAATAACAGCCGTTTACGTCCTCGCCCTCGCTTGCTCTCTCGTGATGAATGGAGATTACGTTGCCGCCGAGGTCTGCTATAATCTGTGATACTCCCCTTAGCTGTCCGGGCTTGTCGATAAGGGCGATACTCAGCTGGCAGGTGCGGCCGGACTTGAGCAGACCTCTCTTTATTACCCTTGACAGAATAGTAACGTCGATATTGCCGCCCGAAACCAGGCACACTGTCTTTTTTCCCTTGACAGGAACCTTGTTGAACATAACCGCCGCTACGGGTACTGCGCCTGCGCCCTCCGCAATCAGCTTATGCTTTTCTATTAATGTCAGTATTGCCGTGGAAATTTCATCGTCCGAAACGGTAACTATGCCGTCCACATATCTGCTGCAATATTCAAAGGTGCGCTCGCCCGGCTGTTTTACCGCAATGCCGTCCGCAATGGTAGAAACGCTGTCCAGCTTTTCTATTTTTCCGTCCTTTACGGAGTTTGCCATAGACGGTGCGCCCGCCGCCTGAACGCCATACACCTTGATGTCGGGCTTCAGACTTTTAAGCGTAAAGGCAACGCCTGAAATAAGTCCGCCGCCGCCGATAGGCACTACAACGGCGTCAATTTCGTCAAGGTCGTTTAAAAGCTCAAGACCGATTGTGCCCTGTCCTGCGATTACGTTCTCATCGTCAAAGGGGTGAATAAAGGTATAGCCGCACTCCTCTTTGAGCTGTAACGCCTTTTTGTAGGCGTCGTCATATACGCCCTCCACAAGGCAGATTTCCGCGCCGTAGCTTTTTGTCGCCTCTACCTTTGATATAGGCGCACCGTCGGGCAGGCATATAACCGATTTTATTCCGCTTCTGCTTGCGGCAAGAGCAACGCCCTGCGCATGATTTCCCGCACTGCACGCAATTACGCCGTGCGATTTTTCTTCGTCTGTGAGGGTGGATATTTTGTAGTACGCGCCTCTCACCTTGAATGATCCTGTCACCTGCAAATTCTCGGTTTTCAGATAAACGTCGGCTTCGGGATTGATTTCGGGAGCGTGGATAAGGTCTGTCGGTCTTATTACCTCCCTGAGCTTAAACGCGGCATGATAGATTTTGTCAAGCGTCAGCATTTTTCTTCTCCTTTCGGTATGCAGCGTTGTGACGGCTTGCCGCAGTACAAAAATTAAAATTAAAAAGCCTCTCGGTATAAAACCAAGAGGCGAAGAATTTCTCCGTGTTACCACTCTTATTGCCCGCATAAAACGAGCCGCTCAGTACATATCCGTCAATATGCTCCTCTGTAACGGGAGAACCCGTGCGGACTTACTGAATTTCTGCCCGCCTGCTCAAAGGTGATAGCTTAGGTGTAGGAAACATCTGCCGTCTTTCACCGACCGACGGCTCTCTGCAAGATACTTGCCCACAAGCGTCCTTATCTGTGCATTTAGTGTGATACAGGTTGTATTGTGCTTACTGCACTATGCGAATTATACCACCGCAAAATGAATTTGTCAATATATTTTTATTCAGATTTTTCAAAAAATTCGTTGAACGCATTTATTCCTATCTGAATTTGCTCCTTTGCAAAATCAGCCGCCTTTATGCTGTCGTCCTCTCCCTCATAGGGCGCGCCCAGCAGCATAAAGCAGACATAATCGCCGTTTTGAAGCACCCTCGCTTCATTCACCTTTGCAAGGTTAGAGGGGTACTGTACCTGGGCGTTTATCATGCTTTCCCGCGCGGCTTCAAATGCCTGCTTTACTTTGTCTGCCATGTCGGGAGATGCCTTTACTATAACCAGCCTGTCGGGGTGAAAGCCTATCATCGGCGCCTGCGCGACTATCTCCTCGTACATATCCGGAGTAAGCGCAAACTCGTTTTGTATCATTTCCTGCGTCATGTCGGTATCGGGGAGATAATCGTCGCCGTAGGCGGTTGCAATAGCTTCTCTGAGCTCCTGCAAAACATCAATGGGTTTTTCTGAATTATCTTCCAAGGCAGAGCTGTCCTGCGGTACGCTCGGCACTTCGTTTTCTATGCTTTCATTTCTGCTTGAACAGCCGCAAAGCACAGCGGCAAGAGTTAACGCCGACAAAGCGGCAAGGATTTTTCTTTTCATAATATTGCTCCTTTGTTTTCTTATGATAGCTTTTGCCGAAAATCGAAAAATATTCCGTAAGCTAAAATAATGTGTAGACAACGGCAAAAATTTATGTTATAATTCAGATACGGTATTAATTTTCAACTGTACGGAAAGGAAAAACAGCATGAACAAAATAGATGAAATCATTTCAAAGCTTACTCTTGAAGAAAAGGCAGGGCTTTGCTCAGGCGCCGACTTCTGGCATACCAAGAGCGTGGACAGGCTCGGCGTACCCTCGGTTATGGTAAGCGACGGACCTCACGGACTGCGTAAGCAGGATCTGACGGGGGAGGATCCCAACAACAGCATTGAGGCGGTGTGCTTTCCTGCCGCCTGTGCAACGGCGTGCAGCTTTGACAGAGAGCTTATGTACGGCATGGGAGAGGCGCTCGGAGAGGAATGTCTTGCCGAGGATATTTCGGTTATATTAGGTCCTGCCGTAAATATCAAGCGTTCGCCCCTTTGCGGAAGAAACTTTGAATATGTTTCAGAAGATCCGTACCTTGCGGGAGAGCTGTCCGCTTCTTATATAAACGGCGTACAAAGCAGGAATGTCGGCACTTCGATAAAGCACTTTGCGGCAAACAGCCAGGAAACCGCAAGAATGTACTGCTCGTCGGATATGACTGAAAGAACGCTGAGAGAAATTTACTTCCCCGCATTTGAAACGGCGGTAAAGAAATCACAGCCGCATACGGTTATGTGCTCCTACAACCTTATTAACGGCGTGTATTCCTCTGAAAACGACTGGCTGTTAAACAAGGTTTTAAGGGATGAATGGGGCTTTGAGGGCTATGTGGTTTCCGACTGGGGCGCGGTAAACGACCGTGTAAAGGGACTTGCCGCAGGTCTTGACCTCGAAATGCCGGCAAGCGGCGGCTTGAACGACGCAAAAATCGTCAAGGCAGTAAAAAGCGGAGAGCTGTCCGAGGAGCTTCTTGACAAGGCGGTAAAGCGCATTTTAACACAGGTTTACCGCTATCATGACAATAAAACGGACGGCCATGTGTTCGACAGACAGGCAGACCATAAAAAGGCGGCAGATATAGCAAGAGAGAGCATTGTACTGCTCAAAAACGAGGGTGCGCTTCCCTTGCCGAGCAACGGAGCAAAGCTTGCCTTTATCGGTGAGTTTGCCCAAAATCCGAGAATACAGGGTGGCGGAAGCTCCCATATAAACACAAAGAACATCTCAAATGCCCTTGAAAGTGCAAAGAAGCTCTGCGATATTTCCTATGCAAAGGGCTTTAACCGTGAGGAAAACGACACCGACACGGCGCTTTTGGAGGAGGCTGTAACGCTTTGCAAAAACAGCGACGCGGTTATTATATTTGCAGGACTGCCGGACAGCTTTGAGTCCGAGGGCTATGACCGCACCCACATGAGAATGCCCGACTGTCAAAATGAGCTTATTGAAAGAGCGTGCGAGGTAAATGACAACGTAATCGTTGTGCTCCACAACGGCTCGCCCGTCGAAATGCCGTGGAACGATAAGGTAAGCGCAGTGCTGGAGGTTTACCTTTGCGGAGAGGCGACGGGAGAAGCAACGGCGGATATTCTTTTCGGCAACGCAAATCCCTGCGGCAAGCTCGCCGAAACAATACCCATGAAGCTCTCCGACACACCCTGCGCTCTTACGTTCCCCGGTCGCAGACACGAGTATTACGGCGAGGGTGTGTTTGTGGGATACAGATATTACGATAAAAAGGAAATGCAGGTGCGTTATCCTTTCGGTCACGGACTTTCCTACACCGAGTTTGAGTATTCTGATTTAAGGCTTTCCGCAAATGAGGTAAGCGACGATGATATTCTCACCGTAAGCGTAAATGTCACCAATACGGGCAACTGCTTCGGCAAGGAGATCGTACAGCTTTATGTTGCGGATAAGACGGGCTTTGCGGTAAGACCTTTGCAGGAGCTTAAGGGCTTTGACAAGGTTGCACTTAACCCCGGTGAAACAAAAACCGTTACCTTTGAGCTTGACAGCCGCGCGTTCAGCTACTTTAACGAGGAGCTCGGAAGCTGGTACGCCCCCAATGGTAAATATGAAATACGCATAGGAAAATCCTCAAGAAATATCTGCCTTACAGCCGGTCTTGTTCACACAACAAGCGTAAGACTTCCTTTCAAGGCGCATGAAAACACGGTATTTTCCGACTTTATGGATTTGCCCGAGGGCAAGGAGGCTATGGAGCTTCTCCTGCCCATGATTTCACAGGGATTGCTCGGCGGCAGTCACTTTGATCCTAAAATGCACAGAGGAATGATTGAGGGTATGCCCCTGCGTCAGATTCGCTCCTTCGGCGGTATCAGCGACGAGCTTTTACAGCAGGCTATCGACACGCTCAACCGCAATTTTTCAAAGAAGAACGGTTAATCAGAGTCATAAACCGAATTTCGATGAGGATATGGCGGAATAGTCCTTTGTAAAAATTGAAAAAATAAAAAGCCGTTGCACTCTGCACGCTTCGGAACAGTTATAATGACGGGGCAAGCCCCTTATTGAACCGTTCCGTCTGCGCTGCCGATGCGGCGGCTTTTTGCCTTATTGCTTCAATCCCTTATTTCAAACGAGCTTTCCTTTTCTGTCGGTATATCCTTTATCGACAGATTTTCTATAAGTACAAAGCTCCCTTGTTCAATGCTGAGAATAAGCCTGTCGATAAGCTCCTCGTCCCCTTGGGCAACCAGCTCCACCGAGCCGTCGGATTTGTTCCTCACCCAGCCCGTAACGCCGAGTGAGTTTGCGGCGTGATAGGCTCTGTAGCGCAGTCCCACGCCCTGAACCCTGCCGTACAGCACAAAATGACGTCTTATCATATTATTCGCTCTTTTCGGTGTAGCCGTGAACGCCGAGCGGGTCTACCTTTTGCGGTATCATGTCACGCATGGCGTTTACTGCGGTTTTGGTAAGGTCGTATCTGTACCAGCCGGTTTCTTCCTCAGTCTTTTCTCTCGGCTCCATCCATACCATAAGACCGTTCCAGCCGTTTTCGTAGGTCATTTTGTATTTTTCCGTAAGGGAAATTCCGCACTCCTCCTCGTCGTCGTTAGAGGTTTCCGCTATAATGCAGGGCTTATCTGTGTCAAGCCCGAACTGCTCGGGTGTCATTTCAAACGGAAAGCCGAAATGCGGCTTTTGCCACATATAATAATGCGTGCTGTAAAAGTCGATGTACGGCTTGTCGTCGCCTGCTGCATTTTGCAAGCGGTTATCGGAAAGCACATCCCTGTTATATTTGTCGGAGTTGTACTTTATCATTGCCATGCCGACCGTGACGGGTGCGGAGCAGGTTTCGTGAATGACTGCGGCACATTTTCCGAACAGATAGCAAAGGTTCTCCCACGGAATTTGTCCACATTCTGAGTTTTCGTACACCCAGTCCGGCTCGTTCATTATATCAATGCCGAAAAGGTATTCATGCTCGCCGTAGCGCTTGCAGAATTCCTTGACATACTTTTCGGCAAACTCGTCGCAGTTTTCCTTGCTTTGTACCAGCAGACGCCATTCCTTTGCGGATATATCGTCGCCCTTGAAATGGTCGAAGGAGAGCAGGGTAGGCATAATGTAAACCTTATGCTTTTCTGCAAGTGCGAACAGCTTGTCAAGGTCGCTCCAGTGGTTTTCGTTTATGTTCATTATCGCGCCTGTTGTTTTAAGGCGTACCACGCCCTCGCCGTTGCAGTTTATCCAGATTCTTGTGCAGTTGATACCGTCCGACGCAAGCAGGGCAAAGGTTTCATCCCAGAACGCCTCGTCCATGTTGCCGATAAAGTCGTTCCACTTATGCCAGGGAGTATTTGCGCCGTTTATCCACAGCTCCTTGCCGTTTACGGTAAATTTTCCGTTTGTTATGCTGACCTTTGCGCTTACAGATTGCTGCTCGGTTGTGCTTTGGGCGGAGCTTGCCGTTTCTGAGCCTGCTGTCTGCGCAGACTGAGAACAGCCCGATATGCTTGTTATAACGGCAGCTGCGGCAAGAAACAGCGCAATCTTTTTTATAAAGCCTTTCATAATTCAGTCACCTTTCAAAAATCAAATATATTTTTGTCGAGCTTTGTTATCAGCTTGTCGCTGTATTTTTTCATTTCGGCTTCATCCTGTACGCTTAGCGAATCAATCACCCCGACCGTCAGCATACCCGCCTGCTTTGCCGCCTTTAATGAAGCGGAAACATCGTCAATCATCACACAGCGCTCCGGCTTTACCCGAAGCAGGGAAGCCGTGTGCAGATAAATATCGGGGAACTGCTTTCCTCTACCTCCGTAGTGAGCGGCGGAAACTATCTCGTCAAACAGCCCGTATATGCCGAGGTTTGTAAGGGCAGGTGTGTAAAGCTCCTTATTAAGCGAAGTGCAGACTGCCGTTTTACAGCCCATGCTTTTTGCAAGCTCCACGGTCTGCCTTGCGTTTTCGGTGAGCTTTACATTGTGGCTGTATTCCTCAATTGCAAGGCTTGTCCACTCGTTCATTATCTGTTCGGGCGATTCCTTTAGCCCGAATAGCTCGATTGTGTACAGTGCCGTTTCGTAAAAGGAACGGTGACTGCACTCCCTGCCGTAGAATTCGGGCGGTATCATTCCGCGTTTTCTCAAAAATTCTTCATCGACATACTGCCAGACATACATGGAATCAAGTAATGTCCCGTCAAGGTCGAACAGCACAGCTTCTGTCGTTGCCATAAATTCTCCCGCTGTCAAAAGATTTGATTTTAGAATAGTATAGCACATTTTTTTAAGGCGGTCAATATGTCTGCCTTGACATTTTGCCCGATAAGATATATAATAATAACGTGTATGAGTATAAGCGTGATACCGCTTATAAATTTAATTCGGAATACCGCGGCGGCTGCGCGGTATCGGGAAAGGATATTAAAATGGCTGTACTTGTAACCGGAGGAGCAGGATATATCGGCTCCCACACCTGCGTAGAACTTCTCAATGCGGGAGAGGATATTATAGTAATAGATAACTTTTACAATTCAAAGCCCAAGGCGCTCCAGTCCATTAAGGAGATAACCGGCAAAGATTTCAGATTTTATGAGGATAACTGCTGCGACCGCAGGGCGTTGGACAGAATTTTCAGCGAGAACTTCATCACCGAGGTAATACACTTCGCAGGCTATAAGGCGGTAGGCGAAAGCTGTATGAAGCCTATCATGTACTATGAAAACAACATCAATTCCACCCTCGCACTGATTGAAACAATGCAGAAATACGGCTGTAAGAAGCTCGTGTTCAGCTCAAGCGCAACGGTTTACGGTATCCCTAAAAAGGTGCCCGTAACGGAGAAAATGCCGCTAAGCGCAATCAATCCTTACGGCTCGACAAAGCTGATGATTGAGAATATGTGCAGAGAGCTTTATATGTCGGACGACCGCTGGAGCATTGTACTGCTCAGATACTTTAACCCCATCGGCGCACATGAAAGCGGCAAGCTCGGCGAAGATCCCAACGGCATACCCAACAATTTAATGCCCCTCATTTTACGCACCGCGTCGGGCAAAATGGCTAATTTAAGCGTATTCGGCAACGATTATTCCACCCCCGACGGCACCTGCGTGAGAGATTATATCCATGTTGTGGATCTCGCGCTCGGTCATGTTGCCGCAATCAAGGCGGCAAGAGAGACAACAGGCTGTCCTGCCTACAACCTCGGCACGGGCAAAGGCTATTCCGTGCTTGATATAATCAACACCTTTGAAAAGGTGAACGGAGTAAAGGTTCCGTATGTTATCACCGAAAGACGCCCCGGCGATGCCGCAGAGTGCTATTCCAACCCTTCGCTCGCTAAGAAAGAGCTTAAGTGGGAGGCAAAGAGAGGTCTTGAGCAGATGTGCAGGGACAGCTGGAACTATATTGTTGCAAATCAGTAAAGTCCCGAGAGGTGTCTGACGGATGAATTCAAAGCTTATCCCGTTTGAAAGAACGGCAAATTATTACGAAACGGACAGAATGGGGATAGTGCATCATTCCAACTTTATCCGCCGGTTTGAAGAAGCGAGAGTGGATTATCTCAATCAGGCGGGCTTTCCCTATTCAAAAATGGAGGAGCTGGGTGTTATGCTCCCCGTGCAGTCGCTGGATTGCAGCTATAAGAATGCCGTGAGATTTGACGAAACGGTGCTGATAGAGGTAAAAATAACGGAATTCAACGGCTTTAAAATGACTATTCAATATGTAGTTACTGGCAAGGAAAACGGCGATACAAGGGCAATAGGCACAACCCGCCACTTATTTGTGACAAAGGATATGAAGCCTGTTCGGGTAAAGGGCAGCTATCCTGGGATATACGAGCTGTTCAGAAATAACGTAACTCCCGCTTCAAAATTGTGAACGGACAGATTTTACCATAAAAAACGCTCCCATGAAAATAAGTATTGATTTTTGTGCTTTAGTGTGATAAAATAATCGTGGGGGCGTCTTTATATTTTTCAAAAGGACGCCGAAACAAGAAAATAATCGGAGGATACACCATGAACAGCAAATTGATTTCCAAGGATAAGGACGAGCTTTTCAAGGCTATTTTAAAGCTCAAGAGCGTAGAAGAATGTTACAATTTTTTTGAGGACCTTTGTACAATAAGAGAGCTTGAATCAATGGCACAGCGTTTTCATGTGGCAAAGCTCCTGACCGAAGGAATGGTATACAGCAAAATTGTCGAAGAAACGGGCGCAAGCACTGCTACAATAAGCCGTGTAAACCGTTCGCTCCAGGGCGGCAACGACGGCTATACAGTCGTATTTGAGCGTGCTGACAAGGACGGAGAGTAATAATGGCGGCATACGGCTGTTTTGCCGACGTTTACGACGTATTAACCTCGAATATAGATTATGACGCCCTCGCAGGGTATTACGACGGTATAATCATGTCCAATGCGAAAAAGCGCGGGATATTGCTTGACCTTGCCTGCGGGACGGGAAGTATGTCAAGGCGTTTTTCAAGGCTCGGATATGACGTTATCGGAGTTGATTTAAGCGGGGATATGCTCAGCTTTGCCAAGGAAAAGCCGCACGAGGGGATAGAATATCTCTGCCAGGACATGACAAGCCTTGATTTGTTCGGCACGGTAGACGTCACCGTCTGTGCGCTTGACAGCATAAATCACCTTGAAAACGAGCAGGATATTCTCTCCTGCTTCAAGTCGGTGTCGCTGTTTACCGATCCCGACGGCTTGTTTTTGTTCGATATGAACACCGTCAGAAAGCACAGAGAGGTGCTTGCAAACAACACCTTTGTGTATGATACCGACGGAGCTTACTGCGTGTGGCAGAATTTTTACGAAAAAGAGCTTGACAGAGTTGACATTCTGCTTGATATTTTCACCCAAAACAAGGACGGCACATTTTCACGAAGCTGTGAGGAATTTTCGGAAATAGCCCTGCCGTGCGATACCGTTTGCAAATTATTGTCGCAGGCGGGCTTTGATATTATTGATATATTTGATTACCCTACCTTGAACAAGGGCGATGACAACAGCGAAAAGCTTCTTTTCTGCTGTAAAAAACAAAAGAAAAGGGATATTTGATGGGAAAAATAGTAAGAGCATTATCGGCTGATGGAAGTGCGCTTTGCTGTGCGGTTGATACTACCGATATAGTAAACGAGCTTCACAGGGTGCACGGCACCTCCGCTACGGCTTCAGCCGCGGCAGGAAGACTGTCTACCGCCGCTGTGATAATGGGCGCAATGATGAAAAACGAGGGCGACCGCCTGACGCTGCGTATAAACGGCGGCGGAAGCATAGGAACGGTTACCGCTGTTTCGGATTACAGGGGCAATGTCAAATGTTGTCTTGACAACCCCTATGCAGATTTACCCTTAAATTCCATAGGCAAGCTTGATGTCGGAGGAATAGTCGGCACGGACGGCTATCTTGCCGTAATAAAGGATTTGGGGCTTAAAGAACCCTACATTGGACAAATTCCCATTGTAAACGGTGAAATCGCGCTTGATATAACGCAGTATTATGCGGTAAGCGAGCAAATTCCGACAGTCTGCGCTTTAGGTGTGCTTGTAGATACCGACCTTACTATAAAAAGGTCGGGCGGCTATATGATACAGCTCGTTCCCCCCGTAAATGAAAGCGCAATTGATTTTATAGAAGAAAATATAAAGGATATGCAGTCCGTTACCTCTATGCTTGAGCAGGGACTCACCCCCGAAGAAATTGCTTTAAAGGGGCTTAAAGGTCTTGACGGCGAGATACTTGACAGCTGGGAGGCGGTTTATTACTGCGACTGCTCAAGAGAGCGCACCGAAAGAGTGCTTGCGGCTCTGGGCAAAAAGGAGCTTTTGAAGCTCGCACAGGAGGATCCCGTAACAGAGGTCTGCTGTCACTTCTGCGATAAGAAATACACCTTTACAAGCGACGAGCTTAGCGAGCTTGCAAAGAATATCTGAGGGCGGCAAATGAAGAAATGGCTTGTAAAAAACAGCGGCGGAGAGCTCGCAGGAGAGCTTAAAAAGGCAACGGGACTGCCTGAGCTGCTTTGCCGTCTGCTCTGTGCAAGAGGAATTTGCACAGAGGGGCTTGCAAGGGAGTATTTTAACGGCAACGAAATATCCGATCCGTATCTGATAAAGGATATGGAAAAGGCAGTTGAAACGATAGAAAGTGCCGTGCAATCCGATGCCAAAATCACGGTTTACGGAGATTATGACTGTGACGGTATAACCGCCACGGTTATGCTTTTTTCCTACCTTGAAGCGCTGGGCGCTGACGTTGACTGGTACATACCCACAAGGGAGGAGGGCTACGGGCTGAGTGAAGCGGCTGTAAAAAAACTTCACGCAAACGGTACGGAGCTTATTGTGACGGTTGATAACGGCATATCCGCAGTAAATGAGGCAAGGCTTATATATGAGCTTGGCATGGAGCTTGTAATAACCGATCATCATCAGGTGCCGGACGAGCTTCCCATGGCGCAAGCTGTACTCAACCCCCGCCGCAAGGACGACGCTTCTCCCTATAAGGAGCTTGCAGGCTGTGCCGTTGTATTAAAGCTCATTATTGCTATGGAGGGCGGCGATACTGACGGCATTTTAGAACGCTACGCCGAGCTTGCGGCAATAGGAACAATCGGCGATGTCGTTGCGCTTACGGGAGAAAACCGCATTATTGTAAGGCGCGGACTTCAAGAGATAAAATACAGTGAAAATTTAGGCTTGCTTGCGCTTATTGAGCAGGCGGGCTTTGATAACGAGGACTTTGATTCCACCCATGCGGCGTTCGGAATTTGTCCGAGAATAAATGCGGCGGGCAGGTATAAATCCCCGCTTCCCGCAATGGAGCTTCTGCTGAGCGAAACACAGAAAACCGCAAGGCAAAGAGCCGAGGAGCTGTGCGAGCTTAATAATCTCAGAAAAAAGACCGAATTCGAGATACTCGAACAGGCAAAGTTGATGCTTAACAGCAACCCAAGGGCATTTAATTCGCGTGTGCTTATAGTGTGCGGCGAGGGCTGGAACCACGGCGTTATCGGTATTGTCAGCGCACGGCTGTGCGAGCTTTACGAGAAGCCCTGTATTGTGATGGGAATAGAAAACGGCGAGGCGAGAGGCTCTGCAAGGAGCATAGAGGGCTTTTCCCTTTACAATGCACTTTGCGCCTGTTCGGAGCATCTTACGCGCTTCGGCGGACATACAAGGGCGGCGGGCTTTTCGCTCCCCTCGGACAAGGTAGAGCTTTTCTCGGCGCAGCTAAGACAGTACGCCGATGAAAATTTCCCTTCAATGCCGGTTATGACGGTTGAAGCGGATATTGTTCCCGATATTTCACAGCTTGACATTGACTCGGTTGAAAAGCTGAAATATATGCAGCCCTTCGGGGAGCAGAACGAAAAGCCGTTGCTATGGTTTAAGGACTGCACCGTGCTTTCCTCCCGCCCGCTCAAGGACGGGAAATACACTTCGTTTACGGCACAGTATGGCGGCATGTCGTTTAAATTTTTGTGCTTTTCGACAAGCTATGACAGCTTTTTCTATGCACCGGGCGACAGGGTAGACGTGCTTGCCAATGTTGAAATAAACGAGTATAACGACAAAAAAAGCGTTTCGGTAAGAGTAAAGGATATGCGCCGCAGTGACTTTTCACAGGATAAATATTTCGGTCAGCGCAATATCTATGAAAAGATACTCAGAGGCGAAAAATTAGAACCGAAGCTGCTTTCTCACATACTTCCCGACAGGGAGAGCATGAAAATCCCATTTGATATTGCAAGAAAGATTACCGATATAGACTATGCGGTACAGCTTGCGCAGTCAAAGGGCGTAAACTACTGCCTGTTTATGATGTGTCTGCATATTTTTGCGGAATTCGGACACCTTGATTTGGACAGGATTAACGGAAAAATGTATTTTAAAAGCGGCGGCAGGAGAATAGAGCTTGAAAAATCCGCCGTTGTAAAGAGGATAAACAGGAGCTGTTGTCAGCAATAGGATTACAGCTTACGGAGGCGATCATATGGTATATACAATTGATATGCTGATAAACAAAATCGAGGAAATGGAAAAAAGCTATGACCTCGATAAAATTCAGTCGGCATACGGGCTTGCGGAAAAGGCGCACAACGGTGTGTTCCGTACCTCCGGCGAGCCGTATATAACCCACCCTGTTGCAGTTGCATATATACTGCTGGAACAGTTCTGTATGGATACCGATACGATATGTGCCGCCCTCTTGCACGACGTCGTAGAAGATACCGATATAAAGCTTGAAGCAATACAGAAGAAATTCGGCGAGGATGTCGCAAGGCTTGTTGACGGCGTCACAAAAATAGGACAGGTGCCGCTTAATACAAGAGAGGAACAGCATGCCGAAAATATCAGAAAAATCCTTATAGCTATGTCCAAGGATATAAGGGTTATCATTATCAAGCTTGCAGACCGTCTGCACAATATGAGAACTCTTGAAAGCCGATCGCCCGAAAAACAGCTTAAAACCTCCCTTGAAACGATGAATTTCTATGCTCCGATAGCTCATCGGCTCGGTATCAACGACGTCAAGGAGGAAATGGAGGATCTATCGTTAAGATACCTCGATCCTTACGGCTTTAAGGAGATAGAGGCTCTGCTTGACGTTCACAAGGACGAGCGCGACACCTTTATCGACAGGATACGGGGAATGATAAGCGAAAGAATAACCGACATACAGCCGCCTCCGATAATCGAAGGCAGGGTAAAGAGCATATACAGCATTTATAAAAAGGTGTATATCAAGGGTAAGGACTTTTCCGAAATTTACGATATATACGCTGTGAGAATCATTCTCCAGACGGTCGTTGAGTGCTACAATGTGCTGGGTATAATCCACGATATGTTTCGCCCGATACCGTACCGCTTCAAGGACTATATCGCAATGCCCAAGCCCAACCGCTACCAGTCGCTTCACACCACGGTAATCGGCAGAGAGGGCATACCCTTTGAAGTGCAGATAAGAACGCAGGAAATGCACAACACCGCACAGTACGGTGTTGCGGCGCACTGGAAGTACAAGGCGGGAATACAGGGAAGCGTTGCGGGAGAAAAGCGTTTCGACTGGATTCGTCAGCTGCTTGAGCAGCAGCAGGAGGCAGACGACGTTGAACAGATTTCCGAGGCAATAAAGGTTGACCTTGCTCCCGACGATGTATTTGTATTCACCCCCAAAGGCGATGTAATTACGCTCCCCGTCGGCTCGAACGTAATAGATTTTGCCTATGCCATTCACACGCAGGTCGGACATAAGATGACAGGCGCAAAGGTCGGCGGCAGAATGGTTTCCTTTGATTATACGCTTCACACGGGCGATATTGTCGAGATACTCACAACAGGAAGCGAAAGCTACGGACCTAACCGCAACTGGAGCGAAATTGCCAAGACCAATGAAGCAAAGGCGAAAATCCGCGCATGGTTCAAGCGCGAACGCCGTGAGGAGAACATCGAATGCGGCAAGGCGGCGCTTGAAAAGGAGCTTCGCCGCAACGCAATGACGGTGGATGATGAAATGCTGCTTGAGGCGGCTCAGCGCCAGAGATTTGCAAGTGTTGACGATTTGTATGCGGCAATAAGCTACGGCGGCGTTCAGCTCTCAAAGGTTATCACAAAGCTCAAAGAGGAGCTTTTGCGTCATCAGAAGATAACCGCCGCAGTACAGCCGGTGGATATTGAAAAGACCATCTCCGCAAATAACAAGCGCGCGCAGAAAAACGGCGTAATACTTGACGGAATAGACGACTGTGCGGTAAAATACGCACAATGCTGTAATCCGCTCCCCGGTGATGATATAATCGGATTTATCACAAGAGGCTACGGCGTTTCAATCCATAAGGCGGACTGCCAGAATGTCGCTCTCGGACTGAAAAGCGAAAACCGCGACAGATGGATAGCGGCTCATTGGGCGGTAAATTCAAGCAGCTCCTTCAGAGCTACGATTGATATTATCGCAGAGGACAGAACGGCTCTGCTTGCCGACGTTACAACGGCTATCGCAAGCAACCGCCTGCCGATTTACGAGATAAACGCCCATTACCTTAAAAACGGCAACGCTAACATAATCGTTACCATTGAGGTAAGCGGAATAGAACAGCTTAAAAACATAATTCTGCGGCTTCAGAAGGTGCCGGGCGTAATCTCGGCGGAAAGGACGGGCAAGCAGTAATGGAAATAACAAGACTTACCCTCGGCGAGCTCGGCACAAACTGTTACGTTGTCGAAAGCGTGACAGGCAACGCCGCAGTAATCGATCCTGCGGACGATGCCGAAGCAATTTTGAGAGAGCTTGAAAAAAACGACGCCGAATTACAGCTCATTTTGCTTACTCACGGACATTTTGACCATACGGGAGCAGTAGCCGAGCTAAAGGAAAAAACAGGCGCAAGGGTATATATTCACGAAAAGGACGAATGTATGACAGACGACACGATAAAAAATGTCGCATACCTCTCTCCCGGATATGAATACAAGCCCTTTACAGCCGATGTCCTTCTTACGGGAGGCGACATTATAAATCTTGCGGAAATAGAATTTTCCGTGATGAATACCCCCGGACACACCGCAGGAAGCGTAATGTACTTTGCCGAGGATTGCATATTCGCGGGAGATACGATTTTTGAAGGCTCGATAGGCAGAACGGATTTTTATTCGGGCGACTATGCCGAGCAGCGAAAATCCCTTGAAAAAATTGCCGCACTCACCGACGACTATAAAATATATCCCGGTCACGGCGGCAGTACCACCCTAAAGCAGGAAAAGCTGTACAATCCGTTTTTGTCGCACAGTGACAGCGATATTTTTTAATTTTACTTTAGGTGTGGACAAATAGCGCATAATATGATATAATAAAGATATGAGAAAAGCAAAAGAAATAGCAGGACGTAAATGT
>CALXBK010000019.1 GCA_944386545.1 uncultured Ruminiclostridium sp.
GCAGCAGGGTGGTTTTCAACAAAATTTAAATAATTCTTTTGTTTTTTCAGCTGTCTACTTGACAGGGGGCACTTCAATTAATCCGTGCGGGTTTTTCTATGTTCAAATCAGCTTTATCAGGTGCGGTAATAGGAATTGAAAACAGGTCTTAACGCCTTATAAAGCGGCAGGCACAGTGCGGAAGCTATAAGTCCCTTTATAAGTGTAAAGGGCAGGTTAAAGATGAGCAGACACTCAAACAAGCCGTTTACAGAGGGGTTAATAGCCTTGTACATATTGATTATTGTTTCAATTGGCATAATATTTTGATAAACGGGGTAAACGATAAAGTAGTTTGTAAAAAGTCCAAGCACCGCCATTACAACGCTTCCCGTGATACATCCGATTATCGCACCCTTGTAGGAATGTATCTTGTTTCCGATAATTCCTGCGGGAATTACCAGCGCACAGCTAATCATGAAGTTGGAAAGCTCGCCTACGCCGCCCGTCATGCTTTGAGAGGCATTGATAAGATTTTTTACAAGGCAGACAAACACTCCCGAAATTGGTCCCATTGTAAGTGAAGCCATAATGGCGGGGAAGTCCGAAAAATCAAAGGAGATAAAGCTGGGCATAAGCGGTATTTCAAAGCTGAACATCATAAGTACCGATGACAGCGCCGCCATAAGTGCGGTAAATACCAGCTTTCTTGTGTCAAAGACAATTTTCTTGTTGGGTTTTGTGGTTAAATTTTGCATAACATTTCCTTTCTTCGTCTGTTTCAAAGGTTTCTCCGGGATTGAAAATTTTCCCGAAAAAAACCCTGTAAACTTGCGTTTACAGGGTGTACCTTTTTCAAAAGTTTGAAGTCGGAATATGCAATATCATAGCTCTTGCAGATTGTACAAGCGGATATTGTATATCACTTGACCGCCGCTTCTGATTCTTTCATCCGGACTATACCGTCGGTTTCGGAATTTCACCGAATCAGCTCCTGCCGACCGTTTATAACGCGTATCGGCAAAAGCGCGCGGACTATACCGCCGGTGGAGAATTTCACTCCGCCCTGAAACAGATTACCTTTATATTATATTCCCCGACGGGGGATTTGTCAAGAGTTTTTTTATAATGACGGGGCAAGCCCCTTATTGAAATTGCTTACTGAGCCATTCCAAGCTCAATAGCCTTGATATTTGTTTCGATAAGGTGTGCCTTTTTGGGAGGAATAACCTTCTCCATAGCCTTTCTTACGGTTTCCATGGAGGTGATATTCGTTTCCTTGAGGAGCTTACCGAGCAGAATAATGTTCGCCATGCCCTTCATGTTATTCTCGTTTGCGAGAGCCGTTGCGGGAACATAGAACACATTTATGTCGGTTCTGTCGCACTTTCCGTCCACAAGAGTGCTGTCGATAAGCGCAATACCACCGGGAACGACAGTGTTTATAAACTTGTCGTAGCTGGGTGTGTTCATAACAATAAGGGTGTTGGGCTCGTCAACAAGGGGCGAGCCTATCGGATCGTCGCTTATACATACGGAGCAGTTGCAGGTGCCGCCTCTCATTTCGGGACCGTATGAGGGAAGCCAGGAAACCTGCTTGTCCTCGTAAAGACCGAAGTAAGCGAGCATTTTGCCCATGAACAGAATACCCTGTCCGCCAAAGCCCGCAAGAAGAATTTCGTTTGTCATCTTACTGCGCCCTCCTTGTAAACTCCCAGAGGATAGTAGGGAATCATTTCGTTTCTTACTCTGTCAAGCGCCTCGACAGGAGTTTTACCCCAGTTTGTGGGACAGGTGGAAAGCACCTCGATGATAGAGAAGCCCTGCTTGTTCTTCTGGAACTCAAAGCCCTTTCTTATTGCCTTCTTTGCAATATTGACATTCTTGGGATCAATTACCGTAACACGTTCTGCAAGCGCAACGCCGCTTAGCTGTGAGAGCATTTCGCAAACTCTTACAGGGAAGCCTTCAACGCTTGTATCTCTGCCGTAGGGTGTAGTCTGTGTCACCTGACCGGGCAGGGTAGTGGGAGCCATCTGACCGCCTGTCATGCCATAGGTAGTATTGTTGATGAATATAACGGTTATATTCTCGCCTCTTGTAGCGGCATGTACGATTTCCGCCGTACCGATTGCGGCAAGGTCGCCGTCGCCCTGATATGTAAATACGAACTTATCGGGGTTGGCTCTCTTAACGCCGGTAGCTACTGCGGGCGCACGGCCGTGAGAAGCCTCCAGCATATCGCAGTTGAAATAATCGTAAGCCATTACAGAACAGCCAACGGGACATACGCCTATTGCGTCGCCTTCAATGCCCATTTCGTCAATTACCTCGGCAACAAGTCTGTGTACGATACCGTGAGTACAGCCGGGGCAGTAGTGGGTGGTTATATCCGCCAGAGCGTGAGGTCTTTTAAATTCAGGCATTAGTCATTACCTCCCATTTCCTTGATTTTTGCGAGAATTTCTGCGGGCTTGGGAATAACGCCGCCGGTTCTTCCTAAAAATTCAACGGGCTTTGAACAGTTAAGCGCAAGCTTAACATCGTCAACCATCTGTCCCATTGACATTTCAACGGTAAGAACCTTCTTTGCGTTCCTGCAAGCCTCGTTAAGCTCATTTACAGGGAAAGGCCAGAGTGTAACAGGTCTTACGATACCCGCCTTGATACCCTCTTTTCTTGCCGCGTCAACCGCAGACTTTGCAAGTCTTGCAGTAGAGCCGTAGGCAACAACAACTATCTCGGCGTCCTCGCAGTAGTCGCAGACAGCCTCGGTGTGATTTGCCTTAACCTTCTCGTATCTTTCAAAACGTTCCTTGATTGTATCCTCAAGCTGTTCGGGCTTTAAGTAAAGAGAGTTTATAATGTTGTGCTTTCTCTCATTTTTATGGCCGCAAGCCGCCCAGGGCTTTTTAGAAGCGTCAGACATCTTGATTTCGCATTCCTCAAACTGAACCGGCTCCATCATCTGACCGAGCAGACCGTCAGCTAAGATGACTGCGGGCATTCTGAATTGGTCAGCCAAATCAAACGCCTTTGTTACTGTGTTAACCATTTCCTGTACGGAAGCGGGAGCAAATACAAGCGCATGGAAGTCGCCGTGACCGAGCGCATGGGTTACCTGCCAGTAATCCGCCTGTGAGGGCTGAATACCGCCGAGTCCCGGACCGCCTCTTTGTACATTGATAATAACGCAGGGCAAATCAGCGCCTGCAATATAGGAAATACCCTCTGTCTTGAGGGAAATTCCGGGGGAGGAGGAGGATGTCATGCATCTTATTCCCGAGCCTGCACAGCCGTAAACCATGTTTATAGCCGCAACCTCGGATTCTGCCTGTAAGAATACTCCGCCGACCTTGGGCATTCTCTTTGAGAGATATGCGGAAATCTCGGTCTGAGGAGTTATGGGGTAACCGAAAAAGCACTTACAGCCGGCTCTTATTGCCGCTTCTGCCAACGCCTCATTTCCTTTCATTAGGGTCTTCTCAGCCATTGTTGTCACCTCCTACGGTAATTGCGCAGTCAGGACACATAACAGCGCATAAAGCGCAGCCTATGCAAGCGTCGTCGTCAACGCATACTGCGGTATAATAGCCTTTTTTGTTAAGCTTTTCCGTCTGCAGCTTTACAATCTTCTTGGGGCAGGAAGTGGTACAAAGTCCACAGCCCTTGCAGCGGTCAAAGTCAACTCTCATTTTTGCCATTGTTATGACCTTTCCTTTCGTTTTTATATTTATCCTTCCTTTCGGTAAGGGAAATATCGTATCAAGCCTGCTCCTGCTCAAATTCCTCCCAGATTTTCCTTACAAAAATCTTTATGGGAAACGGCATGGGAGCGTTTTCTAAAAATTCCGCTTTTCCTGCGGTTGCCACAAGGGAAAGCCCCGTTTTGCGGCAAATCTCATCAGCATACTCAAAGGAATGTTCAATAACAGTCTTGTCCGTATCGCTTCCCAGATTGGAATTGTTGATTATTCCCGCACATCTTAATCCGCAGGCTCTTTCAATATCTGCAAGCAGCTCGGTTGCTTCATCGGCTTCCTTGGTTAAATATCTGTACTTGTTTACAACGCATAAAAGCTGTGAGTCGTGCTTTTCAAAAACCGGCAGATACCGTCCGAGCGCCTTTGCGCCCTCATCGTCGCCGCCCACGTCAATAATAATATAACCGTCGCTTGAGGCGATACTTGTCATATCAAAATTCAATGCGGGTATATCGAGATTGGAATTTGCGTACATCGGAGCTATCAGCCTTACATCATGCTGTGAAAACAGCTTTTCAAAGTCCGCAGTTCTGAAATAGGGATTTACTATATCCAGATCAACTACCGTGACCTGCTCGCCCCTTTCCGCAAGCTCCAAAGCCATGTTTACGCAGATATTTGTCTTTCCGGAGCCGTAATGCCCCGTAATTATATTTATCTTTTTATATTCCATTTATTTCAGATCCTTGGCCTTTGTAAGCTTTACACTTTATTATACTACTTTTTGAGCCGTTTGTAAATAGCAAAATAAACAAAAAGAAGCGATACGCCCGAATTAACAGGCATACCGCTTTGAGGCTACACCGCACAAAGACCGCCTGACGGCTTTGCGAACCATCTGTTTTCACTTTTTCCGTCACATTTCACAAAGATACTCGTGAATATACAAAGTATTCACTGCGCTTTTTGTTTCATTTGACGAGAAAATTGATAGCACATCCGGCACACAATCTTTGTGCGGTGTTGCCTTAAATTTTATTCTTCGCCGTTTGTTTCTTCGGTATCGGAATTGTTTCCGTCGGTTTCTGCGGCGTTTTCAGCTTCTGCCTCCTCGGGAGCAACGGCAGGCTCACCGAATACCTCGTTAGCCTCCTCCTTCAGCTCCTCGTCCTTAATATCGGGAAGCTCGCCCTTCATCAGCTTTGCAAAGTCATCGCCGTCAATCTTTTCATGCTTAATAAGATATTCGGCAACCACATAAAGCTGGGACCTGTTTTCTTCAAGAATTTGCTTTGCGGTTTCGTATGCGGAATCAATAAGCTCGCGGATTTCGCCGTCAATTTCAGCCGCAACATTCTCGGAATAGTTTCTGCCCTGCGAATAATCCCTGCCGAGGAATACTTCAGTGCTGTCATGACCGTAAACAATCGGTCCTAACTTTTCAGAGAAGCCGTATCTCGTAACCATGCTTCTCGCAAGGTTGGTTGCACGCTCTATATCGTTGCTTGCCCCCGTTGAAATATCCTCAAGCACAATTTTTTCGGCAACTCTGCCGCCGAGCAGAACAACGATTTCTTCCTGCATCTGAGTTTTACTGCGGTAGCTCTTTTCATGCTCGGGAAGCGAAAGGGTATATCCGCCCGCCATACCTCTGGGTATTATGGAAACCTGGTGTACGGGATCCTGCGTCTTGCAGTAATAGGTGCAGACAGCGTGGCCTGCCTCGTGGAACGCCGTAAGACGCTTGTCGTTTTCCGTTACTACCTTTGACTTCTTCTCGGGACCTGCAATAACCTTGATGGTCGCTTCCTCAATATCCTCCTGGACAATAGCCTTTCTGTTCTTTCTTGCGGCAAGCAAAGCGGCTTCGTTTACAAGGTTTGCAAGGTCTGCGCCCGTAAAGCCCGCAGTGCTCTTTGCAATAGTAGCAAGGCTTATATCGGGAGCGAGCTTTTTGTTTTTGGTGTGCACCTTAAGAATTTGCTCTCTTCCCTTTATATCGGGGTAGCTTACAACAATCTGTCTGTCAAAACGTCCGGGACGAAGCAGAGCAGGGTCGAGAATATCACGTCTGTTGGTAGCGGCAATAACGATAATGCCCTGGTTATCCGAGAAGCCGTCCATTTCTACAAGCAACTGGTTCAAGGTTTGCTCACGCTCGTCGTGACCGCCGCCGAGACCGGTACCTCTCTGTCTGCCGACAGCGTCAATCTCGTCTATGAAAATTACCGCAGGGGTATGCTTTTTAGCCTGGTCAAACAAATCTCTGACTCTTGATGCGCCGACGCCGACGAACATCTCTACAAAGTCAGAACCGCTTATTGAGAAGAAAGGAACGTTCGCTTCTCCCGCAACCGCCTTTGCGAGCAGGGTTTTACCCGTTCCCGGAGGGCCTAAAAGAAGCACACCCTTAGGAATTTTTGCGCCCAGCTCCTGATACTTGCGGGGGTTTTTCATGAAATCAACGATTTCAGCCATTTCTGCCTTCTCTTCTTCCGCACCCGCTACATCGGCAAAGGTTACCTTAGGACCTGTCGCAGGCTGAGTTTTGGCGTTCGCCTTGGAGAACTGCGACATCTTGCCGCCGCCCGCCTGGCGCATTATCACGAATGTAAAGCCCAACATCAGTGCAATCATCAGAAGATAGGGCAGGAAGCTGAGCAGGAACGAGTTATCCGAAACGGGGTAGAAGTCCTCAACCAGCGGCTTATCGGGATTTTTCTCGTTGTACGCCTTGCGGTAGCCCATTGTATCGTTCAAAAAGAGGTTTACATTGGGTACATTGTATTTGTATACAGTCGTATCATCGCCCTTAAGCGAATAGGTGAGTGTACCCGAGCCTAAATCCAGCGTATAGCCCGAAACATTATAGTTGTCAAATTCGCTTATCACCTGCGAGTAGGTTACTCTCTTGCTCGGTGCGGAGCTCATTTGGAGCATCGTCACCATTCCTATTACAAGCAGGAGTATAACCGCAAGGTAGATAAATACGCCCTTAAATTTGTTGTTTTGGTTCATTGTTTGTCCCTTTCTGTCCGACGGTCATTCCGCCGTTTGTACTGTTGAATATATTTATGCCGCAATCGGCTTCGTCAGCTGTATATTTCGGGCTTCAGCTCCCCTATGTATGGCAGGTTTCTGTAAAGCTGAGCATGATCCAGCCCGTAGCCCACAACAAACACATCGTCCGTTTCAAATCCCGTATAGTCTGCTTTTATTGTTGACGCTTTTTTTGTCTTTTTATCAAGCAAAACGCAAACCTTTACGGTTTTCGGCTGTTTTTTTTCAATAAGCCGCTTTACAAAATCAAGAGTTTTGCCGGTATCGAGAATATCCTCCACAATAACGACATTCTTACCTCTGACATCAACGGAAATATCCTTTATCAATACAAGGTCTCCCGAATAAACCGTATCTCCGTATGATTGCACCGCCACAAAGTCAAGACGGCAGTATAAATCAATATTTTTCAGAAGGTCTGATAAAAACATGAACGAGCCCTTTAAAACAGCGACGACTATAACCTCCTCGCCCTTAAAGTCCTCGGTTATCTGTTTTCCTATCTCAGACGCCCTTTGTATAAGGCTGTCGCTTGAAAAAAGCACTCTTTTAATATCGTTGTGCATAAACTTACTGCTCCTAAAAATATTATTCAATGCGGATATGATACAATATTTATATTAAATAAATGTTAATCCGCTTTTTTATTTTATAAATCCGCTTTCACGCCGACGGTGAATTGTTCAGAAATTTAAATTATGAAGAAATTTAAAAAAGCCCACGAAAAAGTATAGCATAAAACGGAAAAAATTGCAACATAAAATGCTGTTTTATCATGTAATTTTCAGCTGATTACATTAATTACGCCTGAACTTTTCATAATCTGTTACAACATACAGCAATTTTTTACGTATCTGCACGAATTTGAACTGCGACGGATTTATTTTGCCCCGTCCTTGTCTTATTATTTGCACGCAGGAATTTATCGCCCTGTTGCTTACGGGAATACCGCCGTAGTTAAAAATTGTTGTCACTGCACGGCGCAGTATGCACTCGTCCGCTTTCTGAAGCACCTCAACCTTATATTTCCCGTCCTCGGTAAGTGCAGAATTTATCAGCTTTATTGCACAGCCGTCAAGATACCTGTCGTCAAGCGCCGCACTTTCCGAAAGGCGGCTGACTGCACTGCAAAACGAGGGATTTATTTTCTCTAACATCGGGATTACATTGTGCCTCAGTTTATTTCTTGTGTAGTCCTCCGAGAAATTTGTGCTGTCCGTTACATAATCAAGGGAATTTTCCTTACAGTAAAGCTCAATTTCTTCTCTCGTGCAGCTTATAAGCGGACGGATTATGTTGTCCCTTACAGGCGGTATGCCGCATATTCCCGACAGGGCAGTGCCTCTTAAAATATTTATAAGCACCGTTTCGCAGTTGTCCGATGCCGTGTGAGCCGTTGCTATAAGGGCTTTTTTCCCGATTTGCTCAAAAAAAACATAGCGTGCCGTTCTTGCACACTCTTCAAGGCTTTCGTGCTTTTTTCTGTAATCAAGCACTCTTACGCTTCTGACGTAAAGCGGAATATCGCAAAGCCGGCAGAGCCTGCGGACAAACATCTCGTCCCTGTCGCTTTCCTCACCTCTCAGATTGTGGTTGACATGACACGCACACAGCTTAAAGCCAAGCTCGTCTTTAAGAGAATAAAGGCAGAAAAGCAGGGCTACGCTGTCCGCGCCCCCGCTTACTGCCGCAATAACGGTATGCCCGCCTTCAAGCATACCGTATTTTTCAAGCGTTTGTTTAACCTTGCTTGTCAACATGAATACGTTCCTTATCCGTAAATCTTGTGTACTTGCCGTCCCATATCAGGTCTATGTCGCCCGTGCTGCCGTGACGGTTTTTTGCTACCGTACAGGTGCAGGCTCTCTGGTCTGCCTTTTCCTTGTCATAATAGCCCTCTCTGTACAGGAAAATAACAATATCCGCGTCCTGCTCGATAGAGCCCGAATCACGAAGGTCTGACAGCATGGGACGCTTGTCGTCCTTCTTTTCGGTTGAACGGGAAAGCTGTGACAGAACAATGACCGGAATATTAAGCTCCTTTGCCATTATCTTGAGGTTTCTTGTCATCTCGGCAACCTCGTTTACACGGTTTAAATCCCGTCTGCCCGAAGAAATAAGCTGAAGATAGTCTATTACTACAAGTCCGAGGTTGTCTATTCTTCTCAGCTTTGCCTTCATCTCATTAACACGGATTGCAGAGCTGTCGTCAATGTAAATGTTCATATTCGACAGAATGAGAGATGCGTCTGCAAGGTTGCGCCATTGCTGGGCGTTAAACCTGCCCGTTCTCATAAGCTCCGACGGTACTCCGCCCTCGGATGAGAGCATTCTCATAACGAGCTGTTCCTTGCTCATTTCGAGGTTAAATACGCAGATAGCCTTCTGAGGATGAAATTTTGCGGCATTTGTCGCAATATTCATCGCAAATGAGGTTTTACCTACACCAGGTCGTGCGGCAATTATGATAAGGTCGGAGTTGTTAAGTCCGAATATATACTTATCAAGCGTGGGAAAGCCCGATTTTATCGCTTTTTTCTCCATTGCGTCAGCAGACGCGCCGAGCTTTGACAGCTCATCGAGCACTCCTACAACTATACCGCTTATTTTGGTAAGTCCCTTTACCTGACTTTCGTTTCGTACCTCGTAAATCTTGCGCTCGGCAAGCTCAAGCAGGGCAGAGGTGTCGCTTCCCGCTTCCTCCGATTTTTCGAGTATTTCTCCCGCAACGCTGATAAGCTGTCTGCGGGTGTATCTGTCGTCAACTATTTCAATGTAACGCTCAATGCTTGAAATGCTCGGCACCATCTCCATGAGCTTTGTGAGATAGCTCCTGCCTTCTTCGGTTGAGTCAAAGACCGACCGCTTCATGCAGTTGTCAAGCACGGTAACTATGTCTATGCTTTCGCCGCCCGCAAACATACTGAGCATTACGGTGAAAATATCGCTGTGAAGCTGTATATAAAAATGCTCGGGACGCAGCTTTGCCGAAGCAATGGGCATATTGTCCTCGCCTGCCAGCAAAATTGCGCCCAGCACCGATTGTTCCGCGTCAAGGCTGTAAGGAAGATTTACTCCCGTAAGCTCCTGCTGTGCCATGATTTTTCTCCTTTATTCCTCGGTTACGCTTACGCTGAAGGTGGAAACAATACCCGTGAAAAGCTTTGCCTCCGCTTCAAATGTGCCGAAGGACTTTATTTCGCTCTTTGTTGAAATCTTTCTCTTGTCAACGTCAAAGCCAAGCTCCTTCTTTATAAGCGCGCTTATATCCTTTCCCGTAACAGAGCCGAAAAGTCTGCCGCCCTGTCCCGCCTTTGCGGTAATCTTCAAGGTCTTACCGTCAAGAGCCGCCTTTATCTTCTTTGCGTTTGCTATCTCCAGATCCAGCTTGTGCTGTGCGGACGCCTTCTGTCCCTCAAGGTGATTTAGGTTTTCGTTGGTCGCTTCTACTGCAAGCCCCTTTTTGATAAGGCAGTTTCTTGCGTAAGCGTCCTTCACCTCCTTTATTTCACCCTTTTTGCCTGTTCCTGCAATATCCTGAATTAAAATTACCTTCATGCTGTGTCGTCCTTCCTTTTTAAAATTGTCTGCCGCTTATACCGACGGCATTGATTTTTGCTCCGCAGAGCCGTTGTTTGATTTTATAAGGCTGAGATAATAGTCGTCAACAGCCTTTTTAAGTTTTTCGGTAGCTTCGTTTACCGACATTCCTTTAAGCTGTGCGCCTGCCATTGTCTGATGACCGCCGCCGCCGAGCGCCTCCATTATAAGCTGAACGTTAAGCTCACCCATGCTTCTTGCGCTTATGGAGATTTCGCTGTTCATGGTCTTATAAAGGACAAACGAAGCGTCTACATTCTTGATTGTCAGCAGCTCGTCTGCCGCCTGCGGTGCTACTATACGCAAATCGTCCGCATAGAAGTTGCAGGGAGCAATAGCGCACTTGCGGTAAATCTCCGCCTCGGATACAATCTGTGTTTTGCGCTTGTAGCTGTCGATTGAGCTTGAAAACAGCTTCTTTACGGTTATGGTATCCGCACCCATTTTCCTCAGCACTGCCGCCGCCTCAAAGGTACGCACGCCCGTTTTCATAACAAAGTTTTTGGTGTCAAGCATGATACCTGCAAGCAGACATTCCGCCTGTACTGCTCTCAGCTTTCCTGCGTCGCCAAAATACTGCAAAAGCTCCGTTACCATCTCCGACGCTGAGGATGCGTACGGCTCGTGATGGAAAATAACCGCATTCGCAATATAGTTTACCATCTTTCTGTGATGGTCGATAACGACAACCTTATGAGCTTTTTCATAAAGCTCGGGGCTTTCGATTATATTCGGGTTATGCGTGTCGCATATAATAAGCAGGGAATTTTCCGTAATATTCTCCACTGCCTGTGCAGGGGAGATAAACAGCGGTTCTTCGTTTTCTTCGGGAGGAAATCTGTTGATAAGCGTCTTTGCAAGGGAGGCTTCATAGTCGCACACCGCCCATGCGCTCTTTCCGAGATTTCTTATGGCGCAGGTAAGACCTATGGACGAGCCAACGCTGTCAAGGTCGCTGAACCTGTGTCCCATTATGTACACGCTGTCTGCATTGTCAACCAGCTCCAAAAGCGAGTTTGCAATAATTCTTGTCTTAACCTTGGTGTGACGCTCAATGCCCTTTGAAACGCCGCCGTAAAATTCAAAGCCGTTGCGGGTTTTTACCGCCGCCTGGTCGCCGCCGCGTCCCAGAGCCATTTCAAGCGCCTGTCTTGCAAACTGCTCGCTCTCTTTAAGGGTTTTTCCTGTTCTGCCGATACCTATTGAAAGAGTAACGTTCAGACGGTCGTTTACAAATATTTCTCTCGCCTTGTCAAGTATTTCTACCTTTCCTTCAAGAATTTTTGCAAGGTGACGTTCTTCTATTACCGCCATAAATCTGTCGGATGAGTTTTTACGAAGCACGCCTGTCGTCTGCGCTACAAAGTCCTCAAGCAGCTTGTCTATCTGTACCGAAACATGAGCCTTTTCGCTGTCAAGAGAGCCGTTTATAAGCTCCTCGTAGCCATCTACTATAAACAGTATGACAACGGGCTGAGAGAGCTTTTTCTCCGTTTGCAGAAGTGAAAACTCGGTAATGTTCTTGAAGAACAGCAGGTTAAGCTCCTTTGCCTCTTCCTCATGCGGAATTCTTGCATACAATCTGTACACGCTGTCATTGTATCTTATGACCTTTTCGTCATATTTTGCAATGTCGTCTGCCTGAATATCGGCAATCTGCTTTATATCCATGCCGTATTCACAGCAATCTGGAAATTCCTCGGTAAACTTGTCGTTTGTCCAGACAATTCTTCCCGTGTTATCAAGTATAACAGCCGCCATGGGAAAAGAATGTACCGAGAGCTGCTTTTTGCTTTCCAGCTCATCGTCTATTCTCGCATAATACTGAAAGGTTTTCCTTGTTACCTGAATCAGCTTTCCTGCGGCAAACCCGCCTATAAGCACGATAAACGGCACAGAAATCCAGAAAATATTAGTATCCTTTATATAGATATACCCCTGAGATACTATCAGTGCTACAATCAGGGCTATTACCGAAATAACAAGACCGCCGTCACGGTAGAAATTTTTCAAGGCGCTGCGCCTCCCTTCGTGCGTTATACTTCCATAATTATGGGGAGAATCATCGGGCTTCTCTTTGTTTTCTGATAGATGTAGTTGCCCAGCTCATCTCTTACCATTGACTTGATATTGCCCCATTCTCTTATATTCCTTTCGGCGCAGTTGTCGAGAGTTTTCTTTATTAGCTGTTTTGCCTTGTCCATAAGCTCCTCGGACTCTTTTACATATACAAAGCCTCTTGAAACAATATCCGGACCTGCCGCAACAAGTCCTGTTTCACGGCTTATGGTAGTAACCACAACGATAAGACCGTCTTCGGCAAGGTGCTTTCTGTCACGCAGTACAACCGAGCCGACGTCGCCTACGCCCAGCCCGTCAACAAGCACTTTTCCCGCCTGAACCTGACCTGTTATCTTCATGTCAACGCTGTCGGTTTCCACTACCTGTCCTAAATTGAGCAGAAAGATATTGTCCTCGGGAATACCCATCTGCATGGCAAGTCCCTTGTGCTTTATAAGATGCTTGTATTCGCCGTGAATGGGAATGAAGAATTTCGGCTTTGTCAGTGCGAGCATCATTTTAAGCTCGTCCTGGCAGGCGTGTCCCGAAACGTGTACCTCGTACATGGCCTCGTACACTACCTCTGCGCCCTGCTTCATAAGCTCGTTTACCAGCTTTCCGACAAACTTTTCGTTGCCGGGAATGGGGGTTGCCGAGATTATTATAAGGTCGTTCGGTGTAATGGAAACCTGTCTGTGGTCGCCCGACGACATTCTTGAAAGAGCAGAAAGCGGCTCGCCCTGGCTTCCCGTTGTGATAATTACCATCTTTTCGGGCGGGTATTTGTTTACATCCTCAATGTCAACGAGCATACCGTCCGGAACCTTGATATAGTTAAGCTCCTTTGCGGTTGTAAGTACGTTGAGCATGCTTCTGCCCGATACAGCTACCTTTCTGTCCCAGAGTGCGGCGCTGTTTATTATCTGCTGTATTCTGTGAATGTTTGACGAGAAGGTCGCTACTATAATTCTCTTTCCGTCGCCGCTTGCAAAGAGGTTTTTAAAGCTCTCTCCGACCTTGCGCTCCGTCGCGGTATATCCCGGACGTTCGGCGTTGGTGCTTTCCGAAAGCAAAGCAAGCACGCCCTTGTTTCCAAGCTCGCCAAATCTTGCAAGGTCGATTATTCCGCCCTCAATGGGAGTATAGTCAACCTTGAAGTCGCCCGTATGCACGATAATTCCCGCAGGGGTATGGATAGCCATGGCGCACGCATCGGGAATGGAGTGGTTTACTCTTATGAACTCAACGCACATACAGCCCATCTTTACATTCTGTCTTGGAGCGACTACGTTGAGAGTGCATTGCGAAAGTATTCCGTGCTCACGGAGCTTTCCCTCGACAAGTCCGAGAGTAAGCCTTGTGCCGTACACGGGAACGTTTATTTTTTTGAGCAGATAGGGCAGTGCGCCTATATGGTCCTCATGGCCGTGAGTAAGCACAATTCCCCTTATCTTTTCCTTGTTCTTTTCAAGATAGGTAAAATCCGGTATAACCAGGTCAACGCCCAGCATATCGTCATCGGGGAAGGCAAGTCCGCAGTCGATAATAAACATATCGTTACAGCATTCAAACACATAGATGTTCTTGCCTATCTCGTTTATACCGCCCAGCGCCATAATTCTGACGGGAGTTCTTTTGGCGGTCGTCCTGTTTTGCGCCGCAGACCTCTGAGAATTGTTGAGAACAGGTCTTGCGCCGGAATAGCCGCTTTTTGTCTGCGGCTGATTTTTATTGTTCAGCACATTGTTTTGAGAAAGCTTGCCGTTTTTTGCCTGCTGACTCTGCTTTTTATCAGAGAGCTTGAATTCCTGCGCCATAGGATTTTTTTTGCGCTTGGTAAATGTTTTGGCGGCGTTTTTGGGCTTTATAAATTCTGTTGCCGTCAGTAGATTTTTTGAGTCAATTATGCCCATTTAAGTTGTACCTTTCCTTTCATAGGTGCAAAAAGGGCGCAAAGTCTTTCCCAAGACTCTTATCCCAACATACAGCGGTACACCGTGAAACGGTAAACCAAGCCGTCAATTGCTTGCCGTTACGGTGGGATACGACTTTACAAAGCACTTTTGAAAGCCTTTCTTGAGCCTTCAAAAGTGCTTGCTTTCATTCGGTAACCTCAACCGACGCTGTTGTCGGCCGGGAGTATCATATACAGCATTGGCTGTTGAGGAGTACGGCAGTATATTTGTACCTGCGTGTGGTTAAATAGAAAATACTGCCCTTTGAAAAAACTTTTGCGTTCTTTTGCCGTTTGCCTGACAGCGCGGCTTGCATTGCCTGCCGTCTTGTTCCTGTAATTTATATTATTAAAAAATAAATCCGTACCTAATTTACCCTTGCGTACAGCCGATTTGCCCGCATGAGAAATTAACCGCAAGGGTAAAACCGAACACTAATATAATATATTTTACATCATGCCGCCCTAAATGTCAAGAACATAACAATGCAATTTTGAATAATAGCTCTTTGTTGTCGATGAAAAGGGAATTTACGGTTTTTTCTTGCCGTCAAGCCGTCTTATCAGCCGTCCGACATTGCCGCAAAGCTCCTTTGCCGTTTCCGCCCTTGCAGAACGCGCATAAAGATACAGCCCCTTTCCCGCACGCTCCGAGCGCACCAGCACCTTGCCGTCGCCCGAGGCTATAATCACCCCGTCTGCGTTTGCTTCTCCCTTTTCGCAAAGCCGCTTCATAATACCTACACAAGAATGAGAAAGTCCTACAAACGCCTTTGATAAAGCAAAATCGGGAGTAGCATTGCACAGTGCGTCAAAGGCGGTATTCCTTTCGGCGGCGGCTTTTAAGGCGCACAGCGCAAGCACGCACCCGTCGGTTAAAAAAGGCTGCTTTTCACCCGTATCTCTCGCTTTAAGGTCGGAGCTATCACAGCTGCAAGCGTTGTAGCGCAGAATTTTTTCGCCGAACATATTTTCAAGGTCAAACAGCACGCTTCTCGGAAGTGCAACCGTTTCACCCTTTTCAAGCAGGGAAGAGCAGGTAATAAACAGGAGCTTTTCGCTGTTTGCAACTCCGCCGTCCTCGGTGAAAATTTCCGCTTCAAAGGCGTTTTTCCCGATTGTAACTATCATTCTGTCGCCCGTCTTGTCCGAAATCTTCTCAAATGCGGGCAGGGCGAGCCTTTTCAGCCGCTTATCGGCGCAGTCAAGCGTAATATCAAAACCGCAGTTAAAATCCGCAAGCCTAAGAAGCATCGCGGTATAATAAACTCCGTCGTCACGACAGCCGTACTTCTTGCCGAACGAAGCGCTGTCGGCTTTTTTTGCACCGCCCCTGTTCATTATTCCCTCAATGCTCCGTTCCTGCCTTCGGCACAGCGGCATACCTCCTCTTGCCGCTATGCGTATATCGGTTTTTGCTCCAACGCTTATAAAAACGGTAAGCTCTGCACCGCACAGCCTGCCCTTGTGGATAAGCTCGGGTAAGGCTGATGTACCGCAGTCTGTGCAGTCTGCCCCCGCCGCATTAATCCCGCTCATTATACATTCCGCAAAGCTCTGCGAACGCTCGTCGCCCCTGCTTGCAACGCATATAAGTCCCTCTGCGGCTGAAGCAAGCGCAGAGCCGAGCCTTGTCATAAGCTGAGGAGTCGCCGTAATATTGGTTTCGCCGCAAAAGCCGTTGTCGCTGAGCTTAAAGCCGCCGTCGGGACTATTTTCAAGGTCGTTTGAAAGCGTAATGTCGTCTCCCGTGCGGCGGCTCGGCAGTACCTTTACATCGGGAAGCACCACAACTCCCTTGCCAACCTCGGCGTTTTCCCCCACAACGGCGTTTTCATACACCGCACATGAGCCCTTAAGCGTTGCGTCCCTGCAAATAACGCAGTCGCACAAATGGGTATCGTTGCCGACAAACACGCCGCTGAGAAGAATTGCTCCGTCAAGTGTGCAGTCCTCTCCTATGCTTACATTGTCGCTTATAACCGTACCGTTTTTTATTACGGTATTTTCGCCGATTGTGACGTTTTTGCCGATATAGTACGGCGGGAACAGATTGCGGTAGCCGCCCGATGCGCTGTCGCTGTACCCCGTGTCGCACAGCTTTCTTGCATTGAGCGTGACATTAACCCGTCCGACCGTCATATCCCGCTGACAGCGCTTGTAGGCTTTTATGTCCCCTATATCGCACCAGTAGCCCTTTTCCTCGTAACAGCAAAGTCTTGCGCTGGATTTTAAGATTTTCGGGAACACATCGCAGGCAAAATCGCAAAAGCCGTCGTCGATGTAATCCGTAATTTCGGGAGAGAGAATATAAACTCCCGTGTTTGCACAGTCCTCAAGACAGCCTATAAAGGACGGCTTTTCCGCAAAGCCCGTGACTATACCGTTTTTGCTTGTTACTATACCGAATTCTCCGGGATTTGCAACGCTTTTGGTTATTATCGTGGCAACCGCTCCGCTTGCCTTGTGCTGTGACATTGCCTGCGACAGGTTAAAATCGCACAGAGCGTCTCCGCTTATGACTACAAACGGCTCGTCAAAATCTCCTGCCGCCTTTTTTACGCATCCCGCTGTGCCAAGCGGCGTATCCTCATACGAAAAGCCGAGCCTTATACCCTTGTAATCCCTGCCGTCAAAGTGCTTTTCAATCATCTCACCCTTGTACATAAGCGTGAATACTGCGTCCGTACAGCCGTGAATTTTGAGCAAATCGAGTATATATTCGCATACGGGCTTTCCGCACAGCTCGCACAGGGGCTTCGGACACCCCTCGGTCAGCGGAAAAAGCCTTGTCCCTTTGCCGCCTGCCATTATAACAGCCTTCATATAAAAAGCCTCCTGAAACCTTTTTTCTTTATTATGGTTATTTTTCAGCCGATTATAACCCTATGGCAATGTAAACATTGGGACTTTTCGGGCATATACTTCAGTAGCGAAGAGTTACGAAAAAAGGAAAAGGGGAGTGAAATATGACGCATTTTATTGTACTCAGATCCTCAACTGCGGCATTTAAGGCTCAGAGTGTGCTAAGAGGATTTAAAATAAAATCCGAGGTAGACAAGATCGCCGCAAAGGGCGGCTGTCGATTTGGAATAAGAGTTGAGGGCGACGCTGACAAAATCTGTCGTATGCTTGCACTCAGCTCAATTGAATGTATTGAAATAATTAAGGACGGCGGTGTGACATGATATATCTTGACAACGCCGCTACAACCTATCCCAAGCCCTTTGCGGTAATAAGGCAGACCGAAGCCGCACTTCGCGATTACGGGGCAAATCCCGGCAGAGCAGGGCATGAGCTGTCCCGCAGGACCTCGCGTATGGTATATTCCGCACGGGAAAAATGCGCCCGCTTTTTTGGCACAGAGCCTGAAAATACGGTGTTTACGCTCAACTGCACCCATGCACTCAACTTTGCGATAAAGGGAGTGTGCAAGGCGCACGGAAAATGCCATGTCATAACTTCAGACCTTGAGCATAATTCCGTTATCCGTCCTCTTCACAGGCTAAAGCAGGAGGGGATAATAACCTATGATACGGCAGACAGCGGTGACAGCGATAAAGAATTTGTTGACAATGTAAAGGCTCTTATTAAGAAAGATACGGCTGTTATCATAATAACCGCAGGCTGTAACGTAAACGGCAGAATAATGCCGATTAAGCAAATGGCAAGGCTTTGCCGTGAAAAAAATATATGCCTTATCGCTGACTGTGCGCAAAGTGCGGGAGTTTTGCCGCTTAAAATCACGGACGGGATAAATATAATCTGCGCTCCCGGTCATAAGGGGCTTTACGGTCCGATGGGCACGGGTATACTCGCGACGGACGGGAAATATCCTTTAAGCTCGGTAATAGAGGGCGGAACGGGAAGCGCAAGCGGTGAAATAGGCCAGCCGGATTTTCTTCCCGATATGCTTGAAAGCGGCACAATAAACACCCCCGGCGCAATCGCCCTCGGAAGCGGAATAGATTTTGTACTGTCAAAAGGCATGGACAAAATTTTCGCTCATGAAACGGCGCTGTGCGACCTGTTTATAAAAAAATGCCGCGACACAGACGGCTTAACAATATACAGAAGCGATAATCTTCGTTATCTTCCCGTGGTATCGTTCAGCTCCGAGAAGCTTGACAGCAACGCGCTTGCGGCTTTGCTGTCGGATAACGGCTTTTATCTGAGGGGCGGACTGCACTGCAATTTTCTTGCCCATAAAAAACAGGGCACGCTCAAATTCGGCACGGTAAGACTTGCCCCCTCTGTTTTTAACAGCAGGGGCGATATAATACGGCTTTCCGATTTTCTGATAAAGCACTTCGGAAAAAAGTGAACGTGCTGTGTATTTTTTGATATAAAACCGCCCCATTTCGCAAAAAAATTTAAAAAAATTATATGTCGCTTATTGAAATCAGAGCAATTTAGTGTTAAAATAAGAGGTAGGTAAATAATCTGATATTCAACGGATATAAAATTTTTGCGGAATGGGGTAAATCAGTGCTTCAGTATTTAACCGATATATGGGAAAACATTGTCAGCGTATTTATGACAATGGGAATAGTCGATTATCTCGATCTTCTCCTGCTTGCATTCTTGATATACAAGGCGATAAAAATAATAAGAGAAACCCGTGCGGAGCAGCTCATAAAGGGCATTATCCTCATCGCACTGGTTTTCTTTGTCGTAAATCAGCTTGAGCTCAAGGCGATGAAGGTGATAATCGAAACCTTCCTCAATGTCGGAATAGTTGCCCTGCTTATCGTGTTCCAGCCGGAGCTGAGAAGAATACTCGAAAAAATGGGCAGAACCACAAAGGTTAAAAATTTCACGCTCCCCTTTGACGCAAGATCGGATTCCGCCGTGAATGATATAAACAACTGCATTGAGGCTGTATGCACGGCGTGCGAACAGCTTTCCGTGACAGCTACGGGTGCGCTTATAGTATTTGAACGTGAAACCAAGCTCGGCGAGCAGATTGATACGGGTACTCTCATAAATGCTACCCCAAGTCCCGAGCTTTTAGGAAATATATTTTTTCCAAATACCCCCCTTCATGACGGTGCGGTAATAATAAGAGACAGCAAGGTGCTTTCGGCAGGCTGTTTCCTCCCCAAGCCCCAGAAGGAGGAGCTTATCTCCAAGGCTCTCGGCTCACGTCACAGAGCCGCAATAGGAATGAGCGAGGTTTCCGACGCCGTAATTGTTGTGGTATCTGAGGAAACAGGCACAATCTCCGTTGCCGAGAACGGCTCGCTTACCCGTTTTTACAATAAGGACACGCTTCGTAAGCTGCTCACCGAAAGGCTGATGCCCGAAAAGCCCGAACAGAAAAAGAACAGGAAAAAGAACAAAAAGAGCAAGGCTGATAAAAGGACTGCAAAGGAAAGGCAAAAGCGGCTTCAAAATAAGGCATGACAAGGCTTAGCTGTTATATGTGCCGTACAGCGCTACCCAAACGGAAGGAATTATCACAATAATGAAAAGATGGCTTTTAAATTTTCTGAATAATTTCGTCAAAGAGCTGCGTACCATTATATTCGCCGTGCTTATTGCGATTATAGTGTGGTTTGCCATATCAATGCAGATTTTCCCCGACGTATCGGCTCATGTGAACGATATACCGCTTACAGTTACCCCGACCGAATATATGAACGAGCATTCCCTCACCGTTGAAGAAGGCTATGCAGAAAAGGTTTCCGTACAGATAAGAGGCAAGCGTTATGATGTGGGTAATCTCTCGGCAGAGGATTTTGCGGCAGAGGCGGATTTATCCTCGGTTACTGCCGCAGGCGAGTATGAAGTCAAGGTGAACGTCCGTTCTCTTAACAATTCAGACTGCGAAATTGAGGATTCAAATCTCACAATAAAAATAAATGTAATGAAAACCGTTTCAAAAACATACAGCATTTCTGACGGCACGCTGAAAGTCACGGCTGATGAGGTCGTTCCCACAGACAATATGAAAATCGACAGCATTGCCGTAGAGCCATCAACCATAACTCTGACGGGCGACAGCAAGGATATTGAGTCGGTAAAATCCGTTGAGATACGCTCCCTCTTTGCCGGAGAGGCAAACAGCTCCGTTACATCAAAGGGTAAGGTCGTGCTTTTAGGCGCGAACGGCGGCGTGATAGAAAACCCCGATATAACCTATGATAACACCAATTTCACGGTAGAGGTATCATTGTTCAAGCAAAAGACCTTGCCGCTCACCGTACAGTTTGTAAACGTACCTTCAAATTTTGACATTGACAGTCTTAAATACAGCATTTACCCCGAAACCCTCACCGTATCATCTCCCGATGATTCGCTTGATGCGCAGGACAAGTTTGAGGTTGGCACGATTGATTTGGCTCAGCTCACTACAAAATACCTGCAAAGACTGTCGCTCCCGATAACTCTGCCCGATGGCTACAAGAACATAAGCGGAAACACCTCTGCGATGATTACCTTTGAGGACGCCGAAAACTACACCTTCCTCGGCTTTGCCGTTCAGAAAGAAAATATAAAGGTAATAAACGTTCCCGAAAACTTTGACGTTGAGGTGCTTACAAACGAGCTTAATGTCCATGTAACAGGTCCTGCCGAGGAGATAGCGGCGCTCTCCTCCTCCGATATATTCGTAACCGTAAACCTCATGGGTACAACGCTTACCGAGGGACTTAAGGACGTCACAGCCGAATTTACGCTCAGAGGCACTAAGGTAAAAAGCTGGGTAACAGGCGAATATAAGGTGTCAATCAGCGTTACAGAAGCGGCTGAAACCGAATAACGCAAGCGTAAATATTATAAAATCAAAAGCTCCGAAGAATTTAATTTCGGAGCTTTTATTATCATTTACTTGTTTTTCTTGTTCTTTCTTTTTTTAGCCGTTATTACCGCCGCAGCCGTCGCCCCTGCCGCAAGTACAGCTCCGCCGATAATTACGGGTATTAGGCTGTTGCCGACTTCATTTTTGCCGCTGTCGCTGCCGGTGCTTTGGGTATCGCTGCCGCTTATCGGTTCTGAGCTTGTCGGCTCTGAGCTTTCGTTATCGCTTGTAAGCTCACTTTCGGAGTGAACAGGCTGTTTTGCGGTATGTACCTTTCCGCCCGAAAGCTCTGCGCCGTCAAAGCTGAATGTGCCGTCAACAACCGAAACGCTTACGGTATGACTGCTGTTTTCAAGACCGTTTATCATCAGTCCGACGCCCCTCGTATCGGTTTTTGGAACTAAGTATTCGGTATATTCTCCGCCGTCAACGGAATATTTTACCGTACAGCCCTTGCCGCCGCCTGTAAAGGCAATTCCCGTACCGTCAAAGCTAACCGTCAGAGAAGCGCCCGCCTGTGCCTCGGATATAGTACGCTTGTAGTTTTTAAAGCTTGACATGGTATTGTGATTCCATTCGCCCTCATATTCAAACGCCAAATCTGTGTTGTCATATCTTGTGATATATGTCGGAATGTTTTCAAGCGGCATTATTTCAAGATTGTCAAAGGCGTTTTTATTGTAGGAGGAATACAGCGCCGCCCTGCCTGCACCGATTATTTCCTCGTTCTGCGCCGTATAGTCACAAATGAGCTTGCTGTCGGCATAGCATTTGATATTATCATAGCTTGCTTCAATTTTCAGCTTTACGGGATTTGAGCCGTCAAACTCTGCGGTGCCGCTTTGGACTGCGATACTGTTTCTCATTAGGCTCCATTTGCCGTTTTCGCACAGCTTAAGCCAGTAGCCCGATTCTCCCATATGCCCCTGATTGTATCTCAATCCCACGCCCGCATAATTTTTTTCCTCATCGTCTGATTTTTCAAAGAATATATCTGCGCTTACGCTGTAATTATACCAGCGGTCGTCGCCGAGGCTTGTAACGGGATTGGGAGTGCCGCCCCATTCCTTAGCCTTTATATCGGGAGTGATTTTCTGTAACAGCCTGCCGTTTTCCGCTTCAAAGGCTCCGCCCTGGTCGGTGGTGTAGCGGGGAGCGTTTCCTCTGCTTTCAAGATAGCTGTCGGGATAGTCGGAATATTCAAAATCATCGGTATAGGGCAGCTCTAATATTGTACGCTCGCTTTCGGGCTTGTTCTCATAAGGCTTTCTCTCATACTCAACCGTTGACAGGGTAATTATCGAGTAGGGCTTTACGGTAACGCTGTATGTATATTCTCCGTCACTCTCCTGCGGCGTTACGGTGTCAATATGCCTTAAGTAGTTTTCATCATACTCTGTGCCGTCAGGACCTATGGTTTCCCACAGGTAGACGGGATTGCCCGCATTTTTGAGATTTTTTACGGTAAAGTTATAGGTAATGGGCTTATCCGTTGTGTTTGTAATCACCGTGCTGTAATCGCTGTTATCGGGAGAGCAGGTGGTAAGATAGCTGTATACGGCGTTTACCAGCGCATGACCGTCGCCGCCTACCTTAGCGTCACAGTAGCACGCCTCGTCCACAAAGCTCCAGCCCCTGTCCATGAACTGCGTGAAGTGAAGCATTACGAAAAAGCCGCTGTCAAGCGTGTAATAACCGCTCCACGGGTCGCAGGCGTTGATAAACTGCTTTTGACAGTAGCACACACCGTCGTAATATGCCGCAACAATCGGCTGAAACTGGCACAGCGTCATTTTGCCGTTAGGGTACATTGCAATAAAGCGGTTGGCAATATCAAGCGCACCGTTAATTCCCGTAAGTCCGCTGTTGCCCTCGTCAAACCGCCATGCACCCTGTGCATAGGACATAGAACTGCTTCCCTCGCTGAACCACAGCTCCTTGCCGTATTTTTCGGCAAGCTCCTTTGCCGCATCGCTTGACTTGCTGGTATAGTGGCTTCCTATAACATCAATCGCACCGCTAAGCTGCGTGCCGCCCGCTTCTATATCCTTTAACAGGTCGGAAGCCGCACTCCAGGTGCAGACCTCGTCGCCCGCAACTATTTTTATCTTTGAATAGTCGTAGGGAGTATCCTTTTCGCTCTTTAAATGCTCTGAGAGATATTTTATCCACTCGTTATCCCTTTTGCGCTCGTTTTGCGTAGCGGAAACATAGTCAAATTCAAGTCCGTATACCTCGTATGCTGCATCCAGAGTCTGCTTGTACCACTTGTACCTTGCCGCATAGACATCATCGGAATTTGTTATCCACAGCGGCTCGCTCCACCACAGCATATCCAGCGTCAAGTTGGGATTTATCGCCTTTGCGTCGGCGGCAATCTGAAAGCCCGCACCTCTGGTAACATCAGCCGCTTGGTTCTCATAGCGCATAACGGACGGCTCTGTGCCGGACGAGGAATTTATATCGCTTCCCATTTCGAGCTTTAGATGTGCGATTTCAAGTCCGTCCTTGCCGAAGATATAATTCATTATTTCGTCGTATGCCTGCGGATTTTCAGCCTTGTAATCAAGAAGCAGGCGGGAGGAGTTGTTTGCGCTGACCATTCCCGTGCCTCGGTACAGCATATTTTCTTTAGTGTTGGCATTGTTTCCGTCAATAATAATCTGCATAGGCTCATACCCTTCCGTTTCTGCATTTTCTGCATATGCCGCAAGCGTGCTTAACGCCGTTATTGCCGCCGTAACAGCGGCAAAGGCTCTTATTTTCATAATAATAACGCCCCTTTCGTGTGGTTATAACCGAATTATACCGCTAAAGAGGCGTGTTTTCAATCATAAATATTTCTTAACTATCAAAATATGAACATTAATAGCCTCGGTTCTTTCTGTACTCCGAGGGAGATATATTTTCATATCTGCGGAATACCCAGCCAAAATATGAAACGCTTTCAAAGCCTGTAAGTCTTGCTATTTCATTAACGCTCTGCGAGGTAGAGGTGAGTAGCTCCTTTGCGGCGGCTATTCTGCGTCTTGCGAGATACTCCATAGGGCGCATATATGTTGTCTGTCTGAATAGTCTGCAAAAGTGCTGGAGCGATACCGAGCAGCTTTCGGCAAGCTCCGTCAGCGTTATATCCCTCATATACTGTTTATCCATAAGCAATACGGCGGGCGTGATTATATCCGAGGGTGAACGCTTTTTGAGACGTTTTTTTCCTGTGGAAGGCATTTTGACAAGCTGTGTTCTCGCCGCTAAAATAAGCTCGTAAAGCAAAAGCGAGCATTCCTCCTCGCCGCCCGTAACCCCTGCGGCAGATAGAAGCTTGCCGAATATTCTCTCACAGTCGGATAAGTCGGCGTCTGACCTTTCGCACCACGGGGCAAGTGAGAGCGACTGCATAATTTGCTCAAGCTGTTCTCCTCTGAATACCACCCATGCGGTTTCCCAGTCGCCGTCAAGCGGATAGTATTCATGCGTCACTCCCGACGAGAGAAAGAATATGCTTCCGCCCGTTTGCAAAAGCTCTTTATCCTCGATTTTCAGTATACCTTTGCCGCTTTTGGTAAACAGTATCTGTGAGGAGATAAGTCCGCCGCTTCTGACAATGTGATATTCGGGAGAAGTAACTCCTATTCCCGTAAGATAAAAGGGGAGCTTTGTCTGAGAGGCTAACACGGGGTATTTGCTGATATTCACCTTAATCCCTCCTTAATATCAATATTTTAGCATAAAAAAGCCGCCGCTGTCAATCAAAAACGAAAGGAAAACAAAATGCAGGATATAATTTATTACAACGCAAGGGTTATAACTCTTGATAAAGAAAACACCCTCGCAAGCGCATTTCTGATAAGGGACGGAAAATTTGCCGCAGTAGGGGAAAATGACGATTTGCTTAACATAACCGGCTGTCCTAAAGCGGATTTGCAGGGCAGAACCGTAATCCCCGGCCTTATTGACTCTCACGGGCATTTATCCGCTCTTGCACAAAGTATGTCATATCTTGATTTAAGCGGCTGTGCAAGCGTTGATGAGGTAATACAAAACCTTTCGGAAAATGCAGACCGCTTTGATGAATGGATAATCGGTTACGGCTATGACAATACAAAATTCCCCGATAAAAAGCACCCGACGAAGCGTGAGCTTGACAAGGTGTGCAGTACCCGTCCCGTGTTCATCACTCATGCGTCAGGGCATATAGCCGCCGTAAACAGCCTTGCTTTAAAGCGGCTCGGCTATGTCGGAGAGGATTATAAAATTCCCGACGGCGGCAAAGTGCTGACGGTATCTGAAAATTCAAAAGAGCCTGTCGGCATACTTGAAGAAAATGCCTTTTTAGCTCCCGAAAAGAAAAGGCTGATACCAAAGCCCTCAAATGATACACTTGCCGTGTCAATAAAAAAGGCTCAGCAGTATTACGCCTCGTTTGGAATAACAACGGCACAGGACGCAGGAATTGACAAGGCTATGCACCGCTTTTACACGGATTTGGCAAGCAGGGGTAAGCTGATTATAGACATAATTTCCTATGCCGTTCAGGGGGACACCTTTGAGCTTTTGCCACAGGGTAATCCCAAAATGCCTTTTGTAAATAACTACAAGCTGCTCGGCGGGAAAACCTGGCTTGACGGCTCTCCGCAGGGTAAAACCGCTTGGCTTACACAGCCGTATCTTATACCGCCTGATGGTAAGGACAGCAGCTACTGCGGTTATCCCACACAGGACGACAGCACTCTTACAGAATATTTTGCGGAATGTATAAGGCGCAGTATACAGGTAAACGCCCATGCAAACGGTGATGCGGCGGCTGACCAGTTTATCCGTTGTTATAAAACTGCAATGAAAATATTAGGGAGCAAAGCCGATTTACGCCCCGTTATGGTACACGCACAGACGGTAAGGGACGACCAGCTCTTGCAAATGAAACAGACAGGCATACTCCCCACCTTTTTCATCGACCATATCCGCTTCTGGGGGGATTATCACTATGAATCGGTGCTGGGAAAGGAACGCGCTGAGAGGATTTCTCCCGCAGGTTCAGCGGCAAAGCTAAAACTTAGCTTTACCTTTCACGAGGACACTCCCGTAAAGCCGCCAAGTCAGCTTGCGGCAGTATCCGCTGCGGTAAACCGAACAACCGCAAAGGGGCGCACTCTCGGAGCGACACAGAGAATATCCGTTTGTGAAGCGCTTCGTGCCGTAACAATAAACGGCGCGTATCAATGCTTTGACGAGAATATAAAGGGTAGCATCGAAACGGGCAAATACGCTGATTTTGCCGTTCTTGACAAAAATCCGCTTGAAGTGCCGCCCGAAAGCATAGACAAAATCCGCGTGCTGAAAACAGTAAAGCAGGGCAATGTGATTTTTGAATGTTAAAAAACGGGAAGCCAAAATCGCGGCTTCCCGTCTGACTGTTCATGACGGAGTTTTTATTCTTTTGAAAGAGTGTATTCCGAAATATCTGAGAAGAAAAGGAAAGCAATCTCGCTGAATTCATCAATCCTTGCAGTAACAGAGCCTGCGCTGAGTATTCCGTTATCGTATGAGGGAAATCTGACACGGTAGGTGCGCCTGCCGTCATTGTCGAATATGTCAAAGCTGCCGCCGCAATTCTTTATGTACAGACCTGCGGCAAAAAGCTCAAGCTGAGATACTGCCGCGGCATTGCGGGACTTGTTATCAGGCTCGAAGGAAAAGGCGGCGCAGGCGTTTTTACCGAAGCTTGAAAGCTCAACAGTCACATCAGCCTTTGACAGCAGTACGGCGGTTCTCACAAGAGTAAATACCGCAATATAAAAGCGGCGCGGATTTGTCCTTATTGCAAGAGAGCCTGTTTCGTCGCTCCTGTATGTCAGGGACAGCTTAGGAAAGTCTATGTACTTTTCCGCTTCACGTACTGCTCTTTCAATTTCCTCATCAAAAATAAGGGATGCATCCTGCCCTGATTTGCCGTAAACGGAATCGGTCAGCTCCTTTAATACCGTTATGCTTCTTCTTACCGACACAATGTTCCTGTCACTTGAAGAAATGACTGCTTTTCTGTCAGCGGTGCAAGCGTCCTCAATAACCGAGAGATTTCTGTCCATTTCGGAAAAATAGCGGTTTAAATCACAGTAAATATCCGTACAGCCGAGCTTGTTTACTGCCTCGGATAACGAATTTATCTTCCACAGCAACAGCTTGTTTTCGCCGTCGCTTATTTCGGTGCAATCGGCAACGGCGTTGGTGTCGTCAGTGGTTATGCGTCTTGTTTTTATACCGTCGTCATAATCACATTCAAAGGCGATTTTATCCTTGCACAGAGGATTTTTCCACACAATATTTCCATGCTCTGTCGTTACGAAATACGGAGCTTCGCTGTTGCCGTAAAGTCCTGATATTGTTTTGATAAGCTTATCCATATATGTTTTCTCCTTAGTGTGATTATCCGTAAGGTCAGTCTGCCATGAGGCTTAACTATCCCTAAAAAGGCGTTATCAGCCGTTCCCGCCGCCCTTATTGTTGCCGAACTCACAGCCTCTTGCATGTTCGTGACCGTAATACCATTTGCCGTAGCGGTAACCGTAATGAGGCGGGCAATCAGCGCAATTTCCGCCGCATATTCCCGTGTGACCGCCGCGCCTGTATTCTGACGCTGCTCCGATAATTCCGAATAGCTTTGCAAAAAAGCCCGGCCGTTTTTCCTCCGAATATTCTTCCTCAAAGAGCGCGTCACAGACAACGCCGTTTTTCTCGGCGAGCTTTTTAAGTAAGCCGTCGTCAACATAATCGTAAAAATAATCAAAATCGTCCTGTGTATAAGGAACGCTGTTGCTGTTTAAAAGCTGAGGATAAAGCCGGTCGTCTGCAACGTCAAGCAAATCCCGTATTTCTTCCGTGCTGAATTTCACTCCGTGCGTTATTGCCTTGCGTATCAATTCTGTTGAAATTTCTTCGTCGCAAAAGCATTCCGCAATTTCGCAAATCTCGCTTGACCTGCCGAGGGAGCTGAGCTTTGATACGGCTTTTATCTGCGTGCTTTTATTCCAATCGTAAAAGCGTTCACCTCAATTCTTACAGATTTTCATTGAGAAATCAATGGGTTTGTCATATCATGTCGTTTTTTCGTTCCAAGATGTATTGAGAAGGAACTTATGATTTAAAGCAATAATTACACACTGTGCAAGGAGCGTTTGTCACCCGGTTTGTCTGTTATATATTCCACAAGGCGTGTAGTCATTCTACGAAATTCGGGGAGGAACGGTATCTCCTCATAAAATTTCTTACCGCAGTGCGGACAGCGGTATCGCTTTTGCGCAAAAGTATTACAACTGTTTTCCCACGCGAGGGTGCATCCTTAATCCTCTGTTTTCGATAGTCGTGAATTGTCCTTGTTGCGGTACCGCAACAAGGACAATTGTGCGGTTTTCTTCTCATTTCGGCGTTTATTGTCAGATTTTCAGTGCTTTCTTCAACATTTGTTACAATTATCCCTTGAAAACCAATCAGTTTTGCTGTATAATCATTGTAGAGCATATTCGGTCCTCCGTTCGTGGTTAGTTCACAATTCCATTATAACGGATTTTCACCAAATATGCTCTACTTTTTTACTTTTTTTAAATTAAATTCTTAGGCTCTATTTGGCTACCCCAATATTTATTATAGAGCCGGAATAATATGTTCCTTAATATCTGGAACAGTTACAGTTACCAAAAGTCCAAGTAAGGTGATAACCTTCATATTTGCTATCAGCGTATTGGTCTTATAAATGCTAACCAAAGCAACAGACAGGCCAATCATAAACACCAATGAGCAGAAAAGATAAATAACAATTTTTCTGTTGCTCTTGACAGCTGAAGCTATTTTGCTTCCGAACGTTTCGCCCGTAAAATCTTTATATGTAAGATACGCAAAAGCTGCCAACATCAGAAGAAGAGATAAACAAGCTAATACTGCAATTGTCATGAATTCCCCTCCTCTGTATTTGTTTCAGTTTTCTCCGGAAGTTTGTATCCTGTGCCATACCCAGCCTCAACGCTGAACATTCCAGAATAACCAAGCTCATTGATGACCGTCTGAACATAATCCTTAACACCTTGATCTTCCGGGACAATCAGAACAATCTTCTTGTTAATGTCGGTTTTGGAGCAATCAATTTGTTTAATTGTATGTCGTATTATAATCATTAAAATCTGCTTCAGAGTAGATAGCAATGTCCTTGAAGATTCTGCCATCGTTAATCAAGGAAAGAACTGCAGTGTGGTCTCCACTAAAGGAACCTGTTGTGTCATACGCAAGCACGGTCAAGTCAGTTGCAGTGCTATGGAACACAATAGAGGATGCACCGGTATCATCGCGGCGACCATCTTTATAGTTGACATAAATTTTTTCGCCACCAACCTTAGCATAAGAATCGTACTTATCTTCTACTGACTGTTCTGTATTCGAAGTAGTATCCTTTTCATCAGTAGAATCCGGAGTGCTTGTTTGCTCCGTACCTGGTGTGAAATCATCGCTAGGAAGTTTCACCACCACAGGCTGTAAAAGACACAACCAAGCATAAACACAATAAAATTAAGAATAATCGTTTCATTTTTTTACCCTTTCTTAATAACCCATAGTACCTTCATACGTTATTTGATACCAATTGGTTCCTGTTAGTTGACTTTTAACTGTATCACCCAACAACGGTAGCGTAAGCATCATTGGTTTAACCTCAATCGTTGCCTTGATATTCAAATATGTATATGATTTGCTCAGCTTATAGTCAGACCAATACTGGTGGTAGGTCTCCACAGTCGGATACAGGAGAACCTTGCCGGGATACAATTCACGAAGTGTCTCGAACACAAAATTGGAGACCTCGTTTTCAACCGATACGAACACGGCATTGTGGGCAATCTGATGGTTAACAAATTCGTTCAATTGTACAAGTTCAAATACGGTGAAGTTTAGGTATGGATGTGCGTCCTTGGATTTGATCCACAATCTTCTCGGAAAACTCCGAATAAATATAGGAGTAATGTGCGTGCTCATTGCGAATAACGGCATAAGAGCCGTGTCCCACGCGCACAATTTCCCCCGCCTTCAAAAGATCCTGCAGACGTTTTCGAATTGCTGAATCACCCAATGTACAGCCATAATGATGGCACGCCTCGGTAAAATCACTGAGTCTGAATGAATTTCTATCAGCTAATGTTTGAAGTATATTAGAATTCATCTTGTTCATCACCTCTCGGCAAATATCATTTCGGCAAAAAGTCTTGTTTTTGCCGTTTTGCCACCTCATATAATTATACGCAAACCTCGAAAAAAGTCAATATCATTTCGGCAAAGTTCACACTTTTTGCCGAAATGATATTATATCTTGTTACGCTTTCTTATTAAACGATGTGAAAATGCCAATTACAAGATATTTCACTTCTTGTCTATAGCGTTGAAAATTCATATATCCTATAAGGCATAAAGTATCACGGAACAACTAAGGGAAAAAACGCCTTAGAATGGGTCTGGCGAATGAATAACATACGGGCGTGTGTTGGAGATTGTCAACAAGGAAATCATCTACGCATAGTAAACTGGTAGCAGAGGGTAAAAAAACTCTGTCGATTTTTTAAAGAAAGCATACACATTGACAAAACACAAAAATCAAGCTATAATGGTAACATATGTTACACAACAAATATTACCGAAGGAGAATAAGATATGCCGCCTAAACCTTTAATTAGCAGGGGAGATATTATAAAAGCAGCAGTAGGATTAGTTCGAGAAAGAGGAATAGAAAATATAAACGCCCGTAGCTTAGCAAATGCTCTGAATTGTTCTACACGACCACTTTTTCGTATTTATAGGAACATGGAGGAATTAAAAGGAGATGTCTTTGAGGAACTAAATAACTATTATATCTGCTATATGGACAGTGAAATGATAAGTGAAAATAAACTTATAAATCAGTGCATTAATTATATTTAATTTGCTCAAAAAGAACCTATTATCTTTAGTATACTATTTATGAGTAAAGCAATTAAGGGATTGTCCATACAAGATATTATTCTAACAGAAAAAAATGAATTTTTGATAGAAGATATAATAGATATTACCGGCTTACCAATAGATAAAGCAAGTAATCTTGTAATTAATATGTGGTTCTATTCTCATGGAATTGCAACACAGATAGTTTCGAATGGTATTGTTATTTCTTCAAAGGAAATTACAACGCTGATAGAAAATGCATTCAAACGATTTTCTTTAGATTTATCTTAAAATGAAGGGAGTATATAAATGTTAAGACTTAGACCATACAAAAATTGTGATGCGCAATATATTGTTAACTGGACAAAAAATGAATTTTCTTTTCGTCAGTGGAGTGCAGACCGTTATGATAAATATCCTGTTACTGCAAATGATATAAATTCATATTATGGAAAATATACAAATAATGATGATTTTTGGGGAATGACAGCTTTTGATGAAACAGAAGTAATTGGGCATTTTACAATGCGTTTTCCTAATGGTAATAGAGATGAACTTAGATTAGGGTTTGTAATCATTAATGATATGCAGAGAGAAAAGGGATATGGAAAAGAGATGGTTTCTCTCGCTATTCGGTATGCCTTTGAATTTGTAAAGGTTAATAAAGTTTCTTTAGGAGTTTTTGAAAATAATCTGGCTGCTATTCGATGCTATGAATCTTGTGGATTTAAAAAGGTAAGTAAAGAAAAAATAGAAGCTTATTTATGTATGGGTGAAAAGTGGAATTGTATAGAAATGGAGTTAAAAAAACAATAAAAAGATGGAAAATTATATGCCTTTATATAAATGGATACTCTGTCCTGTCTGCGGAAGTAAAACACGACTACAAATTCGGGAAGATACAGAGTTGAAAAACTTCCCTCTTTTCTGTCCAAAGTGCAAGCAGGAAAGTTTGATTGGAGTAAAGAATTTACGGGTAACAGTCGTTAAAAGGTTTGAAACAAAAACAATAAATTGATATGCGAAGCGAAATATCGAATTCTGTTGAATCGTTAAAAGCACCTTTTATTAGCAAATGCAACTTGAAGTTGCGTATTTGCAAATGGGGGTTGGTAGTAAAGTAAAAAGGAGTATGCTATTATTTGCTTATAAAATCCAGAAACGAGGTAAACGAAATGAGTTTTGGCGAAAAATTAAAATTAGTCCGAAAAGATAGAAATATAACACAGGAAGCATTGGCAGAACTTTTGAATGTTTCAAGGCAGGCAATTTCAAAATGGGAGTCTGATAATGGATATCCCGAAACAGAAAAACTGCTTTTAATTTCAAAAACATTAAATATCTCGATAGATTATTTAATGAATGATTTGTCAGAGAGGCAGGAGAAAGAAAAAACAGAAGAAAAGAATGTTGTAATCGCTCCATCTGGGAAAATTGCCATTACAACATATGATAAGCAAAATGTGGTTGTTTGCCATTCTGTAAAAAGTTCTAAAATAATATTTCCACATAAAGATGAACCACCATATCTTTTATTTGGAATTGATAAAGTAACTTTTTGGGGCGAGCATACAACAATACTCGGATGGTATACAACATTAGAGAATGTTGCGAAGGAAATTCAAGAGATTTCAGAGGCTCTCAACAAAGGAGAAGGGACTTACAGTCTTAAATATAATGCAGATGTTGAACTGACAGGTTTCTTTGGTTCACCTAAAATAAAGAAATAGCAGACACCAATTCTTAGTCTGTAGTAAAAAATAGCACATCACCACAGAGCCAGACACACAGATGCAGAGCCGATTAACTTGTGAGTAATCACAGGCATCGGCTCTTTCTCTTATACTTGAACAAGCCCACCGAATAAAAAAAACGGTGCTTTGGTGGGCTGTTATGTCACGCCCGAACAGAATTATCAACGCCCTCTAAACCCGTTTTGAGTTTGGAGGGATTTTTTTATGCGCTGGTCTGCCCTGAGCGCCTTGCTGCTTATCAGAAGCAGCAGTTACCTTACATAGTATCACGAATAAGCGGGGATAACCTGTTAAAAAAATTCTCAGTTGCTCGTGGTACTCTTATACCCCAAAAGTAGAAGTCATATTTCTACATCATAGAACTGTTTTTGCTCATAGCCGCAAAGGTCTGACAGCCTTTGCGGTTCTTTGTTTGTCGCTATTTGTCGGAATAAGGGACAAGCCCATATCTGGCGTGGGCTGTCGTTCGCCGCCTTTCAATCTGAATTTTTAAAAATTCAGATTGGAGGTAAAACGGTATGGCTTACAATAAAGCCAAAGAAGAAAAGAAATGGCGGCTCTGGAAAGAAGCCGAAGAAAAACAGTTAAGGAAGCTCGGCGTTGATGAGAGTACCATTGAAACGCTCCGTTCTCACGATTGGGCGATTTTCAATTCAGACAGGCGGTACTATCAGTGTATGCAGGAAGCGGGTACATACCTTGAGGGAGTTGCCGATGATACGCAGCAGCCCGAAATAAAGACAGTTGAGGACTTTCTGGACAGTATCGAAAATCAGCAGCTCTATCAGATTTTGATTAAGGTGGACAAGCTGACCTTGCAAATCGCCTTGTTGAAGATACAAGGCTATTCCACCCGTGAAATAGCCCACTCTCTCAACATAACCGAGAAGGCTGTTTACAGGCGAATGGACAGGCTCAAAGAAAAATTAAAAAAGTTTTAGTGTGGAGAGTAAACAAGGAGTGAGAACAAGTTCTTGCTCCTTGTTTGTCTGAAACATTGGAGCATTCTTGACAAACTTCAGTCTATATGTTACTATTGTTATGCAACATCTGTTGTATAACAAATGCGAAAGGAAGGTAAATAAATGCCACCAAAAGCCAAAATAACTAAAGCTATGATTTTAGATACTGTTTTGAATATTACAAAGGAAACGGGCTTTGAAGCTGTAAATGCAAGAAACATAGCAGGCAAGCTCCAATGTTCTACAAGACCTATATTCACTTGCTATGAAAATAGTTGTGCTTCGCTGCTTCTTGCGAACGGTGTTCCTATGAAGCAGATACAGGAATGGCTCGGACACAGCGATTTTTCCACCACAGCAAATATCTATGCTCACCTTGACTACAGTTCTAAGCTGTTGTCGGCGCAGGCAATGGTAAGCGGAATGGCATTGCCGGAGAACGTGGATTTCGGCAGTAAGTGGGAGAACGTAGCAGAAAAATGCAGGGGATAAAAAGAAGAGCTATTATTTCCAAAATTATGGAAAGAACAGCTGAAAATCGGGTGATTTTTGGTGTGGGTATAAAAAAGAAAAAATCCAGAAACCCGCATGGTTACTGAATTTTTCGATGGAAGGGCAGCATAAAATGATCCCCCTCAGGATATAGGATTGAACTCTCACACGGGACAAGACATACAACGACAGTAACCAAGCACTTTTGAGGATATCTGAAATAGAGGAGGGAAACAGATTACAAAGTTTTACGCTTTTGTGATCAAAATATTTGTCGGGATCATTTAACGATATTATAATATGTTAAAAATACTTTATGTGTTATGGTGAATTGCTCAGGCAATTGATACAGCATTTTTAAAGGCACTTCGGAAAATTTTGTGTAAAAAGGAATCCAAACAGATAAGAAAATAGATAACAAATATGGTTTTCCGTTT